>CAZERC010000098.1:0-1511 GCA_964515395.1 uncultured Synergistaceae bacterium | reverse complement strand
AAAAGGCCATCCGGCGTCTCGGCGGCGACTGGGTGGACCTCAGGGTGTCGGGCAGGTTCTACGATGACGCCGAGGATGCGGCCCATGAGCTTGAGAAAAAAGAGGGGATGACCTATGTTTCCTCCTTCGAGGATCACTGGATCGTCAGCGGGGCCGGAACGGTGGGGCTTGAAATGTTTCTGGAGGAGCCGGAACTGGACATGGTTATAGTGCCCGCCGGAGGCGGCGGCCTGATTTCAGGCGTGGCCCTGGCGGCGAAGACCCTAAGGCCCCAGGTGGAGATCTGGGGCGTCCAGTCCGTGGCTTCCCAACCCTACGTCGTGTCCTGGCCGAAGGGGCGCGTCGTGGAGGTGGAATATGGCGATTCCCTGGCAGACGGGCTGACCGGGTCCATCCCGCAAAGCCTGCTGGACCTTGCGCGGCGGCGCGTCGCCGGATTCATCGCCGTCACCGAGGAGGATATCGCCCGGGCCATCGCCTGGCTGCACCGGGAACACCACCAGGTCGTCGAGGGAGCCGGTGCCGTTGGTGTGGCCGCCCTGCTTTCGGGCCGCCTCTCGGCCTGGGGCCGCAAGGTCGGGGTTGTGATCTCCGGCGGGAATATCGACCACGAAAGACTTGAAGGAATCCTCAAAACCTGGCACAACAGTTGATATAAGGTAATGCAAAAAAAAGAAGGGGCCTTTAAAGGCCCCTTCTTGCATTCCGTGTTTTTGGGTTTTACTTCAGTTATCAATTATCAATGTTGAAAATCTGCTCCAGTATCTGCTGCTTGATCTGGTCCCCGACGGAGTCTCCATCACCGGTTGCTCCACCGGTGGGTATTTCGATTTCAAGCTTCCGTTCATCGTCTTTCCTTTCGTGATCTCCCGCTGAAGGAATCGGGTCCACCCTTTTTTCCGGGACGTCTACCTTGAGGTTCGTTATGACGGGATTCTCCCAGCTGCCGTTGATTTCGAAACTGACGTCGCGGAAGTCCTTTTTTGAAATGCCGCCAAGGAACCCTCCCAGCATGTTTTCAAGCATTCTTTGCGGGTCAAGGGATTCTGAACCGAGAAGGCCTTCCAGGGCGCTGAAAAAGGTACTCAAAGCCTGGACATTGACGTTCCCGCTGCAGTACAGGTCGAGGCTCGAGGAAAAGCCTAAGGTGCCGTCGACGGACATGTACCGGTACAGCGGGTCTTTGGGCGGAGCCGTCATGCGGCTCCCCGGTAACAGGCTCAGCATGTTGCCGCCCAGGGCGAAACTGGAATCGACTCTGCTGTAGAGAATTCCCGTCCCGCCGTAGGCCGACGTCAGGGCCTGGGTGGCTTTGAACCCCGAAATCTCCCCGTTTTCGGCGGAAAAGCGTCCCTGGCCTCTGAGGGGCATGGCCATGGACTCGCCGTGTTCGAGCTTCAGCTCCAGGTCTCCTTTTCCCGTGATTTTCCCCTCCAGGTCGAAGGCATCGTTTGTAACGCCGGCGAGGTCGAATCCGGAGATCTTCGTGTTGACGGTCCAGAGACTGGTAC
>CAZERC010000097.1:0-1512 GCA_964515395.1 uncultured Synergistaceae bacterium | reverse complement strand
GCCCCGCCTTTTCGTTGAGCTGGACCTGGTTGATGCCCGTCATGGTGTATTCCACGGGGTCCTCGACGGTGATGATATTGACCTCGGGTTTGCTGATCTGTTCCAGCAAGGAATAGAGGGTTGTCGATTTTCCGCTCCCCGTCGGGCCCGTGACCAGCACGATGCCGTAGGGCCTGTGGATCATGTCGTCCAGGACCTCCCGTTCCTCGGGGAAAAGCCCCAGCTTTTCGAGCCCGACCATGGCGTTGGCCTGGTCCAGGAGCCTCAGGACGACCTTCTCCCCGTAAATGGTCGGCAGCGTGGAGACACGAAGATCGATCTTCCTGTTGGCCGCCTTGATGAGGATACGGCCGTCCTGGGGTCTTCGCTTTTCGGAAATGTCGATGTTGGCCATGATCTTGATCCTCGAGCAAACGGCGGGGTGAAGCTTCTTGGGAAAATCCAGGGCGTCGTAGAGGGCCCCGTCGACGCGGAACCGGACCCGGGTGACCTTTTCGAAGGGTTCGATATGCACGTCCGAAGCGCCCTCTTTCGCCCCCTGCTCGAGAATGGTGTTCACCAGCTTTACCACGGGGGCGTCGTCCGCTCCGGCCATCCGTTCTTCCCGGTCGAGATCCATCTCACCCGATTCGGTCTCGACGACCTCGACGATGGCTTCCTCCAGCGATCCCTGGACTTCGTAGAACTTGTCCAGTTCCCGTTCGATCTCCGAGGGCGTGGCAATCCCGATCTCCAGTTCCATGCCCGTCAGGATCTTCACCTCATCTATGGCAAGCACGTTGAGGGGATCAGCCATGGCGATCATGAGCCTGTTGTTGTCCAGCAGGGCCAGAGGCAACAGTTCCAGACGCTTGGCGACGTTTTTCGGGATCAGTTTCAATGCCTCTCCCATGGGCCTGTAACGCGCAAGTGACACCAGAGGCACCTTTATCTGGCGGCTCAATACCTCAGCCAGCTGCCATTCCGTCAGGAAACCCTTTTCCACCAGGATGCAGCCAAGGCGTTTTTTGGACCGCGTCTGGCTCCTGAGCGCTTCCTCGAGTTGTTCTTCCGTTATCATCCCCGACTGTACGAGCAGGTCTCCCAGCTTGAGGCGCGGCGGCCTGTCGTTGTGGCCGTTTTGCCGGTTATTTTGTCCCTCTGCATTGTTTTCGGCCGTTTTGGGGTTTTCATCGGAGTGTCTTTCGCATTCCTCTGCCATCAAAGGCACCTCACAGGTTTGTCCTTGACATCCTTGATGCCGGGGACATTATGACATAAAACTTTCGCAACAAGCTTCTTTCCTTACGCTCCGGTGGCTTTCATTCATCTTCTCTCACTTTTGCGGCCTGCGCAAGGGTTTGCGCGGCTCCTGCGGCCTTTGCGGCGATGCAAAAGACAAAAGCCCCGGGACGATTGTCCCGGGGCTTCATGCCGCCGTGCCGTGATTCGGTGCGGCGGAAGGAGAGAAAGAAGACAAAAAAGGAAAGGTTCCCGGCGGCGACCTACTCTCCCACGGTTACACACCGCAGT
>CAZERC010000096.1:0-1560 GCA_964515395.1 uncultured Synergistaceae bacterium | reverse complement strand
TCCGATGAAGCCCACCGGGATGAAAGAGGCTGTCTTTCGGGTCTTCCGTGCGAAGAACCCTCCGGAATGCTATTATACCGTTGATGCAGGGTAAAACGGGAGGGCGGTGGCAGGTATTTCCCCACAGGGGCGGATCCTTTTCGAAGAAATCGCTGACGATCTCACTGCACATGGTGATGTCCTCGACGCCTATGCCCGCACTCTCGCCTCCATGAACCGTTCCGCGAGACTGACGGGGCCGAGGGACCCCGATGCCATATGGAAAGAACATGTTCTGGACTGCGCCTTTTCCCTGCCCTTAGTCCCCGAAACCGGGCGCGCCGTGGATGTGGGCAGCGGTGGGGGGCTTCCGGGCATTGTCTGGGCGGTGTGCCGTCCCCGTCTGACCGTGGTCCTTCTGGAAAGCGTCAAAAAAAAGTGCAGTGCCCTGAGGGAGATTGCACGTGAACTCGGACTGGAAAACGTTTTCGTTGAATGCGTCCGTTCGGAGCAGCTGGCGGCGCAAAGCCGCGAGAGCTTTACCGTTGCCGCAAGCCGGGCCGTGGGGCATCTTGGCGTCGTCGCCGAATACATGTCCCCGCTGGTTGCACCGGGTGGTCGGCTTGTGTGTTTCAAGGGACCGAAGGTTCGCGACGAAATCGAGGAAATCGGGGCGCAATGGGACGGACTTGGGTTGGAAACGCCCGTATTGCGCCCATACAGCCACGGCGGCAGGGAGCTTTTTCTTGCCCTGTGGAAAAAATCGGGACACTGTCCGGACCGGTTCCCCCGCAGGCCCGGCCGGGCCCAGAAGCAGCATTGGTGGAGGTGACCCCTGTTGAAGACCGTCGCTGTCGCGAACCAGAAAGGAGGCGTCGGCAAGACGACCTGTTGTGTCAATCTTGCCGCCGAGCTCGGAAGGCGGGGCTGGAAAGTCCTGCTCATGGATATCGACCCCCAGGGTAACAGCACCTGCGCCATGGGGGTGGACGCCAAGAATCTGAAAAAGAACATGTACCACCTGATTCTCGACAAGGCCAAGCCTCCCGACGTGATCCTGGAAACTTCCTGGGAAGGCGTATGGCTGCTTCCGGCGACACTGGACCTTGCCGGGGCGGAGGTGGAGCTTGCCGGCGTCATGAGCCGGGAAACACGGCTTGCCAGGTACAAGAACGCCTTCAAGGATTTTGATATCGGCTTTATCGACTGCCCCCCGTCGCTCGGGCTTCTGACGGTGAACGCCCTTGTCGCGGCTGACAGCCTGCTGGTTCCGATACAGTGCGAGTATTTTGCCCTGGAGGGCGTCGGCCAGCTCATGCGCACGGTGACCCTCGTGCGGAGATATCTCAACGAGGAGATCGAACTCGACGGGGTGGTGCTCACCATGTTCGATTCCCGGACGAATCTGGCCAGGGAGGTCGCTGAAGAAGTGAGAACACAGTTCAAAAAGGCCCTCTTCGAAACCATTATCCCCAGGAACATCAGGCTTTCCGAGGCACCGAGCTTCGGCAAGCCGATTTACTACTACGACGCCTCCAGCGCGGGGGCGAAGGCTTTTGGAGACCTGGCCGAGGAGGTCGT
>CAZERC010000095.1:0-1561 GCA_964515395.1 uncultured Synergistaceae bacterium | reverse complement strand
CTTCGGATTTCACCTCACGCATAGCGGCCGAAGTCCGGGATTTCAAACCTGATAAATGGATGGAACGCAAGGAAGCGCGACGGGCGGACAGGGTTATCCAGTTCGCTGTCGCTGCAGCTGATCTTGCCGTGAGGGATGCAGACCTCGACACCGATTCCGTCGATCCCGACCGTTTCGGCGTTTACATCGGAAGCGGAGAAGGGGGCATTTCGACGAATTACGAGGGCACAAAGGTCCTCATGGAAAAAGGTCCTGCCCGTGTCGGTCCCTTCTACGTTCCCATGATGCTCAGCAATATGCCGGCAGCCTATGTGGCCATCCGGTTCAAGGCCAGGGGGCCGAACATATGCGTTGTGACAGCATGTGCTACAGCCACACACACCATGGGCGAAGCCTATCATGCAATCATGAGAGATGACGCAGACATTCTCCTCGCCGGGGGAGCTGAAGCGGCGATCACACCTGTCGCCGTAGCAGGATTCGGAGCCATGAAAGCTCTTTCGACACGAAATGATGATCCGAGTCATGCTTCGCGACCTTTCGACATCCACAGGGACGGTTTCGTCATGGGTGAAGGTGCCGGCGTGCTTGTCTTCGAGGAACTGGAACATGCGAAAAACAGGGGAGCGAAAATTTACGGAGAGGTAAAGGGCTTTGGGTCAAATTGCGATGCCTACCACATAACGGCACCGGACCCTGAGGCCCTGACTCCCGCCAAAGCCATGGTGCAGGCAGTCGAGAAAGCCGGATGGCGAAAGGAAGATGTCCAGCTTATCAATGCACACGGAACATCGACGACATTGAATGACAGAATGGAAGCACTTGCGATACGCAAGGCTTTCGGAGAAGCCACCGACGCAGTGCTGGTCAATTCGACAAAATCCATGATAGGACACTGCCTTGGTGCGGCAGGCGCTCTTGAACTGATCGCTGCCCTGCAGTCCGTCGTTGAAGGCATCGTACATCCGACAAGAAACTGCAATGAAATAGACCCCGAATGTCCTGTCAATGTTGTACCAGCCGGGAACCCGCTGGCAAAATACATAGATCGTTTCCTTATGAACAGTTTTGGCTTCGGCGGACACAATGCGGTCCTTGCCGTAGAATCCTACAGGGAATGAAGCCGAATTGGACGAAAACAGAAAAGTTTTCGGCTATACTTTTTCCGATGTTGGTCACCTTGAAAAAGCTCTCACTCATGCTTCCTTTTCAAACGAGGAGGGGCTGGATTATTCAAACGAACGCCTCGAATTCCTTGGTGACGCAGTTTTACAACTGGCCGTGACCCATTATCTCTGGCAGTCTTACCCTGATGATTCTGAAGGCGATCTCAGTCGAAAAAGAGCGAAGCTTGTCTGTGAAAAGACTCTCGCCGACTGGTCTTTCGAAATGCAACTCGACTCCCGGATCAGACTGGGAAAGGGGCTTGCCAGGAGTGGAGGTCGTCGCAGTCCTTCGATTCTTGCTGATGCGGCGGAAGCCGTTATCGGTGCAATCTACCTCGACGGCGGGTTTGAAACGGCTTCACGGATTATTTTCCGATTTTGCCGCTCTCGTGAGT
>CAZERC010000094.1:0-1584 GCA_964515395.1 uncultured Synergistaceae bacterium | reverse complement strand
CCCGAAGAATGCCGCTGAGCAAAGTACCATCGCAATCCCGACGAAATACATGACGACCGCCTATCTCCCTGGTCGCCGGATCTCGTGGACGCCGTCAGCCGCCCCAAGAAAGGCCCTGTCCGCCAGGCCGCAGAAAAGGCCGGTCTCGATCACGCCGGGGATGCTCCTGATTCGGGCTTCCAGCCACGCAGCGTCGGTGATGGGATCCGTCTGAACATCGACAATGTAGTGGCCGCCATCGGTCAGAAATGCCCTGTTCCGATTTTCATCACGCCGTAGCTCCGGTTTCCCGCAGGTCTCAAAAAGGCGTTTCATGGTCCATATGAATCCGAAAGGTTCGATTTCCACCGGAATGGGAAATCCCGGTCCTCCAGCTTTCTCGACAAGTTTCCCTTCATCAGCGATGACAACGAATTCCCGGGCCGAGGCGGCAAGGATTTTTTCCCTGAGCAAGGCGCCTCCATACCCTTTTACGAGAGTCAGGTCCGGGGTGACGCAGTCGGCTCCATCAATACACAGCTTTACGCCCCTGTCATCAAGGTCCGTCAGTGGAATGGACAGCCTGCGGGCCTCCGCGGCGGTTCTTTCCGAGGTAGGAACTCCCCAGACATCGACCAAACGCCCTTCTTTCAGGGCACAGGACAATTTCGAGAGGAATATCTCCACTGTCGCCCCCGTTCCGAGACCAAGGATCATGCCGCTTTTGACCAACATCATGGCTTTTTCCGCTGCAGCTTCCCTCATAGCGGAGATTTCGTGGGTTTTGTTCCCCTTGGCAGGCATTTTCGCAACCCCTTTCACCGCCTTGCGCCCCAGGTTCTCCAGTTATTTTTCACGGTTCCGGCATAATGTATTATAATAGTTTTGTAATATTCAGAGCCCGACCCATTGTGGCGGAAGCCTTTGAAGATTCTACCAGAGTCCGGCAGAAAAAACGGACACTTTGCCCGATTTCTCAACCTCCCCGATCCTGATTGCATTGTCCCCGACAACGTCCTGATGCCGTGCCAGAGTTCTCCGCCGAGTATTACGGTCCGGCTCCAGAAGGTATCGTTTCATGCCAGGCAACCGCTCAAAAGCCTCATACGGACAGACGAACCGGAACGGTACCTCAATCCCGAAAGGAGTGACCGCCTGTGGCTGAAAAACACAGAAACCGATTCATCATAGTTTCCAACAGGCTGCCCCTCAAACTGGAGAAGCAAGGTAACAAATGGGAGGTGACACCGTCTTCCGGCGGCCTCGTGTCCGCTCTGAATCCCATCCTCAAAAACCGCGGAGGCATCTGGATCGGCTGGACCGGAACGACGGAACATATCGGCATTGACACCCTGCGTCAGATCCTCGGCCCCGCATCGAAGGAAGCCGGGTACAGGACCTTCCCCGTCCGGCTCAAGCCGGAAGAGGTTTCCAAGTACTACTACGGTTTTTCCAACGAGGTGATCTGGCCGCTTTTTCATGACCTTCAGAGCCGGTGCAACTTCGATCCCGAATATTGGAAAGCCTATCGACATGTCAACGAAAAATTTGCCCGTGTCGTTTCACGACACAGCCGTGAGGACGACTTCATCTGGATTCACGATT
>CAZERC010000093.1:0-1796 GCA_964515395.1 uncultured Synergistaceae bacterium | reverse complement strand
GCGTGGGGATGTCCAGGGTGTGGGTCACCTTGTCGATCTGCTCGTGGGCGGCCTTGAGGACCTCGGGGTGACCGTGCCCCAGCGCCATGACGCCCGCTCCGGAAAACAAGTCGATGTAGACGTTCCCGTCCACGTCCTCCAAAGTCGCCCCCCGGCCCCGGGCCAGCGCCATGGGCATCCCTCGCGAGTAGGACACGGCGGAGCTCTCGTTCTTGAACTGGTAGTCAAGGATCTCCTGGGATTTCGGTCCAGGCGGCGTGGTCACAATCTTCGGCGCACCGTCCATGGACAGGCTTTTAAACAGATTCTCGTCGTACATGCTATGCACCCTTTCTTTCCTATCTTTTCCGGCAGACAAAACCGAAAACCTCGGTCCCGTCGGCTTTCTTACCGTGGTCTGCTGAATCATTCAGCGTCTCCTCAAGGAGCTGCGTCGAAATGGACACCCGATGATTCGCTCCACAGCGCGTATATGTGGTGAAGGAGCACTTCCTTGGCCCTTTCAAGATCTCCCGCCTCTAGGCTGTCGACAATGTCGTAGTGCATTGCCGCGGATTTTTTCATGTCCTGCAGGATATCCGTTTCTTTGATCCAGTCTTCCTTCATGGCAAGCCGAAGCTGGTAATACAGGTTGGACAGGATTTTGTAGCTCCACTTTCGTGCAGATTTCTTCCAAAGGTACCGGTGAAATTTGATGTCCTGCTCCGCAACAGCGGCGGTCTTTTCGTCCTGGGCGGCTTCTTCTCTGGCAAGACCCACCATGGCGTCGATTATGGACCTGAGTTTCCTGAAATCCTCCTCGTTCAGGCGCCTGTTCCTGATGATGGATTCATAGACGCGGGATTCCAGGGTAAACCTGATGTCGACGATCTCGACGAAATCATCCTTGTCGAAACTGGCGACATAGGTCCCCTTGCGGGGCACGTACTCCACAAGCCCTTCATGCTCGAGCTCCCTGAGCGCTTCCCGGACCGGGGCCCGGCTGATGCCGAGCCGCTCGGCAATCTCCACTTCCTGGATATGCTGGCCCTGCCGCAACCGCCCTGACCAGAGAATCTCCTCCCTCAGGAATTCGACCACTCGCCTGTTGAGGTTTTCATACACAAACATGGATTCCCTCAACACCTATCACTCCTGTTCATAAAGAAGATTCCCGCGCTTCGTTTTCGAGAAACGTCATGGCCGTTCGGATATGCATCTCCACTCCCAGGGGCAGGATCCCTTCGTCAATGTCGAAACGCGGGTGGTGCTGCGGATAACACGCACCCTTCTTTTCACTTCCCGCGCCAAGGAAATAGAAACAGGACGGGATGATCCTGGCGAACTCGGAGAAGTCCTCGCCGGCGGTACCAATGTAATCTATTAAATTGTCGGGTCCCACAACGTCGGCAGCCGCCTTCCGGACGAGATCGGCCATGGAGGCATCATTGACCAGCGTGATGTTTTCGGATTCGATTTCCAAATCACACTCGCACCGGTGCTTTCTGCAAACATCCTCGACGATTCGCCTGAACCGCTCGACAGGTCTCTCCGGACTTTCCGGCCCGCCCTCGTAAAGGTACCGGATGGTCCCGGCCAGTTCGGCCTCGCCGGGTATGATGTTTTTCGCCGTTCCCGCGTTCATTTTCCCGAACATGATCAACGTCGGTTTCAGCACATCGATCTCCCGGGTCTGGATCATCTGGACCGACGTCACCACATCGGCCGCCGCCAGGACCGGGTCGACGGCCATGTGAGGTGCGCCGGTGTGCCCTCCACGGCCCTTTATCCTGATGTCAAAAACATCAAGGGCCGCC
>CAZERC010000092.1:0-1814 GCA_964515395.1 uncultured Synergistaceae bacterium | reverse complement strand
TTTTCCCTGTCCCATATAGGCCCTTTACCCATGACATTTTCCCTGTCCGTTGACAGCCCGTGGATAGTCTTTTCCAACATGGTATGAGTCTGAAGAAGGATCCGATTTCCAGGAAGGAATGAGTCTGAAAGGGTGGTTTTGGTCCATTCCGTCAGGGTCTGACCCCGGACTTGCGTGACCCCGGACTTGCGGACTTGCGTTCCGTCAGTACCGTCAGGGTCTGACCCCGGACTTGATGGTAGACCCCGGACTTGATGTTCTTCATGATTTTCCGTCAGAAGCTGAAAGTGGACGAAGGGCCATTCACCGTGATTCCAGACGGCAATATGTGTAAACTTGGGTATCAGTGATTGCTGTATTTGATGGTCGTATTCATGAAGGGGAGCTGTCCATCGCGACCGGTTTTCGGGCAGGGCTCCAAAAGGCCGCGGCATAGAGGAGTTGAGTTGGTGTCATGATCTGTCTTCACGTTTCACTGCTCGATGGGGTTCCGTACCTGTGGTCCGAACTGGCAGGCGGCGAAGCCCCAAAGAAGGGGACCGACCCTTCGGGGGAACCCCCCTGGTATCCCTACGACCCCGGCGGCGCTTGCCTGCAAAAAGCCCTGAAACGGCTTTTTCCGGAATTCAGGGTCAACAAGCGAAGCACCCTGCCGGTCACCTTGTGGCTTCCTTCAAGGGGGAGCCAACCGGTGCGGTCCTACCTCAGGTATGACGACAGGGCGGACCAAAGGTTCAAGGTTCGTCTCAAACCCTACAGGACAAAAGCGAGACGCCTTGATATGGAAGAGCTGGTCGGGCTTTGTTCCATTGCCGATGTACAAGACGGGCGGGGGGAAAAGATCGTCCCGGGCCCTTCCCTTTCATGGATCGGCGCTTTATGGACCTGCGCCCTCGATATCGTCGTCGGCGAAAACTTTCTGCCCGGCGTGGCCGAGGGCGAAAATGGACGGGAAGCTCGCTGGATTCCCATGCCGGACAACGAGCAGGAAACCGAAATCCGGAAACTCGGCGATTCCATGCCCGGCATCTGCCGGTGCCTGACCCTCACAGGCGAAGAACCACCCCGTTATTCCCCCCTTGAAACGGCAAAAAGTCTCGTGGCGCGCATGACGGACCACCTTGTCCGCGAATCCGCGGGATATGCAAAAGATCAACGGCCTGAAGAGGGAGGAAAAGGCTTCCCGAGCATTCACGATGCCTGGATACATGCCCTCATCTCCCAAAACCCCGTCATCGAAGGCCCTGACACGGCATTGACCGAACTCAAAAACCAGGTCGACCAGTGGCAGAGAAAGCTGGTCCTGGTGCGCAGGTCGCCCTTCCGTTTTTGCCTTTGCCTTCACGAGCCCGACGAAGAAGATACGGAAGAAAAGGATCCTCTCTGGAAAGTGGAGTACCTCGTCAAGGCAAAAGCCGACCCGACGCTCCAGGTTCCCGTGTCCCAGCTGTGGGATCCCGAAAGCCCAGGCAGCCGGGAGCTTGAAAGATATGGCTCCGATGTCAGGGAATATCTTTACACCGTGCTCGGCCAGGCGGCGAGAATCTGCTCCGCCGTCTCCGAAAGCCTTGAAAGCAAAAACCCCGGCGGGTTCCATGCCGACAACGAGGGAATCCTCGAATTCCTCAATGAAAGCGCCGAAAAACTCGCACAAGCCGGCTTTTCTCTCATGCTCCCGTCCTGGTGGCTCAACAAGGCACCGGGCCAAAAACCGCGGGTCAAGGTCAAGGTCAAAACGACGCCGGGTGAAAGCCCCGGGGGATTTTCCCTGGATTCGCTGTTTCAGTTCAACTACCGGTTTTGCTACGAGGGCA
>CAZERC010000091.1:0-1886 GCA_964515395.1 uncultured Synergistaceae bacterium | reverse complement strand
CCGGACCCACAGTGGTCGTCAACGGTCATCTTGACACGGTCAAGCTTTGCGACGGCTGGACCAGGGATCCTTTCGCCGCCTCCATCGACGGCAACCGGATGTACGGGCTCGGTGCCTGTGACATGAAGGGCGGCTGCGCGGCCATCATGATGGCCCTGAGGGAATTTGCAAAACGCAAGGAATCTTTTGAAGGGAAAATCCTCTATAGCCTGGTCTGTGACGAAGAGGGACCCTTCGGCCTGGGAACGGATGCCCTGATCCTGGACGGGCTGATTCCAAAAGATGCCGACGTGGCGGTAATCGCCGAACCGAGCAGCGCCTTTTCGGGAGTCCCTTTTCCGAGCCTCTGTCTTGGAGCCCGCGGAGGATGGAACTATTCCGTCCGTGTCAAGGGCAAATCCGCTCACGGTGCCCAGCCGGAAAAGGGCATCAACGCCGTCAGCGAGGCCGCGAAAATCCTCCTTGAACTGGAAAAAACCGAGCTTGCCCCTCATGAAAAGCTTGGTCCCGGGTCAATCTGCTGCATCGACTTCCACGGCGGCGGGGCGGCCCTTTCCGTTCCTGACGAGGCGGTTTTCAGCGTATTCAGACACGTCGTCGTCGGAGAGACGAAAGAAACGGTACTCCGCGAAGCACGGGCGGCCATTGAACGGGCAGGTACCGACGCAAAAGCCGAAGTCAGGTTTCGTGACGCTCCTCATGATGATTGCGACGGATTCCCAGCCTATGTCGTTCCGGAAGATGATCCCTACGTCAATGAGATGAAAGCATCCATGAAGGCGACGACGGGGAAGGAACCGGCCATCAGCTATTTCTCGAGCGTCGGCGATTTCTGCTATACGGGCGGTCGGTTGGGCATCCCCACCCTGGTTGCCGGCCCGAAAGGCGCAAATTTTCACGGGGCCGATGAGTACGTCGAACTTGATACCGTTACAAAAACCGCTGAATTCCTCTACGACTTTCTGAGTCGGATAACGGAGAAGAAGGGAGGTTTTTAAGGACAAGGACAAAGATTTCAATCTGTCGAGGGGAGAGAGGACGGAAGGATAACACGAGTCTCCATCAGCTGAGACGAAAGGAAGCGGACGAGAAGGAGGGAAAGACATGCAATTGCACACCCTGGATTTGATCGTCGTCGGCCTCTATTTTGCGTCACTTCTTGGAATTGGTTACTACATCATGTTGCAGGCCCAGAAGGGGAAGGAGAACGAATCCTTCCTGGCGGCGGACAGGAACATGGGGCTCATCAGGACCACGGGCTCCGCAGCGGCGACGGACCTGGGCGGAGGTTTCAGCATCGCCATGGGAGGGCTGGGCTTCAGCATCGGCATTTCGGGATCCTGGCTCATCGGTGTCTCGGGCCTGAGCGCAGTGCTGGCGGCCTTTTTCCTTGCCCCGAAGATCAAGCGATGGTCCGACAAGGTCAAGGGGCTTACCACGGGCGACCTCTTCGAATACCGTTTCGACAAGAAGACGGGCATGGTGGCGGCCATCCTCATCGGCCTTTCCTGGTGGACTTTTGTCGGCGGGCAGGTGATCGCCGGGGCGAAGCTCGTGGCCGGAACCATCGGTCTTCCCGTGACCATAACCATCATCATTGCGGGAGGCATTGTCCTGATCTATACAGCCATGGGCGGCCTCAAGGCGGTCATGACCCTTGATGTCTATCAGGTGGTCATCCTCTTTATCGGTGTCATTTTCATCCTCGTGCCTCTGGGGCTCAAAGAGGTCGGAGGATATGGAGCATTGATGGAGCAGCTTTCTTCCAATCCGGATACGGCGAATCTGACAAAATGGAATGCCATTGACTGGAAGACGGCCATCGGATGGTTCTTGTCGATATTCCCGGTGTGGTTCATCTCCATAGCCACCTTCCAGAGGGTTAT
>CAZERC010000090.1:0-1908 GCA_964515395.1 uncultured Synergistaceae bacterium | reverse complement strand
GTTTCCCTTCACCCCTGTTGCCAGATGCTTTTTCAACTCTCTTCGACTCTGGTTCTTAGTGTGCGTTTCCCCTTTTTTCACCTCCTTTTCCTTTTTTCAGTATCCTTCAATTCAAGGGGCAATGTCACACATTCTCTCTCTATATATTATTATTCCTTTGAACCGGCGTCAAGGCAAACAAGAATACGTGTGAAGCCTTTAGCAGCTCCACGAGCCATTGATCGTTTCTTCAGTAAAGATTGGCACCTTCTGGTAAAATCTAAAGAGGTTTTTCTCTATTCTATGAGACCATGTTTCCTGCCAGGAGGATGATCTGTCGGTGTACCCTCCCCTTCAAAAACTTTTCTCACCAGGCGCCTTGGCTCGTTCAGCCCTTATTGCCGCCGCCTATGCCCTTTTGGTCGTCTTTTTTGCGCCCCTGTCCTACGGTCCAGTCCAGGTCCGTATCGCCGAGGCGCTGACGTTGCTTCCCTGGCTCTGGGTGGAGGCCGTACCGGGACTCTTTCTCGGCTGCCTGATTGCAAATCTTTTCGGTGGTTTCGGCCTCGTGGACGTCATTTTCGGAAGTTCCGCCACGTTGATCGCGGCCGTCATGTCCCTTCTCATGCACAACAAAATTCTCGCGGCCCTCCCCCCCGTGGTGGTGAATGCCCTCGTGGTAGGGGGGTATCTTTCATACCTGACGGAGGTGTCCTTTCCCTTCGCCGCCATGTATGTCGGCGTCGGACAGGCCGTCGCCTGCTATGCCCTTGGCCTGCCCCTTCTTGCGGCCCTCGAGCGGCGCTTCCCGGGCGGGAGTCCCGTTTCGAGCGATGGAGGCGCCTCCTCTTGAGCGATATGCGTCCTCTGAAGTCGACGGCGAACGTCGGGCCTATGCCCTGATCGACGCCTTCGACGCCATGACGGGATACCGGGTGTATCGCCATCGCGTCCCCAGACTGGATGCCGTCAGGGAAATCGAGTCCCTCTCGGGGCTGCAGTTCGATCCCGAACTGGCGGCCTCTTTCCTGGGAATGATCCGCATTTCCGGGGATCTGTCCTAGTTCTTCCGAACTTTCCAGCAGGCAACGTACCTGTCCTGCAAAAGGGCGACCAAAGGCGGCGCCTCACTGCATTTTGCGAACCTCTCCGGACATCGCAGCGCGAAGGGGCAGGCTCCGGGACCGGGGTCGGCCGACTCATCAACCACCGGAGGCCTGTGAATCCTTTTCCCCAACCTGGGCAGCGCTTTGACCAGCGCCTTCGTGTAGGGGTGAAGGCCTTCCTGGAGCAGCGTCCCGGTCGGCCCCGTCTCGACGACGTGCCCGCGGTAGAGGACGATTCCCCGTTTCGCTGCTGCCGCGGCAAGGTGGAGGTCGTGCGTCGTCAGGACCATGGCGGCATTCTGCCGCACCCTTCGGAGAAGGATCTCCAGGATTTTCCCCCTGGTGGAGGCGTCCTGCATGCTCGTTGGTTCGTCGGCGAGAATGAGCTCCGGTTGGGCCGAGAGAGCCCGTGCGATGGAGACACGTTGTCTTTGCCCTCCCGAAAGGGACGTGCTGACCCTGGAACCGGCGATTCTTCTTTCGCCGAGCCCGCATTCCGAGAGAAGGTCCCTCGCCCTTTCCAGGATCTCCCCTTTCCTTCCCCGGCTGCCTGCCAGAAGCGGGGGTTCCGCGACGGCTTCGAGAGCCGTCAGGGAAGGTGGCAGGCAACCGAAGGGGTCCTGGGGGATATAGCCGCAGCGTCTCCTGAGTTTGACCCGCAGCGACGGCGGTGCTTTCCTGATGTCTTCTCCGAAGAGGATGGCCCGTCCCGCCGTGAGGGGTACCAGGGCCAGGGCCGCACGAAGAGCCGTCGTCTTTCCGCTTCCGGACTCGCCGATCAGGGCAAGGCACTCGCCGGGATTCACCTGGAGGGTGATCCCGC
>CAZERC010000089.1:0-2086 GCA_964515395.1 uncultured Synergistaceae bacterium | reverse complement strand
GGCCCTTGATCTCGCCCTTTTTGATCAGCTCGTTCACCGCAAGGGCGAATTTTTTCCGCTGCCCGAAGCCCATGTAACACACCCTGGCGGGAAGCGCTTCGATCGGAAGATGCTCGTGAGCCAGGCGGATCCAGCGTCCGACGATCGGGTCGTCTCCGAAGAGTTCGAGTGCAAGCTTGTCGGTTCGGTCGAGGTCCGCGGGGTCTCCTGAGATGCAGGTCCAGCGGAACGGACCGCGGCCCTCACAAAAGAGGGGACGGATATAATCAGCGACGAAGGCGGGAAGCCGCATGGCTTCGTTTTCGGGGAACCCTGCATCGCGACATTCTTTCCTGATGCTTGTACCGTATTCGAAAACGGGAACGCCCTTGTCGAGGTACTGCAGCATGACCTTGAGCTGACGCTTCATGGTTTCCCTGGCCTTCTCGAGATAGGTTCCCAGGTCCTTGTGGCGAAGTTCCCTGGCTTCCTCGGGAGTGTAGCCGGAGGGGATGTAGGACGCAGGATCGTGGCAGGGACACATTTCGCTCATGACATCGGGCATGAACCCTTTCTCGTAGGCCTCTTCGAAACAATCCGCCGCGTTGCCGAGGACTCCTATGGCAATTGGTTTTTCCTCGGCAACGTGCTTTTTCGCCATATCGATGGCCTCATCCATGGAATCCACGATGACATCGAGATAATCCTTTTTGGTTCTCCGTTCGAGGATCTTTCGGTCGGCGTCGACAATGATCGCCACGCCGCCGTGCATCTTCATGGCCCAGCTCTGGTTGCCGCCCATGCCGCCGGCTCCGGCGGTGAGGTAGATCCTGTTCTTGAGGCTGCCCTCGTAATGCTTGATCGCCACGGCGCTCAACGTCTCGAAGGTTCCTTCGATAACACCCTGGGTCCCGATGTATTCCCAGGGAGCCGCCGTATATTGAGCGAAAATCGTGAGGTTCTTCGCCTCCAGGTCATAAAACGTGGGCCAGTCCGCCTTCATGATGTTCGTGGTAGCCATCACCACCACCGGGGCATGCTTGTGGGTCTTGAAGACCGCTACAGGCATTCCCGACTGGACCACCAGGGTCTCGTCGTCTTCGAGTTCCTTGAGGGATTTTACTATCGCGTGGTAGGACTCCCAGTTTCTGGCGCATTTGCCGTTTCCGCCGTAGATAACGAGGCGCTCGGGATATTCTGCGTTTTCCATGTTGTTCTCGAGCATCCTGAGGATGGTTTCCTGTTTCCATCCCTTGCAGCGAAGCTTGTCGCCGCGTTGCGCTTTCACTTCGTAAAGAATCTCCGCATTTCCAGCCATTTCTTCACAACCTCCTTGCGTTTTTAGTCCTTTTCATCGGACAGGGACTTGCTTTTGAAGTTTCCCTGGCATTTTCCGTGTCATCATATCGGAGGCGTATCAAAAAACCATCAATCTTTTCAGCCTGTCATCATTCGAAAAGATGCCGCAATTGATGGGAATACGCCCACAGCTTGACCGCAGAAACCAATACAGATAAAATACATTTTGTATTTTTAATGTATATCCGTTCCCTGCACCGACACCTGCCCGCTCCAATCATGTGCAGATTTCAAAAGGAGTTGTTTTCTCTTGAAAAATTCCGTTGTTCTGGATGGCACCACCCTGACACTGGGCGATTTTCTTGCCGTCTCCCTCGGGGATATCCCCGTCACAATCGCTGAAACAGCCTTCGATAAAGTGCGAGCATCCCGCGATGTCGTGGAAAGGCTTCTTGAAGAAGGACGGCCCATGTACGGGATCAACACGGGATTCGGAAAGTTTGCCGATACAGCCATTTCCGAAGACCAGATCGACCAGTTGCAGATCAACATGATCCGCTCCGACGCCGTAGGTATCGGGAATCCCCTTCCCCGGGAAGTCGTGAGGGGAATTCTTTTGCTCCGGGCAAATTCCATTCTCAAGGGCTTTTCCGGCGCCAGATGCGAGGTTCCCCGGACGCTGGTGAACATGCTGAACCAGAAGGTCCACCCGGTTATTCCGGAAAAAGGTTCCGTCGGCGCAAGCGGTGACCTCTGCCCCCTGGCCCATATGGTCTTGCCCATGATCGGCGAGGGCGAGGCCGAATAC
>CAZERC010000088.1:0-2187 GCA_964515395.1 uncultured Synergistaceae bacterium | reverse complement strand
GCCCGTGTCGTTTCACGACACAGCCGTGAGGACGACTTCATCTGGATTCACGATTACCAGCTGATTCCACTGGCATCACAACTGAAGAAGCTTAACGTCAAAAGGCACTGCGTCTTCTTTTTGCATATTCCCTTCCCGCCGCTGGACATATTCCTGAAACTCCCCTGGAGGCTAGAAATACTGCAGGACTTTCTCCAGTATGATTTCGTCGCCTTCCAGACCGCCCGGGACAGGCGAAACTTCGTCGAGTGCCTCCGAGCCATGTTCAGGGGGACCAGGACCAGGGGGCGCGGCCCCATTGTCACCGTCCATTGCGTGGACAGGAAGATCCGGGTCGGTGAAATGCCCATCAGCATAGACTACAGGACCTTTGCACGACGTTCCGCATCGGAAGAAGTCAAGAAACGACTCAAGGAACACCGAAAGCGGCTCCACAGAAATACGGTCATTCTCGGCGTGGACAGGCTCGATTACACCAAGGGCATCCCGGAGCGCCTCCGGGCCTTTCATATGGCCCTCAAAAAACACCCCGAACTGAGGGAAAACATCACCCTTGTGCAGATCACCGTACCCAGCCGGGAAGAGGTCCCTGCGTACAAGGCGCTGCGGGAAGAGATCGAACGGCTTGTCAGCACCATTAACGGAGAGTTCACCACTCCGGGATGGGTACCTGTGCATTACATGTACAAATCCATCCCAAAGGATGAGCTTTTTGCCTTCTACCGCCTGGCCGACATTGCACTCATTACCCCTCTCAAGGACGGAATGAACCTCGTCTCCAAGGAATACTGCGCATGCCAGACCGACAATAACGGCGTACTCATCCTGAGCGAGTTCGCAGGCTCGGCGGCCCAGATGCAGCGGGACGCCATCATGGTAAACTCATATGACATAGAGGGGATCGCCGACGCGATTCACATGGCTGTTCACATGGCCCCAAAGGAAAAACATGATCGCATGCGCCGCCTGAGACGAAACATCAGACGCAGGGATGTGTTCTGGTGGGTGGACAATTTCCTCAGGGCCGCCACCGGCCGGGCTCTGCTTGACTTCCCCGAATCGGAAATGGCACCCATCCTGCACGCGATCCAACCCCGGGGGCCCAGGCAGAAAAACCGCGGCTTCGGGTATGATGCCGCGGAAAAGGATTACTGGAGCTAAAAGGAGGAATAGCAATGACACAAGCAATAAACTTTGCGAAAGGAATTCATTGGGTCGGCGTGAACGACCATCAGACGGACCTTTTCGAATCCCTCTGGCCGCTTCCCCGCGGCGTCACCTATAACAGTTACCTGATCGACGATGAAAAGACCGTTTTGATAGATACGGTAAAAGCTCCTTTTCTGACGGAACTCATCGACCGGATCAGGGAAGTCCTCGGGCCTGACAGGAACCTGGATTACCTGGTCATCAATCACATGGAACCCGATCACTCGGGTGCAGTGAAGATTCTCAAGACGGTCTTTCCCGATCTGAAAATCGTCGGCAATGCCAAGACCAAGGATCTCCTGGAGAGTTTCTACACCCTTACAGACGACGTGGTCATCATGAAAGACGGCGAAACCCTCGACATCGGAAGCCGGAATCTCCAGTTTTTCATGATCCCCATGGTTCACTGGCCTGAAACCATGGTTACCTGGGACGCATCCACAAAAACTCTTTTCCCCTGTGACGCCTTCGGAGGTTTCGGAGCACTGGACGGCGGTCTTTTCGACGATGAAGTGGATATGAACTTCTACGAAGGGGAGATTTTGAGATACTTCTCCAACATCGTCGGCCGCTACAGCCCCCAGGTGCAAAAGGCCATCGGGAAACTCAAGGGACTCGGGGAAATCGGCATCATCGCTCCTTCCCACGGCCCGATCCACAGGAAGAACCCGGAAAGAATCGTCGAGCTCTATGACCGGTGGAGCCGCCATGAGACGGAGTGCGGGGCGGTCATCGTCTTCGGCTCCATGTACGGCAACACCCAGAAAGCAGCCGACGCCGTGGCGAGGTCCCTGGCTGAGGAAGGCATCGAAAAACTCGTCTACCACAATATCTCCAGAAGCCACGTTTCCTTCATCATCCGTGACATCTGGAGGTACAAAAGCCTCATTCTGGCCAGCTGCACCTATAACACGACCCTGTTCCCGCCGATGACGGAACTGGTGGGACATTTGCTCAACAAGAAGATGAAAAACCGGT
>CAZERC010000087.1:0-2303 GCA_964515395.1 uncultured Synergistaceae bacterium | reverse complement strand
TCAGGAACCGACGTTTTTTCCAAAACATTCAGGGAAAGTCCTTTTCCCCGACGGGAAAAGAGATGAAGGAGGCTAATTGATGGATATCAGTACCGTGCTCACCAGGGAGAATTTCGTCTCATCAGGCAAATCAAAGGATATCTACCGTGTTCCCGCTGGGGAATACGAGGGCAAGTACGCCTTCGTGTTCACCGACCGGGCAACAGGCTATCTCGACAAGGACGGCAAGCCCGTCTTCGACCCCGGATACGACGACGTTGTGGGAGAAATCCCGGGCAAGGGAGCCGTGGCCTGCAAGTTCGCCACCTATTTTTTCAGGCTCCTGACGAAGCAGAACGTCCCCACCCATTACATTGACACCGTTGCCGACAACACCATGATCGTTGAACCCGCCACACCTATCAGCATGCCGGAACAGGCTCCCGAATTCGCGGGCTCCGCTCCCCTCCTGAACCTGGAATGGACCTGGCGAAACAGCGCCATGGGCAGCTTCTGGCGACGCTATCCTTTCGTAAGGCCCTGCTCAGAGCTGCCCCAGGTCGTCGAGGCCTGGACCAAGGGCAAGGTCGACAAGCTCATCACATTCGAGTCACTGACCGGCACTGGAGTAATGACTGAAGACGAGATCGCCTATGCAAAGAAGTTTGTCAAACAGATCGCATCTGTCATCTATGACGAGTTTGCCGCTCACGGACTGCACGTCCTCGACGGCAAGATCGAGCTCGGACGGTTGCAAAACGGAGACGGGCAAATCGTCCTTATCGACGAAATTTCTCCCGACGTTCTCCGCGTCTGCAACGGATACAAGAAAGACAACAAGGGAGACTGCGCCAACGCCGTCGATTGCATCACCACAAGCGTCTCGGGCGACAAGCTCAGGATTTCCGCCAAAAACCAGCTTTCCGCTGCAGAACTCGAAAAGATCTTTCTGAAGTAACCTTATCAAAATTACGAAGCTCCCGAAGAACACGAAGGGCCGGGGCAAAAGCGCCCCGGCCCCTTGTTCCCGGTGATACCGGCTCAGGAAAACTCAACACCGAAGTGATTCGGACCTTCCAGAAGTTGCCGTTTCACCTTTTCCATCTTTTCTTGGGAGACACCAAAGGCCTTGCCGAATTTCTCGTCTTCAAAGGTCTCCAGCAGCACCTTGTCCACCTTCAGTTCATTCAGGAAACTCCTGATGTATTCAATGGATTCTGGATCATCGTTTACGCCTTTTATGATCGAAAGGGCTATCGTAAATTTCCCTTTGTAGCCTTCACGGAAGCGGAGCATATTGTTCCAGTATTGTTCCAGCGTGGAGCCCTTCATCGGCCTCTGAAGCTTTTGGAAACCCTCTTCCGTTATTGCCTTGATCTCCCCCGTCACTTCATCGCACGAGGAAGCAATCCTGGCGTATTCGGGATACCCGAAAAGGTACCCATTCCCGTAGAGGCTGATCTTTACGTCCTTCTCTCTTGCAAGGGAGATAAACTTTTCGAGTTCATCATTGGCAAACGATTCACCCATGGAATTGAAAAAGAGGACATCAGGTTTTTCTGCATCGATCTGTGCAGCCAAGGAAGACAAAAAATCTTCCGTTGAATCAAAACTGAAAGATTCATCCGTCTGTGTTCCGTTTGGTCCAAGGGGGCAAAAGACACAGTTGAAATTGCAATATTTCGATGGAAGAATGTTGACCTCCATGACCTTCTTGTTTTCGGTGTTTTCGAACACTTTCTTCACACGCATCTGACTCAATTCAATCCCTCCCGAAGTTCGTGAGAATACGTCAAGCACCTAAAGGATTATTCATCGTTCGGAAAATCACCCGTTTTTTACAAGTTACTTGCGTTCTATTTCTCAAAGAGCTCGGAATGCGAACCCGTAGCAACCAACTGCAGCTCATTTCCGGAAATCAAACAACTCAGCAACCAATCGTCCTCCATATGGATTTCTCTGTATTGCTTCCACTTGCCTCTCAAAGGATGGTCACGATAATAAGCTGGCAGATTCTTTCCATCTATTTTTCGCAGATCTTTCCGCTGTTTCTTGAACCCACGTACGTCTTTTTTAAAGTGCGAAGAATACCAACAGACTTCTCTTTTACAAATCAAGCTCTTTGAAAACCTCATCTACTGTAGAATGAGCGGACACCACCATCCGTTTCCAGTTCTTCCATTGCCTTGCGGGGTTCAGCGTTCAGGACTTCCACGGCAAAGGGTATACGACCCTCCTCTGCTACTCGGACAAGGAAAAGTCGAACCGCTCGGTCCATCTTGTTTTTTAGCTCTTTAGATCCCTGCGCCGATTCGGATATTGTT
>CAZERC010000086.1:0-2334 GCA_964515395.1 uncultured Synergistaceae bacterium | reverse complement strand
TTCATACTTCTTGCCCGCTCTGTCTGTCCACCTATATTCTGCTGTCAATGTGCGTGTGCGCGAAGACCCTTTTCTCAACGCGCAAGGGGTATCTTACAAAGGCTTCCGAAGAAAGTCAAGGGGTTCGGTAAAAATCGACTGGTCCGTTTCAAGGCCAAAGCCGGGGCCCGACAACTCAGGGAACAGAAAGAGGCAAAGCCGCTACCAGGCCGTGGACCGTCCCTTAGCGGCACAATGGGCACTGTTCATGACGTTTTTCACAGGGAAAATCAGCAGGCCTTTCAATCGCGGAGATCGACAATTTCAAGTTTGTCCAGCACTCTTGAAAAAGCCATCCAGGTCTCTTCGCCGAAGAGGTAAAAGGCGACCTCGCGGAGGGATGTGTCCCGTTCCTCTTCGAGATAGAGGACGACCTCCTCGAGCATGGCCCTGGCACATCTGTCGACGGGGTACCGCCCGACACCCGTCCCGAAAGCGGGAAAGGCCACGCGTTCTATTGAGAGCTCATCGCACCTGTAGAGGCTGTTTTGCGTCGCCGAGCGAATTTCCGTTTCCCCCGTATGGCCGTCACTTCGAATCACGGCGGCATGTATAACATATTCCACGGGAAGGTCCCCTGCACCGGTGACAATGGCTTCCCCCACTTCCACCGGCCCTCTGCCCAAAGCCTCGTCTTCGATTTCGCCTCCGCCTTTTTCCTTGATGGCTCCGGCAACTCCCGCCTTCATGACCAGCTTTTCGTTTGCTGCGTTGACGATGGCATCACCGTCGTAACAGGTGATGTCCCCCTTGTACAAGCGGATCACTGTCTTTCCGACGTTTCGTTCGGAAACCATGTTCTCTCCCCCCGGTACTGCTGATGCCCAACTGGTCGGTCATCTTCTCCCTTCTACCAGTATAAAGCAAAGCGGCTCCCCTTGTCAGGGGAAGCCGCTTTCAGGCGACATGTATTTTCGTATTTCATGCTAGTAGGCTTTTGCGAAAACCGCCAATGGAGCGTCCTTTTTCCCCGTATAGAAACAGGTCCCCTTGGCCTGCCCTTCGAGAGGGAAGCACCTGATCGTCGCGGTTGTCTCCGACTTGATATCCCTCTCGTCCTCCCTGGTCCCTCCGAAGTATGCCGTGATGAATCCTCCCCTGTTTTCAAGAACTTTTTTGAATTCATCGTAGGAGTCGACGTGAAAGGTATTGCCTTTCCTGAATTCCAGGGCCCTGGCATACAGGTTGTCCTGGATGGAATCAAGGGTTTCTTGCACCACCTCTGGAGCCTTTTCCCAGGACACGTCCGTCTTTTCTCCCGTATCCCTGCGAACCATACGGACGGAGCGCTTCTCGAGCTCCTTCTGCCCCAGTTCAATCCTCAGGGGAACGCCACGCTGCAGATGGGAGAAGAAACGGTCTCCCGGGCGCATGTGGTACTGCGTGTCAACCTGTACGCTCCGTTTCCCGAGGAGGTCGTTCAGCCGGTTCTGCAGGTTACGGGCTTCCGGTTCATAGGTTTCGGCCAACGCCTTTTCATCATCGCTGATGGGAACAATGACCGCCTTGACCGGTGCGACCCTGGGAGGAATGATCAGGCCGTCGTTGTCGGAATGGGTCATGATGATGGCACCGATGAGTCGCGTTGAAACACCCCAGCTTGTGGTCCAGGCATGCTCCCGTTCACCTTCCGTGTTCTGGAAGGTGATATCGAAGGCCCTGGCGAAATTCTGGCCCAGGAAATGGCTCGTTCCCGCCTGAAGCGCTCTTTTGTCGGTCATCATGGCCTCACAGGTATAGGTGTTGTCAGCGCCCGGGAAACGTTCGGCCTCGGATTTTTCCCCGGTGATCACCGGCAGGGCCAGCTCCGTTTCCATGACATTGCGATAAACCTCGAGCATGCGAAGGGTTTCCTCGAGAGCCTCTTGCCTGGAAGCGTGAGCGGTGTGCCCTTCCTGCCACAGAAACTCCGACGTCCTGAGAAACAGTCGGGACCTCTTCTCCCACCGCATGACATTGCACCACTGGTTGATCAGGATGGGAAGATCCCTCCAGGACTGCACCCATTTGCTGTACATATGGCCGATAACCGTTTCCGACGTCGGGCGGACAATCAAGGGCTCCTCCAGTTCCTCACCGCCGGCGTGAGTGACGACGGCGCATTCCGGGGCGAAGCCCTCGACGTGATCGGCTTCCTTCTCAAGAAATGAGCTCGGTATCAACAAGGGGAAATAGGCGTTGACATGTCCCGTGTCTTTGAAGGCCTCGTCAAAATGCTTCTGGATGAGTTCCCAGAGGGAGTATCCATTCGGACGGATGATCATGCATCCCCTGACCGGCGCATAATCTGCCAGT
>CAZERC010000085.1:0-2512 GCA_964515395.1 uncultured Synergistaceae bacterium | reverse complement strand
TCATGGGGGTGACATTTTCCCTGTCCCCTTAAAGGGTGACATTATCCCTGTCCGGCCACACACTCATCAGGCGGGTCTTGACAAAGAAGGCGGGAGCACGTATCTTTGGGCTGTAATCAAAAATGGGACGTAGTGTCCCATATTTAAACGGAGGATCCAGTGAAAAAACTTGAGACGAAGCGTGATGCCGCAGCCAAAATCGCCGCCATTATGGAATTTCTCTGCTCGTCCGGTGAGACTCACAGCCTCCGGGAGATAGAGGCCCACACCGGAATTCCCCGCAGCACACTTCACAGGTTGCTCGTGTCACTTGAGAGACAGGAATGGGTGTACCGGGATGGTCAGTCGGAACGTTTCCGCCCCGGCGTCCGCTTTTTCCTGCTCCACAACAGCAAGCTCTTCCACCAGGCCCTTGTCCGTGCGGCCGCCCCCCAGATGGAACGACTCGTTCAGGAAACCGGCAAAACGGCCGTTATGAGCGTTTTGGAGGGATCGAGAGGCCTGTGCATTCATCATGTCGAACCCCCGAAGGGCGTGAAATACGTTGCGCACAGGGGAATGACCGTTCCGCTTCATGCCGGTGCGACGGGAAAGGTGCTTCTTGCCTTTTGCCCGGAAGATGAAAGGGAGCGGATTCTGGAATCAGCTCTTCCCGACGGGGTGGATGTTTTGAACCTCAGGAAAGAGCTCGAGGACATCAGGCGTCAGGGATATGCCTACAGCCGGGAGGAATGGATGGAGCATGCCGGCGATATCAGTGTCCCCGTCTTTGACGGCCGAGGGAGATTCGTCGCCCAGATGGGGCTCGCCGGTCTCGTTTCCAGTTTCGACGGAAAGGAAGAAACATTACTCCGTTCCTTGAAGGAAGCGGCAGGGAGGATCGGCACGTCCGTCTGATTACGGCTTTATCGAAAAAAATGGAAACAGAACTTCATGAGAACGACTACAGGGAGGTAAAAATCATGGCGAGACAGCTCATTGAATGTGTCCCGAATTTCAGCGAAGGCCGGCGCCAGGAAGTTATCGAGGAAATCGTCAAGCCCTTCAAGGTGACAAAGGGGTGTTACCTGTTCGACTATCGTGCGGACGAGGACCATAACAGGCTGGTCGTGAGTCTTGCCGGCGAACCTCAGGCCATATGCGATGCAGTGATTGCGGCGTCGAAGACGGCGGTGGATTCCATCGACCTGAACACCCATCAGGGGGCCCATCCGCGCATGGGGGCCGTTGACGTCATCCCCTTCACCCCGATCAGCAACATCTCCATGGAAGAGTGCGTGGAGCTTTCCCGTGATTTCGGCAAGCGGTTCCACGAAGAGCTTGGCGTACCGGTTTACTTTTACGAAGATTCGGCGCTCAGGCCCGAGAGGAAAAAGCTTGAAGTGATCCGCAAGGGTCAGTATGAGGCCCTCAAGGAAGAGGTCAAAAACTCTGAACGCCATCCCGACGTTGGCGAAGCGAAATTGCACCCCACGGCCGGTGCCACCGTGGTGGGGGCCAGAAAATTTTTGGTGGCTTTCAACGTGAACCTCAACACCACCAACCTTGATATCGCCAAAACCATCGCGAAACGGGTACGAGCCTCGGGCGGCGGTTTCACCGCCGTCAAGGGAATCGGACTGGCCCTGGAGGACAAGGGCATGGTCCAGGTGAGCATGAACATCGTCGATTCCGACAAGACGGCGATCTACCGGGCGCTGGAATTCATCCGGATGGAGGCCGCGCGGTGGGGCGTCACCGTCAACGGGACGGAAGTCTATGGAATGATCCCCGCAAAGGCCATCCTCGACAGTGCCGCATACTACATGCAGATCGATGATTTCGACCCGAACCAGGTTCTCGAGCTGAAACTCCTCGAACTCATGCGGGAAGAGGATGCGTCATGAGAAGAACCCTGTTTCACAATGCGAACATCCACACGCCCGTCATGGGCGCCGTCCCTTCTTCGGGGAAGGACCAGGGAAAGGTGGCCGTCTACGAGGGCGGGGCCCTTCTGTGCGAGAACGGCCTGATCGCCGCCGTCGGGCCCTCGGAAGAGGTCTTTCGCAAGGCCGAGGGACTGGACGTGGATATGGAAGTTGATTTCAACGGGGCCTGCATGATCCCCGGCTTTGTCGACCCACACACCCATATCTGTTTTGCCAGAAGGCGCGAGAGGGAGTTTTCCATGCGTCTTGCGGGCACGTCCTACCTGGAAATTCTCAAGGCAGGCGGGGGGATCCTTTCTTCCGTCGAAGCCGTCCGGGAAGCCTCGGAAGAGGAACTTTACCAGGTGACCCTGGAAAATATCTACAGGGCGATGACCCTCGGCACGACAACCATCGAGGCAAAAAGCGGGTACGGCCTGGACACCGGGTCGGAACTCAAGATGCTTTCCGTCATCGGCCGGATCGGCCGCGAAACGCCGCTGGATGTTGTGGCTACCTTCATGGGTGGTCATGCCGTCCCAAAGGAATATAAAAAGAACCCCGACGCCTTTGTGGACCTTATCGTGGAGGAAATGATCCCCGCT
>CAZERC010000084.1:0-2552 GCA_964515395.1 uncultured Synergistaceae bacterium | reverse complement strand
GATTTCTTCACCCTTGTCCGTGCACCCGCTCCCTGACGTCCTTGAAATCCGTATCGATGGCGTAGATCTTTTCGAACTCCTTTTGCATCCGTTTTATGTGCCCTTCCTGCTGATAACAAAGGGCCCGCTCGTACCTCAGGGCCAGAAAAACCTCTTCGGGCCTGCCCTTCTTCCGCCGCAGGGCCAGTGAAATGATCTTCCTGGCAGCATCGAAGAGGCCCAGTCTCCTCAAAGCCTTTGCCCGGCACAGAAGGAGTCCCGTTTCCACGGCATTCTCGTTGTCAAGGGCCGGCTCCGTTGCGGCCAGGACCTCTTCCAGAGCCTCATCGTCAGCTTTATCCCACCCAACGATCGTTGCTGCCAACCCTAGAGCCGCCACGCCGTTTTCGGGGTCTTCTTCGTGAAGTTCCGCCAGGATCTCCAGCGCATCCTCCACTCGCTCCGCCTGCTGATAGGCAGAAGCCAGAAGGAAAAGCGCTCCCTGGTGATCGATACCGTAGCAGACACATATGTTTCCATCGGTCAGATATGCCGTGTACCACGTTGCACGCATATCCCTGATACCCGATATCATGGAGCCCACGTTTTCGCTCGCGGCAGCCGTTACAAGAGGAGGTATGGCCCTGGTTACTTCACCCCGCTTGAGATAGCAATATCCCAGAAGGAAGGCCAAATCCGGTTCGTGGGGATAATCAAGAAGCAGCATGACCGCCTCGAAGTACTTCTGCTGCAACACGTGAGCCAAGGCCTCTCGCAGGGTCTTTTCGATATCGCTCATGAATATTTTTTCAAAAAAACCTGGTCGAAGATGTTCGGCTACGGTATCGCGCTCGGAGGTTGACATGTCGCCGGGTTTACTCCCGTGTTCGCCGGAAGATCCCCTTTTACGGGAGGTCAAGTCCTCCCGCCAGAACAACCCCGTCCCCGGCAGACCTACAGAGTAACGCCTTCCGCTCGTCCCTATCGTCGCCTTGGCGCCTCTGGGGCCGAAACTCGCCGAAACACCACGCTTCGATAAATTCAGGGTCACCCCGGGTGCCACCTTGATCCGTCTGAAAAACCTGAATCTTCCCATCGAACCACCTCCAGGAGCATCCGCATAAATCAAATTTACCGTAAGGGGGGCCCTCATGTACGTGGACAGTTCCTCGGTCGCCCGGATTTCCCCTACGCACATACAACCTGCCTGTCGGTAAAATTTCGCCCCGACGCTGTCGCAAGTGTGACAAAGCCACCACGGCAATCCGGACACTTTCCTCACTGCTGTCAGGGATGTTCGAAAGACCGCCTGATCCCTCGTCGAAGAACGTCTTTAAAAGTTCCACCCCCATTCCAGGTACCTATCCCTTGACCAGCGCAGGTATTTCATCAACTCCCGGTTGACGGAGTCGACATCGAAACGTTCACTGTCGTAATCGCCTCCGGACCATGTGACGTAGGTTTCATGCTCTTCGTGACCGGGGTCTTTCAGGGCCTTGCAAAATTCGTAGTAACCGTACACACCTCCGACATCTTCAGGAGGACATGCCCTTTCGCCTGCAAGGCAGGCCACTTCGATCCTCAGTTTCGAGTTGAAATACCAGTTGTTTTCAAGAACCAGTTCATGCTCCCAGCCGTCTCCAAAGTCATACCGGTACCGAATTGTGCGCCCCCTCCGCCTGACCAGTTTCCCGAAAATATACCGACCGCACTCCAGTCCGTCTTCTTTCGATTCCGTGTATTCTGAATATCGCTTCTTCCCAATAATGAACTCATGGAGATGGCTGTCCGTCCAACCCATCACAATCTGGATCACATCGTGCAGCCGGTCCAGTGTGATGTCGGCAGGCACAACAAAACGGCGCCAGATCGGAGGTTCGATTTCGAGCAGCTGTATTCTCAACTGGTAAAACCTGTCGATCATTTCGTTCATTATTATTTCACCTCATATTTTGACCAGAAACTTTTTTTGCGACCATGAGTCTGGAGGATACTGTTTTTAAAGGCTTCGTGGTCTTCGAAATTTTTCCAGTCAGTTGTTTTTGCAGCCAGGCTGTCGAGTTTTTTCAGATACCGGACGCCATGGGAATACGCCTTTGTATAGCTGCGCTCCAGAATCGAGACCAGCAAACTGCGATACAGGAGGCTGGCTGCAAGATTCCGATTTTCCGACTCCATAGCCTTCGCCAGGGGCAGCAGCCTGGCATAGTAATCGCCATTGATCCTATCCGCTCGTGCAATAAGGTATTCCTCCGCCTTGTCACTCTTTCCGATGGAAACCAGAAACTCGACATCCGGCTCCCGGAAGGTGTCGCTCTCCAGTATCATCTCAAATTCCACTGCGATGACTTTCTCCTGTTTATCCCTGCCTGTCACATCAAGAAACTCCTGAAGGGCATCGACGGAACGAAGGCCCCGGAGCAGGAACCGGCGGAAGCCCATCACCTGCTTGATGACCCCGATGGCGGGTTCTATGGTCGCCTTCCGCAATAAAGCGGGCCAGGCGACCCTCCGGAAGCCAGTCGTCCATGGAGGGTGGAAGAATATAGGGAGTCTTTCCGTCTACAGTCTTG
>CAZERC010000083.1:0-2619 GCA_964515395.1 uncultured Synergistaceae bacterium | reverse complement strand
GATGATGCCTGCTTGTAGAGGTTTTCCATTATTTCGAAAAAGGGCCTATCGGATCTCCAGAAGGGAAGGCTGCCGAGCCTTTTGGGCAGCGACGCATGGGTACCGACTGGTTTCGATTGCATTTGTGGGGCTTCGGGAGCTTTCATTCCCCACCAGAAGGCCTTCGGGGCTTCGGGAAGCGCCTGTAATTGCACTTGTTCACCGACGGTTCGTGGCGCATTTTCGGGCAGGTCGCCCTGCAGCCTGGAAAGAAGCTCATCTTTTTCCATGCCCCTGAGCCTGAAAATCAAGAAGGGGTCTTCGTCGAAGGCCTCGGCCAACAGGTAAAAAACGGCGGCGATGTGCTTGCAGGGGCTGGAAGAATCCGGGCAGGAGCAGTCAAAGCGGAGTTCTTCTTCCCCGGGGAAAAGCGACAGGCCCGCCCGGTTGAAGACTTCCTCAATATCCTGGGGCATCTCACCCGAAAGAAGGGAGGACGCAAAGCGAGGCTGTCCGGAAAAGTCGGTAATCACCTGTTGCCACTGTTCATCGGTAAAGGTGTCGTTTTCTATCAAGATATCATACGGCTTTACCCGTGAACCCTGGACCTTCGCCTTTACGCGACCTTTCGTAACGTCAAGGTTGACGACCTGCCCTCTCCTGGCATAGTGTCTTCCCCTGGCCAGTCTTTTGCCGATTTCGAAATTCTCGAGCACCTTTATCCACCGTTTGCCCCACCACTTTCTCGCGAAGGCCCCTCTTCTGTTTTGGGCCTTTATTCCACCCTGCACTTTTTTGGGTTCAGATTTGGGGTAAAAATCACCGTAGCGCCGGAAGTTTCCCATGGATTCAGTCTCCCGCGGCTTCTTTGCCAAGTTTGATCAGGTTCTTTATCTCGTCGTTCGAAAGTTCGGTCAGGCCTGCTTCACCTTTGCCGAGGACCTGTTCGGCTATCTCGCTCTTGCTTTCGATCATCCTGTCGATCCGCTCCTCCAGGGTACCGACAACGACGAATTTGTGAACCAGCACATTCTTTTTCTGCCCTATCCTGAACGCCCTGTCGGTGGCCTGGTTTTCGACGGCGGGGTTCCACCACCTGTCATAGTGGAAGACATGATTGGCCCTGCTGAGGTTGAGGCCCGTCCCACCCGCCTTGAGAGAGAGGACGAATATATGCGGGGCGTCCTGGTCTTCCTGGAAAATTCTCACCATTTCGTCACGTCTTTTCCTGGGGGTGGACCCGCAAATGTAGAAGACGTCTTCCATGAATTCCTCCACAAGACTTTGCTGAAGTATCCGGCCCATTTCCGCGTACTGGGTAAAAACAAGAGACCCTTCGCCCGTTTCCCTTATTTCATGAAGCATCTCGAAAAGACGGCTCTGCTTGCCTGATCGCTCCGGGGAAGGGTTTTCGTCCTTCGCATACTGGGAGGGATGGTTGCAGATCTGTTTCAGCCGGGTGAGGGTGGAAAGTATCAGCCCTTTTCTTTCCATGCCTTCAGAGCTTTCGATCTTGTCTTCCACCTCGTCGAGGACGGCCTTGTAGAGGGAAACCTGCTCCCGGGTGAGGTTGCAGTATTCCCTGGTCTCTATTTTTTCGGGCAGGTCCGTGATGACGGACCTGTCCGTCTTGAGGCGCCTGAGGATGAAAGGTGAGGTGATTTTCCTGAGTCTCGAGGCGGTCTCCTCGTCCTTCCACACATGGATGGGCTTCTGGAAGTTGGTCCTGAAGTATGAATAATTGCCGAGCAGGCCCGGATTGAGGAAGTCCATTATGGACCACAGGTCGCCCACGTGGTTTTCGACCGGGGTGCCCGTCAGGGCGATGCGGCAGCCTGCCGGGACGGCACGGCACGCCCTGGCTCTTTTGGTTTCGTGGTTCCGTATGTTCTGTGCCTCGTCGAGCACGATCCCGGCCCAGGGGACTTCCCCGAGAAAGTCGATATCCCTCGTGATGAGGCCATAGCTGGAAAGGACCATGGCATACCTGGCCGCCTCCTTTTGGAAGCGTTCCTTTTTTCTCCTGTCCGACCCGTGATGAACCAGCACGTCGAGCTGCGGAGTAAATTTTTCGGCTTCCATCTTCCAGTTGGTCACTACCGATGTGGGACATATAAGGAGGAAGGGCCGTTTTTCCCCTTCTTCCCTTTTCTTCTGGATGAAGGCAAGGGTCTGAATGGTTTTCCCGAGCCCCATATCGTCGGCAAGGCACGCTCCCAGTCCCGTCTCCTGCAAAAAGTCGAGCCACGAGTATCCTCGCCTTTGATAGGGACGAAGCTCGCCGTTGAACCCCTCGGGCGGGTCCTTGACCTCCAGTTTTGTGCCTTCTTTGAGCTTGTCGAGCACCTTTTTGAGCCAACCTTCGGTTTCGATACCCTCTATGGGAAAGCCTGCGGCCTCGCCCTCTTCGCCCAGGCTCATTCTGAGGATTTCCCTGCCGGAGAGGGTTCCTTCTTTCTGCCTGCGCAGAAAGTCTATCGCCGCCTTGATGCCCTCCTCGCTGATATAGGTCCATTGCCCCCTGAGCCTGACAAGGGGGGACTTGAGCCGGGCCAGTTCTTCCAGCTCCTCGAGCGAGAGTTCCTTGCCCTCGTAGCAAAACCGGTAGTTGAACTGAAACAGCGAATCCAGGGAAAATCC
>CAZERC010000082.1:0-2656 GCA_964515395.1 uncultured Synergistaceae bacterium | reverse complement strand
CTTCTGGGTATCGTGACCCAGAACGTCGATCACCTTCACCAGGATGCCGGGTCCATGAAGGTCTGGGAGCTCCACGGGACGCTCCGAGAAGTCCGGTGTGAAAGGTGCCGCAGGCATCACGACAGCGGGCTTCTGCTGGAACAAACCGACTGCCCCGAATGCGGTGGTTCCCTGCGCCCGAACGTGGTGCTCTTCGGCGAGTATCTCCCCGAAGAGGCGCTTGAAAAAGCGGAGGAACTGGCCACCTCCTGTGGTTGCTTCCTCGTGCTGGGATCCTCCCTGGAAGTCTCCCCGGCCAACTGGTATCCCTCCCTGGCAAAACAGTCCGGGGCAGAACTTTTTATCGTCAACAAGACACCCACACCCATCGACAGCCGCGCCGATGGCGTCATCCATGCCGACATCATCGAGACCCTTGAAGAGATCAAGGCCTTCGTGAGTGAGGTGTAACACCATGAACTATGACACCGACAAGGTGGACGAGATGACGCTTGCACTCCTCTGGCTTGTCACCAGCGAGGCGGAATTCGGCACAAAGAGGGCCTGGAAAACCTTTGACTGGGCAACGATGAACAGGCTTCATGAAAAAGGCTGGATCGGCAATCCGAGGTCGAAGTCGAAATCGGTTTTGGTCACAGAGGAAGGCCAGGCAAGGGCAAGGGAACTCTTTGAGAAGCATTTCTCTCAAGCCGAATAAAACAGCGGCAGACAGGCCTTTTTTGCGACGAGCCTCCGGATGGCCCCCTATCGACTTGGAACGCTGCAATTTCCTGCCTCTGTGGCCGTAAGTGCGAGACAGGCAAGCCATTTCTTTGTAAAATGGTTCGGGACTTTCATCCAGGCGGAAGCGGTGGATAATTTTCTGACGAGATGACTACACAAGGCGGAGGATCAAAAATGTCCGAAAAAGAGACAAACAACACTTCCGGCGAAGACGAAAAAGAGAGCCAGGACCAACAGCCTGGCCGGCACATCCAGGTAGCTCCTTACGGGTGGTACTCCCCCGACGAAGACGAGATCGACCTGGCTGATCTTTTCGGCGTGTTGTACAGGCGGCGTAAATTTATTGCCGTGACAACCGTGTTGTTCGTTTTACTGGCCTTTGGCCTGGCGAAGGTGATGCCCAAAAAATTTGAGGCCGAAACAATGGTGGAAATAGGGCAGGTTCCAGTGGTTGTTTTTTCCAAAGTGCCCGATACCGCGATGACTTCCCGCATAGATGGAAAATACGAGAAAGTCGAGAACTCCGATGCCGTGACAAACCGGATTTCTTCTCTGGCGAAGTTGACGGCCTCGGAAATGTCGAAAGAAACGGAGACTCTTGGCTTTTCAATCAAAGAGGATCTGGAAGTTGACGTGCCAAGAGACGGGAATGTCGCCACCATTGTCCTGACCGTTGCCGAAGACGCCACGGATAAGGGATTGGATTTTCTTTCTCGGGTAAATGACAAACTCAACCAGGAATACACTCATTTTTTCGAACAATATAAAAACGAGATCCGTGCTGAAATGGCAAGCAAAAAAGTGGAAATAAGCACAGTGAATTCAACGATCTCAAATCTGACGGAAAAAATTGCAAAGGTAAAGGATCAATACGAAAATCGGATGGATGCGCAACGGGATCGTATTGATGGACTGGAGCGAACAATCCAAAGGGCGGAAGCGCGTCAGGAAGCAATCGAGACGGATTTGGAATCTTTGCAATTGGAAAAGGAAGAGCTGTCACAGAAAATTCAGGAAGTCGAGGAGCGCTATACCCGGTTTTTGCAAAAAAGGAAAGACTCAGGCGCAGGAGGAATTTCTGCCGAAATGACATTGTTAAACATCGAAACGATGTTTCTCTCCCAAATGCGGGAACGCTTGCTGGTTAAAATTCCCCAGACGATCAATGAACTCCGGGAGGAACTGCAAACACTCGATGAGAGGATCCGGGAAGCTCGGATGAAAAAAGAAGAGGAAACAGAAAGACTTTTAGCCCTTTCTCCGGCGATGAATGAAGAACTCGAGAAAATCCAGGATCAGATTTTGGAATTGGAAGAATCAAAAGAGCGGCTTGCCATCAGCATTGAGCAGGATCAAAACAAGCTGAACAATCTGATTACAACCAGGGTGTACGTTAATCCGAGACTTTCGGAAAATCCCGTGGCCCCCAACGTCAAGCTCATCGTCGCCCTTGGCTTTGTGGGCGGAGTGTTTCTGGCCGTCTTCCTGGCTTTCATGCTCGACTTCTGGTCCAGGAACAAACAAAAGATTACCGGATAAGACGCTTCTTGAGTTCTTATCTTCCGAAGCAGGTTTTAAAAAACCCACTGAAGGGTGAGGCGGCCGCCGTGAGATTCGAAGCGGTCGCCGAAACATTTATTGTAGCCAAGCGTTATGTACATGTTATTCCGACATTGCGCGAAAAAGGAAAACTCAACGGCGAAACGGTCCTTGTCGAGTGTTACTGGGTACCACCGGGTTTCGTCGCCCCAACTGCGGTCGACAGGGATCTCTGAGCCGGAAAGATTGCGTTTCCACGTAAGCCGCAGCTGCGTGTTCAGATTGGTTCCTTCCTTGGTGACGAAATCCTTGCTTACCCGGACGCCGAGCAGGCTTTCGACGACGGTGGTGCTGAAATCCCCGTAGGTGAAGCCATTCACCTCGCTATAGCCAT
>CAZERC010000081.1:0-2673 GCA_964515395.1 uncultured Synergistaceae bacterium | reverse complement strand
ACATATCATCCTGATAACGTGATACCCTTTTGAGTAAAATCCCGTTGCATGAAAAGGATTTTGGAAGATTTTCCGAATGAACGCGCCCCTTCGGTCCTATCCGGTCTGGCGATGGTCCGCCATGGTCCGCCATTTCCAGAAGTAAAGCGGCATTGGCACCAGGGGGAGCAGGGCGACCAAAACCAGCGTCGCCACCAGGCCGAACATGTCTGCGAAAAGGCCGATGGGCGCCAGCAGCAGCCCGGCGAGGCCGAAGGAGAAGCCCGTTACAAGAGAAGCCACAACACTTCGGGAACGTGGGGCCAACTCCTGGGCCGCGGCGCCCGTAACGGGAAGCAAGGCCTGAAGCAGCGCGTTTCCGGCCATGTACAGGGCGATGGAAAGGATCCCCCTCGTCAGGGCCGCGGGGACGAGAAAGAAGGGTGCGGCGATCATTGCGAAGGCGATGACCCTTTTGCGGCCTATGGCGTCCGCGATTCGCCCCCCCAGCACGGGGGAAACGGCGCCGATGATGTTGATGGTGAAAAGGATGGTTCCCACGTTGACGATAGTGCCGCCCCGGGATGCGATAAGGAGGGGCAGAAAGAACCTGACGCCGCTGACGGCCGTGTCGCGGGCGAGTGCAACCATCCAGATCGGGTAGATGATTTTGAAGGTGCCCCCCATGGTCATGATGAAATCAAGGGGGGATGGCCTGGCGTCATGGACCTTGTCTTTCAGCTTGGGAATGACGTGCCAGGTCAGGTACCCGGTCAAAGCTACCGGCACGAGGGCCGCAAAAGGCAGCAGGGCGGGGCCGAAAAGCCTGTAGAGGGTGATGGCATAGAGCGGGCTGACGGTGGCACCGAAAATTCCGCCGACGGCGAAGATGGCGAGGAAAAAGGCAAGCTTCGAGGGGTCTTCCACATACCCTACGCCCCCGTGGCCGGAAGGGTGGTAGACGGCGCTTCCAAAACCCCAGAGCCCGACGAACAGGAAAGCCATTCCGTAGGTAGGCGACGCGGGGAGCAGTGATGCCCCGACGGCCGTAATGACGGGTCCGGCCATAAGTGCGTATGGGCGGGTGAAAAGGTCCGAAAGGTACCCTGCCATGGGTTGGACGATCATATGAATGGCGCCGGACAATGACCTGAGGAGCCCGGCCTGGGCGTAGGTAATGCCCAGACGTTCGACGATGAGCGGAATGAAGGTAGGCAGGAACGAGCCGTGTATATCGTTGATAAAATGTGTCAGAGTCAGGACGGCGAGCTTGGAATGTTTGCGCAACAGCTTTTGTATTTTGTGCATGCTTTTCTCTCCCAGGCCGGGAGTCTTCCCGGTGATATACTTGTATTCTACTGCATGCATTCCAGTTCGACCTGAAGAAAATCCGTGATTTTATGAGGTGAAATGAAATGGTTACAGCATCCAGGGAAAGCATTCTGCAACTCATTCTCGATCTTGTCAAAATTCCCGGTATAACGCGCACGCCCGAAGAAGCCGAAACGGGCCGGTTCATACGGGAAAAGCTCAAGACCATTCCCTGGGTGAAGGCTCACCCCGAAAGCATGATCGATGTGCCTCTGCCGGAGGACCCCTTTGGACGCAGCATTGTCGGTTGTCTGCTGAAAGCGGAACCGGCCCGGGCGGGAACGGTGATCCTGACGGGGCACTATGACATCGTCGGTGTCGAAGATTTCGGCCCCCTGCGGCATCTGGCCTTTTCTCCCCTCGAATACACCAGGGCCCTGGCGGATTCGAAGCTGGTAGGCGAGGTACTGGACGACCTCGCGTCCGGTGAATATCTTTTCGGCCGCGGCATCATGGACATGAAGGCGGGACTGGCGGTGGAAATGGCCTTGTTGGCCGAGGCGTCGGAAGATCCGTCCGCCCTCGATGCGAACCTCCTTTTTCTGGCGGTGCCCGACGAGGAGGACAGTTCCCTGGGGATGCGCAATGCCGTCAGCCTCATCTCGGAGCTCAAGGAAAAGGAAGGCCTGGAGTACAAGGGCGCTATTCTCACGGAGCCGTCAAGCGCCGGGGCGCCCAAAGAGGCCGGGGAAACGGTCTTCACGGGGACGGTGGGCAAGCTGATGCCCTTTTTCTACTGTCTGGGTTCCGGGGCACATGTGGGGCAGTACTTCCGGGGCCTGAGCGCCACGCTTCTGGCATCATGCTGCGACAGGCTCATGGAGGGCAATCCGGACTTCTCCGAATCAGTCGGGGAAGAAAAAACACCTCCACCGGCATGCCTCTCCCTGAGGGATGTCCGAAAAAGCTACTCGGTGACCCTGCCGGAAAGGGCCGTGGCTTTCTATAACCTGATGACTCTCCGGCGTGCGCCCGCCGAGATCCTGAAAGACCTGAAGGCCCTGGCGGAAAAAGCCTTTGAAGAGGCGCTCAAGCATCGTGACCGGTCCGCCGAAGGCCTGGGGGCGGAAAAGTGTGAACATTTCGAACCCAAAGTCATGACTTTCGAGGAGTTCTGCTCTGAAGTGAGCAGCGCCGTGCCCGATCTCAAGCGGTTTATCCGTGAGAAGGCCTCGGAACTGGACGGCCTTGATGACAGGGAAAAATCCCTGGCTCTCATGGGGGAGCTTTGCGACCTGAGGAGCACAACGGAGCCTGGGATCATCGTGGGATTTTTACCGCCCTGGTATCCGCACAGGGAAAATTCCGGGGACCGTCCGTCGG
>CAZERC010000080.1:0-2733 GCA_964515395.1 uncultured Synergistaceae bacterium | reverse complement strand
TGCCTTCGCCGCGGAATTTATCGCAGACCTTTACCAGAAACAGACAGGCAGCATCTCGAGCGGACGTGTCTTCGTCAAGGGGAACCTGATGCGAAAAGAAGTACTGCACGCAGGGCTCGTTACGATCACCCTTTTCGACCTGGAAAAGGGCACGGCCAGGGTCCTGAACCCCAAGAGGAGAACCTATGCGGATGTCCCGTCAAAACTTGAGGAACATCCCGTCATTCTCGCAGAAAAGTGGCGGTCCAGTGAAATCGCAAGAAAGATCGGGACCACCGAGTACGAAGGATACCAGTGCGACATCATTCGATACGAAGGGACGAAGACGACGGACAGTCCCCTCGTCCAGTGGATCGCCAGGGATATCGGTTTCCCCGTCCGGACCGAGGTTCCTGAAAGACTCTACCTTCTTGAATACCGGAACATCGATGAACGCCCCGTACCGGCTTCAGCCTTTTCGATCCCGCCCGGTTATCGCAAGGTAGAAACACCCGTGCCATAAGAAGAATCATTAAAAACAGCTTTCATGGGAAGTGACACCGTGTCTTTGGTTGATCGCACCAGGCATTACTACGCAGAGTGTGACATGAATTGCGCCGAAAGCATTTTTGCTGCGGCAGACGACGAATACGGACTTCTTGAGAGCAAGGATGCCCGAAAGATGATGGCCGGCTTCGGTGGCGGAGCCGGGATCGAACATCTGTGCGGCGCCCTTTCAGGCGCCATTGCCGCCATCGGCGCAGCCCTGACGGAAGACCGGGCCCACACGAGCCCGCAAGTGAAAAAAACATGCAGGGAGTTTCTGACCCGTTGGGAAAGCAGGCATGGATTGCTGCTTTGCGCCCCTCTCAAGGAACGATACCGCCACGAAGATTCAAGATGCCTCGATGTCGTCACGATGTCAGCCGAACTGCTTGAAGAGGTCCTTGGAAAGGCGTTGCAAAACAGAAAATCCTCAGCGAGCCTGTAAATTGCTTGCACCCCGACTCCGGAATTCTCCCGGGTCGAGGTGTTTTCTTCAGGACTCTTCCTCCTCCAGGGCAGCCTCAACCGCAGCCATGCAATGGAGCTTCATCGTGTCGAAAACAGGTATTTCTGTATATTTTTGTTGCACCAGCAAGGGAATTTCCGTACAACCCAGGACAACGCCCTGCGCCCCTCTTTCAGAAAGTTTTTCAATGATTTCGAGAAAACTTTCCCGTGATTCGGATCGTATTTCCCCGAAAGTCAACTCTTCATCGATGACATGATTGATAAAGCGTCTGTCCTCTTCGTCGGGAATGAGGGTCTCGATTCCGTGTTTTTCCTTGAGAAGAGCCTTGTAGAAATCTTCTTCCATTGTGAATTTCGTTCCCATGAGTCCCACAGTCTGGAAGCCCATCTCCCGTATTGACACGGCCGTTGTGTCCGCTATGTGCAAAAGAGGAATCGCCACAGTGCCGGCCGCCGCCTCGGCAACCTTGTGGATCGTGTTGGAACAGATCAGGAAAAGGTCAGCTCCCGCTTTTTCCACGATTTTCGCGGCATCGGCCACCTTTTCCCCGATGCTCGCCCATTCACCCGTTTTCATATGGTCATCGAATTCATGAAAATCGAAACTCCACATGATAATCCTGGCAGAATGGGTTCCTCCCAGTCGACGGGAAACGAGTTCGTTGATGATCCTGTAATACTCGACAGTAGATTCCCATGTCAGGCCGCCGATCAATCCGATGGTCTTCATCCTTTTCCACCGCCTTTCGAAGATGTTTCACCCTTGTGCGTTTGCGAAATGTCCCGCTCCTCCTGCAATATGGCCCGCGCGGCAACGATCCCGCTTGCCGAAGCCTGTATGACGCCGCGGGTCACACCTGCTCCGTCACCACAGGCATAAAGTCCGGGAAGGACCGTCTGAAGCTTGTCATCCAGGGCAAGCTTGAGGCTGTAAAACTTGACTTCCACTCCGTACAGCAGGGTATGCTTGCCGTTGATCCCCGGAATGATGGAATCCAGGGCCTGGATCATCTCCAGAATGTTCACCAGATGCCTGTAGGGGAGTGCAAAGGCAATGTCGCCAGGCTCGGCCGTTTTCAGCGTCGGATCCACGAGCCCCCTCGCGATGCGTTCCGGCGTGGATCGCCTCCCGTGCTTGAGATCCCCGAGTCTCTGGACGAGGACTCCTCCCGAGAGCATGTTCGCCAGTCGTGCGATATGACTGCCGTAGCCGTTGGGATCCTTGAAGGGCTCGGTGAACTCCGTGGAAACGAGGATCGCGAAATTGGTATTATCGGTCTTGTTGTTTCCATCCTTGTTGCTGTGTCCGTTGACGGTCATGATTTCATGACTGGCCACATATTCCGTCGTCACTTCTCCATGAGGACACATGCAAAAGGTCCGGACACGGTCATCAAAGGTGGGCGTGTCCAGAACCGCCTTCACCTCGTAGAACTGGTCTGTCACCGTTTCGGCCCAACCGGCGGGAATTTCCACACGGACGCCGATATCCACCGGCAACGATTCGATCTTCAGTCCAAGGTCTTTCACCGTCTGTTCCATCCAGAAGGCGCCTTCTCTCCCGGGAGCGAGGACGACCTTGCGGGCCGAAAGGGTCCTCCCGTCGTCGAGCCGAACCCCGGAAACGATGCCCCCGGAAGTCAGGACCTTCTCGACCGATTTATTCATGATGATGTCGCAACGGACGGAAATTTCCTCGTACATGCTCGAAAGGATATCCCGAGACCGGTCAGTGCCCAT
>CAZERC010000079.1:0-2843 GCA_964515395.1 uncultured Synergistaceae bacterium | reverse complement strand
CGGTTTCTCCGGCGGTGGTGGCGGCGGCGGCGGTGGCGGAGGCTGGTAGGACTGTTCCGCCGGTCACCGTCCTTTGTCGAACCTCTCGAAAGCAAAGCCTTCCCTGAAGACAGCGATACAGGCATCCACGACGGCAGGGTCGTACAACACGCCCCTGCCGTCTGATACTTCTTTCAGCGCCTTTTCCAGTCCTGGGGCGGCCCTGTACGGACGATGGGCAGACATGGCTTCCACCACGTCGGCAACGGCGAGGATCCTGGCTTCCATGAGAATCTCCTTCCCCTGAAGTCCTCTGGGGTAACCTGATCCATCCATTCGCTCGTGATGCTGCCTCACGATTTCGGCCACATCTTTCGGCAGGTCGATTTCCTTCAACGGACACAGCCCGGATTATCCTCAATACCCGCGTGTTCCAGAAAAAGTTCAAGGCGGCGCTTCATCCGGCCGGGATCGATGAACCCCGTACTTGACCTGACCCGGAACATCTTTTCGGGAATTTTGATATTTTCCGGGGAAAAACCACAGGCCCGTTTCCAGCCATATTTCGCACGCAATGTGTCCGCCCCGAATCTCCGGAGGCTTTCGAGATTCCAGTCAAGACCCAGTGCCGCAAGCCCCTTGACGATGACATCGTCGTCAAAGACTCCACGTCCAAACAGACAAATCACCAAGGAATTCAGGACCATCCGCCACTGGGCATCCTCGACCTGAAGCCTCACCTGCTCCTCGAGGGGCATATCGTTTCTGAGAAGCTTCTGATCGATTCCATAGCCCGAGTCGTCAAGGTGGGAATGCCGGATGCCGGCAATCCATGTCATGATAGCGTTTTCCCCCGTGAGGTATCCCGCCGGCTCCAGGCCGCCGTAATGCATGGCATAATCTTCTCCGCCGTACTTTTCGGCGCAGAAAGCCGTTCCCTGCTCCAGGTCGCGGAAGAATTCACCGCTGCCCGAGTCGATCCGCCGGAGGACCTCCAGGTATGTGTCCGTATCACCGAAGGAAAGACATAAACCTTCCGTTTCCTTTTCATCTATCACCCCGGAGAGGAAGGCCTCCGTGGCCCATGCGAGGGTGTTGCCCATGCTCATCACGTCCCATCCCTGCTTTTCAATGGCCACAAGCATGCGAAGGATGTCCCTGGTGGATGACAGGCTCAGCTGGGATCCCACGGCAAAGATGGGCTCGTAATCGTAGGATATCCGCGATGTACTGTAGTGCGCCGGCGCAAACTCCTCCCTGAGCTCGGCGATCTGGATGCATCCGCAGGGACAGTGGGCGCAGGCGATATGCTGGACGTTGACTTCCTCCAGGAAAGCCTCTCCCGAAATATCGGGGGCACTTTCAAATATTCCCTGGGAAAAGTTTCTTGTCGGAAGACCTCGGATGGCATTGAGGGAAAGGACATTGGCCGGTGTCCCGAGATTGTGGTATTTTTTCATCTCGTCTGAATTGACGACCCTGTCGTAGAGAAGGTCATACACTTCTTTGTAGGCTTTCGGATCTTCTGCCGGGACCGTCCCCTTGCCGCTTACGACAAAGGCCTTGAGTTTTTTCGATCCCATCAGGGCGCCCAGGCCGAGACGGCCGAAATGTCTGGAGCTGTCCACGGTGGCGCAGGCCATGGGTGAGAGCCTTTCCCCCGCTGGTCCAATCCTCACGACAGATATCTGTCGGGCCGAATGTTCCTCGGCCTGTCGAAGGATCCGCTCGGTAGCCGGGGCAGATTGTCCCCAGAAGGTAGCAGCCGAACGGATGGCCGTCTTTTGCCCGTCCACGACGAGATACACCGGCCGTTCAGCAGCGCCGGTGACGACCATGGCGTCGATGCCCGCTTCCCTCATGGCCGCCGCCAGGCGGCCACCTGCATGGGATTCGCCGAGTTCTCTCGTCAAGGGTGACCGAAAACAGGCAACGGTCTTCGTCGCAACGGGGTAAAGGGCGCTGAAAGGCCCGATCGCAAAAATGATCGGTGCCTCGGGGGCCAATGGATCCCCATCTGCGTATCCGTGGCGGGCGAGAAGTTCCGTCGCCACAGCCGTGCCCCCCAGGAAGTCGGCAAAAAGGCTTTTGTCATCTTCAATCCGGCTGGAACCGGTGGTCAAATCAACGAAAAGGATCCTGCCCTGCATGGCCGTCATCTCCCCCTTCGGGTTCACGCTCCGTCATGGCAATGACATGGTTCGGACAATACCCGACACATTGCCCGCAATGAATGCAGGGAATCGGAACCCCTTCCTCCTCGTCCCACTGCAGGGCGGCGATGGTACAGGCCTTCACGCAGGCGCCACAGGATTTGCACAGCCTCCTGTCGAGTCTGATACCTCCTCCGGCGGCGACCGTCAGGGCACCCGTCGGACAGGCCGCAGCGCAGTCGGGGTCTTCACAACGCATGCAGACCCGGATGGAGAAGATCCCTTCCGTTCCGGCATAGGGGCGGACCCGCATGGCCGACTTCCCCGTTCCACCAAGGTTTTTCAGCCGCCTGCTGCAGGCGTACATGCAGCTCAAACACCCCAGGCACCTGTCCCTGTTGATGACCTGAAGCACCTTGACTCCCATGGTATCCCTCCCCTGCCGGATCCTTTTGCCTGGCCTTTCTTTCAGTATAACGGCATAACGGCGGAACGATTTTATCGTACGCCACGAAAAGGAACATCCTCCCCTCCGTTTCCATGCATGCCTTATAATGAAAAACGGAAAGGGGGCAAAAGGGAATGTCCACATTTCGCAAGTCCTTTTTTCTGATCCTGACGATTATATTTCTCCTACTTCTCTCGCCTTTTACGCATGCCTTCGCCGCGGAATTTATCGCAGACCTTTACCAGAAACAGACAGGCAGCATC
>CAZERC010000078.1:0-2878 GCA_964515395.1 uncultured Synergistaceae bacterium | reverse complement strand
GTTTTTGCCATGGGGGGAATCCCCGTGGTGGCTCTCAACGTGGCGGGTTTTCCCGTCAACTGCCAGCCTGTGGAGATCCTGCGGGATATCCTCAAGGGCGGGCAGGAACGGGTGATCGCGGCGGGGGCGGTGCTCGCCGGAGGCCACAGCGTGGAGGACGAGGAGCCCAAATACGGTCTCACCGTGTACGGCGAGGTGGACCGGGATCGCATATGGCGCGTTACGGGCGCCCGGCCCGGTGATGTCCTGATTCTGACGAAGCCCCTGGGGACGGGCATGATCATCACGGCCCTGCAGGCTGAGATGGACGAAGCCGGCGAGGTCGAAGCGGCCGTGGAGTCCATGACGACACTGAACGATCTGCCGCGGCACCTTCCGGAGGACCTGTACCGGGCTGTTTCGGCGTGCACCGACGTGACTGGTTTCGGCCTTGCCGGGCACCTTCTGGACATGCTGGCCGAAAAAAATCTGGACGTGAGTCTTGACGTCCCGTCCCTTCCGCTATTGCCCGGAGCGGCAGAGAAGGCGGCCACAGGTCTTGTCCCAGCGGGAACCTATCGGAACAGGGAGCTTTACGAGGGCAGCTTTGAGGGGCTCGAGGGGGTTGCGGCGGAAACGGCGGATGTGCTGTTTGATGCCCAGACCTCGGGAGGCCTTCTGCTGGCCGTCGCTGCAGAACAGGCCGACGCCTTGTTGGCTTACTGCAGGGCGGGAGGGTTCCCAGGGTCAGAGAAGATCGGCCTGTTCAAGAAAGGTGAGGGCCGCATCAAAATATCTCCCGGTACTGTCTGAAATCTTGTACAATTGTCTTGAAACATCGAAGACCAGGTTGACGCATCATCAGGGAGATGTTTCAAAGGAGGGGTTGCGAACATGGAATCGGCGAAAAAGATCCTTGAGTTCGCCATGAGGATGGAGCTTGAAGCCAGGGATTTTTACCTGGACTCACGAGAAAAGGTTGTCCAGGAAGAGACGAAGCAGCTCGTGGCGAACCTCGCGGAATGGGAAAAGGGTCACTATGATTACCTTCTGAAGCAGAAGGAGAGCATCGAGCAGAACGATGGCTGGGATACGGAAGCCCCGCTGCCGGTGGAGGAAGCGACGGCTTCGGAGATCATCTCGTCGAAAAAATCCGGAACGCAGGTGGAACCGCCGATTGGTGAGCTGACGGGTGACATGGGAGTGCTTCGGATGGCCATGGCCATCGAGACGGATTTCAAGAATTTCTACCGGAACGCCACGAAGAAGGTGGATGATGAAAAAGGTCGGAAGATACTTGAGATGCTTTCCGAATGGGAAGGCGGTCACCAGGAGATGATCAACGAACAGTACAGGGCCCTCCACAAGGACTTTATGGCGGAAATGGGGTTTGAGCCCTTTTAGAGAAAGCCCTGCACTCAGCAGATGAACGAAAGGCCCGGAGCATCCGTTGAGGAAGATGTCTCCGGGCCTGTTTTTTGCCTTTGCATTTCCGCTTCCGGGTTTCAGTTGTGAAGGCCGTCGCCGGAAAGGACCAGGGGAACAAGGGTCTTGTAGGCGTCCCGGATTGCTTCGATCCGTTCGAACCAGGGACGGGGATTGTCGAATCCGCTTGCAGCCTCCTGGAGGGACTGGATCCTGAAATAGCGGTTTTCCCGAGTCGGGATGGTGGTGGCGAAAATTTCCGCAAGGATGTCAAGATCACCTGCCATGGCGAAGTCATCGCGGGTCTCCTCGTAACGGAAAAGATAAAGCACCTCCGGGAACCCGCACCATGCCAGCGCCGAAAGGCACATCGAACAGGGTTCATGGGTAGAGAGGAAGACCGTATCTTTCGGATCAGGGCGGCGGTGGAGATTGTAGAAGTTCCCGATAGTGACGATTTCTCCGTGCCATGTGGGGTTGAGCCCTCGCCGGTTCGTCCCTGCGGTGACCAGGGAGAGGTCCTTCGCCAAAAGCACCGCCGCCCCGAAAATATTGTGGCCTTCGGTAACAGCCCGCTTCGTCAGGGGAAGGATATCCTTCTCGATGACATCGAGGCATCGTTTTAGAACGTGTTCGTTGACTTTCATGCCTTTTTGCGCCTCCCTGGAAAAATTTCGGGCCGCCACGCAGACAGTCGTGCAGGCAACAGAACACTAAAATAACATATAGTAAAAAAGAAAAGCTCACAAAAGGCCGATCATTGACAAACGCGCTTTATCGGTTCATCATGACTTTACACCGAATTTTTCGATCATGGAGAGCCACGGACAATCTGCGTTACCGTGAAAGGAGCAGGCCGGATGACAGAGAAAAAGGACCAGCCCCGCCATCCCCTGGATGCGATCCAGCGGGCGGAATATGTGGCGTTCAGCTCCGCCGGCGCACCCAGGTTCATGATGGATCAATATGATTTTCCCGTGGGGTATCCCGAGTTCAACTCCCCGGGAGCACCGAGGGACTTCACCCAGATGGTGACGAGCATGGTCGAACTGGAGGCCAGCGACCTGCACCTGAAAGCAGGCTTTCCAGCCTTTGTCCGGCTTCTGGACACCCACCTCTATCCTTTTACCCACATGGACCCCCTTGAAGCCGACGAGATCTTCCACTACGTTGAGCAGATCCTGAGCCCCGAAAGGTACCGTGAATACAGGGAAAAGGGCGATGCAGACTTCGTCTTCCCCATACTCGGGGGGAGCGGTTCCGGATCAATTCCTACATGGCCATGGGCATGCCTTCAATGGCTGTCAGGCATGTAAAGTCGAAGATCCCCTCCATGCAGGATCTGGGCCTCCCATGGATCATTTCCCGTTTCGCGAAGAAACGCCGGGGCCTCATCCTCATCACGGGGCCCACGGGGCACGGCAAATCCACGACGCTCGCCTCCATCGTCGAGGACATCAACAGTCGGAGCAAA
>CAZERC010000077.1:0-2927 GCA_964515395.1 uncultured Synergistaceae bacterium | reverse complement strand
TCGGTCCATCTTGTTTTTTAGCTCTTTAGATCCCTGCGCCGATTCGGATATTGTTGCCGTCCAGTTCCACCATGTCATCAACAAAGGGGTATTTCGCTCTGGCTTTTGAAACCTCGCCGAGGTCGACTTTGCAAGAAAGCACTCCCGGTTCTTTATCCAGTGAAGCGACGATGTCCCCGAGGGGGTTCACGATGACGCTGTTGCCACCCAGTTCGTTTCCACGATTCGTCCCCGCGCAGTTGCATGCAACCGTGAAGCAAAGGTTTTCGAGAGCCCGGGCCTTTGTCAGCAGGTTCCAGTGGGCGATACGCGGGGCGGGCCAGGCCGAAGTGATGAGAAACACCTGGACTCCCTGTTTCATCATGAGTCTGAACTGCTCGGGGAACCTCAGGTCATAACACGTCGCAAGACCGAACCGGCCCAGTTCCGTCGATACCACCGTGATCCCCGTTCCTGGAGTCAAAACATTGTTTTCGCTGGATTCGAATCCGAAAAGATGCATCTTCCTGTAAACAGCAAGCAAATCACCGGCAGGGCCAATCAAAACGCTTGTATTGAAAAAGCCCTCTTCCCTTTTCTCCACAAAGCTGCCCGTATGGATGTGAACGGATTTTTCCCGGGCCTTTCGCCTGAATGTCGAAACCAATGGTCCGTCAAGAGTTTCGGCCTTCTTGCGATAATAATCGAAGGCGAAAAACCCCACATTCCAGATTTCAGGCAAGACCACCAACTCGGCATCTTCGATTTTGTCGACAATATCGACGACGTAACCCACCGTTTCTTCACTCCTGCGATTGTCGTTTATCCCGAGCTGAACCAGAGAGACTCTCATGCATTCCACCACCATCAAGGTGTGTTTGAATTTGAGTATACTGACTTTGTTTCAGTATGTCATAATTTATCCAGTATCCCGAAGAAGGAGGCTCCAGAAAAAGACATTTCCTGGTCACGACCCGACCCGTTGAGGCCAAAGGAAAGAACCTGTCACCGGTTTTGTTGAAAAGATGAAAACCGGATAACGCCGAGGCGAAAGTTACACCCTTGTGATCTCACCTTATTCCGTTTTATGATACGGTAACTATGTTTCGTTTTATGCTTGATGACCTGGCGTCTCAAAAGCTCGTTTCTACTTCATTGCGGAGATACGAGAGTCCCGAAATAGCTGTTCCCGGCAAGACGGGGTCCAGATTTAGAAACATTGGTTTCGTCCTGAGAAACGGTTTTTAGGGAATGTGGACTGTTGAGTCGTCAAACCGCCCTGGTTCAATCCGTCTCAAGAGCGCTGGACATTCTGGAACTTCTGAACAAGCATCAGGAACTAAGCGTTTCGAGAATTTCCCAGACTCTCGCACTCGACAAAAGTACCGTGCACAGGCTCCTCGCAACACTCAGACAAAAGGGCTATGTAAAACAAAATCCGCAAACGCAGGCATATTCCACAACCTTGAAACTGTTTGAAATGGGACTTTACTCCGTCGACAGAAAGGGAATCGTCAGGATTGCGCACCCCCACCTTGAACACCTTGCCGGGAAGGTAAATGAAACCGTAAATCTTGCCGTTCTCGACGGCGTCAACATTGTCTACATAGACAAAATAGAAAGTACGGCCGTCATCAGGGCCGATTTGGGGATAGGCAGAAGCTGCCCGGCCTATGCAACCAGTCTCGGGAAAGCCATACTTTCCCATTCGCCCGAAGACAGGGTTCTGAAGCTTCTGGGCAACGTTGAATTCTCTTCTTTGGGACCTAACACGGCAAAAAACATCGACGAATTCCTGGCTCAGCTCAAACAAGTGCCGCGAAGGGGCTTTGCGGCCGATGACGAAGAACTGATCGAAGGCCTTGCCTGTATAGGGGCTCCGATTCTCACCTACACCAGAGAGCCTGTAGCGGCCATCAACGTAGCTTACCCGAGATACAGGTACGCCAAAGGTTCCGGCGAAGAACGGTTCATCATCGAAAGCGTCATGGAAACAGCGGAAAGGATTTCAAAAGAACTTGGCCTTTAAAGAAGCGACGCATCAAAAACCTTATATTTTGCAAGCAGAAAACTCAACAAGGAGGGACAAAGAATGGCAAAGAAAAAAGGACGTCTCGATTTCATCAGGATGAAGAAAGAAGGCGAGCAAGTCGCCTGGGTGACGGCTTACGACTTCCCCACCGCCTCTTTCGCAGAACAGGCCGGGATGGACATGATACTCGTCGGGGATTCACTGGGCATGGTGGTCCTCGGGTACCAGGGCACGGTTCCCGTAACCATGGAGGACTGCATCCGGCACAGCCAGGCCGTGAGAAGAGGAGCCCCCAACACCTTCTGCATCGGTGACCTGCCCTTTCTGTCCTACCAGACCTCCGACAGCGAGGCCGTTTACAACGCCGGCCGCTTCCTGAAGGAAGCCGACATGGACTCGGTGAAGCTTGAAGGCGGCAAGCGGGTCCTGTCAAAGATCAAGGCCATTGCCGACGCGGGCATCCTCGTCATGGGCCACATCGGTCTGACACCTCAAAGCTCCGGAGTCCTCGGCGGTTTCAAGGCACAAGGCCGGGACCCCGAAAGCGCCCGCGCCCTCATTGAAGATGCCATCGCCATCCAGGAAGCGGGAGCCTGGGCGCTCCTTCTCGAAGCCGTACCACCGGAGCTCACGCAATTTCTGGCCAAAAAGCTTGAAATCCCCGTCTATTCCATCGGAGCCGGCGGTCCCTGCGACGGGCAGGTCCTGATCTGTGGCGACATGCTGGGGCTTTTCCAGGCTTTCACGCCCAAATTCGTCAAGAAGTACGCCAACGTGGCCGAAATCGAGACCAACGCATTCAGGGAGTATATTGCGGACGTCAAGGAAGGCAAGTTCCCCACGGATGCCCACTGCTACCACATCATCAAGGAGAGCGAAGACGAATACAACAAGATGCTCAAAAGCTTTGAGTAAG
>CAZERC010000076.1:0-2957 GCA_964515395.1 uncultured Synergistaceae bacterium | reverse complement strand
ACCACGAGGGGGAGCTCATCGACCGGCTCCAGGCGCTTCGAAAAAGCGTTTCCGGAGTGGTGTTCAATCCCGGCGGATACACCCATACCAGCGTCGCTCTCAGGGACTGCGTCGCCGCCATTGCCGTCCCCGTCGTCGAGGTGCACCTGTCGAACCCGGCGGCGAGGGAGCCTTTCAGGCAGACCAGCCTCATCGCCCCCGTCGCCGCGGGAAGCATCGCCGGCTTCGGAATCCGGGGGTATCTTCTCGCCCTGGAAGGCCTTCTCGGATCAGCTTCTTGAAGAGAATTCCGGTCTGTAGCCTCGTATATTCTCACATATTCGCAATATTCGAGGGTCACCAGAAGTTCGATCTACCTTTTGCCTACGCTGCTTTGGGTTGTGCCCTGCCGTCTTCGGCACCGGTCCACTTCCTCCCGAGCCTGTATCTTAAGGTGCTTTCGTCCACGTCGAAGGTGGACGCGATCTTCCTGACGCTTTGGTTTCTTGCAAGCTCTTCCGTGCACATGATGTGATGCTCCTTCAACTTGGCCACGGTCGGTACCCCCAGTCCAGGTTCTTCCTAAAACCAAGGATGTGCCATATCCGTTTCCCAAAGTTCACCGCGGGAGTGTATCCATGTGTGAGAGGGGGTGTCTGCGACATCATTTCCACATTATGAAAGCTGGGCGCAAATGATCTTGCGCCCAGCAAAAAATTCTGAAACAATCAAGTTAACTTTGTGTCTGCATTATGGTAAAGGATTGTATGGTTCGACCTCAATCTTTACTTGCTTTCATATACTACTTCACCGCCGACAACAGTTAGCAGGGCCTTGATATCCTTTATCTCGCTTTCAGCGCAGTTCATTATGTCTCTGTCTATTTTGACAAAATCTGCCAATTTCCCAACCTCTATGGATCCTTTCTGTTCTTCTTCAAAGGCCCCGTATGCAGCCCAGATAGTGCAGGAACGAAGAGCTTCTTCTCTGTTAAGACATTCTTCCGAATACCAGCCACCTTCTGGTTTGCCTTCACGGTCCATTCTTGTGACAGCCGCGTAAATGTTATGATACGGATTCACCAGTTCGACTGGGGCATCGGTACCATTTGGTATTACGCTACCTGCTTCAATGAACTTACGCCACGCATAAGCTCCCTTTATCCGATCCGGCCCGACCCGATCTTCAGCCATGTTCATGTCGGAAGTAGCATGGACCGTCTGCATGGAAGGAATCACTCCAAGCTTTGCAAACCTTGGAATATCCTCAAGCGCGACTACCTGTGCATGTTCTATGCGGTACCTAGGATCCGGGTGGGGCCTTTCTTTTAGTACCCTTTCGTAAACGTTCAATGCCTGTCGATTGGCGGCATCGCCTATGGCGTGGCTGTTTACCTGAAAACCGGCAAGCCTGGCTTCTTTCACTATCTGGTAAAGTTCTTCATCCGTCAGTTTCCCATTTCCAAAATGGTCAGGACGGTCGCTGTATTCTTCTAGCATCCAGGCGCTTCTGGCGCCCAAAGAACCATCCAGTGAAAGCTTTATGCTGCGGACGGTCAAGCGGTCGCCGAACACCCCTACTTGCGGCCCCTTATTGTAGAATGATCTCAACCCTTCAACCAGTTCTTGAGGTGAAGGTCTCCCCGTCACTCTTGTCATAACATACAAACGGACCTTTAAGTCCCCTTCCTGGTATAGTTTTTTCAACCTTTGTATGTCTTCTTCATTTGATCCGGCATCATGGGCAGATGTTATTCCCTGTGAAAAAAGTTCCGCTTGAGCCAGCAAAAGGGCCTCTTCCAGTTGTTTTTCGTTGAAATCCGGCACCTTGGTCAAAACCAGATTTTGCGCCTGGTCCGTGAGGATTCCAGTTGGTTCCCCGTTTTCATCCCTCAGGATTTCTCCTCCTACCGGATCGGGGGTGTTTTTGTCGATTCCGGCAATTTCAAGTGCTTTTGAATTAACCCAGGTCGCATGTCCACAAACACGAGTCAGGGCTACCGGTACATCGGGAGCAACAGCATCGAGGTCCTCTTTTGTCGGGAAAAGCGGAGGATCCCAAACTTCCTGGTTCCACCCGCGGCCAAGAATCCATTCGCCTGGTTCAATCTTCTTGAGCTTTTCAGCGACGGCTTCCAAAATTTCCCCCTTGGGTTTCCAAAAAGCGTCTATTTGTAATAAACGAGTACCAAGACTCAGAAAGTGAAGGTGAGCATCGATCAACCCCGGGATAATGGTTTGTCCTTTCAGGTCGATTAATTTTGTGTTTTCGCCGACATATTTCCTGGCTTCTTTGTCGGTCCCAACATAAATAAACCTGTCGCCCTTGATCGCCACTGTCGTTGCCTTGCTGAAATTTTCGTCTACCGTGTAAATGTTTCCGTTGATATATACCGCGTCGGCTTTATTCTCTTCAGGATTGAAATACGAGAGGGAATTATCACCTGCTGCATTAACCTCATTTCCGACAGTAAGCAACAAAGCGGGAAAAAGAAGGATAAATAAAAATTTTTGAACCTTATACATTTTACCTTGCACCCCCCTGTGTATTTTCCCCATACTAACCGACTAATCAATCTTGTCCAAAACAATTTTCTGTAGAGGCTGTTGCAGAGTTTTCTGTCAACTTACACCCAGATTCCCGCAGGTGTACACGTCAGCTCGTGACCATACAGATGTAATTTTGGAAACATCCTGAGTCTTGCGGTTTCTTTCCTCCTGCACTGTCCTTTTCAAAACAGCTCGTTTGAAAAAGACAGCCAGTTATACTCGCTAAGGGACATCCACTTTCTGCGCACGTGCACACAATGCGTTGTTTATCCCGTTTCGGTCACTCCTCCTTTCGCTGGTTTGGCCGGGTTCTTTGCTCCATCTCCCAGAGCCTGTAGCTGCTGCCGACATGGACCACGTGGCAGTGATGGAGCAGCCGGTCCAAAATCGCCGTGGTGAGCACCTCGTCTCCGGCAAGCATCTTTAGGC
>CAZERC010000075.1:0-3018 GCA_964515395.1 uncultured Synergistaceae bacterium | reverse complement strand
GATGATATCGTAGCCCTGTTCAACAGCGGTGGGGACGTCGGGAAGCTTTCTGATCCGGTCGTCGGTGAAGGTGGTGAGGATCTTGATCTTGCCGGCTTCCACCTGGCCGAGGATTTCCGCAGGTTCGCCGAAGCCGACGTCGATAACGCCGCTCAAAACGGCAAGCATCAGGTCTCCGCCGCCTTCGAAGGCAATAACCCTGACCTCTACATCCGCGTCCGTTCTGAGCCGTTCGATGATCTGGCGCTCGAGGGCCGAGGGGTTCCCGCCGCCCCAGCGCGTCTCACCGGGTTTCTCTTTCGCGAGGGCGATGACGTCTTTCAGGTCGTTCACGGGACTATCGGCCTTGGCGTACATGACCATGGGGTCGAAGAAAATGTTCACCATCGGTTCGAGGTCGTCGATGGTGTATTCCACCTCGGCGAGCATCGGGATCTGGACGCATGTCGGCGTCGTTGCGTAGAAGATGGACCCGTCAGCAGGGGAATTGGCCAGAAAGGCCATGGCCTTGGCGCCGCTTCCGCCCCTGACGTTGTCGACCACGAAATTTGCATCGATGATGGTGCCCAGGTACTTTGCCATTTCGCGCAGGATGACGTCGCTTCCGCCGCCTGGGCTGGAGTGGGTGATGAGGTTCACCGTCTTCACCGGGTAGGGGATCTTTTCCGCCGCCTCCGCTCTCATTCCGCTGCCGGCCACCAGGATGAAGGCGGCGAGCACACACACCAAAACGCCGAGTGTTGCCCTGGACTTTCTCAATTTCATCTTCTCTTCCTCCTTTTCCCTTTCGGGATGTCTGGAACTTGTGCAGCCCCTTCCACCTGCAAAGGCGTTGGAAGGTCACTGTACGGATCCACCGATTGTCTTCAGACGGAACTTGTGTCGGGAGCCTTGTTTTCGAGCTGCTTCTCGAGCAGCTTGACGCAGCGGGTCGTGTTGAAAATGCCGCAGGTACAGGGTTTTGCGAGAGCCAGGGCCGCTTCCTGCGGTGTCATGACGCCTTTTTTCACCTTTTCGATGGCGCTGCGGGCGAGGCTGTTTCCGACCAGTGAATGGCCGCACATGGTGGTCAACTCGAGGACCTCGTCCTCCGGAAGAAGGGAGCGTTTTCCGTAGATTCCAAGGGAAAGGGTCGCCGTGTGGAGGGTGAGTCCGCATTCGGCCGCAATGTCCCTGACTTCGTCGATGAGACCGCTGACGACGATGGATATGCCGATATCGGCTTCCTTGAGTTTCTTGAGAACGCCCGTGACGGCTTCACGACTGTCGAAGCTGGCGATGACGCCGTAGGAATTGTCCAGACTCTCGGCGTAGGCTTCGGGATCCAGTCCCGCGGCGTAGCTTTTCCCCGAGTGGCTCGAGCCGAAGTTGACCACCTTTTCGGAGCGAAAGATTGCAAGGATCTTCCGGAGCTTGTCGCCGCAGTTGTCCCTGTTGACGCCTTTTGCGGCCCGGGCGTAAATGCAGAAATCCCCCTTGAGGCTCTCCCGTGAACCGAACCTGTGCAATGAATGACTCATCAGTTTCCGCTCCTTTCGGGCTCTTCAACCAGCGGGCGGCCGAGGCCGACGTTGATCTTCGCATTGGGCCGTACGGAGAAGCCGAGTTCCTCCAGCCTGGAAATGACCGAGAGGCCGCCGTCTTCGTCGAACCTGGTGACGAGGCCCACGGACACGACGGTTTCCACGTCTTCGAGCAGCGGAAGAATACCGGTGATGAACTCCGCGAACTGTTCTTCCGTCAGGCGGATTTCAAGAATCGCCGAAAGGATCTTTTCTCCCACGAAATCCGGCCGTATCCGTCCAGAACCGTCGTCCTCCAAAAGGCCGTACAAGGGGTTGTCCTCGAGGATCGGGATGTTCCGTTCGGCGAGGGCCTTTGTGATCTTTTCGACTTCCCGCAGCCGTGTTCCCGTTCCGGGTCGTCCGAACTCGAGGAGAAGGCCGTATTCGCCCCGGGCGAACTTGCCCGTGACATCGTTTGTCTTGGCTTCTTCCGTCCCGCGGCCCCAGGCCTTGAGGTTCGGATGCTGGGCGCCGGGATCGCTGAACTGCATCCTGATGGCTCTCGGGTATTCGAAGGCTTCTTCGGGCATGTAGATGGCGTCCACGGGGCAGATGCCCGTATTCAGGCAGACGCCGCATTCCACGCATTCATCCTGGTCGATGACGATGGTTCCGCCCCGTGCATGGATGCAGTCGACAGGACAATATTCGATACACCGCATGCACCGGATGCATTTTTCCGCGTTGATTTTCACTGTGTCTCCTCCTTCGCGTTTTGGGCAAACGTTTTTTCGATCAAAGGGATGTTGGCGAGGATGGACTCCTCGCGGACCCGTTCCGCCTCGCGGGCATTGCCCCTTTTGATGGATTCGATGAGCTTTTCGTGCTTTTTGAGTGATTCCTGGAGTTTTCCCGGGGAGGAAAGGACTTCCATCCGGTAGCGGAGGGTTTTTTTATTGAAAAGTCGAAGCATGTCTATGAGGTGTGAATTTTTGCAGGCACTCACCAGCGTTTCATGGAACTCGGCATTGAGCCTGCTGTAGCCGGTGATGTCGCCTTCGTTGACCAGGGCGGTCATTTCGTCATGCAGCTTCTGGAGGCGTTCTGCCAGGGAACCGTCATCCGCCTCGACGGAGAGCTTGGTGGCGAGACTCTCCAGTTTTGCCCTGATGGTGTAGATGTCGATGGCTTCCTTGAGACTGAGTTCAGCGACGGAGACGCCCCTGCGGGGCTCGTTGACGAGAAAGCCCTGGTTTTCGAGTATGCGGAACGCCTCCCGCAGGGGGGACCTGCTGACGCGGAGCTCCTCGCACATGGCCTGCTCCACGAGCCGTTCGCCCGGTTTCAGTTCCCCTCTCAGGATCTTGTCTTCAATGTTATCGACAATCACCTCGACGAGGCTCTTGTGCCTGACGCCCTTTCTCGGTGTCGTCTCGATCATGCTGCTCGCCCCTTCCAGTGATTGAGGATCTTGTATTATTGTCTAACAATCATATTGTAGATTATATACCAT
>CAZERC010000074.1:0-3085 GCA_964515395.1 uncultured Synergistaceae bacterium | reverse complement strand
GTGGAAGACGCATACAGGATCATGATCCGTTACGGACATGCCGCTCTCCCTGTGGTCGATGCGGGGAAGCTGGCCGGCATCATCACCCGCAAAGATCTGGACAAGGCGAAAATACATGGACTGGAACACGTCGCCGCAGGCGATTTCATGACGGAAAGCCCGATAACCATTCAGCCGGAAGCTTCTGTTGCGGAAGCTCACAGGATCATGGTGCTTAACAACATCGGGAGGCTGCCTGTTCTCGATCATGAGGTCCTGACAGGAATTGTCACGAGGACCGATATTCTGAGAGCCCTTTATCCCAGATCCCTTCCTTCAGAGACCAGGTCGATCGCTCCTCAGATGCCATGGACCGAAGATGTTTCGGAGCTCCTTTCACAGGAACTGAAACCATGGGTGACGCAACTGTTATCGAGGCTCGGCAAAAGGGCGGAATCCATGGGTGCGCGTGCCTATGTGGTAGGTGGTTTCGTCAGGGACCTTCTTTTGGGCCGAGAAAATGAGGACCTGGATATTGTTATCGAGGGGGATGCTGTTTCCTTTATCAAATCCTGGGAGGCTGACGGCTGTAACGTCGCAATTCACCAGAGATTCAAGACGGGAACGATCGTCTTCCCGGGGGGAAGAAAGATCGATGTTGCAACAGCACGACGCGAGTTTTACGAATATCCCGTGGCGCAACCACACGTCTCCAGCGATTCTCTGAAACACGACCTGTACAGGCGGGATTTCTCGGTCAATGCCATGGCGGTTTCGATAAACAAAGGCAATTGGGGAAGGCTTGTCGACTATTTCGGAGGCAGAAGGGATTTGCAGAAGAAAACCTTGAGGGTTCTCCATAATTTGAGTTTTGTTGAAGATCCAACACGCGTTATCAGGGGTGTTCGTCTTGAACAACGACTTGGTTTCACACTTGAAGAAAATACTCTTCGGCTGCTGAAAAATTGCATAAGAGGAGGACTCGTTTCCCTGCTTTCGGGGGTCAGACTCAGAAGCGAACTCGAGCTGGTTTTTGCCGAAAAGGCTCCCCATGATATCGTCAGGCGTTTCCGGACCTTTGGTTTTTGGAAAGCCCTTTTCAGGGGAATTCATCCTGGCCCCACAGCAATGCGGACCATGCGAAGAATCTCTGTTTTTCAAAGAAGGCTCTCCAGAGATTTGCCCGATATGGGCAAACACGGATGGCTGGCCTTTTTGTCGTCACTGATCTGTGAAGCATCGGAAGATGACCGTCTGTCCGTACTTGACCGGCTGCACCTGAATCCGCGCGAGAGGAAAATCGTCGAACATGGAGTGGACGACCTCGGCACGACGGAAAATATCCTCGGGGAAAGAGGAGAAAAGGCTGCCTCTTTCATTTGCGAATATCTGGATGAGGTCCATCCGGTCACAGCTCTTTACTGGGCTGCGGCAACAGGACGATGGAGGGCAAGACGGCGGATTCTGTTGTATCTGACACGACTGAGGAAAATAAAACCCATGCTCGAAGGTCGGGATCTGCTGGATCTCGGGTACAAGGAAGGCCCTGAAATCGGCAGAATGCTCCGATTGCTGAAAATGGCACGACTGGACGGTCATGTGGAAACGAGAGAAGACGAGATTGACTGGATACGCAACCGGTTTCAAACCGGACATCGAAAGGACGTGAAAGCGTGAGTTCTTTACCAGGCCTTGGTGACCTCCTTCTCAGCGTGCCTGCAGTCTTGTGGGCGATCACCTTCCATGAATTCTGCCACGGTTACGTAGCTTTCCGTTTGGGTGACCCCACGGCTGAAAGGGCTGGTCGGTTGACGTTGAACCCCTTGGCGCATCTTGATCCCATTGGGGCGTTGATGCTGCTTGTTTTCCGTTTCGGTTGGGCAAAACCTGTTCCCATAGAGCCGAGGTACTTCAAAAAGCCTGCCAGGGACATGGCGCTTGTTTCGGTCGCAGGAGCGGCAGGTAATTTCCTGTCTGCGGCTGCCTGCGGTGTCATTGTTCGTCTTTTGCCCGGGCTGTTCATGACGGTTCCGGCGTTGGGGAGGTTCATGGTGCTCATGGTCCTGATAAACCTCGGGCTTGGAGTCTTTAACTTGATACCGGTACCACCCCTTGACGGATCAAAGCTTCTGTATCTCTTCCTGCCCCCCAAATGGCTCCAGGGATATTTCTGGCTGGAACGATACGGTTTTTTCGTATTGATCATCCTGCTGATGACCGGCATTATCCAAGGTATCATGGGCCCCATTGTCAGGACATTGTTCTATTTGATCCTCTAGTATCGGGAGTGGTTCTTCCATGAAGATCCTTGTCACAAACGATGACGGTGTCTTTGCCCCCGGGATTGTGACACTTGCGTCATGCCTTTTTGAAAACGGCTTCGAGCCCTTTGTGGTAGCGCCTGACAGGGAACGAAGCAGTGTCGGTCATGCCATCACGCTGACAAGACCGCTGAGGCTCTGGAAAATTACGGGAGGACAATATCCCGAAGGGCTGGTGGCCCACGTTTGTGACGGTACACCATCGGATTGTGTCGTTCTCGGTCTGGAAGCCGAGGAAACCGGAGCCGATATGGTCATCTCAGGCATTAACAGAGGACCGAATCTTGGTGACGATTTGACATATTCCGGGACCGTTTCGGCGGCGGTGGAAGGACACTTTTTGGGAAAGGCCGCAATCGCAGTTTCGCTGGACTGCAGCCCGGAGGATGAGATGCACCATTACAAGACAGCTGCGGAAGCTGTTGTGGCAATTATCCGCAAGTTCCCGCTCTTGTTTTGGCAGAATAAGCCTCTTCTCAACATCAACGTACCTAACCTGCCGCGTCATGAAATCAGGGGAATAAAGGTAACGAAAAAGGGTTTCCGTTATTATTCGGAGAAGGTTACACGGCTGCTCGACCCGAAAGGAAACGAGTTTTTCTGGGTCTCGGGGAACCCCGAGAACCGTCTCGACGAAGGTAGCGATGTGACCGCAGTCTCGGAAGGGTTCATCTCTGTTACACCCATTCACTTGGATTTGACCGATTACCCTGCAATAGACACCTTGCGACGGGAGGGTTTCGAGAAACTGAAATTCTGAAATCACAAGGCGTGGGCTTTTCTGT
>CAZERC010000073.1:0-3172 GCA_964515395.1 uncultured Synergistaceae bacterium | reverse complement strand
TCGGGTCTCGGTGATGGGACGAACCCCGGTGGAGGTTCCGACAACAACAATGCCGGTGGATCTTCCGGCGGAGAAGGAACGAACAATCCTGGCAATCAAGGGTAAACACTCGAAAAAGTTGGAAGTATCTTTCAGATGCAGTACAAAAACGGCGGAGAGTTTCTTTCCGCCGTTTTTGGTTTGCCCAGCGTGGTGAGATCATCCGGCCTGCTGAAAGAAGCGAGCGTCACCACGATCAAGCTCCTATACTGCCGTAGAAAGGTTGTCTGCAAAAGACGGTGACCGGAAAGGTTACCGGAACGGCTACCGTAACAGGTGGGTGACGACCCGAATCGGGCGTATTCCGATCCGGGACCCTCAGATGCGTGGCGGTGACTATGTAAGCGGGGTCCGAATTTACAGTAGTTCTGGGACTTGACTACGGCCTGGCATTGCCGCGGGATCTTCTGGAGCGGCTTTTTTATAAAAACCATGAAAAATTTGTCTCGCTACAACCATGCAATACAAAAGCTGGCGCCGATTTTGACTGGGAACGTGCGGAGATAGACCCCCTGTCCAGGGAAAAAGGGGAAGTTTTCCCGCCTTCCAGATAATCAATCGGGTAGGTATGTGTGTGCTTCTCATTTTCCGGCGAAAAGAGGTATAATAAAAAAGCAGAATGCTTTGAAATGGTGTCAGCCGGTAACTCAGGCTGCATGGCCTCGAAGAAAACAGGTCAATTTGGCTTTTTTGCTATTCCGATCCCTGCTTTTCCGGAGAGTGAGAAAGAATCCATGGCAGGAAACAGTCGGGGATCGAAAACGAGACGAAACAGAGTGGACGTTGCTTATATCCCGGCTTAAGGACATTCTTCAGGCCCTTCGCTGGCATTCAAGGGAATCCGGAAAACGGGATTCGCCGAAGGCGAAAGGTCGCGGTGGAAAACGAACTTCTTCGCGTTGTCCAGACGAAAAAAACGGACCGAAATGAAAGGGCGGCTCCTGGAGCCGCCCTTTCACATATCACATAGTCTAGACGCCCCTGTCCCTGGAATAGGCCCTTTCGCGGGCTTCGTTCATGAGGAGCTCCCAGTTCACGACGGCACGAACGTGCCGGCCTGTCGCGACGGTTCCGGCATGGTCCCGGGCTATCAGTTCGTAGATGAGCTTGTTTCCCTCGATGCGGACAAGGGTGGCCTTGAAAGTTACCATGGTGCCGATGAACGAGGGCGCCTCGTGGGTGATACTGATGCTTTGGCCCACGGTGATGTACCCGTCAGGCAGATGGCTGTCCGTCGATTCGATGGCTGCCCTGATGAAGGCCCTGGTGCACGCCGACGTGGCCAGGAGCTGGCCGAGGCGGGGCGAAAAGTTGCCGACGGCTTCCTCTTCGCTGACGGTGATCGTTACGTCATGGGAAAGCCCTACCGAAAGGTGATCCGAAATGTTCAACATGCCCATTCCTCCTTCCTGGTGTTACATCCTCCTGAAAGATACCTTCCCCGTCGGTGGTCCGGCCATGCAGCAAATCGCACTCCCTTTACCTCTGCAGTATAGCACGGGCCCGGGCTGTGTCCGATAAAGAGGTGTCCGGCCAACATTGTGGTCATGTCGCGGCAGGCCCTGTATCATGAAAAAAGCCTCAGGAATCGGTAGTCCTGTAAATGGAGGGGTTGTGTTGACAAACCGTGGCAAGGTCCATGTGTGCCTTTCTCCCCTGGAAGATTTGCCTGTCGTGGATATCTGGCTGGTTGTGGATATTATCCGGGCTTCTTCGGTGGTGGTGACATTTTTCGATGAAGGCGGGCGTGTACTGGTCCCCGTGGACTCTGTAGAAAAAGCCCGTTTAGTGAGAGAGAAAATGGGCCCCCACTGGCTCCTTATGGGAGAAAGAGATGCCGTTCCTCCCGAAGGATTCGACCTGGGGAATTCGCCAAGGGATCTTTTGGGCGGGATCCCTAAGAAATACGCCGGTGCAGTGATGACGACCTCAAATGGTACCAGGGCCTGGATCAGGGCCTGGAAAACGGGACATCCTGTCCTCTGTGCAGGAGCCCGAAATGCTGCCGCCGCCATAGAAAGAGCCCTGGATGGTGGAACCATCATCGGGATCTTGTGCGCCGGCAGGGAAGGTCGCGCTGCGATGGACGACACTGCCTGTGCAGGCCTGCTGGTTTCCCGGATCCTTTCGAAAAAGAAAGGCTTTTTCACTGATGACGGGGCGAAGATCGCCCTTGCCCTGTGGGAGACGCTTAAGGAAGATCTCGGAAAAGGTGTAAGGATGGCCTCACACATGGAAAAGCTCAGGAAACTCGGAATGGAGGACGATGTGGATTTTTGCTGTGAAAGGGACAGGTCCCGTATCGTTCCTGAAATGTCCGAGTTCAAGGGGTATCCGGCCTTTTTCTCAGGGAAAGAAGGTGAGAAATAACAGGGGAAACGCCGTCCGACATTCCCCCTGTTCGAGCCGCTTTCAATCAGGCGTCGCTGAAACGGTACCGCAGGGTTTCTTCCCGGAGGACCTTCCCGCGGACATCCACGACGGTTTTCTTCAGATCCAGGGATTTCCGTGCCTCTTCGACGGCCCCTTCGGCCAGGCGAGCCAGGCCGCCGCAACAGGGGACTTCCATGATCACCACGTGGAGGCTCCTGAATTCATTTGCCTGGATCATTTCGGCCAGTTTCTTCCTGTAAGAGTCAGCATCGTCAAGCTTCGGGCAGCCCATCAAAAGGATTTTCCCGTCGAGATACTTGCCGTGAAAATCCGGGATCGACGCCGCCGAACAGTCCGCCGCGAGCAGGACATCGGCTCCCTGCAGCCAGGGTGCGTTGACGGGGACGAGCTTCAACTGGATCGGCCAATTGGACAAGGTCGACTGCGCCGAAGCGGACGGCGCTGCAGAATCCTTGCAGGGCGTGGCATTTTCTTCACGTGCAAGTGAGCGCGAGGCCGTTCCAGGGCAGCCGCAGGGGAGGGAATCTTCCTGTCGGGCGGCCTGGTTTCGCTTGACCGCTTCCTCGTCGTAAGGGGCCGCTTCCCTGGTTTCGAAAGAGATGGCTCCCCTGGGACATTCGCCGATGCAGTCTCCAAGACCGTCACAATAAGAGTCCGAAACAAGCTTTGCCTTGCCGTCGATGATCTGGATGGCACCCTCGTGGCATGCCTCGGCGCAGAGGCCGCATCCGTCGCACTT
>CAZERC010000072.1:0-3219 GCA_964515395.1 uncultured Synergistaceae bacterium | reverse complement strand
GTCCCGTCATCCACCGCTTCAACGGACTCGATATCCCGCACGGAATCGTAGTATCTGGGAATCCTGTTTTCCTTCAGAAAAAGCAGCGTCGATTTGACATCGTCGGCGGTCAGGAGTTTTCCGTCATGCCAGGTGACCCCTTCCCGGAGTTTGAAGGTCAGCCGGGTCCTGGATCCGTTTTCTCCCTCGATGGTTTCGATGTCCCAGTCCGTGGCAAGCCAGGGGATATCCTCCAGCGTGCGAGGGTCGACGTTTATCATGCCGTCATAGATCAGTCCGAGGATCTGCCAGTCGTAGGCCGAGCCCGAGCTCAACGGGTTCAGGGACCTTGGTTCGCTGGAAAGGGCCCAGAAGACGGGACGCATGGGACCTGAGGCGGGCTCCATGGAGAGCAGGGTCCAGATATTATCCGCCGAGGTGGCGTCAGTGGCGACGATTCCCTTCCAGTCCTTGCTGACGGCGGCGATCATGTATCTTGAGTAAATCGGCACCCAGGGGAGTTTTTCCGAAAGAAGGCGCTGGGCTTCCCGCGCCGCCTGTTCCGCTGTTTTTCTGTCGGGAGCCCACCGGAGCCTTTCGGTCACCCTGTCGACAGCTGCATCGTGCAGGCCCTGAATGTTGTATCCGCCCTCCACGTCCATGGAGGAATGGAAAAAGGCGAAAAGGTTATCGGCATCCCTTGTGAGGCTCCAGGCCATGACGAAAAGGTCGAAGTCATGAACGTCGAGCCGCCGGATCATCACCGAAAAATCCAGAGGTTCCAGTTCCACTTGAAGCCCGATTTTCTCGAGAGCCCCGGTGATCCTCCTCGCGATTTCCATGGTTGTCGGCGCCGTCTGTGCGGCGGGTGTAAGCAGCTTGAAGGTTCCCAGTGCCTCCTTCGAGCCGGGCGGCACCAGTCGGCCGGCGTCATCCCGGGTCCAGCCCGCTTCTTTCAGAATGTCCTTTGCCAGCTCGGGGTCGTAAGGATAAGTCGGTACGTCGGGGTCATAATAGGGCGATACGGGGGGAAGATAGGTGGACACGGGTTCACTGTACCCCGAAAACAGGTCACGAACGATTAGCTGTTTCGGAATGGCATGAGCCACGGCTTTCCTGAGAGGGAGGCTGTCCCACGGGCTTTCCCTGAGGTTGAAGCCCATGAAGAAAAGATGAAAGCCGCGGGAGATGGACAGTTCGACTTTTTCGTTTTTTGCAAGCCTCTCGATGTCAACAGGGCGGGTGATGTCGCCGAGCACGTCGAGTTCTCCGCGCTCCAGGGCGAGAATCTGCGAATCGGGATCACGATGGATGACCATGTAGAGTTTTTCGATTTTCGGGCCCCTGGTGGCCTCCGCGTTCAGATCCGCCCGGGCTGAAGATACGGTCGGTATCAAAAGGAGAACCAAAAGCGCAAGGGCCCTCACCGGGATTCGTTTCATGGGAACCTCCTCCTGATGAAGATTTTCCACATCATAGCATAGCAGCCACGGCTTGAAAGCAAGGACTGCACGGACTTTCTTCTTTACGCGATTTGACGGATACTGAATTTCAGGGGATAAAACCAAACGGGGTGAGATCTGTGGAGAGAACAATGGACAACAAGGAAATCGCCCGGACCCTGGACGAAATCGCCGACATGCTGGAGATTCTCGGAGAGAATGTCTTCAAGATCAATGCCTACAGGAGGGCTTCCGAAAACATCCGGTCTCTCGGCCGTGACCTTTCGGCCATGGCGGAGGAGGGATCCCTGGACTCCATTGAAGGAGTTGGCAAGGCCATCGCTGAAAAGATCACTGAACTCGCAACTACAGGAAAACTCGGATATTATGACGAGCTCGCCGAAAAGGTCCCGTCGGGCCTTCTTGACATGCTGGAGGTCCCCGAACTGGGGCCGAAACGCGTCAAGGCGATTTGGGAGAAGCTGGGCGCACGCGACCTTGAAGGTCTTGAAGAGGCGGCCAGAAAAAACAGCCTGCGCGAACTGGAGGGCTTCGGCGCCAAAACGGAGGCAAAGGTCCTGGCGGGGATCGAATCCCTCCGGGCGCGAAAGGTTTCCGGACGTACACCCCTTGCTGTGGCCTGGAGCGTTTCCAGGGAGATTCTCGAAGAACTCCGGTCCCTAGACGGTACCAGAGCTGAAGCAGGAGGATCTCTGCGTCGCATGAAGGAAACAGTGGGTGATCTCGATTTTTTATGCGCTTCGGAAAAACCTTCCGAGGTCATGGACCACTTTTGTTCCATGGAAAAGGTTGAAACGGTTCTCCTTCGAGGAGAGACCAAAACCAGCATAAGGCTCAAAACGGGACTTCAGGCGGATCTCAGGGTGGTGGATGCATCGAGGTGGGGAACGGCACTTCAGTACTTCACCGGGAATCAGCAGCACAACGTGCGGCTCAGGGAACGGGCAAGAAAGCGGGGACTTTCGCTCAGCGAGTATGCCTTGAAAAGTGTTTCCTCCGGTGAGGAAATCCTCTGTGCCCGGGAGGAAGAGGTCTACGACAACCTCGGCTTGCCCTGGATTTTCCCGGAAATGAGGGAAGACCGGGGTGAGATCGAGGCCGCCCTCGAGGGGACCTTGCCGGAGCCCATGGCAATCGAGGACCTCAAGGGAGACCTCCAGTGTCATTCCCATGAAAGCGACGGCACGGCCCCCCTGGAGGAGATGGCCGAGGCTGCCGGGAAACTGGGGCGGAAATGGCTTCTTTTGACGGACCACAGCAGCGGCCTGGGCGTTGCCCGGGGGCTTTCCCCCGAACGGATACGGGATCAGGCCAGTCGTATTGACGAATGGAACAGGTCAGGCAGGGGGATCAGGATCCTCAAGGGTATTGAGGCGGAGATTATGGCCGATGGTTCCCTGGACCTTCCCGACGAGGTGCTCGCCGAACTGGACGTTGTCGTTGCCGCCGTGCACTCATCACTCAGGCAGGATCCCGAAAAGATCACCAAACGCTACCTGAAAGCCCTGGCGAACCCTTACGTCCATGTCCTGGCTCATCCGACGGGACGTCTTATCGGCGAAAGGGACGGGACGTCACCGGACTGGGAGGCTGTGCTGGCCGAGGCCGCGAGGACGGGTACGATCCTGGAACTCAACGCCAATCCCCACCGCCTGGATCTTCCGGAAGGTCTCGCCAGGCGGGCGTGCGAGCTCGGCGCCCTTTTCGCGATCAGCACCGACGCCCATTCGACGGAGCAGCTGGCGTACATGCATTTCGGACTCTCCCTTGCGCGGAG
>CAZERC010000071.1:0-3396 GCA_964515395.1 uncultured Synergistaceae bacterium | reverse complement strand
GACTCGCCGATCAGGGCAAGGCACTCGCCGGGATTCACCTGGAGGGTGATCCCGCTCAAGGCGTCGACCTTTCGGCCCCTGGAGGAGAAGGTGACGCCGGCCTTTTCCAGGACGATTGCAGGTGAAGTCATCGGGAGAGGCCTCCTTCTTCAAGGGTCCTGATGGCTTTCACGAGTTCCGCCGTGTGGGGGTGTTCGGGCCTTTCAAGGATGCCGTCGGGTGGCCCGGATTCTACGATCCTGCCGTCTTTCATGACCGCCAGATTGTGGCAGATCGAAAGCGCAAGAGGGAGGTCATGGGTAACCACGAGAAGCCCCATCCCGTTTTCGACGACGAGTTCGGCGAGGAGGGCGATGATTTCCGCCTGGGTGATGACGTCCAGAGCCGTGGTGGGTTCATCGGCCAGAAGGAACGCGGGTTTGCAGGAAACGGCCATGGCGATGGCGGCGCGTTGTTTCTGACCGCCCGAGAGCTCGTGGGGATATCGCCCGGCGAAGTCACCCGGCAGGCCGACGCGCTCCAGGAGACCTACCGTCTCCGAAAGGGCCTCCGATCGCAGGAGTCCGAGGTGATGGGACAGGGTTTCGGCAATCTGGCGGCCGATGGGAAGCACCGGTGTGAAAGAGCTCATGGCCCCCTGCAGGATCAGGGCGCATTCTTTCCACCGGAAGCCGTTGAGTTCCCTTTGGTCCATGGCCAGAACGTTCTTCGCTCCGACACGGATTTGCCCCGACACGTGAGATCCCGGCGGCAGCAGTCGAAGAATGGAATACAGGAGGGTGCTCTTGCCGCTTCCGGATTCTCCGACCACGGCTGTTACCCGGTTTCGCGGGATGTCGAGCGAGAGGTCCCGCACGGCATCGACTTGACCTCCATCGATCCTGTAGGACACCGAAAGGTGATCGATACGGATCATCGGGCCACCTCCTTGCGCAGACGGGGATCTGTCATTTCCTCAAGGGTCCTTCCGATGTCGAGGAAGATCAGGCAGATGACGGCGATCCCCATTCCCGGCGGAAGGATGAGCCACCAGGCTCCCGTGCTGAAGGCCCCGAAGGCGTGGGCCTCCTGGAGCATCCGTCCCCAGGAGATGATCCGCGGGTCCGAGAGGCCGAGAAAAGACAGTCCCGACTCGGCGAGGATTGCCGCGGGGACGCCCAGGGCGATGTTTGCGAGCAACAGGGGAAGGGCCTCGGGCAGGAGGTGGCGCCTGAGGATGTATGAAGCCGGAGCGCCGATGGACCGCAGATTCTCTACGTAGCAGGTTTCCCGAACCGACAAAGTCAGCGCCCTGACTGTCCGTGCCGTGCCCATCCAGGAGAAGGCCCCGAGGATGAAGACAAGCTGCCACAGCCCCTTTCCCCAGAGACCGGCGAGCACCATCAGGATCGGCAGCGTCGGAATGGAAAGCAGGATGTCCACCACCCGCATCACAAGGGCGTCGAAAACCCCGCCCGCATACCCCGCCGAAAGCCCGACCCCAAGCCCGATGACCGCTGCGAGCAGCGTGGCGGTGATGCCCACCAGAAGCGAGACACGGATTCCCAAAAGAAAGAGCCGGAAAACGTCACGACCCCGCTGGTCTGTTCCGAGAAGGCCCCATTTCCTGCCGGGCGTTTCAAGGGTGACTCGGGCTTCTTCCACCATGGAGGCAGGAACAATGGACAAGGTATAGGTCCCCTTGTCAGGGAAGAGTCGCTCCGTCGCATCCTTGAAGGGGGAAAGGCCGAGGTGCTGCTTGAATGCCACGTCGCGGCCGTCGATATCCACGTTCATGATGTCCTTTCCCTCCGAGGAGGCAAGGGTAAAGGTCTTTCCCGCCGGTGTCCGCCAGAGGAGCCTGCGGTGCGGATCCGCGGTGGAGAAGCGGATGAACCCGGTAAAGGTGATGTTCGGCGGAGCCCCCCACTTCCAGTCGATCTCCACGGAGGGCGCATCTTCGGTCAGCAGGGCTGAAAGGGGCGGGGCCTCTTCTCCCGGCAACCAGCGGGGCTTTGCGAAGGGCGAAGCCACCTGAATCTCGGGGCTGCCGGGAAAGACAAGGGGCCCGAAAATTCCCAGCAGGGCTACGACGACGAGGGCAAGAACACTCCAGCGCTTCAGGAGTCTCATTCTTCCATCCTCCGCCCCACGCGGATCCTGGGGTCCACCAGGCCGTAAAGCACGTCGGCCGCGAGGTTGCAGAGAATGGTCACCAGGGCGAGCAGGAAGAAGGCCGCGCCTGCCGCGGGGTAGTCGTGTCCCAGGATGGCTTCCAGAAGAAAGGTTCCGACGCCGTGAAGCGAGAAAACCCGTTCCGTGATGACCGCTCCCGATATCACCCCGGGCAGGGCCAACAGGAAAATGGTGACGATCGGCGGCAGCGTGGTCCTGAAGGCGTGCCCCCAAAGGACCTGCCTTTCCGGCAGCCCCTTTGCCCTGGCCAGGAGGATATAGTCCGAGCCCAGGGTCCTGACCATGAGATTCCGGACATAGATGGCCCAGGATCCGAAACCGAGCAGGACCAGCGACACGACGGGGAGGGTCATGTGCCACAGATAGTCCAGCAGCGCCGTCATGCCCCCCTCCGGCGGGGGAATGGAGACGCTTCCCCGCAGCGGGAAAAGGGGGATTGCCCATCCGAAGACCAGCAGGAGCACAAGCTGGACGAAGAAAGAGGGGAATGAAAACGAGACCGATCCAGACAGAAGGACAGTTTTTTCAAGGATGCTCCCGCGGCGCCTTGCCGCCTGGATGCCCAGCCATGTTCCGAGAACGGCCGAAAGCAAAAAGGCCGATCCGAGGAGGAACACCGTATTCGGAAGCCTGGAGCGAAGCTCCTCCCAGATGGGACGCTGGGAGAGAAAGGAGATCCCGAAATCGAAAGTGAGCATGGCCCGGGCGTACCGGAAGAACTGTTCGTACAGGGGGAGGTCGAGGCCGAACTGGTGTCGCAGCTGGAGCTTTGCCTCCGGGGAAAACCTCGGATCGATGATGGTGCTGACCGGATCACCCGGCATGAGGCGGAAAAGCAGAAAATTCAAAAGCAGGACCACCATCAGGACAATCAATGCACCCAGGATGCGCTTGATCCAGTAGGACTTCACCGGTTGTCCTCCCCGAGCATCCAGAATCCCTCATGCCGTTTCAGCAGGACGTATTCTCCGGGACGGTATTCTTCGAAGACAAAAGGACCGGTCCCCACGAGCATGGTAAGGCCTTCCGCTTCGGGATGCCCCGTTTCTGAGGGCTGCCAGCTTTTCCAGTCTTCCACCCTTTCGAGAATGTGGGCCGGCAGGATCGGAGCGCCTCCGATGTTGTGCAGGTGCCAATAACTGGTGTTTTTCATGGTGACCACGACAGTCCCGTCATCCACCGCTTCAACGGACTCGATATCCCGCACGGAATCGTAGTATC
>CAZERC010000070.1:0-3446 GCA_964515395.1 uncultured Synergistaceae bacterium | reverse complement strand
CAGCGCCTCAACCACTTCCATCCCGATGAGCCCGCCCCCGATGATGACGGCCCGCTTCACGTTCCCGCTGTCGATGGCCGACCGCATCGCCAGGGCATCGGGCATATTCCACAGGGTGAACACCCTCGGGAGGTCCGCACCGGGTATCGGGGGCCGGATAGGCGATGCCCCCGTGGCGATCACGAGCTTGTCATAGGGGAAACTTTTTTCCTTTCCGGAAGCCACGTCCAGTGCCGTAACGGTATGGTTTTCCCTGTCGATCTTCGTCGCCAGGTGACCGGTGTGGACATCCACGTGCTTGACCTTCCGGAAAAAGGTCGCGTCCCTGACGACGCCTATGGGGGTGCTCATCAAATCCTTGTACTCCTTCACGACTCCGCCGACGTAGTAAGGAAGGCCGCAACCGGCGTAGCTCAGGTAATCGCCCTTCTCGAGAATGGTCACTTCCGCTTCGGGATCGATCCTCATGAGACGGGCTGCCGTTTTCCCGCCGCAGGCGACTCCCCCGATGATCAGAACCTTTTTGGTCATTCTTATACCCTCCCTGATATCTATATTATAATATTATTACCCTTTGGGGGTTTATGACCTATATTGCACCTTTCTGCACGATTTGTCCAGAGCACCCTCCCTGGCCGGGGCTCATCACCATGCATTCATCCATGGAAACGGTTTGCCCGGGACTGAACACCTTTACACTCCGTGGGCCGACATCCGCACATACGTAAAATTTGATGAAGATTCGCCAACGGGCTGGTTCATTTTATTGTTCTACAGGGTTTTGCCCTATAATGGCAGTCAGGCGCATCTGCCTGTTTTCGACCATTGAAAGTAATCGGAGGCCCTTTCATGAAATTCGCGAAAATGCAGGGGAACGGAAACGATTTCATCATCATCGACAACCGGGAAGGCCGATATGACGATGCCACACTCCGCGAAATTACCGTGAAGGCATGTCGCAGGCGTCTTTCCCTCGGAGCTGACGGGCTCATGACGGTTCAGGCCCCTTCAGAGGCTGGTTCACATTTCGGCATGCGCTTTTTCAACCGCGACGGGTCCGAAAGCGCCATGTCCGGAAACGGTGACCGCTGCATTGCCCGCTACGCCTTCGAGAAGGGAATCGCCCCACAAAGTATGCATTTCGACACCATCGGGGGTGCCCTCAATGCCGTCGTCGAGGGCTCGAAGGTCACACTTGATACGGGGACCATCGACACTTCCCGGGTTGTCCTGGACAAATCTTTCAGCCACATGGGAGAGACCTTTCCCGTCAACCACCTCGAGCTGGGACACGGGAGCGAGGCAGCACCGCACACCGTGGTTTTCCTGGAAAAGTCGGACTGGCGGCCGCTGGAAACCCTCGCCCCCTTCGCCCGGGCGCTTCAGAAAAACACCTCAAGGTTCCCCGGAGGAACCAACGTCAATTTTCTCAAGATCCTTGGACACGGGGCCCTCGAAGTCTATACCTACGAGCGTGGTGTGGATGACTTCACCCTTTCCTGCGGAAGCGGATCCATTGCTTCCGCCGTGGCGGCATGGCTCAATGGCTGGTGCGATTCGCCTGTGGAAGTCTACAACCCAGGAGGGACCAACACGATCCTCTTGGAGGAAACAGCTCCTTCGATCCTCAGGATCAGGCTCCAGGGGACGACGGCCTTCATCGCCGAAGGCCATTTGTGCCCAGACGGTCTGTAGGACTGCGGAAAGGTCAGGTTCTTCATGCCTTCCATTGAATTCACGAAAATGCAGGGAAACGGCAATGATTTCATCGTGATCGACAACCTGGAAGGCCCCTGGTCGAAGGCGGACCTCTCACGCCTGGCCGCAGGTTTGTGTCTTCGAGGACAATCTGTGGGTGCCGACGGACTGATCGCCGTCGAAAAGAGCCCTGACGCCGACTTCACCATGCGCCTTTTCAACAGCGATGGCAGCGAAGCAGAAATGTGTGGAAACGGGGCGCGGTGCGCTGCACGATATGCCTGCGAAAAGGGAATCGCACCCCCGGGCATGGTCTTCTCGACGCTGTCAGGACCTGTGCGGGCTGAAGTCCGGGGAAACTCCGTCACGCTGGAGTTGGGCACCGTTGATCTTCAGACGGTACTGAAGAAACAATCTTTCCCTTTCGCAAAGGAAACCATATTTTTCACCCACCTCGTCGTGGGTGTCCCGCACACCGTGGTTTTTCCGGAATGCGTACAGGGGAAAGATCGAGCAGACCTCAGGCGGCTTGCAGAGGCACTGCAGGCGGATACAAAAAGGTTTCCGTCGGGAACCAACGTGAACTTCGTAACCGCCGTGGGTGAAAGGCTGGAGGTACAGACCTTCGAACGCGGAGTCGACGATTTCACCCTTTCCTGCGGGACGGGGTCGGCGGCATCAGCCATCGCCCTTTGGCTGGAAGCCCTGGCAAAGCCCCCGGTCACTGTGAAAAATCCCGGCGGGACCAGCATCGTGGCTTTTCCGGACGACCGGAACCTGCAAAGACTTCCCGTAACTCTTACAGGCGGGGCCGAATTCGTCTACGAAGGACGCGTTGCGGATCCGGGACCTTCCGTGTAACATCACGAGCGACGCCGAACAGCCTCTTTTCTGAAGGACGGGAGTTTTTTCGAAATGGGAAACGACAAGCCCGCAAGCCTCTCCCGGGGCATGGTCCTGTTGATGTTCCTGGGGCTTTACACGACGTGGAGCACGACCTATCTGGCCATCGCCTACATGGTGGAGACCATTCCTCCGTATCTTTCCGCAGGTCTCCGGTTCCTGACAGCCGGCGGTTTGCTTTATGCCTTTGCGGCTACCCGGGCCGGTACCCCGAAACCTTCCCGAATACAATGGCGTGATGCCTTCATTACCGGCGGACTTGTCATCATGCTCGGAAACGGAAACGTCACCCAGGGCGAACGGTTCATTCCCTCAAGCCTTGCCGCTCTGCTCGTCGCGACGGTTCCCCTCTGGATCGTGGTCCTGAACTGGCTTCTTTTCCGGGCAGCAAGGCCCACTCTGATGGAAATGGCAGGGGTAATCCTGGGTTTCGCAGGTGTCGCGCTCCTCATAGGCTTTACCAAAAGCAGCACCGGCGACGCCTTCCACCCCTTCGGCATCGCCATCGTCCTCTTTGCCGCAATTTGCTGGGCCACGGGATCGCTCTATTCACGATACGCACATGCGCCCTCTTCCCCGCTGCTTGCGGTTTCCCTTCAGATGCTCGCGGGGGGAGCCCTCCTGATCGTAGCTTCCGTGTTGACAGGGGAGATCTTCAGGTTCGACCCTGCTGCGGTCAGTCTGGCCTCCGTGCTCTCTTTGGCATACCTGGTCGTTTTCGGATCCCTGGTTGGATTTGTCTGCTACATGATCCTTATCCGAAACTGCAGACCCTCCCGTGTCGCCACCTACGCCTATGTCACACCCGTGGGAGCCGTTTTTCTCGGATGGCTCGTCGCCGGAGA
>CAZERC010000069.1:0-3493 GCA_964515395.1 uncultured Synergistaceae bacterium | reverse complement strand
ACAATGAACCCGATGCTCGGCGGAATCAGCCAGGCAAGGTTGCTGGCGGAAATTATAAGCGCCAGGGAAAAAGAGCTTGTATAGCCCTCTTCCAGCATCATGGGGCGCATGGTTTTCCCGATGGCGGCGACACTCGCCTGGGTAGATCCGGAAAGGGCCCCGAATACTGCGCACGAAACGGAGGTTACAATGGTCGAGCCGCCCGGAACGTGTCCAAGAAAGGCTTTAACAAGATCTATGAGTTTTCCGATGGCCCGGCCCGAAGTAATGATATCCCCTGCGAGGATGAACATGGGGATGGCGACGAGAGACGCCGGCTTGACGCCGCTGACCACTTGCTGAATCAGGAGTATCAGGTTCGTGTCGGGAAAAAAGAAGATAAGCGTCACAAGGCTGGTACCGATGAGGACCACGAAAAAGGGGAACCCCATGAACAAAAGAGTAAAGGCGACTACTGCCATCGTTGGTAACATGTCTTACCTCCCATCTTGTCCGGCATCCATGGATTTCCACAGACGGCCTCTAATTTATTCGTATTCACTCTGTTTCTCGGAGCCTACCCAGACCTCTTCGCTTCTGATGTTTTTCAGGACGGTAAGCCCATACTGGATAGAAGCGAGGAAAAACCCCACAGGCACTACAACCATACCGATCCAGTACGGCATCCCCAGTGTGGGCGCCATCTGCCCAAGGCTTTTCATCCGGAGGACATACAAAACGGAAAGGTAGGCGATATAAAGCAGGACAACGGAGCTTACACTGGAAATAAGAATAATCAGCCTTTTCTGGGCTTTTTCCGGCATCAGGTCATACAAGGCCGCCATTCTGACGTGGCTGGCTTCGCGTACGGCATACCCGACGCCAAGAAACGTAATCAAAATGACCAGAAACATGGCCAATTCGTCGACAAAATGAAACAACATACCTGTCTTGCGAGCTACGGCATTGACTATAAGAAGAGCGGCGAGAACCATCACTCCGATGCTTAACACCGTTTCCTCTACTCTCCTTATGATCCTGTCCAACCTTTTCAGCAGATTCGTGGCCACACAACCACCCCCGTTCCTGATTCTGATGCACTCTTTCTCGAAAGAAGCCGGAAAAATCACATGTGTCCAGAATATTCCCTCTTGACCACGGCGGAATGAACATAATCAATCATGGAAACATAGTCGAAAACCGGAAGCCCCGTTTCAGCCGAAACACTTGCGGCATAGGGTGGAAGGAGACTGCATTCGAGCAAGAGGGCTTTCAATCCGGGGTTTTCTGCCACCAGCGCTTTAGCCGCACCGACGACTTCCGATCGCACCATTTCCACATCAAGAAATCCTGACTCGTCAAAAACGGCTTTTTTGAACGCTGTTGTCCCTTCGAGGCCGTCGATTGCCAGCCTGTCCCCGGCCGGTGCACCGGCAACCTCCAGAAGGGGGGCTGTCAGGGCCGTCGCATTCGCCGTGATGATGCCGATCTTGCCCGTTTTCGGGATGATCTTTTCAATAAAAGCAAGCTGCAAAAGGCTTGAAAGAAAAACCGGAACCCGAAGGAACTCCTTCATCTCTTCCTGAAAAAGCACGAGGAACCCACAATCTCCCGTTATGGCCCTGACCCCTTCGTTTTCAAGTTCCCGAGCGGCCGAAAAAACCTTTTCCTTGACGGAAAGATCATGGGAAAACAGATGCCTGTGGGTCACACCCTTTATTCTCTGAAACCTGACGGGGTACCCGTAGGTCGTGGCATTGGCCACATCGCCCGGAATAAAGGGCACGAAGTTTTCTATGAGAAGAATACCTACAGCCTCTCCGTAACTAACCTGTCCGTGTCTGCCCTTTATGATCATTCCGTCCCTCTTTTTTCGACCCATCGAACTCTTTTCAATCCATCGAGCCAACCCTGAAAGCTCGGCGAAAACAGTTTGGCGCGGAGAATTCTCCGCGCCAAACTGTTCGGGGCTATCAGTTGACGCCGTATTTTTCCTTGGCCTTCTCGAGGTCTGCAAGCAAGGTTTCGAGAATCTTTTCAGCTCCGTCTCCGCCGATCTCCAGGTATTTGTCATGCAACGACCTGGACAATTCACGGAAGGGCGCAATATCCTCATCGGTGAAGCTGTAAAATTCGATGTCGGGTTTCTTTTTCTGGACCATATCGATAAACTTCTGCTCCCTCACCAACGAATCCTCTCCTGCGGGGACCATCAGGTCGGCCCAGATTTCGAGTATCTTGTCCTGTATCTCCTGTGGCAATGAATCAAAAAACTCCTTGTTGGCAAGAGGAAGACTCGTGAACATCTCGGCTTCCATGTTGGTGATGTAGTCCACCTGTTCGTAGAAACCCATGCTGTAGTTGGCAAACATCGGCTGAACCTGGGCGTCAAGGAGGTTCATCTGGAGGGCACTGTAGATTTCACCGTAGTCCAAGGTAACTGCGTCGAAACCATAGGTGTTGTATGCTTCAATAAGCATCGGCGAACCCATGACCCTGATCTTGATACCTTCCGTGTCCTCCGGCGTCCTGAACTTCTTGTTCGAGGTCACCCACTGCCAACCCTCGTGAAGATATCCCAGTGGCTCGAAGTTTCTTGCCCGGAAACTCTCCTCGAGAACACCTCTTACCTCTCCGTTGATGAACACGTCATTAAAAACTTCGACGCTCTTTTCCCTGGGCCACAGGTAATGAAGAACCAGTACCTGAGCCTGTGGAACGAAGGAACTGATCCATCCTGCGTCTGACATCACAAACTCGACTTCACCGAATTGGCAAAGCTCGTTGATATCCCGTTCTCCTCCGAGGGTTCCATAAGGGTAGATCTCGATCTTGATATTCCCGTCGGACCACTCCGCCATTCTGTCGGCAAACTCATGGGCCCAGTCGGTCATGAAATCTCCTTCAACTTCCTCGGAAACAAGCCTCCATGTGTATTCAGGAGTTTCTGCCGCCTGCGACTGGCCCGAAAAGGCTCCCAAACCCAGAAAGACCGCCACGACGAAACACAGCATCCAAAACCTCTTGCTCCTCATCCATACCACTCCCCTGCAAGATTTTTACTCCCGTACTAAATGTTGCTTTCCTGAACATCTCTCCGTTGGGTGGCGTGTTTGGAACCAGAGCGAATGAACCGCCATATTTTTCGTTGTTTTACTATTTTGAAAAGGCTGACAATATAATTATGTCGTTTGTCGACACAAAGTCAAGAGCAAATTTATCCTTACCCTTGTTCACCAAGGCATCAGGGCATTTCGTGCCAGTGAGCAAGATTATACGGTTCCCGGGGGACATTTACAGGAAATTCTTCACGGGGACAGGGGCAAAGGAGAATAATAACGGCCTCAGTTTCCCTTCATGGATCCGGAAGGGATGAACCGGAAAAACGGCCGTCACCACTGAAACGCTGGCAGGCGTCACACCGGCAGCCATGGAGATGCGCTCGACAGGTCCCAGAGTCCCGAAGAATGCCGCTGAGCAAAGTACCATCGCAATCCCGACGAAATACATGACG
>CAZERC010000068.1:0-3630 GCA_964515395.1 uncultured Synergistaceae bacterium | reverse complement strand
AGAAGGGGTCGCCTTCCTCCAGCTGTCCGACGCTCAGGAGGGGGTCTTTTGCCCCCGTCACGCAGGATGCATACCCTCTCGCCAGGACCTTCAAGGGAGAGAGGGCGTCCAGGGCGTGACTTTTTTGCTCAAGCCTGGATTTCCACAGGGAATGGGAGTACCGGACGCTTCTTTGCATGTCTTTTTCCAGGGAATCGAGCTCCGAAAGGGCTTTCCTGCAATGGATGTCTCTGGTTTGGGAGACCAGGGCCGCGCGGTCCTGGGAGATCTCCGCGGCCATGCGTTCCAGCCGTTTTCGCATCGACACCGTCATCGACGACTTCCACGCGAGGACGCGTTCCTCCAGGGAAAACCTGTCCGGGAAAACCCGTTCCGCCGCCGCCGAGGGCGTCGCCGCCTTCGCATCTGCGGCAAGGTCGGCCAGGGTCGTGTCGATTTCGTGTCCCAGACCCGTCACCACCGGGACCGGGCAGAGCCGGACGGCCCTGACCACATCCTCGTCGTCAAAGGGGTTCAGGTCGTCGCGGCTTCCGCCTCCGCGCGCCAGAATCACCACGGAAACGCCCTCCAGGTACCGGACCCTTCTCAATGCGCGGGCAATGAGCTCCGGCGCTTCGGCGCCCTGGACCTGGGTCGGGACGACGACCAGCTCGCACTGGGGGAAACGGGCCGACGACACCTTGACAACGTCCCTGACGGCGGCCCCGGTGGGCGACGTCACCACCGCCGCCCGGAGCGGACAGGGCGGCAGGGGGCGTTTGAGCCTCGGGTCGAAGAGTCCCTCCGCCTCAAGCCGCGCGCGGAGCTCTTCTTTCGCACGCGCTTTGGCACCCTGTCCAATGGGCAGAAGCTTTCTGGCGTAAAGCTGATAGACACCTCTCGCCGCATAGACGGAGACGCGGCCTTCCGCGAAAACCTCGTCTCCCTTTTGGGGCCACTTCGGGACCCTCGCAGCGTCTGAGCGGAAGAGGACGCAGGATATCCGGCTTTCCCTGCCGGTCAGGCTGAAATAGACGTGCCCCGAGGTGTGCCTCTTGAAGTCCAGGATCTCGCCCTGCACCCTCACACCCCGCAGGAGGTCGTCGGATTCGAACAGCGCCGTGACCCGGCGTGTCAGGCCGTCCACATCAAGAGTGGGTATCATCTTCAAGCCCCCGGACGATTTTTCCGAGCACGCCGTTGACGAAACGGCCCGACTCCCCGGTTCCGAAGCGTTTCGCCAGTTCGACCGCCTCCGATATGGCCACGGCAAGGGGAATGCGCCCGATGACGACGCCTTCGTAAAGGGCCAGTCGTATGGCGACACGATCGACAACGACCATCCGCTCCGGCCGCCATCCTGTGATGTGCGTCCGGAGCAGCCGGTCGATGTCGACATTCCGTTGAACAACCCCCCTGATCAGGGCCTGTGAATAGGTAACAACTTCGGGGTCCTCCTCCGAGAAGGGGAAGAGGGCTATGGCCTCCTCCACGGTGGTATCTTCGCGGAGGTCCAGTGAATACAAAACCTGCAGGGCGATTTCACGCGATCTTCGCCGCTTCTGCGGTAACACGCCCTTTTTCAAGGAACACACACTCCGGTTCTAACCCCTTTTCTGAAACAGCTTCTTCATCGAATGCAGGATTCCCCTGCCTCGCTCCAGCAGGAACAGGGACGAGATCAATCCCCCGAGTAGCCCCCACAACAGGGCCACCAGGGTCCCTTCAACGCCGAGCTGGAAGAGGACCGCCAACAGGCCGACACAAAGCCCCCACATGAGGGGACTCGACGCCCAGGACTCGATAACGGTCTTCATGGCCGGATGCTCCGACAGCGACGGCTGCCTGACCCAATTCACGCGCACTTTTTCGATCCCGAGGGGCCGAAAAAAATGCCGCAGCTCCTCCGCCAGCGATTCCCGTCTGGTTTCATCCCCGGGATCATGGGCGACAAGGGCCAGGGTCGCCTCGGAATCGGCACCGGAAAAGGAAGCATCGGCACATTCGACCTCCGGCGGCAGGATGTTCCTGAGGCCATCTCTCAAGGCGGCGCGGGAAATCCACAATTCCCCTTCAGGTCCGGTTTTCCAGTAAAAATACATTTGCAACACCCCGCAAAAAGAAGGGCCGGTCCCCCTGGAACCGGCCCAGAGATGTCCCGGGATCAGCCCTGGTCCGGTTCTCCAGCTTCGATTTCCTGGTCCTCTGGTCCGCCCTTCTCTTCAACCTGTTCCTTCTCGAAGAAAATGCCCTGGACGTACACATTCACGGACTTGACCACGTACCCGGTATACTGTTCGAGGGCCTTTTTGATCGATTCCTGAACGTCCCATGCGACATCGGGAATGCGGAGGCCGTACTGGACGGTGACGTAGGCCTCGACGGAAACCGCCGGCGGCGCGCCCTCCTCGATGGCTATCCGGACACCTCCCGAGGCCTTCTTGCCGAGCCTGAGGTTCGCCACGAGACCGGGGCTTGCAGCCTGGACGCCCTCGATCTTGAGGAGCGCCTGCGTCGCTATCTGGGCGATGACTTCCTCGGCGATCCTGACGGTACCCGCAGCCGTTTCGATTTCATTTCCGACCTTCTCCTCGGGCTCCGGAGAGACTTCAGCGGTCTGCTCCTCAGCCTTTTCCCCCATCGTTTCTTCCTCTTCCGGGATCTGTTGTTCCTGCAGCTCTTCGCTCATGTTCTCCTCTTCAGGTTTCTTCTTGGCCGCACTCATCTTGGTATACTCCTCCTTTCACGGGTGTTCCGCCACGTCCCGGGGCCAGGTCACGGCATGCCCGCAGGCGGGGCACTCGAGGGTATCGCCCTCTTCGCAGGCCCCCGGATCGAAAAAGAAAACGTGGCCACATTCCGGGCAGGTTGCGGAGCTGAAATCCTCCTCTTCCCCGCCGTCTTCAAACTCCCACGGGGGTTCTTCCAGTTCGGTCATGTCGGCCTCGAGCTGCTCGCAGTAGTCGGAAATCTCCTCGATGAAATCCTGCTGTTCGTCAATGATCTCCGCCTGCTCCTCGATCTCGCCCGCAAGGGCCTTCAGTGCCTGGATGATCCCCTCGTAAATCCTTCGCTGGTCCTCGTCCTGGGGGCCCAGTCCCTCGATGAGCCCGTCAAGGTACGCTATCCGCTCCCGAGCATTCATGGCTTCCTCCCGGGCTAGTGTTTCGCCCTTTCGATGTATTCGTCACTCCTCGTATCGACGAGGATCACGTCCCCCACCTCGATGAACATCGGAACCGAAAGGGTCAGCCCCGTCTCCACTGTGGCGGGCTTTCCTCCGCCGGAAACGGTATCTCCCTTGTACCCCGGCTGGGTCTCCACCACGGTCAGGGGAACGCTCTTCGGAAGTTCTATCCCCATCACGCGTCCCTCGAACATCTCCAGGGTCACGTCGAGATTGTCCGTCAGGTAGGACACGGCATTGCCGAGAATGTCCTTGTGGATGTAGATCTGGTCGTAGTTCCCCATATCCATGAAGACGTAGTTCTCTCCATCCTGATAAAGGAACTGGGCCGGTTTTTCGTCGAAGATGATCCGCTCGAAACGTTCGCCCGATCTGAAGGAATTTTCGATGATGGATCCCGATTCGAGGTTTTTCAGCCTGGTTCTGACCATGGCGCCTCCGCGCCCCATCTTGTGGTGCTGGCA
>CAZERC010000067.1:0-3751 GCA_964515395.1 uncultured Synergistaceae bacterium | reverse complement strand
CGCCGAGGTCCCGGAAAAGGGAGAGGAAATTGTTGCGGCCACGAACAAGGCCTACCGGGAGATCGGAGCCGTATTGACTTTCAACTGCACCCCGTATCTGCAGCAGAATGTTCCGCATTTCGGGGAAGTGGTGAGTTTTTCGGAGTCAAGCGCGACGCCTTACGTTAATTCGGTCCTTGGAGCGAGATCCAACAGGGAGTCTTCGCAGAGCGCCCTTTGCGCGGCCATCACGGGGATCGTTCCGGAATACGGCTTCCTGCTCGACGAGAACCGGTTTGCCGAGGTGCTCGTCGAGGTAAAGACTGAAATCGGGGATGATTTTGATTATCAGCTGTTGGGTTGGTGTTATCCGCTGAAGTACAGCGGCCCCGAAGTCCCTGCTTTCGTCGGCATCGACAGCAGACCGACGCCGGAAGGCCTGATGAATTTCGGTGCCCAGCTCAACACTTCGGGTTCCGTGGGGATGTACCACATTGTGGGCGTCACGCCCGAAGCGCCCGACATCGAGACGGCGTTCGGCGGGAAAAAACCGAAGATCCGGGTTGAGATCACCCGCGAAGACCTTGAGAACGTACGCAAGAAAATCTGCGGCGAGCCCGGGAAGATTGATTTCGCCATGTTCGGATGTCCCCATTTGACAATCAGGCAGGTCGAGGACATCGCACGGGTGGCTGACGGAAAGAAATTTGCCGTCGATGTCTGGATACTGACGAGTTCGTTGACGAAACAGCTCGCGGAACGGATGGGCTACCTGGACGTGATCAACCGTGCGGGTGGTCACGTCATTGGAGATACCTGAATAGACGTGCCGCCTTGTTGGTGGCCTTATTACGGCAGGTCCGCCGTAACAGATTCCCCGAAATGCATGTATTACAACATGATGCGCGATATCGATTTCAAGGTGAGACCTCTTGAACAGGCGATAGAGGCCGCTTTGTCCGGGGAGGTCAAGTCATGAACGACAAAAAGACTTTTTCCTGTTCGCCGATCGCTGTCGGATCCGCGTCAGGCCCTGCGCTGGTCAGCGATGAAGCCGTCTGTTTCTACCTCGTCAAGCCCGAAACAGGTGTGGTGATCGAAAAAGGGCACACCCTGGAGGGCAAGTCGATGGAAGGGAAGATCCTCGTAGCTCATGCCGGAAAGGGTAGTTCAGTGGTCCAGATGGATGGCTTGTTCAAGATTGCCCAGCGTGGAAAGGGCCCTGTCGGAGTGATCCTGAGAAACCCCGATCCCGTTTTTGTTACAGCCTTGCTCGTGATGGAAATCCCCTCCGTCTTCGGGGTGGAGGATTCCTTTTTCGAGCATGTAAAAGACGGCCAGGAAATCGAGCTCGACGCCGATTCCGGCACCATTACGGTTTTCGAGGCGTAGGGAGATTTTTAAAATGCGGATGAGCATTCCCTACGGAAAAGTGCAACAGGAGTTTGAAGTCCCAGAAAAGGTGCTTCTTTTTTCGGGAGAGACAGAGTCTGTTCCGGCCCTCGACAATCTGGAAGAAGCCGTATTGCAGCAACTCGAGGAACCTGCAGGCACTCCTCCTCTGAGGGAATTGGCTCGAGGCAGCAGGAATATTGTCATCCTCATCGAGGACAACACGAGAAACACGCCGTTGGTCAAAATCCTTCCTGTTTTGGTGGGATATCTCAATCGGAATGGTATTCCCGACGAAAACATCAGCTTCCTGACTGCTCCGGGAACGCACAGAGTAATGACGGAGGATGAAATTCGGGAGAAGATCGGGCCGGAAATGTACGGGAGATTCCGTGTCGAACAGCACGATGCCACGAAAAGGGAAGACCTTGTGAACCTCGGGACCGTTGGTGCCGGTAATTACGAAGTGCCCGTCGAAGTGAACCGAAAGGCTCTAGAGGCCGATCTTCTGATCGGTCTTGGGGACATTGTCCCTCATTCAGATGCAGGGTATTCGGGTGGGGCGAAGATCGTCCAGCCCGGAATATGCGGTTTTGCCACGACGTCGGCGACACATCTTGCAGCCGCCCTTTTGCCGGATATTCCGCTCGGCCTGATGGAGAATCCGTGCCGGGACGGGATGGAAAAGGTCGCCGAAAAAGTTGGGCTGGCCTTCATCCTGAACACCGTCAAGAACATTGAAGGCGAGGTGGCCGGGGTTTTCGGCGGCGACTTTGTAAAGGCCCACCGAAGGGGAGCGGCCCTGTCAAGGGAGGCTTTCAGTGTCAATGTGCCGGAGCCGGCAGATATCGTGATCGTAAGTTCCTCCCCCTGCGACATCGATTACTGGCAGGCGGAAAAAGGGTTGATCTCGGCCTATTTCGCCGTCAAAAAAGGTGGAATCGTCATTTTTGCATCCCCGTGCACCGAAGGCCTTGCTCACAATCACCCGAGATTCAGGGAATGGCTGATCCTTTCTCTGGACGAGATTGTCAAGAGAGCGAAGACCATCGATCCGAAGGATACCGACGCCGACCTGGTCGCCGCGGATATCGCGGCATGCAATTCCAGGGCCAGGGAAAAGGCCGGAGTGTTTGTCGTCACTGAAGGTTTGTCCGACGAAGATATAGGCATCCTCGGGTACGAGCGATTCGCTTCTGTACAGGCGGCCCTTGATGAGGCTCTGGTCAGAATTCCCGAGGGCAGAATCGGTGTCTTGCCCAAGGGAGGAGTCTCGTTGCCGGTTTCGCGGGGAATCGAATAAGATTGCCAGACACAGTCCGGCAGTGAAGAAAAAAACGGGCGAAATTCTTGCTTTGCGTCCAAGATAGACAGGAAAAGAGGAATCAAGATGTTTCTGACTGATGATGAAAAACGAATGCTTGAAGGTGAATCCGGGCCCGGCGTGCAGAAGGCAATGGAGCTTTTATACGCTCTGGGTAAGGCCTTTGACGCGGAGCGGCTCATCCCTGTGACGCGGGCACATGTGGCCCTGAGTGGCCAGGAAGGTGACACTTACTGGTGCGGTCTCCTGGCGGACGGTGGGGCGAAATGCAAGATTGTCCCAACCACGAACCCGGCCTGGGACGTGAAAGGCCTGACGAAACGGTATGATGTCACGAAGGAAGAACTCGATCTGGCTTTGAGGACGGTGGAGGTGTACAGGAGGATAGGCGCAAAACTGTCCTTCTGCTGTACCCCGGGACTCGGGACGAATGTGCCGTTTTTCGGGGAGCATGTCGCCTTTTCGGAATCCAGTGCAACGCCGTATGTGAATTCCGTTCTCGGCGCCAGAAGCAACAGGGAATCCTCCGTGAGCGCCCTCGCTTCGGCCGTGATCGGGAAAACCCCTCTTTACGGCCTTCATCTCGACGAGAACAGAAAGGGAGATTTCCTGGTCGTCGTGGAGGCGACCCTTGATGAGCCTTACGACTGGGGAATTTTGGGCTGGTATATCGGACGGTTCACAGGCTCCAGAGTTCCCGTGATCCGGCTGAAGAACATGAAGCGCAGGCCTTCCCCCGAAGAACTTCTGTACTTCGGTGCGGAACTGAACACCAGCGGGGCTGTTCCCATGTACCACATCGAGGGGCTGACCCCCGAAGCAATGACGCAAGCCAGTCCCTTCAGGGGCAAGACACCCGAGGCGGAGTTTGCCGTGACAGACCGCGAGCTCAGGGAACAGGAGCAAGCCCTTTCCGAACGGTCCGGCCCGATCAACCTGGTCATGCTCGGTTGTCCCCATTACACCTACGGGCAGATCAGGAAAGTCGAAGAGCTTTTCGGGGGACGCAAGGTTAAAGAAGGTGTCGCGTTCTGGATCCTCACTTCCTACGACGCC
>CAZERC010000066.1:0-3912 GCA_964515395.1 uncultured Synergistaceae bacterium | reverse complement strand
GTTCACAACGGTCAAGCTCTCTGCATGAAACAATATTCCTCCATATTCGGGGCGGTCCGGATCCCGAGGAAGGGACCCGACAGTTTCGTCAGCCATACCGCCGGGAAGAGCCGAGAGGGGCTTCCCCGGCATGTAGTCGTGCTCAGGGGAGGAAAAATCTTTTCCCTCCAGGTCCTGGACGACAAGGCACAACCTTATGACACTGAAGCCCTCGAAGAAGCCTTCCGCAGCATAGCCACAGTCCGCCGCAACCCGTCGATCCATGCCGGGGTCCTGACGACCCGCCCGCGGCATGAATGGGCGCGTGTCCGGGAAGAGCTCATCCGCGCCCACAAAAACAATGAAGAAGCACTGGGGATCATCGAAAAAGCCCTTTTCGCAATCTGCCTGGACGATGGGGCTCCCGCCGACGACAGCGAGGCGGGACTGCTCCTTTTGAGCGGGAATAACAGGTGGTACGACAAATCGCTGCAGGTCATCGTTTTCAGAAATGGTCAGGCCGGCATCAATTTCGAGCATTCACACCTCGATGGGCTCCCCATGACGAGGCTTGCGAGATATCTGGCACGAAAGGAAACAACAGGTGAAGCGCTCACCCGGCAGAAGCCGGCTTTCTGTGAAGTGCCTCTTGCGCTCACCACGAAACTCCGTGAGCGAATAGAAAAAGCTGACCGGCTCCTGGAAAAACGTGTTTCGCAACTGGGGACACGGCGTCTCGAACTTCCTGTCGGGAAAAAGGACATCAAGCAATGCGGCATCAGTCCCGATGCTTTTGTCCAGCTCGCACTCCTTCTGGCTTGCCGCAGACACCGGGGGCGCTGGGTCAGCACGTCCGAGGCCGTAATGCTCCGGCTTTTTGAAGGCGGAAGAACCGGCGTCATGCGGACCCTGACATCTGAAGCGCTTGCCTTCTTCACGCTCCTGGAATCACCTTCAACACCCCGACCGGTTCGGGCGGAAGCACTCCGGAAGGCCTCTTCAGCTCACGCACGACGCATCGATCTCTGCCTGAAAGGACGCGGACCGGAGGAACATCTCCATGCGCTTCTGGCGGCCAGTCTGCACGTGGATGGCATGAACGAAAATCTTCCCCGACTTTTCACCGGCGTGGCCTGGTCGAGGCTTCAGGAGACTTTCGTCGCCACGAGCACCACTCCCCCTGAAGGCCTGAGGCTTGCCGGATACGGGCCCCTTTCTGGAGAGGGGTTGGGCGGACGATACATGAAGACCGATCCCCATATTCTCTTCAACCTGAGCTTCTGGCGGGAAAGTGCCTTCGAACCGGACGGACTTGCGGAAAAACTCTGCACCTGTGCCGAGGAAATGATCTCTGTCTTCGAAACTGAAAAGACGGAAGACGCTCAAAGATGGGGAAACCGGTGAATACAATCTTTGGAGCGGATCGATTTTCAAAAATCGACACATCAAATACAATAGATACATCCTTGGTGACGTCCGTACCGCGTCATTGAAACGGGCGGCACCTATTCAAGCAAGAAAGGAGGAGGTCCCATGACGTTCATGATTCGTTCCGCTGCATTCGAAGACGGCGGCAGGATACCGCTCGACTACACCTGCGACGGCAACGACATATCGCCTGCCCTCGAATGGCAGGGAGAACCCGAAGGAACCCGGGGATTCGCCCTTATCATGGACGACCCCGATGCCCCTGTGGGGACCTTCGCGCATTGGCTGCTCTGGAACATTCCATCCGACACGCACTCCATTCCGGAAGGCTCCTCCGCCGGAACACCGGGCCGAAACGGCTTCGGCCGGATCGGCTACGGCGGTCCCTGTCCCCCGAAAGGGCATGGACCGCACCGGTACTTCTTCAGGGTTTTCGCCCTCAACGTCCCGTCAATCGACCTGAAGGAAGGAGCAACACGAAAAGAACTGACCCAGGCCATCGAACCTCATGTCCTGTCGACGGCGGAATGCATGGGGATCTACGAACGCTAGGTGCAACCGACCTGTCCATGCCGATGCATAAAAAAAAGACGGCGGTCGAACCGCCGTCTTTTTTATCTTTGCAAAAATAAACCTATAAGACCTTGTCTTTCAAGGCCTTGCCAGCCCTGAAGGCCGGAACTTTTCTCGCCGGGACGTTGACGACCTTTGAGGGGTCCTGGGGGTTGCGGGCCTGCCGTGCTGCGCGCTCCCTCGTCTCAAAGGTGCCGAATCCTGCAATCTGGACCTTCTCTCCTTCTGCAAGAGCCGAGGAAATTTCCTCGACAACGGCTCCGACGACTTCCTGGGCCTTGTTGTTCGACAATCCTGCCGATTTTGCTACCGCATGAATGAGTTCAGTCTTGTTCACTGGTGTACATCCTCCTCTCACGATGGTCGTAATGTCACCGATTATTGCATTGAAGCCGTTTTCTAGCAAGTCAGGCCAATTCCGGCCTAAAACAAGCTCCATCCCTACCCCCCTTGTTTCGGCCTTTCAACAAACAGGCGGTGGACCAGAATGCCGCCTGCAAACCCCCACGCCATGTTGAGCACGACGGACATGACGATCGTCACGAGGACCGTCGCGAGCCGACGGTCATGGGGAAGATCCCGGCCGAATTTCAACAGTTCCACACCGACGGCCAGCATCATGGCCCCGAGGATGCCTCCCGGGAAGGCGGCAAAGGCCGTCGCGATGGATGCGGCGAAAAAGACGCCCAAAACGATCTCGAAGGTCCCCTCGATGATGTTCGCCCCACCGGTCCTCGCCCCGAAATAATACTGGCCCGCCAGCCCTCCGGCCCCATGGCACATGGGCATACCGCCGAAAAAGGACACGACCAGGTTCATGACCCCCATATTGACGGCAAGCTGCCGCTCCGTAACAACCCTTCCGGGCCAGTATGAAGCGATCAGTGCGCTCGTGGCGATCACGGCATTTGTCGCCGTCAGGGGGATCTGGGCCAGTCCGCCGCGGATGAACGAATCCCACACAGCCCTGGGAAGGGGCAGTTGTAATTGGGGCAGGCGGAAACCGAAGGAGGCAAGGCCTTCTCCCTCGGGAGAAAGGGCTGCCATGACGATCCCCGCGATGACGAGCACCACAGAGGCCGGTGCGTAGCGGCTCTTCCTCAAAAGCACGATGACGCACACGCTTGCGGCAAGCAAGAACCACTGTCCCCCGACAAGACGCAGCGCCTCTTTTGCAAGAAGCAGCCCCAGGGAAATCTGTATTCCCCTGATGACCTCCCTGGGAGTTGCCTCGGCGATCCTGTCGATGATCCCCGTAAACCCGAAAAAAAGCCAGACGATCCCCATGGCAAAGGCGGAAGCGTAGACCATGCCCGGACTCCAGGCCTGGGCGATGGCCACGACGGCGAGGACTTTCATGGGCTCCACCGGCATGGGAAGCCGGTACACGAGTCCGAGCAGGATATTTGAAAGCCCCATCATGACCAGAAGGCCCGCCGGGTCCACACCGCAGACGGCAATATAGCCTACCGCCAGGGGCAGGAGCGTTCCAAGGTCCCCGAGGGATCCTCCCAGCTCCCGGAGGTTGAATTCAAAATCCCTGACTTTCATGGCCGCTTCTTTCCGTCAGGGATACAGGTCGGTGCTGACGTACTTCAGTCCAGAGTCGCAGACGAGAAAGGCCAGGGTCTTTCCCCGTTCCCGGCCGCGAAGGAGCCGGGCTGCGGCAAAGACATGGGCGCCTGTGGAAAATCCCCCGAAAATACCCTCATACTTTGCCAGTGCCCTCGCACCCTCCATGGCCTCCTCGTCGGTGACCGTCAGGTACTCCGTCACGAGTGAGGGGTCAATAAAGCCAAGGTCCCGGCTGTATCCTCCGCCCTGGATCCTGTGGTTCGGATTGGTCACCTTTCCTCCCGCAAGCCATGGGGATGAAGCCGGTTCCAGCAGGTAGCACCGGATTTCGGGGTTGTGTTTTTTGAGCGCCTTCGA
>CAZERC010000065.1:0-4226 GCA_964515395.1 uncultured Synergistaceae bacterium | reverse complement strand
CCTAGTTATGAGGCTGTCACCCGGAGAGTACACAAACGACAAACTGGAACAAGATTATGCCCGTCAGGAATTCTACCTTGAAGCCATCGAGAGAGTTGTCCCAGAGGTACTTGAGGATTTACACGACAATGTTCTCCCTCTTTTCCATGAGGCAGGCACTGAAGATTTTGAAAACGCATTAGAACAATGGGCCAAGAAATACAACCTAGATTATAAATGGGCAAAAAAACTTGCTAGATGGACCGTTGAACGGTGGGCGAAACACTTCGCAAATCGGAACAAGCTGAAATGGTCCTTCTACCCTGTCATGTATTGGGGTAAAGAACCTGATCCTATGAATATTACAGTGCAATGGGATCCAATGACAGAATCACGTAAAGACGCTGAAGTTCGCATATCAAAGACTATTTTCGAATCTATGAATGAAATTGAGCGCCAGGCAATGGAAACAAGTTTCAGGGTTTCTACAGAAAAACGTAAACTGATCCATTTCGAATGGCTTGCTTTGCACGAAGTAAAACGTTTGAGTTGTAAAGAAATAGAGAATAGATACCGTGAATCCTTTGAGGCTACCGGATCTAAGCCTGATAAAATTTATGAGAATAAAGCCATTTATGATGGGATCAAGAAAGCAGCCGATTCAATCAACCTTCCCTTGAAACCCCTCCGCAAAGGAAGAAAACCCAAATCCAAATAATCTCTCTTATTTTTTGCTGACGTTTTGAATGCCGGGCGTTTTTTAGCGCCCGGCATTTTTTGTCTACAAAAACCAGCCTGAAATAGTCAAGATAGGCTGATTTCCCTAACTCCTTCTTTTTTGCCTCTGGTGTCTTGTACCCTGCACGGTGGAGGTGATCGAAGTGGAACAGAGGCTGATGACAGCCCCGGAAATCGCGGACAAATTCGAGGTTTCCACTGCAAGGGTTTACGAGCTGGCCAGGACTGGCTTGTTGCCTGGAGTTGTACGGATAGGTCGACAGGTACGGTTCAATCCAGAGGCTATCAAGAGTTTTATCGAGAACGGTGGCCAGCCATTGCCGGGCGGCTGGAAACGATGAAGGGAGATGGTTTAAATGACTGCCCGGATTAGTGCTTCATATCAAGGACAACCTGTAGCAACAGCTGAAATGGACGGACAAATCTTTCGCCGGACATGTAAAGTGAGCGACTTGCATCACGAAATGGGCGACAGCTTTGGGATTGATGAGGATGTTCTCTTCCAACTTGAAAGAAACGGCGTTGAAATTCTTGAAGTCACAATACGCGACAAAAACGAAAGCTATGCAGTCGATTTGCAGACATTCCGCAATAATGCAGTACCCGAAGTCTTTTACGGCATAAAAAGACTTTATCTTCCGCTCCGCTGTTACTGGGTAAAAAAAGGCTCCCCGGCCTTGGCAGAGACCGGAGAGCCGCGAGAAGTGAAATAATTTGCACTTCTCTACTCCGAGAACTGAACCCGGAGGCCCGAGTGTACGCCCGGGCCTCCCTCGAAAACTACTTTGCGAGGTGATTTTTCAAAATGGTCTGCAAAACTGACCATTCCAAGGAAATTTTATCAGAAAACATCCCGCTTGCGATGATAATTTCGAAGCGATGGGTAAACCGTGGCGGAACGGACGGCAAGCGGCCCTTCGGTAAGTGTAACGATTCGTCGACGTGGAGAACCTTCGAAGAGGCTGTGAAAAAGGGTTCCGGCAAGGTGGCTTTCGCCTTGAGTGCCGACGATGATCTAGTAGCACTCGACCTGGACGGATGCTTTGACGAAGCAGGCACCCTCCACGAGAAGGCCAGGGCGATCCTGGACCTTTGTCATTCCTACACCGAAGTGAGCATGAGCGGTAAGGGTCTCCACATTTTCGGAAAGGCAAGGCTTCCTTTCCCAGGGCGTAAGAAGGGGCCGCTCGAAATATATGGCGAAAACAGGTTCATTGCGATGACGGGAAACATCTTTGAAAACCGGCAAGAAATCCGGGACATCCAAGACGGTGTGGATACGGTGGTAGAGATGTTCTTCCGGGAAATGGAGCAAAAGCCGAAGGGACCGAAATATCCCGACGGTGGCCCGGAGGTTGCCGGTCTCGACGACCGGGCACTTCTCGACAGGATTGCCGCAAGCCGTCAGGGAAGTAAATTCCTGAGCCTGTGGAAAGGCGTTATTTCGGGATACGAGAGCCAAAGCGAAGCGGATCTGGCCTTGTGTGACATCCTAGCGTTCTGGACCGGTTGTGACCGGCGGAGGATCGACAGCCTTTTCAGGCAAAGCGGGCTCATGCGGCCCAAATGGGATAGAAAGCTGCGGCCAGGGCGGACCTATGGTGACTGGACCGTCGAAAAGTCGGTGATGTGTAATGCCTGAAAAATATGCGACATGGGACGAGCTGAACGCCATGAACCATCCTTCGACCAGGTCGAAGAAACAACGGGCAAAGGATTCGCAAAACGGCAAGGAAGCAAAAGTCGTCCAGATATTCCGGGTGATCGAGGCCGAGGGTGTCAAGGTTTTCCCGGACGAAAACGGTGTGTTTTACGCCACCTACAAGACAGGGAAGGGCCACGTAGAAACACAACGGACCCGTGGTAGTTCGTTCAAACGTTTTGTGATCAACCGGTTTTTTGGTGCCACGGGCAGGTCCCTTTCTTCGTCACAGCTCGACGATGCAATCAATCTTGCAGAGGCAAAAACGAACGAGGAATCGCATGACGTAAGAGTTCGCGTGGCGGGAACGCCGGATGAAATATTCTTGGATCTGGGAGATAACAACTGGAAGGTCGTGAGAGTGACAAAAGACGGCTGGGACGTCCTCCCTTATGACGGCGAGTCGTGTGTTTTTCTAAGGCCCGATGGGATGCTTCCCCTCCCTGAGCCTGACCCGTCAGGGAGTCTGGAAGACTTGAGGGCTTTTGTAAACGGTTCCAAAGAAGAATTTGTCAAAGTTTGTGGATTTATTCTGGCGTGTCTTCATCCATGCGGGCCCTATCCGGCCCTGCTCATCAGCGGAACGCAAGGAAGTGCAAAATCGACACTATCACGGTTCTTGATCGCCCTTATAGACAACAGGAAAACCAAGCTGAGCGGGCTTCCCAAGGGAGAGGATGATCTCCTGGTGGCAGCCCAACATCGTCATCTGCGGTACTCCCCACTCTTTGGACCACGAGATGACGAAAATAAGGTGATCGGTCCAGCGGTTCTTTAGGTACTGACTTTTACTTCCGTTCCTTGACAATCGTAGACCTCGCAAGGCGTTCTGTCGTCCAGGCTCTGGTGCGGCCGTTCGTTATTGTAGTGCCAGAAGAACGCTCCCAGGCTGATTCTCGCTTCCAGAGGAGTCCGGTATTCCTTCAGGTACACTTCCTCGTACTTGACGGTCCGCCACAGCCTCTCGACGAAGATGTTGTCCAGAACCCGGCCGCGTCCGTCCATGCTGATTCTGATGTCATGGTTTTTGAGGACCTTCGTGAATTCCCGGTCTGTGTACTGCGCCCCCTGGTCGGTGTTGAAGATCTCCGGTCTCCCGTGGGTGGCAAGTGCCTCTTCCAGGGCACTGACGCAAAAGGATGAATCCAGCGTCGTCGAAAGCTCCCAGGACAACACCTTCCGGCTGTACCAATCCATGATGACCGTCAGATAGACAAAGCCACGGTTCATCCGGATGTAGGTGATGTCCGAACACCAGACCTGGTTCGGCCTCGTGATGTCAAGGTTCCTCAAAAGATACGGGTAGATCTTGTGTTCCGGGTGCTTTTTGCTCAGCCTCGGCTTCTGGTAGACGGCTTCAAGCCCCATTTTCCGCAAGAGCCTTCGGACCCGCTTGGGGTTGAGCTGTTCGCCCCTTCGCCTCAACCATGCGGTCATCCGTTTGACGCCCCAGCTGGGGTGTTGCGTATATTGCTTGTCAAGGATCTCCATCAACAACAGGTTCCGTACAGATTCGCTGCCGCGTTTCCTGTAATAGAGGCTCGAACGGTTCAGCCCCAAAAGCTCGCACTGCCTGCGCAGGGAGAGCTTCCTGTTTTTCGGTTCCAGCGTCTTGCGACGATCCAAACGGGACCTAGCCGAGCTCCTCAGATTTTTTTTTGAGCCAGTCGACCTCGTATTTGAGCTGGCCGATCTGCTGGTAGAGTTCCGCTTCACGTTTCTTCAGGGCTTCGGTCTCGGTGTCCTTCTTCTTGGAGAAGACCTCCGGAAGGTTCTCGAGAAAGGTCTTCTTCCACTGGGTGATCTG
>CAZERC010000064.1:0-4310 GCA_964515395.1 uncultured Synergistaceae bacterium | reverse complement strand
CCGGATTCATGCGGATCGCGGCTTCGCGGTACAGTTCTTCCCAGCGGAGGATGGGTGGCTCTCCGCCTCCGAAGGTCTCTTCTCCGACGAGAACATCCCTGAGCCATCGCCGGTCACCCGTTCCGGGGACGACGAAATATTGCCGGTTCCGGCTTTCGGCGGGTTCTTTTTTCAGAAGGGGTGTCAGTTCCCTGGCAAACTGGTATTCGACAATTCTTACCGGCATGGTGACCCTCCAGCGTTCCTGTTAGTACTATATTACACGCTGGAGGGCCTCAGACCGGACCGTTCACAAGGATTTTTGTTCGAAACGGGTCCGGTGGATCCTACCGGTATCCCTCGAAGGGGCCCCGCCAGCGGAGGTCGAAGGGAGTCGCCTCTCCGCCATTGTTCCACCAGTTGCCTTCAGGGGCCTGCTGCTCCGTCGCCTGGGAGAGTATTTCTGTCCCCTGGTCATGCCGTGCCTGTGCCCGTCTTCTCTCTCTCATCATGAATCCTCCCCTGTTTTCCGGCTCGACTCCCGGCGACCGCCTTCGGGCAGGCCCTTTCCGAGGCCTGAAAAAATAAAAAAAGCCGGGATCCCTTTGAGGATCCCGGCTCCTGGCCCGAAGGTATGCGGCGTCTACGTGACGGCCGCCCCAGGAGGGGACCCACACGGAATAAGTACAAGAATAATAATGGCGAGAAGGTCGGAAATGGAGAAAGAATTTGTCCTTTGAGGCACCCTGTTCCCCTCCTTTCATGTCGTCCCGGTTGCCTTTTCATGGACTGGCCGGAATATTTCAGCGTATTTTACTGCAGCGAAGCATGAGTGTCAAAATGTGTGTAATATACACGTTGCAGGGGTTTTGCTTCAGGAAAGATTCTGTCTGCTATGATAGACGGGAATCATACTATGTGAATTGTGGAGGAGACGCAAATGTTCGTATCGAAAGTGGCGGCAGCGGGAGTGTGTCTCATGTGGGCTGTCCCTGCGGCCGCTCAGGGATGGCACGAAATGATGCCCTGGGGCTGGATGGGCCATGGAATGTGGATGTTCTGGATCCTCGTGATAGGCTTTGTCATTTTCTTCGTGGCAAGGCGAGCGGACACGCCTGAAAAACAGTCGGAAGCGCCCGTGGAGATCCTTCGCCGGAGGCTGGCGAGGGGGGAAATAACCGAAGAGGAATTCGAAAGGCTGAAAAAAAAGATGGAAAGCTAGCGTCCCTATCGTGGGCTTCGAGACAGGGAGGGTCCCTTTTTGAGGCGGTCGATTCAGGTTTTCGACAATACGGAATCGCTCGTGGAAACGCTGGGGGGGGAGTGCGCTTCACTTCTCGCAGGGGGCGGAACTGTGGTCTTCAGTGGGGGCGTCGTTCCCTTTGCCGTCTGCGGATCCCTGGCAAGGCGGGCAAACCTGCCCTGGCGCATGATCCAGGTTTTCCCGGCTGATGAGGCCTTTCTGCCCAAAGGACACCCGGACAGGAATGAAACAAAACTCAGACAGCTGCTGGCCAGGCGGTCTTGCCTCCTGCAATCCTTCCCGACGGGTCTCGACCCGGAAAGGGCAGCCAGGGAAATGCAGAAATATGTCCGGCATGTCATCCCTTTCGATATGGTCATACTGGAACTCGGACCCGGCGGAGGTGCCGGCGCTCTCACTCCGGGATCGTCCGTGCTCGAATCGCAGGAACTGGTTGACATCCTGGGGGGGGAAGGGATGAACGATCCCGGGCGGCTTGTGCTGACGCCTCGAGGGCTGAGCGCCTGTGAAAAACTTGTCCTTTGTGCAACGGGAGCTGATGCTTCGGGTCCCCTGCATTCGCTCGTCCAGGGGGGAGACCTTCCTCCCGTCACGCTTCATCCCCTTCAACCCCTGGCTGTTTATGCAGACCGGGAGGCGGCGGAAGGCCTGGAACTCTAGTATCGCTTCAACAGTTTTCGATATACCCGTGCAAGGCTTCCTCAAAGTCGGTTCGACCTGTGTAATGAATTGCCCCCATGCCCAGAGATCTGGCCCGCCGTACATGGGCGAAAGTGTCATCCACGAAAAGGGCCTCACCAGGAGAGACGCGGAGACGGTCCAGGAGGCCCGAAAAGGCGGCGGTCTCGAATTTGCTCAGGCCGTAGTCGTAGCTGTTCTGGACGATGTCGAAGAATCTGTAAAACGGGGTTCGGCGGTTCAGTTCGTCCAGCCAGTTGGTCTGGTCGCTCAGGATGGCGGACAAAAGGCCTTTTGACCGGAGGGATTTCACGTGTTCAATCATCCAGGGCCTGATGATGAAACGATCCAGGATTTCCCTGCGGAGAGCCCCATCGGAAAGGCGAATTCCCGTTTCCTGCCTGAAGGCTTCCCAGAATGCCTTTTCGGAACCTTTCCCCGTGAGGTATCCTGTTTCGTGGACGAGGCGGCGGCCTGTCTGGAATGTGTCTTCGGGATCCAGGCCGTGGCTTCGGCCTATGGACCTGAGTCCGAGGCTGAACCCTTCCTCTGCGAGGACACCGCCGAAGTCGAAGATAACCGCTCGGGTGGGAAGCCGTAATTTTCCGGTCATCAGGGGTTTCACTCCTTTGCGGGAATTACCACGACTATAGCGTATTTTGAAGCCCCCGTGGTATAAGTATCCGGGGTAAAACGGGCGAGGCGAAACCCGTCCGGGGTTTTGGCCGGGAGGGCTTGTGGAGTGACAGGACAAAACGACAATGCAGGCGATGTGGCAAAAACGCTGCGATACAGGTGGGTCGTTTGGGGGGTCATGGCCCTGGCGTACATGGTGGTTTTTTTCCACCGTCTTGCGGCAGGTGTCGTCAGGGATGACCTGATCTCGGCTTTCGGGCTGTCTTCCACCGCCTTCGGGCATTTGGCTTCGACCTATTCCTACGCCTATCTCATCATGCAGATTCCTGTGGGGCTTCTGGCCGATTCCCTCGGAGCCAGGCTCACGGTGACCGTCGGCATGGTTGTTGCCGGTCTGGGATCACTCATTTTCGGCTATGCCCCAAACGCCTTCCTGCTTTTTGCGGGACGTTTTGCCGTCGGGATCGGCGTCTCGACGGTCTTTGTCTGTATCCTGAAAATCCTTTCCCGGTGGTTTCGTGAAAATGAATTCGCAACCATGTCGGGACTGACCAATTCCTTCGGCAACCTCGGCGGATACCTTGCGCAGACCCCCTTGGCTCTCATGGTTGCCGCCATAACCTGGAGGCACACCTTTGGCGCCATAGGGATCCTGTCCTTTTTCCTGGCCTTTTCCTGCTACCTTTTCATACGCAACAGGCCCGAGTCCATGGGCTTGCCGCCCGTCGAGGCACCGAAAGACCAGGAGGAGGTTTCCTCGGGGAATCTTCTGGCGGGAGTCCTGGAGATCCTCCGGTATCCCCTCATGTGGCCCGGGCTTTTCTTTATCCCGCTTTTCATGGGAGCTTCTCTGGCCATGACCGGGGCGTGGGGTGTTCCGTTTTTGATGGATGTTTACAACATGGCGGCACGCCGCGCGTCGGGGATCGTTTCAGCGGCGGTGATCGGTGCGATCATCGGGGGGCTGGCGCTGGGAAGGATTTCGGACCGCATGGGGCGAAGAAAGCCCCCGATGGTCGTTGCCGGAATAGTTTACGTCCTTTGCTGGGGCATCATGGTGCTTTTGACAGCCCATCAGGTTTCTTCCGTGATATTGGGCGTCTTGTTTTTCTGCCTCGGGTTTTCGTCCATGGCTTTTGTTATCGCTCTGGCGATCACCAAGGAGATCAATCACCCGGAGAAAACGGGGGTCGCCATATCGATCCAGAACATGACGACTTTCATAGGAATCGCCCTTTTCCCGCCGATCATGGGGGCCGTCATCGACTTTTCGGCGGCCTTGCCGGTTTGGGTCGCCTACAGGCGGGCCTTCATCATCTGCCTTGTGGCAGCCGTTATCGGGCTGGGTCTGGCCTTGTGCATGAAAGAAACCCGGTGCCGCAACATCTACGGCGACCTTCGACGGCAGAAAAAATGAACGGCTTGCCTAGGAATCGTCAGCTGCCTGATAGGTAAAGGTCCTTCCTTCAAAGGGTTCCGGTTCGAGGCGGCTTCTTATGACGATCCTGTCATCCTCCTGGATAATCCTGTCCAGGGTGAGCGGGAAGGGAAATTCGTTGAGATCGATGATGGGCTGGATCCGGGAGACGGCCCGCTCGGCCAGTCCGTCGGGGACATCGACCCTGTTGACGCGTATGGTGTAGTCGTCGAGCCAGATTTCCCGTCCCCCGCGAATGTCGAAACGCCCGTCGATTTCCAGAAGAATGTCAAGCCTGAAGATAAATTTCGCCAGATAATATCCCCTGGCATAAAT
>CAZERC010000063.1:0-4318 GCA_964515395.1 uncultured Synergistaceae bacterium | reverse complement strand
TCATTTCTGGCGGTCAGGTCCCTTTGTTCCGGCCGGTGAAGTACTGCCGAAAGGATGCCTTCGCCGGGTACGGTTGCAGGTGCGGATCCTTCGGCAACCTGGCGCAGGGCCGTCCCGTCGTTGAATTTCACGATCACTTCGTAACGTGTGGAACCGGCGGAGATAGATCCGTTGTCGGCGACCCAGAGATCGAGGGTCGTTTCCCCTTCCACGGCAAACCTGACGCTGCCGTCCTGCCTGTTTCGGAGATTCCCGTCGGTGTATACCGCTATGGCCCACATACCGTTTCCGGGAACGGTATCCCATGCCGAAGATGTCCCGTCCACATTCCTGACGGCGATTTCCTCGACCACCGAGATGGTGTCGAAAGTCACGCGGAACCGGGCGTCCCTTGTTCCGTCAGCTCCAATTCTTTCGGATTTCCCGACAACATCTCTCTCCCCCGTGCCGTAAAGGAAGGCGGACATTCCATCTTCACCGGCTCTTTCCTCCGGTTCCGCCTCTTCAGGTGCGGCTTCTTCCCTGAATGTTTCCGGAAGTCCCTTGACAGTTGTCCTGGCAGTGGCGGTGCTGCCGTCGATAAAGGAGACAGCCACCTCGTATTCGCGATCTTCTGAAAAGACTGTCCCGTCATCGGCCACATAGATGTGGAGGGTCAGAAAACCGAGATAGGGAATTACCGAAAGGCCTCCGGAGGAACTGGTCAGGTCTTCTCCCTTGCTGTCGCGGATTACCATTCCCCAGGCTTCATTTCCCGTCCTCGTGTCCCATCCGCGTTTTGTTCCGAGAGCTTTCAGGCTTACGCCTTTTACGGCGCCCACGCCCTTGACGGAAATGACGAAATGCGCGTCGGGCCGGCCGTCGGGTTTGATGGATTCTTCCATACCCAAAAGGTCCGCTTCGGTCCCCCTGAAAGAAAAACTGTCCACATCACCCATGGCAGCTGGAGCCGGGTTCGGCCAACCGGTGATGATTGTGACTGCCAGAAGCAGAAGTATGATTTTTACTGCCGGTTTCATCATGCATCCCCCTTTGTCGAATCAATTCCGCGAAAACACCTCGACAGAAACGTTAACACTTCACCGCAAAAAATATTATACACCGAGGAGGGAAAATTGACATTGGTCGTGGTAGAATTCACTAAGGTCCCTGTAATTATCGTTGTGTTTTTCCATCTGAGAGGTGATTCGGCACCATGTGCACCGTTTTGCTTTGTGGAAGGGGCGGAAGCGGCAAAAGTACCCTGACGGCTCTTCTCGCGCGTCATCTTGCGGTGAACGGTCGGTCTGTCTGTGTAATAGATGCCGACGAAAGCAACGGGAGCCTTCCCAGGATGCTTGGTATCGCGGCTCCCGAAATGACTCTGGCGGAGGAGTTCGGCGGCAAGGAAGCCGTGGAAAAGTGGCTCGACTGCAGAAACCGGGAAGGGGAATCCCGTTCCTGTGACCTTTTCGGAAAAAAGGGTCAGTTTCATGTCCGGGACCTGCCCAGCTCGTGCGTCGGAGGAAGGGACAACCTCTCTCTGATCAGCATCGGCAAGATCAGGTCTCCGAAGGAAGGGTGCGCCTGCCCCCTCTGCATGCTTGGACAGCATTTCCTGGAAAGCCTGCACAAAGGTGGATGGGTTTATCTCGTCGACGCCGAGGCTGGTGTGGAACATGTCGGTCGTGGCCTTCACGAGCATTGCGACATCTTTTTCTCGGTTCTTGACCCCTCATGGGAATCGGTGCTCTTTGCCCGTTTCATGAACGAGCTTGCCGAGGGCGTGGGGAAGCCATGCCTTTCGATTCTCAACAAATCCGATGCCGGAACGCTGCGAAAGATGAGTGAAGCCGTAAGTACCGGGGGAAACGGAGATTTTACGGTTTTCCCAGATTTACCGGAGATCGCCGATGCCAATCTTCTCGGCAGGCCCGTTCCGCTTGAGCCGGACATCTTGCCGATTCTCGAGCAGTTGGAAGCCGTCATATTCGCCCAACGGCAACATGCCAGTTGAAGGCATCTGGTTATATTCCCGGGGTCAGGATGAGAAGCCGCGTATGACTTCTTTCATGAAAAAGGGAAGGTCCGAGGGGCGGCGACTTGTGATGAGCCCCTTCGAATTGACGACGGGGGCATCGACCCACTCCGCTCCCGCTGCGATCATGTCGTCCTTGATGCTGGGATAGCTGGTAACCCTCAGGTTGGAAACGATACCGGCCGATACGAGAAGGCTCCCCGCGTGACAAATGCCGGCCACGATACCCCCGTTTTCGAAGACGTGCCGCACGAGCTGGACGATATCCCCGGACATGCGTAGCTTGTCAGGAGCCCAGCCGCCTGGAATCACCACCGCTGCGGGCAACTGGCCCTGAAGGCTGCCGGCATCGTAAGTGGCCTCGATGGATGTGCCGTATTTTCCACGATACATTTTGGGAGCCGCGGGAGCTACGACGATCGGCTCGAAACCCGCTTCCTGCATCCTGTAATAAGGGTACCAGAACTCGATGTCGTGAAAATCGTTCTCTACCAGAATGGCTGAATATTTCTGCATGTTTTCGCCTCCCGTCCCCGGACGAATGTCCGGCGTTCATCATGTCGATTATAATATGGAAACGGGGGATTCCAAACGACCATTTCCCCTCCGAAAGTGAATCCGTGAGTCAATGGAGCCCCGGGGAGGAGGTTTTCGTAATCCCTAAGGGTATCCTCATGCCCGACATCACCGGTTTTGACGTCCCGCCGATACGAGGAAATCCGGGGAATGTTTTTTTGGATGACATCACGGCCACGGCTGGGAGTCGTCCGCATAATTTGTGAATTTTGATGTAAAATATAAAAAACGGATGCAAATCCTGAAAACAGTGGACACCGCTTTTATCGGGCGGCGGACAGACCGCCGCCCTTGTCATGATTGAATGTGAAAAAGGAGAGATTGCCAGTGGAAAAACGTTCGGGCGAACTGCCTTTCGGAAAAGTTGTGCCTCTGCCGCTGGAAGAGGAAATCAAAAACAGCTACATCGATTACGCCATGAGCGTCATCGTGGGACGCGCCCTTCCGGATGCGAGGGACGGTCTCAAACCCGTCCAGAGACGGGTCCTGTACGCCATGCTGGGGCTCGGGCTTCGACACAACCAGTCCTATAAGAAGTCCGCACGTGTTGTCGGTGAAGCCATGGGTAAATACCATCCGCACGGTGATTCGGCAATCTACGACACCATGGCGCGTCTGGCCCAGGATTTCTCCATGAGGTACCCCCTTGTTGACGGTCAGGGAAATTTCGGGTCCATAGACGGAGATTCCCCCGCCGCAATGCGGTACACCGAGGCCAAACTTGCTGAAATCGGCGAAATGATGCTCGAGGACATTGACGAGGAAACCGTCGACTGGGGGCCCAATTTCGACGATACGCTGGAGGAGCCCCTGACCCTTCCGACACGGTTGCCGAACCTTCTCGTAAACGGCAGTTCAGGCATAGCCGTGGGCATGGCGACAAACATCCCTCCCCACAACCTCGGAGAGATCATTAACGCCCTGTGCTACCTTCTGGAAAACCCGGAGCCCGAGATCGACGGTATCCTGCAGCGGATGCCCGGGCCGGATTTCCCGACGGGCGGTATTATCCTGGGCAAGGACGGCATCGTCGATGCCTATCGTACCGGTCGTGGAAAGCTGACGGTCCGGGGGCGGGCTCACGTGGAAGACGGGAAACGGGGAAAATCCTCCATCGTCATCACGGAGATCCCCTACATGGTCAACAAGACAACGTTGCTTGAAGCCATCGCCAAGGGCGTCCAGAACAAGGTCCTTGACGGGATCACCGATCTCCGGGACGAATCGGACCGCCGGGGGATCAGGATCGTCGTAGAGCTTTCCAGGGAAGCCAACCCTGACGTGACGCTTCGTCAGCTGTACCGAAGAACTCAGCTTCAGACCACTTTCGGCGTCATCAACCTGGCACTGGTCGATGGTGAGCCGAAGGAAATGTCCATGCCTCAAATACTTCAAACCTTTCTCGACTACAGGCGGGAGGTCATCCGGAGGAGGACCGACTTCAGGCTTCGAAAAGCAAAAGACCGGGCCCACGTCGTCGAAGGGCTCATCAGGGCCATGGACATCATCGATGAAGTGATCGCCCTGATACGGGGAGCCAAGGATACGCCCACGGCGAAGCGGGGCCTCGTGGATCAACTGGAATTCTCAGAGGCACAGGCCCAGGCGATTCTTGATATGCGCCTCCAGAGGCTGACAAGCCTGGAGAGAAACAGGCTGGAACAGGAAATGGCACAGCTTCTGGCTGATATCGAAAGATACGAGAGCATTCTCGGAAGCTCCGAA
>CAZERC010000062.1:0-4681 GCA_964515395.1 uncultured Synergistaceae bacterium | reverse complement strand
AGCGAGGTCGTTATCGGGGTCGGCCATGGCCTTGAGAGCCGATGCGACGTCCTTGATCTCGCCGCGGCTGAAATAGTTCCGGTTGCCCTCGAAGTAGACGGGGAAATTTCGGCCTTCGATGAGGACCTCTTCCAGGGCTTCGTACTGGGTTCTCGTCGGGACCAGTATGGCCACGTCCCTGAATGTCAGGGGACGGAGTCCGCCGTCGGAGGGGTCCCAGACGGTTTTTTTATGTGCCAGGGCCTCGTCGATGAATTCGGCCAAAGCTTCCAGGGAAGCCCTGCGGAGGTCCTGGACCGTTGTGCCATCGGATTCGGGCTCCGGTACGGCGACGATGCACTCAGTCACGGGGACCGTGCCTTCCTGACGCTCTTTCCACCAGTCGTGATGCTCCGGGGCGGAAAGGGGATCGTAGGGTCTGGGTATCCCCTCGGCGATCCCGTCGTTCCAGAGGGATGCAAAAAAGCGGTTGACCCGTTCCATGAGTTCCCCGCGGCTCCTGAAAGAGGTCCCCAGAGTGATTTCCTCTCCATCCTCTCTTTTTCGGGCTTCCGAAAGGGCTTTCCAGAAAATGCGGGGTTCGGCGTGCCTGAACCGGTAGATCGACTGTTGCAGGTCTCCCACAAGAAACAGGGAACACCCGCTTTCGGCCGAGATGCTTTGGATCATCCTGTCCTGCAATCCGTCGGTATCCTGGAATTCGTCGACAAGCACATGCCGGAACCTGTCCCGGTAGGACGGATTCACTGCGATGGCCTCCGAGGCATACCGGATCAGGTCATCGAAGGTGAGGATGCCCCGGGCGTGGTTCACGCCGTTGCGAAACTTCCAGCAGAGGGCGCAAGCCTCCAGAAGGAGCCTCCGGGCCTCCGCCTCCAGGGCAGGGAAGCCTTCGGTGATGAAACGTGCGACGGCGGGCCAGTGCTCCCTGTTGTCCCTGTAGGTGACGCAACGTTCTCCCGCAGCTTCCACGAGGACCTCTTCGGCGGCCTTTTTGGCCTTGCTGTTGCTGAGGGCGTGGAGTGGACCATCGTCTCCGAAGAGTTCCGTGATGAAAAAGGGCAGGTTTTCCGCTGCGGGTGTCCGCCCCTTCCAGGTGTTCCCCAGTTTCCTCAGGCTGGAGGCGAGTTTCGTCTTGTCCTTGTCGAGCCCCACTGCAGAGTCCACGGCGGGCAGGATGCAATCCAGCCACAGTGAAAAGGCTTCGGTCCATTTCCTGAAGAACCGTTGTCGCAGGTCTTCAGCGACGGTTTCGTCAATTTCAGCGGGTGACGCGCTCCATTCGAGGACGTCTTCAGGAGAATAGCCGCGACTTGCAAAATGCGAAATGAAGCTTCCGATGAAGGAGGTGAGACCTTCAGGACCAAAGGTGTTGATCATGTCCAGGAATTTTCCGTCATTGAAGGTCTTCCTGCCGAGGTCCGCCCACTTGCCGTTCAGGCCCTGGAGGATTGCGTTGAAGTCGGTTCTGTCCAGGACGTGTTCCAGCTGCAGCCAGAATGCCGTGTCTTCGGAGTTGCTGATGACGCGTGCTTCAGGGTCGATGTCGAGGGCCAGGGCATTCTCCTTGAGAACGCGCATGGAAAAGGCATGAACCGTCGATATGTATGCCTCGTCCAGGCGGTCCAGGGCGGGGCGCAGCCGGTGTGAAAGGTCCGGGACATTCTCGAGGAGGGTTTCCATGAGATCCCTGATGCGTTCACGCATCTCGAGGGCGGCCTTTTCGGTGAACGTGATGGTGAGAATGGCATCTACGGGAACGCCCTCGGCGGCGACGAGCCAAAGGAAGCGCCAGGCCAGGGTCGTGGTCTTTCCCGTCCCGGCGCCGGCCGTGACGACGACAAGGTTTTTGCCCGAAGTGACGGCCTGCAGCTGTCCCTCTTCGAGACGAACCTTCTCCTTCAGGTGTTTCGTGAGGATGTGGCTTTCATTCTTCTTCGTCATTGCCGTTGCCTCCCGGCCTTTCATCCATTCGGCAGAGTCCCCTGAATGTGCAGGATCGGCACGCGTCGGATCCCCATTTTGGGGTGAACATTCCCGCCTGCAGTCCTTCGGCCATCTCTTCAAGGGCTTTTTGCGCTTCCTCGAGACAGGCGTCAAGAACATCTGTTGAGACCGGTTTTTTCCCGAAGCAGGAGGCGGTACTTTTCGTGAAACGGCCCGCCGTCTTGCCGTCGCCCAGGCAGAGGTACCCCCAGCCTGAAAGGGACGGAAATCCCTTGTTGTCCATGACGAGGGCGTAGGCGGGGAGCTGGAGGGCCTTCCTGAAGGAAGCGGAAGAGCCCGATTTGTAGTCGACCAGCACCGCCCCGGATTCCAGGATGTCGAGCCTGTCGAAACGCCCCTTGAAGGTGACGCCCTGGATGGTTGTGGAAAGCTCTCCTTCGCGGATCTGTTCCCTGCGTCGCTCCTCAAGTCCGCGCCGGTCGATCTCGTCCTGTTTCTCCGAGAGACGGAAGACCTGGTCACGAAGCCTGATGCCGTGGCGTCTCAAAAAAGACCCTTCCCTTGAAAGGTCCGGATAGCCTTGAAGAACCGTCTCTTCCCATATTTCGCGGACGATCTCCGACAGGGCCTTGCCAATTCGTTCTTTCTCCGCCCAGGCTTTGTTCCAGAGATGGTGAACCAGGCTCCCTGCCCTGGCCGCATCGAAAAGGCCAAAAGGAGGCTCCTCGAGGCCGAGGATTCTCATGGCATAGTAGCGGAAAGGGCAGGTCTGCCAGAGATCGACATCCCCGAGGTATGCCGTCGGCGATGGAACGGGATCTCTCCTTTCGAGACCGGGGAGTTCCCTTGCGAGCCTGGCCGGCACGAGGGGTGACTCGGCTTCCCTGACCTCCACCGGTCTGATGCGCGTCTGGTCGTTTCCCGGCAATACATCCTTCATCGTCGTCCTGAGTGGTTCCTTCGTCAGCGGACTTGTCCAGGGCGGATCATCCTCTTCAGCATCACGAAGGAAGGGTGACCCTTGGAGGGGGCGCCCCGATGCGTCCTGGCGCGGGCGGCTGACAATGGTCAGATCGTCGCCGCAGGCGAGGATCCTTCGGAACAAAGCCTGACGCTGCCTCCGGATTTCGGCCAGAAGCGGCAGGTGAAAGGCGCCCAGTTCGAGGGACGGATCCTGATGGAGCTGTTCCCGTTTTTCGTCCGGCAGGAGGGCCGACTGTCTGAGCCGGCCAGGCCAGGCCGAGGCAAGGGCTCCGGCGAACAGGAAGACGCGATGATGGGCAAGCACCGGGGGTGTTCCGGCGTAGAGCGTGAGGCTTCCCGTTTTTCTTGGGGATTGCCAGATGGTTGAACGTTCCGCCCAGGCCCGGAGAAAGGCCATGGCCCTGTGGCCCGCAAGTTTCCGGCATCCTGCGGGGCCGATGTCGGGTTCCGCCTCGCGCAGTTGGAGAGCCTTTTCTTCGAGTTCCCGCACTGCTCCGCTCATGCGGCGGACCCCTTCGTCGAGATCCGGATCCTCCAGTACGAGTTCCGAGAGGGACCGGTCCCAGCCGACATGTTTCATGCCGGGGGACGTCGCTGTTTCCTTGAAGGCTTCAAGCAGTTCCGCCGGCGTCCCGCCGGATTCGACGGCGTCAGCAAAGGACAAAAGGGCCCTGAAGACCGGCAGGGTGTCAGGCTTTTCTCCTTCCAGGAATTTCTCCCACCCCTGCCTGCCCTCGGGAAGGGTTTCCATGGCGGCCTTGAAGGGGAAATCTTTCCCGGACAGGAAAGGTTCCGCCAGAAGCCATGCGGTATCTTCCGCGGGGAAGTTTCTCATTTTGATATCCCAGAGGCGGGAAGCCGTGTCCCAAAGCTGCGTGGAAGCCACTGCCGGACCATCGTCGACGAAGTAGGGGATCCTGTACCTGTTGAGGACTTCTTCCGCCAGCGGGAGCCTGTTCATGTCCACGGCAATCGCCGTCTCGCTCCAGCCCGGAAATTCACCGGCCCTTTCGTAAAAGGGGCCCTGGTCATTGTTCCAGAGAACGAGGTTGCGCATGAGGTGTTCGATTTCAAGTCTGTGGTCGCCTGATTCGATTTCCAGGATGCGAAGGGGCCGGTGACGCTTTGAAACGGGAGGCTCTTCGAGGACCGTTTCGAGCTGTCGTGAGGCGTTATGGATATCCAGTCCCGTTGCCGGCATCAGGACAAGGAGCCTGGCGCCCGCATCGTGAAGGCACCGCAGAAGGAGCAGCTGCCCGTGGGTGAAGCTGAGAAACCCCGTGAAGACGAAGGACGAGGACTTGAGCCAGGAGGAGGCTTGTTCCGGGTTGTCTTCGATCATCTTGCGGATGACCGTCGCGGCCTGGGCGCTGTCGAAAAGTCCTTCCCTTTCGAGATAGGCCGAGTAGCGGTGGTACAGCCGGCAGAGAAGGCGGTCCGGGGTATCGTCTGCAGGGCAGCTTTCGCCGGATTCGCATCCGTCGCAACCGACGGAAGCGGCCACGTGTTCGGGCAGGACTTCTTCCCGAAGCAATTCCCTCAGGGTTGTCCCCAGCATGGAGATGAATCCCGGCTTGCCGATTGCCGGCGGGAGGTTTTCCGTCCGGGGATTGTCTTCCAGGACGCTCTCCAGGACGTGACGTACGATCAGCCAGTGATCCGGCGGATCGATCTGCCTCCGCAGGGACCAATCCGCCGGATTCATGCGGATCGCGGCTTCGCGGTACAGTTCTTCCCAGCGGAGGATGGG
>CAZERC010000061.1:0-4821 GCA_964515395.1 uncultured Synergistaceae bacterium | reverse complement strand
GTGCACGGCTGTTCCATTGCCTGGCATCTGGCGAAAGAGGGAGTCGACACGGTCCTTTTCGAGAGGGACTATCTTTCTTCCGGGGCGAGCGGGCGAAGTGCGGCGGGGATACGCCAGCAGTTCGGGACGACGGTCAATTGCCGGCTTTCCATCTATAACATGGAGAAATTTCCTGTGTTGCAGGACGAACTGGGATATGAGGCAGACCTCGAATATGATCCGTCGGGATACTTGTGGATCGCCTACAGCGATACCCAGCTCTGTCAGCTGAAAAAGAACGTGGAGTTGCAGAATTCGCTTGGGATCGATTCAAAGGTCCTGACCCCCGCGGAAATCAAGGAAGTGGCTCCTCACCTGAATACCGAAGGCATGATCGGTGCCAGCTGGAACGAAAAAGACGGGCATATCAACCCCCACACCCTTACCTTTGCCTATGGTGACGCTGCAAAAAGGGAAGGGGCCCGGATCTTCACGGAGACGGAAGTCACGGGCCTGGAGATGGTTAACGGGAAAGTCCGGAAAGTGAAGACCGCGAAAGGCGATTGGGACGTGGGCGCCGTGGTCTGTGCGGCGGGTCCATGGAGCGTCGACGTGGCCCGCTGGGTCGGGCTTGATGTCCCCATTACGCCCGAACGGCATCAGCTTATCGTCACCGAACCCGTCGAGCGCATGAAACACCCCATGACGCTTTGCCTCGATGACGGCAGTTACTGGAAGCAGTGTCCCAACGGGACCTTCTTGCTCGGCTGGGGGAATCCGGATGAGAAAAAGGACACCAGTTTCGAGTCCTCCTGGCAGTTTCTGGAGGAGGTCACCCAAAGGGTCCTGGCGAAGATGCCGATCCTTGCGGGCATTCGGGGCGTCAGGCAGTGGACCGGCCCCTATGATCTCACGCCTGACCAGCAGGCCATTGTCGGAGCGACCCCTGTGGAGGGATTTTACATCGACTGCGGCTGGAGCGGTCACGGGCTGCAGTTCGGACCGTCAGTGGGCAGGATCATGTCCGAGATCGTCACGGGCAAGGAACCCTTCATCGATGTTTCCATGTTCAGGTACACAAGGTTCGAGGAAGACGACCTCTTCTTCGAGCCCGCCTGCATCTGATCGGCCGAGTAAAGGTGCCATTTTTCATCAGGGCGAGCAAGTGAAGAGAGGTCATAGGAACGAACACTTTCCCGCAGGTGTCCCCATTCCCTCATGACCGAGCATCTTTCCGAGCCCCTGTACACAATGCGTGGTTTTTTGTTTCGGTCACTCCTCCATGTCGATCACCCTGCTCAAATTTCCATGATCGACCAAAACCAGCTTGTCAGACTCATACCATGTTGGAAAGGAGTTGGAATTGACTGGGGAAACAATCGTGTTATTATTTTACATATTGGTAACACGACAAATTCCCCAGGAAAAGGTGGAAAAATAATGCCCCGATGCAAGAGGTTGTGCGCATGCCTTGTTCTGTTCGCTGCCGTCTTTTTTGGTAATCCAGCCTTCGCCCATTTCCAGGTTATCCTTCCAGGCGATACGATCGTCAGTCAGGGGGAAAGCCGGAAGGTTTCCCTGGATCTTCAGTTTACCCATCCTTTTGAACAATATCCCATGAACATGGAGAGACCCTCTTCTTTCGGCGTCCTGGTTCGGGGACAGAAAAAAGACCTGCTCGACAGCCTGGAGGAATATGCGCCGGCGGAAGGTCTCAAGGCCTGGAAGGCGGATTATGATATCGACAGGCCCGGTGATCACGTTTTTTACGTGGAACCCCTTCCATACTGGGAGCCCGCAGAACAAACCTATATCATTCATTACACAAAAACCGTCGTGAATGCCTTCGGCATGGAAGAAGGCTGGGACGAAAAAGTGGGGCTCCGGGCGGAAATCATCCCGCTGACGAGGCCCTACGGTCTCTGGGAGGGGAATCTTTTCAGGGGCCGCGTCCTGGTAGAGGGCAAACCGGTGAAAAACGCGGACGTGGAAGTTGAATTCTTCAACAGGGACAAAAAGAGAAAAGCGCCGGCGGATCCTTTTGTCACACAGGTTGTTCGTACTGATGATCTGGGCGTCTTCGCCTATTCGATTCCCTGGGCGGGATGGTGGGGGTTCGCCGCTTTGTCGGAGGCTCCGGAGACCATGGCGAGCCCCGAAGGCGAGGAGGCTCCCATTGAGCTGGGGGCCGTAATCTGGGTGTATGCGGCAGAAACGAGGTAAAAATTTGCATATTGCGGAAGGTGTCCTTTCCCTGCCGGTGCTTGCTGCGGGGGCTTCCGTCGCCGCGGCGGGAACGGCCTACGGAATCAGGAAACTGCCTTTCGAGGCGGTCCCGCGATGCGGGATCGTCTCGGCGGCCTTGTTTGTGGCGTCCCTGATACACATCAATCTTGGAGTATCGAGTGCCCATCTCGTTTTGAACGGGCTTGGAGGGCTTTTTTTGGGGTGGTCCCTGTTCCCGGCCTGTCTGGTGGCTCTTTTGCTCCAGGCGGTGCTCTTCCAGTTCGGGGGGCTGGTCGTGCTGGGGGTCAATGCCAGCGTCATGGCGGGCCCTGGCGTTCTCGCAGGCCTTTTCGCAAGGGACCTTCTTTCAAGACAGGTTCCGCCCCTCTTATGCGGGTTCGTAGCCGGTGCCGGCGGCGTCATTGGTGCTGCCGTTGCGGTGGCGGGGGCGCTGGTCTTCGAGGGAGAAGCTTTCCGTGCAACGGCTTTATTGCTTGTTGGAGCCAACATCCCGATAGCCCTCATCGAGGGGGTCGTCACGGCATTTATCGTTGTCTTTTTGTCGAGAACGGCTCCCGGTTTTCTTGGAAACGGAAAAGCAAGGAGATCAGATACACGATGAGAAATCGCGGATTTTTCACGCTGATTTGTATCATGACAATTCTCGGAGGCCTTTGGGTTTCACCGGCCCGGGCCCACAAACTGAATGTCTTTGCCTATATTGAGGGGGAAACGGTCACGGGTGAAGCCTATTTTGCCGACGGGGCGCCGGTGAAAGACTCGGCGGTGCAGGTGCAGGACAGTGATGGAACAGTCCTGGCTGAAAGCGTTACCGACGGGGAGGGCCGGTTCGTCCTTCCTGTTTCCGGGAGTCTGAAAACCTTTTCGGTTGTCGTCTCGGGAGGCCCGGGGCATCAGGGGAAAATGGAGTTGACCCGTATTGAAGAGGGAAGACCTCCAGGGCAGGAAAAGGAAGCAGAGGACGGCAGGCCCATGGAAACCGGCAAAAACGGGGATGTTGACGTCAAAAAACTCGATCAGGCACTTCGCAGGATTGTACGAGAGGAGACGGAACCGCTCAAAAGGCTGCTTTCCCGGATGAACGAGCAGCTGTCAAAGCCGGGTCCGGCGGAAGTCATCGGGGGGATAGGGTATATTGTGGGCCTTGTCGGAATCGGTCTTTGGGCCGGGAACAGGAAAAGGAAAGGACACTGAGGAGTGTCTGTTTTTATGAAACAAGCTACCGGGGGAAGGTCTTTGCTTCACCCTTTCGATGCGAGGGTCAAGGTCGCGGCATCCCTTGTTTTCGCCGTGTCGGTGGCCGTAGCGCAAGAATGGGTGACTCTCGGGGCGCTTTTGGGGGTTGCCCTGGCTCTGGCCTTCTTCAGCGGCCTGTCGCCGGGTTCGCTGGTCAGGCGACTCGCGGCGCTTGATGGTGTCCTTCTCATGCTTTGGATCACCCTGCCCCTTTCCGGCGGGGGGGAAAAGGTCCTTCTTGGCGGAGTGCCGATTTCCGTTGAAGGCGTAGCAACGGCGCTGGCCATTACGATCAGGGCCCATGCCGGAGTGATCGGTTTCCTGGCACTCCTCGGGACAACACCGCCTCATGAGTTCATGAGAGCACTGCGCTTGATGGGGGTCCCGCAAAAGCTTGTCCTGCTTTTTCATTTCACCTATCGTTACAGTCACGTGATTTTCGAGGAATCGGCCAGGATCCGTACCTCGATGATGTTGCGCGGGTTTGCGCCGAAGCCGGACCTCCATACCCTGAAAACCTACGGAAACCTGATGGGCAACATCTTCCTGAGATCTTTCAGAAGGGCTGAACGGGTTACTGAGGCTATGGAACTCCGCGGCTTTACCGCCGATTTCCCGACCGTCGAGATCCCGGCGGCCTTCAGACCGGTGCATCTTGCGGGGTTTGCGGTCTTTTTTCTGCTGGTGGTGTGGTGTTTTTTCCTATGACGCCTTTTTTGGAATTGCAGGATGTGGTCTTTGCTTACGATGACGGGAACCTGGTCCTGAAAGGTGCGAACCTGCATCTTCTGCCCGGCGGGAAAGTCGGGATCCAGGGTCGGAATGGTTCGGGAAAAACCACGCTTTTCCGGATCATCACGGGACTTGAAAAACCTTCCGGCGGGGAAATCCTCTTTCGCGGGAGGCCTCTCAAGGGAAACAGGAAAAACCTTTCCGAACTGAGAAAGAATGTGGGATACCTTTTCCAGGACCCTGAGGATCAACTTTTTTGCCCCACCCTCCTTGAAGACGTGGCCTTCGGGCCGCTCAACCTTGGCCTCTCGCCGGCAGCGGCCAGAAAAAAGGCCTTTGAGACCTTGCGCCTGTTCGACATGGAGCATCTCGCCGACAAGCCTCCACATACCCTGTCCGGGGGGCAGAAACGCCTTGGTGCGCTTAGTGCCGTTTTGGCCATGGAGCCCCGGGTACTTCTCCTTGACGAGCCTACGGGCGACCTGGACGAAAAGGCGCTGGAAAGCCTTGAAAGGCTCCTCCTTTCAGAGGAGACAACCTTTCTTGTCGTCTCCCACGATGAGGAGTTTCTCAACAAGGTGACCAACCGGAAGTATTGTCTTGATGATGGCAGACTCCTTCCGCTTT
>CAZERC010000060.1:0-5230 GCA_964515395.1 uncultured Synergistaceae bacterium | reverse complement strand
AAAGTCCCGCCCGACTGAAACCGGATTGACTCGATGCCTGCAACGACCGGCTCGACTGAACTTTTGTGCTTGCCTGACATGATGTTTTGGAGTAAAATACTTTTGTCCGTGCCTTCCCGTTTTCAATGCAGAATCAGGCAGTCTTTTAATTTTATAAAGAGCATGACTGACCTGAAAAGATCCATCCTGCAGAACTACACATATCGATTTCGGCAAGAAAAGTTGAAATAAGGCGGCCAAGCCGACCCCGCCTGCAGGGAACGACGTAAGGCATGTCAGCCTTTCATCCGGGGAACGTGACTCTTTCAGGTTCCCCGAAACCGGAAGGCCTAAAGAGACGAATGGAGTGATACAAGGGAAAATCCCTTCACGGGACGCGTAATTGCGAAAAACCTTGAACGCTGAATTCCTCAGGAAGCGGGGGACCCGATCAACAGGGGTGAATCCCACATTCGTGGGTAGGGTCAGCCTCTTTCGACCCGAATCCGTCAGCTAACCCCGTAAGCGTGGAAAGAGGAAGGAAGAAAATGCCATCCGGCACGTCGAATCAACGTGCCAACGGGTGTATTGACCTTTACGCCCCCTGGTTGTTTGGCCTTTTCATCGTCACCTTTCCCTCTTTCCCGTAAACGAAGGCCCGAACCGTATTTGCACGGTCATCGTGCTGACCCCCCTTCCTGAGATCGCAGAGAAGGAGGGTACACACATGGAAGAAATTCTCGCAACCCTGAAAGAACAGCAAACCACCCGGAAGATTCATCACCTTCCAGTCATACACCATGGACAGGTGTTTGTCCGCAGGGCTTCCATCGGCGATGTCGACCAGATCTACGACATCGCCTGCTCCGTGGGGAAAACCAGGAAAGACTCCTACCAGGGGTTCCTTATTGACGACTACAAGGCCGATCCCGAATACTACAAGGCAAAATTCAAAGGAGCGGTTTTCGAACTCAACCATTTCTACGTCGCCGAGAGAAGCGACGTACTGCTCGGTTTTCTGATGGCCTACACGAAAAAACAGTGGCTCGCAAAAAACCCGGGCTGGATCGAGGAAATCCATTGGCATCCCGAATTTGACATGAAAAAAACAGAGAATTTCGTTCTCGTGGACAAGACGGCCATCAGGGCTGATCTGACGAGCCGTGGCATCGGCAGCAGGCTCTACAGGAAGCTGATACGTGATGTCAGGGCCCGGGAAGTTCACAACCTGTTCGGGGAAACCGTGGTGGATCCCGTTCCGAACTTCGCATCCCTGGCCTTCCGGAAAAAACAGAACTATACCCTGGCGGGGGTGCATTACGAGGACTACAACGGCAGGATCGTTACCGATCTTGTCTATCACCGGTCAGTGTAAGGGCTGCCCTGTTTTCAAGACAAGCGGAGGTAATCACAAGCCGGTGCGACACAAAGGGAGAAATTCGTGCACGTCTTTGCCTTCAGGTGAAAGGATCCTGACAAACGTTTGCTGTGCTTCGGGCGTCTCCGAAGGAACAGATTCACTGGAAAGGGCCTGATTTGAAGCAAGAATGCCAAAGATGAGCATCAGGCCACACACAACACGTGATACTCTCCGCCGTTGGATTCTCCGGGCATTCGTCCGAGGGCCCTTTTCCTCAAGCTCCATGCTCGCAACACCCTGTTCTGAAAAATTGCGCACATTTTCATCGTATGATAAGGAATTCAGCAAAAAGTGAAGGAAAGCACCATCCAAAAACAACGGGGAGCCCCTTCGGAGCTCCCCGTGTGTGCCTGTTGTCGAAAACTTGCTTGTTTTACTTCTTTTCCCAGACCTTCTCCACGGTTTTTGAAACCAGATCTTCGTCGGGCACGTAGGGCAGCGTGATGTGGTAATCTCCGGGATATTTCGAATTGATCTCCCGGCTGACTTCCTCGGCGTTTTCGCACCGGGCCCAGGCCCTTCTTGCGACGCCTCCGAGAGCATCCCACATCATGGCCGTCCTGAGGATCTCGTCGGTCCTCTTTGACCCGTCAAGAAGCATGCCGAAACCGCCGTTGATGGCCTTGCCGATACCGACGCCGCCTCCGTTGTGCAGGGCGCAGAGGGTCATGCCCCTGGCGGCGTTTCCGGCAAAGCACTGGGTCGCCATGTCGGCACAGATATTGCTGCCGTCCTTGATGTTGGAGGTTTCCCTGTAGGGAGAATCGGTGCCTCCCGTATCATGGTGATCCCGTCCCATCATGACCGGCCCGATCTCGCCGTTGCGGACCATCTCGTTGAACTTCAGGGCGATCTTGAGACGTCCTTCGGCATCCTGATAGAGGATCCTCGCCTGGGTGCCCACCACGAGGTTGTTCTTTTCGGCATCGCGGATCCAGATCCAGTTGTCATAGTCCTGGGACCTGCGGTTCTGGTCGATGCACTCCATGGCGGCCCTGTCGGTCTTCCTGAGGTCTTCAGGATCGCCGCTCAGGCAGACCCAGCGGAAGGGCCCATAGCCATAGTCGAAGAGGACGGGACCCATGATGTCTTCCACGTAGGAGGGCCAGATGAATCCTTCATGGGTATCTTTTCCGTTTTTCGCAATCTCCGTGACGCCGGCATCGAAGACGGCCCGCATGAAGGAGTTGCCGTAGTCAAAGAAATAGGTTCCCCTGTCCACAAGGATCTTGATAAGCTCGAAGTGCTTCTTGAGGGACTCATCGACGAGGCGCCGGAACTCCTCCGGGTTTTCCTTGAGCATCCTGGTGCGCTCTTCGAAGGTGAGACCCACAGGGCAGTAGCCTCCATCATAGGCCGCATGGCAGCTGGTCTGGTCCGAAAGAAGCGGAATCTCCTCGCCGTTGTCAACAGCATACTGCAAAAGATCCACAATGTTGCCGTGATAGGCGATGGAGACAGGTTCCTTTTTCTTCATCGCCTCTTTGGCCATGGAGAAGGCTTCCTCGCAGCTTCCGGCGATCTTGCTGACCCAGCCCTGGCTGTGGCGGGTTTCAATCCGGGATTCGTCCACTTCAGCAATTATGCCTACGCCGCCGGCGATTTCTGTAGCCTTCGCCTGTGCGCCGCTCATTCCACCGAGTCCCGAGGAAACGAAGAGAATGCCTGCGAGATTGCCTTTGGGGCCTACGTCAAGCTGCTGTCTGGCGGCGTTCAAAAGGGTGTTGAAGGTTCCGTGGACGATCCCCTGGGGGCCGATGTACATCCATCCCCCGGCGGTCATCTGACCATAGTTGCTGACACCAAGCTGCATGGCGCGGTGCCACTCCTCCTGGTTGTCGAAAAGCCCCACGAGAAGGCCGTTGGTAAGGATTACCCTCGGGGCCTCCGGCCGGGACTTGAAAAGGCCTACGGGATGGCCGCTTTCAAGGACGAGGGTGGTGTCTTCAGTCAGTTCCTCGAGGTATTTCTTGATCAGCCGGTACTGGAGCCAGTTCTGGCAGACCTGGCCCGTCTCCCCGTAGGTGACGAGTTCGTAGGGATAAAGGGCCACCTCAAAATCCAGGTTGTTGTCGATCATGACCTGGAAGGCCTTGCCCGCCAGGCACTTGCCCTTGTACTCATGGACAGGTTTTCCGTAGAGCCTGCCCTTGGGACGGTACCTGTAGGCATAAATGCGCCCCATGGTCCGGAGCTCCTCCATGAACTCCGGTGCGAGCTTCTCATGGAGTTTTTCCGGGACGTAACGCAGGGCGTTTTTGAGCGCCAGTTCCGTTTCTTTCCTGTTCAGCGTCCAGCCCCTGTTAGGCGCCCGGCGGATTCCTTCTTCGAATTCCGGATATTCAGGAAGCTCCGCATCAAGTTTTATGGTCATGGCGTTACCGTTCAGGATATTCTTTTCCAGCATTCATAAACCCTCCTTCGTTTTGCGCGGGACAGGTTATTCGCTCCCGCCTGTGTGTTTTCTTCCTTTATCCGAGGGACTTTTCTATGGCCTTTTCCACGCCAGCCACCCGGTTTTTTATATCCTCCATCAACGCTTCCATTTCCTTGCGTACTTCGGCGCCGTAGGCCTCGTCCTTCAGTCCCATGAGATTTATCTTGACGTTATAGGCCGCCGCCTTTCCAGCCGCCTGGGCCATGATGGCCGCCGTCCCGGCATCGGAAACGGCGTTGGGGTTGCCCTTCTCGCAGGCCGTCCCCGCCAGGATCGTCACATCACGACAGGCCCTGAGCGTTTTCAGGGGGACGTCGATGGCACCTTTTGTCGCTTCCTGAATGGCTTCTTTCCTGCGGTTTTTCTCTTCTTCAGTCCCTTTGGGCATTTTCAGGGCCGCCATGAAGGCGTTGAAGGCCTCTGTGTCGGCTTCCATCAGCTCGAGGAGGCGTTTTTTCAGATCCGTCGCCTCTTTCCCGGTCTTTTCCATGATCTCCCAGTTCTCCCTGTGTTTTTCCTTCCCCACGGTCAGGGCGGAAACCATGGCAACGAGGGCCGCGCCCAAAGAAGCCGAAAGGGCGGCCACGCTTCCCCCGCCCGGTGCAGGAGAGCTTGATGCCAGTTCGTCAACGAATTCCTTTACCTTCATCTCCGAAAGTTTCATGATCGTCCTCCTCCAGAGTTCGTTTTCAGGCGACAAGGACGCCTTTTTTGTAGACTTCCGTCACCGGCGAGACTCCCGCGTGATAGGCGAGAATCGCCGGTGTTTCGCCATCAAGAATGAGAAAATCGGCCTGCTTGCCCGTTTCGAGACTGCCGACCTTGTCCTGCATTTCCACTGACCACGCAGAATTGAGAGTTGTGGCGACAAGAGCTTCCTCGATGCTCATGTCCATGTTCATGACGCCCAGCCCGAAAACAAAGGGCATGGATTCGGTGAAGCATGAACCCGGGTTGCAGTCCGTAGCAAGCGCGACGGGGACGCCGAGCTCGATCATCTTCCTCACCGGGGCATAGGGCTTTTTGAGGCTGTAGGCCGTGGCCGGCAGAATGTCAGCGATGACGCCCTGCTCTGCCATGGCCTTGAGGTTTTCCTCACCCGCGGCAAGAAGGTGCTCCGCCGAATGGGTCCTGAGTTCCGCGGCAAGCCCGGCTCCTCCAAGATCGTTGACCTCATCGGCATGAATCCTGAGTCTGAACCCTTTTTCCCGGGCCGCCTCAAGAATGCGTCGGCTCTGTTCAATGGTGAAAACACCTTCCTCGCAGAAGACGTCGCAGAAGGCGGCGATGCCCTGCTCGGCAGCGGCGGGGATCATTTCCTCCACGAGAAGGTCCACAAAGGCGTCGGGGGTCTTTTTATATTCCTTTGGAACGGCATGAGCTCCCATGAAGGT
>CAZERC010000059.1:0-5396 GCA_964515395.1 uncultured Synergistaceae bacterium | reverse complement strand
TCGGACTCGGTGAACATGATGCGGAAACGGCCGCTGCGCCCCACCTCGATATTTGTCACGAATACGGATGCATCGCTGCAGTCGAAATAGACCTTCATGTAAAGTTCGCACAGTTCCCTGGCCCGCTTCTCGATCTTTTCCCTGAGCTGCATATAGTGTTCGACTTCGAGTTTGAGCACCAGTCATCACGCCCCTTCCCGTTGAGGAATTATAACATATCATCCTGATAACGTGGTGGCCTTTTGAGTAAATTCCCATTCTACGGGAAGGGTTTCGAAAGATTTTAGAATGAATGCACCCCTTCGGCCTTATCCGGTGTGGCGATGATCTGCCATGGTCCGCCATTTCCAGAAGTAAAGCGGCATTGGCACCAGCGGGAGCAGGGCGACCAGAATCAACGTCGCCACCAGGCCGAACATGTCTGCGAAAAGTCCGATGGGTGCAAGCAGCAGCCCGCCGAGGCCGAAGGCGAAGCCCGTTACAAGAGAAGCCACGACACTTCGGGAGCGCGGGGCCAGCTCCTGAGCCGCGGCGCCCGTAACGGGAAGCAGGGCCTGAAGCAGCGCGTTTCCGGCCATGTACAGGACGATGGAAATAATCCCCCTCGTCAGGGCCGCGGGGACGAGAAAGAAGGGTGCGGCGATCATTGCGAAGGCGATGACCCTTTTGCGGCCTATGGCGTCCGCGATTCGCCCCCCCAGCACGGGGGAAACGGCGCCGATGATGTTGATGGTGAAAAGGATGGTTCCCACGTTGACGATAGTGCCGCCCCGGGATGCGATAAGGAGGGGCAGAAAGAACCTGACGCCGCTGACGGCCGTGTCGCGGGCGAGTGCAACCATCCAGATCGGGTAGATGATTTTGAAGGTGCCCCCCATGGTCATGATGAAATCAAGGGGGGATGGCCTGGCGTCATGGACCTTGTCTTTCAGCTTGGGAATGACGTGCCAGGTCAGGTACCCGGTCAAAGCTACCGGCACGAGGGCCGCAAAAGGCAGCAGGGCGGGGCCGAAAAGCCTGTAGAGGGTGATGGCATAGAGCGGGCTGACGGTGGCACCGAAAATTCCGCCGACGGCAAAGATGGCGAGGAAAAAGCCAAGCTTCGATGGATCCTCTACATACCCCACTCCACCGTGACCGGAAGGATGGTAGACGGCGCTTCCGAAACCCCAGAGTCCCACGAACAGGAAAGCCATTCCGTAGGTCGGCGACGCCGGGAGCAAGGACGCACCGACGGCCGTCATGACGGGCCCGGCCATGAGAGCGTAGGGGCGGGTGAAAAGGTCCGAAATGTAACCCGCCATGGGTTGAACGATCATGTGAATGACGCCGGACAGTGACCTGAGGAGCCCGGCCTGGGCGTAGGTGATACCCAGACGTTCGACGATAAGTGGAATGAAGGTAGGCAGGAACGAGCCGTGGATGTCGTTGATAAAATGTGTCAGAGTCAGGACGGCGAGCTTGGAATGATTCCGCAACAGCTTTTGTATTTTGTGCATGATTTTCTCTCCCAGGCCGGGTGTCTACCCGGTGATATACTTGTATTCTACTGCATGCATTCCAGTTCGGCCTGAAGAAAATCGGTGATTTTACGAGGTGAGATGAAATGGTTACAGCATCCAGAGAAAGCATTCTGCAACTCATTCTCGATCTTGTCAAAATTCCGGGAGTCACGCGTACACCCGAAGAAGCCGAAACGGGCCGGTTTATACGGGAAAAGCTCAAGACCATTCCCTGGGTGAAAATGCACCCCGAAAGTATGATCGATGTGCCTCTGCAAGACGATCCCCTGGGACGCAGCATCGTCGGGTGTCTGGTGAAAGCGGAACCGGCCAGGGCTGAAACGGTGGTCCTCACGGGGCACTATGACGTCGTCGGAGTCGAAGATTTCGGTCCTCTGCGACATCTGGCCTTTTCACCCCTCGAATACACCAGGGCCCTGGCGGATTCAAAGCTGGAAGGCGGGGTACTGGACGATCTTGCCTCTGGTGAATACCTTTTTGGCCGAGGCATCATGGACATGAAGGCGGGACTGGCGGTGGAAATGGCCTTGCTGGCCGAAGCATCGGAGGATCCCTCCGTCCTCGACGCAAATCTTCTTTTTCTGGCGGTGCCCGACGAAGAGGACAGTTCCCTGGGGATGCGCAATGCCGTCAGCCTCCTCTCGGAGCTCAAGGAAAAGGAAGTTCTGGAGTACAAGGGGGCGATCCTCACGGAACCTTCAAGCGCCGGAGCGCCCGAAGAGTCCGGTGCAACTGTATTTACGGGGACGGTGGGCAAGTTGATGCCCTTTTTCTATTGTCTGGGTTCGGGGGCACATGTGGGGCAGTACTTCCGGGGTCTGAGTGCAACCCTTCTGGCATCATGCTGCGACCGATTCATGGAGGGTAATCCGGATTTTACCGAATCCGTCGGGGAAGAAAAAACACCTCCGCCGGCGTGTCTCTCCCTGAGAGACGTCCGGGAAAGCTACTCGGTGACCCTGCCGGAAAGGGCCGTGGCCTTCTATAACCTGATGACTCTCCGGCGTGCACCCGCCGAGATCCTGAAGGACCTGAAGATCCTGGCGGAAAAAGCCTTTGAAGAGGCGCTCAGGCATCGAGACCGGTCCGCCGAAGGCCTGGGCATGGAAAAGAGTGAACATTTCGAACACAAAGTCAAGACTTTTGAAGAGTTCTGTTCTGAAGTGAGCAGTGCCGTGCCCGATCTCAAGAGGTTTATCCGGGAGAAGGCCTCGGAACTGGCCGGCCTTGATGACAGGGAAAAATCTCTGGCTCTCATGGGAGAGCTCTGCAATCTGAGGAGCACGAAGGAACCTGCGATCATCGTAGGATTTTTACCGCCCTGGTATCCGCACAGGGAAAATTCCGGGGACCGTCCGTCGGACAGGCTCGCCGTCCGGGTCGCCGAAAAAGTAGCCGCCGAGGCGAAAGAAAGGCATGCAACGGACATGGGGATCCGCGCCTTTTTCGGCGGCATTTGCGACCTCAGTTATCTTGGCTACCGCGGGAGTGCCTTTGACTCTTTTTGCGTTGCGGCGAACATGCCCGGCTGGGGGAGCGTCTATCGCATATCGGTGAAGGAACTGATGAAACTCGATATCCCGGTACTCAACATCGGAGTTTCCGGAAAGGACCCGCACAAGCCCACGGAACGTCTGCACCTTCCCTATACGCTCGATACGCTGCCGGGACTTCTGCGGACCGCTGTCAAGGCCTTCGCTGAAGGCGGCGATTCCTAGCCTCCACCCAAAAGGGGAAACACGGAGAGTACATCCTTGTCGGAAAGGTACGTGTCGAGTCCGTCAAGATGCTGGACGTGCCTACCATTGACCAGCAGGATCAAACGTCCTGCCACGGGAACCGGTTTTTCAGAGGGGCTGAAAGTTTCCCCGTACCGTGATTCGAGGACCGAGAGGAGGTTCCGGACGGACCTCCCGCCCGGAACCTCCTCCTCCATGGTCTTCGTTACATCGCGGATGGAGCCGAAGTAACGGATCGTGGCCATAGGCCCTATTCAAGCCCCTCGAGATCCAGCTCCGCAAGTTTTTCTTTTGTCGGGAAGCCCGTGGTATCCCAACCGCGGAGTTCATAGTACTCCGGAAGCATCTCCTTCAGCCGGCTCACCTTGCCCTTTGCCGGGCCGTCCGGGATGGGTTCCTCCAGGAGCCGTTTTGGCAGGGTGTCCTCCCTTTCGGGGTCAAGTCCCTCCCGAAGATTGAAAAGACGCTCCAGGTTCCATATCCGTTCCCCGTCGGCCAAAATCTCCTCCACGGAATAGTCGAAGCCCGTCCGTGCCTTGAGAAGATTGGCGTAGTCCTTTGGCCCGAGGGCGAAAGATGTGAAAAGGCACATTCCCGAGGCATCGATGGAGGCCGTCAGGTCCTGGAAGGTCTTGACCCACTGTGCCTTGCCTTCGATTTCCCAGGGGTCGATCTTTTCGGGAAGCCCCAGGATTTCAGGGGATATGGTGTATCCCCGGACGTGACAGCCGCCTCTGTTGCTGGTGGCGTAGTTGAGCCCGATTCCCTGGATGCCCCGCGGGTCGTAGGCGGGCATCTCCTGCTTTTTCACGCTCATGGAAAACTCGGGGTGCCCGTAGGTTTCGCCGAGACGGTAGCTGCCCTCTGCGAGCTGTTTGCCGAAACCTTCCACCTTGCCCATCTTTTCGATCCAGTAGACAAGGGCTTCGGCGGACCCGAATTTCAGTTCAGGCCCTCCCTCGAGCTCCTCCTTCTGGATGAATCCCTTTTCGTAGAGTTCCATTGCCGCGGCCACGGTGGACCCGGCGCTGATGGTATCCAGTCCCAGCTCGTTGCAGAGGTAGTTCGCTTCCGTGATCGGCTTGAGGTCTTCCACGCCGGTACTGGAGCCAAGGGCCCAGATGCTTTCGTATTCGGGTCCTTCACCGGATTTATCGCCCAGGCTCGTCACACGACCGCACTGGATGGGGCAGGCGAAACACCCCTGTTTGGAGGTGAGGTAGGTTTTGGCAAGGGTCTCGCCCGATTGGGCCTCAGCGTTTTTCATCTGGGCGAATTGCCAGTTTTTGTGGGGATAGCTTCCCACGCCGTTGATGATGTTCACCAGCACGGCCGTTCCATAGGCGGGAAGTCCTTCCCCGGTGACGGGGTTCTCCTTGATCTTCTTCAAGGCGGCTTCCCTGGCGGCCTTAAAGGCATCCTCGTCAGCTGCGGAAACCCTGCCGCTTCCCTTTACCACGACGGCCTTGAGGTTTTTCGACCCCATGACGGCACCGACGCCGGTGCGTCCGGGGGCCCGGTGTTTGTCGTTGATGATGCAGGCAATTTTCGACATCTTTTCGCCGGCGGGACCGATGCAGGAAACCTTTGCCGAGTCCTCACCCACGGCGTCAAGCAGGGCGTCAGTGGCCGCATGGGTATCGAGGCCCCAGATCCCGGCTGCGTCCCGAAGTTCCACTTTATCGTCCTTGATCCAAAGGTAACTTGGTTTTTCTGCCTTCCCGGTGAAGATGACCATGAAATACCCGGCTTTGGCGAGCTCCGCCCCCCAGATGCCCCCGCTGTTGCTCGAGGCGATATACCCGTTCAGAGGTCCTTTGGTGACGACCATGTACCGTCCGCCCGTGGCTGCGCTGGTGCCCGTCAGCGGGCCTGTGGCGAAGATGAGAATGTTTTCCGGACCGAGGGGGTCCGTCTTTGCGGGAAGCTCCTCGTAGAGGATGCGGGAGGCGTAGCCTCTTCCGCCGATATACTGGCGTGCAAGCTTTTCGTCGACCTCTTCGGTCCTCGTTTTCCCCGAAGAGAGGTCGACACGCAAAATCTTGCCGTACTTCATGCGGTATCCCTCCATCTCTTTTTGTTTCCCTTCACCCCTGTTGCCAGATGCTTTTTCAACTCTCTTCGACTCTGGTTC
>CAZERC010000058.1:0-5501 GCA_964515395.1 uncultured Synergistaceae bacterium | reverse complement strand
GCTGAAGGAGCCTGCTTCGGCGACGGTACAGAATGAATTGAGCTGGAACAGGGTCACCATGTTCAACCCTCCCGTAAAGATTGTCCGCAAAAAAGCTTTCGTTATTGATTGAAGTACTTGCGACGGCTGGTTTCGGCGATATAGCGCCTCAAACCCCGCGTTTTTTCTATAAGGTAAAACCTATCTAAAACATCAGTATTTCTTTGTTGATCATAATATTATGAGTCGTATACTTCAATTGGGGAAGTCCAGCGGCAAAGGTGGGAAAAGATGTTTCATTCGCCGAGGAAGGAAGAACTCGTCAATCTCTGCAGGGAGTTTGTCAGGATACCAAGCCCGCCGGGACACGAACGGCAGCTGGCCGGGTTTGTCCGCGACAGCATGGTTTCCCTGGGTTTCGACGATATCCAGGTGGACTACTTCGGCAGCGTGACGGGGAGCATGGATTTCGGCGAGGGCCCATGTCTTTTGCTGGAGGCCCAGCTGGACCATGTCGAGGTTGATGATCCCTTCAAGTGGGAATTTTACCCTTTCGGCGGATTCATCTCCGAAAACAGGCTGTACGGCAGGGGCGCCACGGACCAGAAAGGCAGTCTGGCCGCCATGATATGCGCGGCGGCCTTCCTGAAGGATGATCTGGCCAGAAGGCTTTCAGGACACCTCGTGGTCTCGGCCACGGTCCACCAGGAACGGTTCGAGGGTGTATCCTCCCGACTGGTGGAGGACAGATACAGCCCCGATTTCGTCGTGACCGGGGAAGCCTCGGAACTGACGGTGGAACGGGGTCAGCGGGGAAGGGCCGAGATCGTGGTGGAAGTCGTCGGGAAACCTGCGCATTCGGCGCGGCCCGATTACAGCATCAACGCCGCGACCCGGATGGCCTCGCTGATCTGTTTCATCAACGAATCTTTCTCCCCCGCAAGGGACGCCTTTTTGGGCGAGGGAATCCTGGAGCTGACGAACCTCTCCTCCATCCCTGAAAAATCCACGGGACAGGTTCCCTCGGCGTGCCGCGCCGTTTTCGACCGGCGGCTTCTGCCCGGGGAGACCAGAACCGATGTGCTGGACCAGCTGAACCGAATCCTGGAAGCGGCCGCCCGCAGGATACCGGACCTGAAGGCCCGAGCCTGGATCCGCGACGCTTCGGACAGCTGCTACACGGGCGCTGTGATTTCCGGGGACCACTTCGCCCCGGCATGGCTTTTCCCGCCGGATCATCCTTTCGTGACAACCTGCCTGAAAGGACTTGCCAAGGCCGGCCTGAAACCGACGCTTGCCGCGGGGCCGGGGTTCGGAACGAACGGCTGTTATTACGGGGGCGTGAAGGGCATTCCCACCGTGGCCTTCGGGCCGTCACGGGAGAGCCTGGCCCACGTGGATGACGAGTACATAGAGATCGACCAGCTTGTGGCCGGCTGCCGGGGGTATTACGGCATCGCCGCCGAGGTCCTGTCAAAATGACGGCCCTTGCGCGGAAAAGCCCTTCTGCCGGAGAAGGGGCGGAAGATCAGACGGAAGAACCGGGCCCTGGAACCCGGCCTGTACAAACCCGGGAACGGGAAAAGAAGGCGGCAGCCTTGCATCATCGTCGCTGCGGCGCTTTTTCTTGCAGGGCCTGGTATCTGATAGAGGATCATTCAGCCAGTTGGAGGGAAATGAGATAATGGCCAGACCGAAGCGCCTCACCTGTGTCCTGTGCGGGAAAAGCTTTGACCCCGAAGAGGGGGTCATGACCTGTCCTGACTGCGGACTCGACGGGACCCTGGATGTCACCTACGATTACGACTCGGCGGCGGAAAAGTTGAACCGCGATACCCTTGCCGGGGACACCCGCCGTGATATCTGGAGGTACCGGGAGGTGCTGCCGGTGATCCGGGAGGAAAGTATCCCGAACCTGGCTGTGGGCTGGACACCCCTTTATAGCTCGGACCGCCTGGCGCGGGAGTACAATGTCCGGGAAGTATGGGTCAAGGATGACGGCAGGAACCCCACGGGGTCACTCAAGGACAGGGCGAGCGCCGTGGGCGTGGCCAAGGCTCTGGATACGGGGCAGAAGGTGGTTTCCTGCGCGTCTACGGGAAATGCCGCCAGTTCCCTGGCCGGTTTTGCCGCCACGGCGGGTCTTTCGAGCGTCATTTTCGTTCCCGAAACGGCACCCCCCGCAAAGGTGGCACAGCTTCTTGTCTACGGTGCCAAGGTCATCCTGGTGCGCGGTGGATATGAAAAGGCCTTCGACCTTGCCACAGAAGCCATCGAGACATGGGGTTGGTATAATCGAAATTGCGCGATAAATCCTTATCTCGTAGAAGGAAAAAAGACCTGCGCCATGGAGATTGCCGAACAGCTTGGGTGGGACCTGCCGGATACGGTCTTTGTCTCCGTCGGGGACGGGTGCATCATCAGCGGAGTCTACAAGGGATTCCTCGACCTGCTTCGCCTGGGGATAACGGACCGCATCCCGCGAATCGTCGGTGTTCAGGCCGAAGGGGCGGCCCCCATCTGGAAGGCCTTCAGGGAAAAAGCGGAGCGGGTGGAGTTTGGCCCCGCAAGGACAGTGGCCGACAGTATTTGCGTCGGGGCCCCCAGGAATTGGGCGAAGGCCCTTCGGGCCGTAAGGGAGAGTTTCGGCGAAATGGTCACCGTCACCGACAGTGAGATACTCTCGGCCATTTTGGAACTTGCCAGGGCAACAGGAGTCTTCGGGGAACCCGCGGGCGTGACGGGATTTGCGGGCTTCAGGAAAATGGCCCGCCAGCGGCTGTTGGGGAAAAACGAACGGGTGGCCGTGATCGTAACCGGAAACGGGCTCAAGGACATCGAAAGCGCGAAAAAGTCCGTGGGCGAACCGGCGGTGGTGGATTCCGATCTCGACCAGCTCCGTGGAGTAATGGGGTCAGACCTACGCATTTGACAAAGAGTTTGATCCGGGAGTTTTTAAGAAAATAGTTTCCGGTTAAAACAGTTTTATTTTGTCAAAAGTGTAGGTCTGACCCCAAGAATCGGGAAGGTAAATTCAGGGAGGGAGTGCCATGTTCAAGGATTCTTTCGAGTTTCTCAGACGGACCGATCCGGCCGTTGCGGAGATTATCGAGGCGGAACTGTTGAGAGAAAAGGACGGTATCGAGCTTATCGCCTCGGAGAACGCCGTGTCCCCGGCGGTGCTTGCCGCAATGGGGTCGGTGCTGACCAACAAGTACGCCGAGGGGTACCCGGCGAAGCGGTATTACGGAGGCTGCGAGGTGGTCGACAGAGCCGAGAACCTCGCCAGGGACCGGGCGAAGCAGCTTTTCGGGTGCGACCACGCGAATGTGCAGCCCCACTCGGGATCCCAGGCGAATATGGCGGTGTATTTCGCCTTCCTCAAGCCGGGTGACACGATCCTCGCCATGGATCTCTCTCACGGCGGCCACCTCACACACGGTAGCCCCGTGAATTTTTCGGGCCAGCTGTATAACGTTGTCCACTACGGTGTGAAAAAGGACACGGAGACCATCGATTTCGACCAGGTAGAGCAGCTGGCGGCGGAACACAAGCCGAAGATGATCGTCTGCGGCGCCAGCGCCTATCCGAGAGAGATCGACGCCGAGCGGTTCAAAGAGATCGCCGACAGGCACGGCGCCTATTTAATGTTCGATATAGCCCACATAGCAGGCCTCATCGCCGCCGGCCTCCACAAGGACCCGGTGCCCTGGTGCGACTTTATCACCACCACGACCCACAAGACGCTGCGCGGCCCCAGAGGGGGAATGGTTCTTTGCAAAAAAGAGTACGCCAGCGCCATCGACAAGGCCCTCTTCCCGGGCATGCAGGGCGGCCCGCTGATGCACATCATCGCCGCCAAGGCCGTGGCCTTCGAGGAGGCTCTCAAGCCTGATTTCGCCGATTATCAGAAGCGGATCATCGAAAATGCCAAGGCCTTCGGGGAAGCCCTCGAGAACAAGGGTTTCCGCTGTGTTTCGGGAGGCACCGACAATCATCTGTTGCTTCTTGATTTGAGGGAGCGCGATATCACCGGCAAAGACCTGGAGACGGCCCTGGACAAGGCGGGGATCACCGTCAACAAGAACACCATCCCCTTCGAGACCAGAAGCCCCTTCGTCACCAGCGGGATCCGTGTCGGGACACCGGCGGTGACCACCAGGGGGTTCGGCCCCGGCCAGATGCGTCAGCTGGCGGACTGGATGGACCAGGTGGCGTCAAAGCCCGACGACGAAAAGACGCTGAAACGGGTTCGGGAAGAAGTCAGGGAACTGTGCCGGGAATTTCCCCTGTACGGGGAGTACGAACTCTAGCTCTTTCAAGAGAAAGGAATAAAGCACACAAAAAGGAGCTGTGAGCATTGATCGACCTGACCGTGAACGAACAAGGACTTCGCCGCGCCGTGGAGCGCGCCAGGGAAAAGAACATCATCATCCCCACTTTCGAGGAGATGAAAAACCCGGAGAAAATTCCGCAAAAGATCAAGGACCGGCTGAAGAACGTCGGCCTCTGGGACGTGGATTCCCTGAACCTGTTCAGGATTACCTGGAAGAACGAGCCCAAAAAATACGGCGGCCTCTATGACGGCGTCAATTTCATGGAGATCCCGCCGGAACTGACGGGAGTCAGGGCCCGGGTGATCGCCCTGGTGGGCAAATGGTTCCCAACGGGGGCTCACAAGGTGGGGGCCACCTTCGGGTGCCTGGCGCCGCGGCTGGTGACGGGCCAGTTCGACCCCACCACCCAGAAGGCCGTCTGGCCCTCCACGGGCAACTACTGCCGGGGAGGCGCCTACAACGCCCAGCTTCTGGGCTGCAAATCCATCGCCATCCTGCCCGAGGGGATGAGCCGGGAGCGCTTCGAGTGGCTCAAGACCGTGGCCGGTGAGGTCATCGCCACGCCGGGCAGCGAAAGCAACGTGAAGGAGATCTTCGACAAGACCTGGGAGCTCAAACGGACCCGTGACAACGTGGTGGTCTTCAACCAGTTCGAAGAATTCGGGAACTACCTCTGGCACTACGAGGTGACGGGACATGCCATGGAAGAGGTTTTCGAGACCGTGGCGGCAAAGGGTGATCGCTTCTTCGGAGTGGCCCTCACGTCCGGTTCGGCGGGGACGCTTGGGTGCGGCGACTACATGAAAGAACTTTTCCCCGCCTCGAAGATCGCCGTCGGCGAGGCGCTCCAGTGCCCGACCCTCCTTTTAAACGGGTTCGGCGCCCACAGAATAGAGGGGATCGGCGACAAGCACGTACCATGGATCCACAACGTGAAAAACACCGACATGGTCATAGCCGTGGACGACGCCGACAGCATGGCCATGATCCGCCTCTTCAACGAGCCCGCCGGCAGGGAGTACCTGAAAAAACGGGGCCTCTCCCAAAAGGTCGTCGATGATCTTCCCCTCCTGGGCATCTCCAGCGCCGCCAACCTGATCATGGCCATCAAGATGGCCAGGTACTACGAACTGACGGAAAAGGACGTGATCTTCACCGTCTTCACCGACAGCATGGAGCTCTACG
>CAZERC010000057.1:0-5581 GCA_964515395.1 uncultured Synergistaceae bacterium | reverse complement strand
AAATGCGAGGCGATATGCCATGTCAATGAAAGATATCTTCGAAAAGGGCGGTGAGGGAATGAAGGATTTCAAGCTGCCGTCCTTCAAATTCAAAAAGAGCCTCTTGGTCATCCTGGGGCTTCTCATCCTGGCCTTCGTGCTCTTTCCCGCCTTTGCGCGGTTTTACACGGACTATCTCTGGTACGACGCCCTGGATTTGACGAGCGTCTTCTGGACCAGGATCATTCCCCAGTGGATCTTGTTCGCCGTCGCCACCGTTGCGGCATTTCTCATCTTCTCCTTCAGCTGGCTGAAAGCACGGCGGGGGGCGAAAAAGCTTGACGAAAAGGGAGAAACGCCCCTTCACGCCAGAGGATCCGGGATCATCGTCATGGCCGCGGCCATCCTGCTTTCGGTCATGAACGGCCTCGGAGTCAGGGGCGAATGGGCCATGGTCCTGCGCTTTTTGAACCGGACGCCCTTCGGCCACACCGACCCCATCTTCGGCAAGGACGTGGGGTTTTATGTCTTCGAACTTCCCTTCTATTCCTTCCTCCAGGACTGGCTGCTGGGCGTTCTGATCACGGCGCTGCTCGGTTCGGCCCTGATCTATGTCATGGGCTGGCTCCCGAAAATCCGTGAGGAAAACCGATTCTCCTTCCCGCCACAGGCCAGGCGCCATCTGACCTTCATGGGCGCAATCGCCGTCTTTGCCTGGGGGGCAGGCTTCTGGATCGAGCGGTTCGACCTGCTTTTTTCCGCCTCGGGAGTCGTCTTCGGCGCAGGCTACACCGACATCCACGCCCGGCTTCTGGCCATCAACATCATGCTGGCCCTGTCGGCGATCGTGGGTGCGCTGCTTCTTCTGAACATCTTCAAGCGGACCTGGAAGATGGCGGCCATCGCCGTGGTCCTTCTGGTCACTACCAATATCGTGATCATGGGCATTTACCCCGGCATCGTCCAGAAATACATCGTGGAACCCAACGAGTTCAATAAAGAGGAACCTTATATCAGGCATAACATCGACAGCACCCTGAAGGCCTACGGCCTCGACTCCCTCGAAGTGGTTGACTACGTTCCCGAAACCACGGTAACCGCAGGCGACATCGACAAGGACGAGGACATCATCAGAAACGTCCGCCTCTGGGATTATCGGCCGCTGCTTCGCTCCTACAAACAGCTCCAGGAAATCCGTTCCTACTACGATTTCGAAGATGTTGACATCGACCGGTACACCTTCGACGGGACCTACAGACAGGTCATGCTTTCGGCGAGGGAGCTCGATCTTGGCCAGCTCCAGAGCCCGTCCTGGGTGAACATGCATCTTGAATTCACCCACGGTTACGGCGTCACCATGAATCCCGTCAATGAAGTCGACAGGGAAGGCAAACCGGTTTTCTTCATCAAGGACCTGCCACCCGAGATCGACGTCCCCCTCACTATCGACAGACCGCAGATCTACTATGGCGAGAAACAGCAGCCTTACGTCCTCGTCAAGACGACGACCAAGGAATTCGACTATCCCATGGGCAACGACAACGTCCGAACCACGTATGAAGGGACCGGTGGGGTCGGTATCGGGTCGCTCCTGCGCCGCCTGGCCTTTGCAGTGCGTTTTGCCGATTCCCAGATCCTCTTCACCAACGCCGTCCTCCCCGAAAGCCGGATCATGTTCTACCGGAGCATCGGCGAACGGACCCGGACGGTGGCCCCCTTCCTCGTCTACGACAGCGATCCCTACCTGACGATCCAGGAGGGAAATCTCATCTGGATCCAGGACGCCTACACCATCACCGACAGCTATCCCTATTCCGAGCCGGTGAACATCACCGGAGGGAAAATCAATTACATCCGAAACAGCGTCAAGATCGCCATCAACGCCTATAACGGCAAGATGACCTTCTACGTGGCCGACTCTGAAGACCCGCTGATCCAGACCTGGGCAAAGATCTTCCCGGACCTGTTCACACCCATGGAGGAAGCACCCGATTCCTTCTGCGCGCACCGTCGCTACCCGAAGGGGCTTTTCACCATCCAGAGCGAGATCTTCAGGACCTATCATATGGAGGACGCCAACACCTTCTACAACAAGGAAGACGTCTGGGAATTTCCCAAGGCCGGCGTCTCGGGAGCCCTGGACGCCTACTATCTCGTGATGCGTCTGGCTGGAGCGGACAAGGCCGAATTCATGCTGATTTCGCCCTTCACCCCCAGCGGCCGCGACAACATGATCGCCTGGATCGCCGGACGTTCCGACAATCCGAACTACGGTGAGCTCGTCGTGTACGCTTTCCCGAAACAGCAGCTCATCTACGGTCCACGCCAGGTGGAGGCTCTCATCGACCAGACGCCGGAGATCTCGGCCCAAATCTCCCTGTGGAGCCAGCGCGGCTCCGCTGTCATCAGGGGGAATCTGCTGGTCATACCCATGGGCGAATCGCTGCTTTATGTCCAGCCGCTCTACCTGCAAGCGACCAACAGTGACCTGCCGGAACTGAAGCGGGTTATCGTCTCCTCCGGCGGGCGCGTTGCCTGGGCCGAGCGGCTCGACGAAGCCCTGAACAACCTGCTGGGGACCGTTCCCATCGCCGCTTTGGAACCTACGGAAGAAGGGGACATCGCACTCCGTGAAGATACCGCTGAAAAACCGGGAATGCCCCTGGAACTCCCCGAAGGAAGCCCGGCTGAACTGGCCAACCGTGCCGAAAAGCACCTTGAAGCCGCCCAGGAAGCCGCGCAACAAGGTGACTGGGGACGTTACGGCGAAGAGCTGCAAAATCTGGAAGAGATCATTCGGCAGCTCGTAACCGTCACGGGAGGGACAATGGAAGAGACCCCGTAAAAAGGCTTTTCCAAAGGGGTTCACATCATCGCTGGACTCAAGGAGCCGGCCTGAGGCCGGCTCCTTTTTTCACTGCCCTGTTTTTCTCGCCACTTATTGCCCGAACAAAAGCGTCATACTCTCGATCCGTTTCAACAGGCCCCCCTCAGGATCGGCCTCGGGGACTTCCTTCCCCGGTTCCAGGGAGGTGAAGACCGTCCGGCCGATGACTTTTCTGCCTTCTTTCCCGTCCTCGACGGTCCTGATCCCCCAGAATGCGTGGAAAATGACGATCTCACCCCTGAAAGACCCTGCATAGAGCATGACGTGCCCGGGCATCCACAAAAGCGTCCGGAAGGGGACACCTCCCTGGCGGATCCGTTTTGTCTTCTCCTCCAGGGAAAGACCTGAAAGGTCGATCCGTTTCCCCCGTTCCGCCTGGTCCGACGAGTGTCTGGGAAGCCATAATCCAAAGGGAACGAAAAGGTCGCGGATCGTTCCGGAGCAGTCCCTGTACCCAAAAAGCCCGCCCCATCCGTAGGGTTCGCCTTCCATTTGTGACATGAGTTTTGCCATGTTCCAGGGGGTATATTCCAGGGGAAAGTGGACAAATTTTTCATGGGAGACGTCGACGGCCACAAATTCCGCCCTGCCATCGGGTGCACGAAAGGGGGCGAGGACGCTCAAAACACCGACAGAGCCCGAAGTCTCTTCCATGGGCAGCAGGCCGCCGATACCTGTCCGGAAGAGAAAAATCCCTGATGAACGAGTCAGGGTGATTCTTTCGCGTACTGCAACAGCCAGAGGACGGGACATCCATTTTGCGATGAAATCAGCGTCGGCGAAGGCCATGTTCCGTACGTCAATCCACCCGGCCGCCTGGGGGGATTCCACAAAGGCCCAGTCCCTGTCTTTTGAAAGGTGGCTCACGAAAAGCGGCTCACCCGGCTTGAGCGCTGTCTGCTGGAGATAGTCGAAGGGAAAGCCTTCACCGGGAATCGAGGGGTCCCGGAACAGGGGCGCCCCGGTGGGGAAGTTTCTCAAGTCCGCCTCCCGCACGGTGATCGCCCGCTCATTGAGGGTCCCGTAGGCATCCATCCTTGCCTGCTCCCGCATGGCGGCAAACCAGGCTTCCCCGGGAGGCCGCAGGTTTACCCCGACGAGGGACGGATCCCCCGGCGTAAAGGATTTCCATGTCCACATGACGGCTTCTTTGTCATGGACGGGTCGCGATCTCGACCAGGGGGCGAAAAAGCGTTCCCGAAACGCACGGGCCTCGGCGACCGCCGTCACTGAATCGACCAGGGGGTCGCCGGGACGTCCCGCCAGGTAGCGGAACGGATTCCGGGGAAATCTTTTGAGATCGTTTATGACGGTATCAGGTTCGGCGAAGGCGGCTCCGGCGGACAAAAAGAGGATGGCGCAGAGCATTGCAGCGGTCATGATCCTGTTCATGGCAAGATTTCACACTCCCGACATCATACTCGGCCTTCCTTGTGGCAAGGCACGTTTCCATGGGATAATACCATTGCGCCTGGTCAAAGAGAAACTCCCGCGCGGGAAGACGTAAGGGTCGAAAGGGAGGCAAGCCTCATGACAGGGCTTGAGGAACAGTTCGTAATTCTGCTGAAGGTGTCGTTGGCCGTCGTTCTCGGCGGGATTATCGGACTCGAAAGGGAAATGATCGGAAAACCCACGGGAATGCGAACTCACATGCTTATCGGCGGTGCCTCTGCACTCTTTACGTCGCTGGGGACGGTCATCGTGAATTATTACGGGACCGTCGCATGCGTGGGGCTCGTCCAGGCGGACCCCGTGAGGGTCATCCAGGCGATCGTTCTGGGGATCAGTTTCATCGGCGCCGGGACGATCCTCCAGTATCAGGAACGCCGCAAGGTTATCTACCTCACATCTGCGGCGTCCATCCTCTTCACTGCGGCCATTGGAATCGCTGCGGCCCTCGACCAGTACCTCATCGCCTTCGGCTGCGTCGCCATCGTGTGGATCGTCAACCGTGGCCTGCGCTATTTCGACAAGAAAATTCTCAAAAAACGACGCACACCGACTCAGACAAAAGACATTCCCCCGGAATAATCACCCGGTGGGAACTCCACTCACCTGTCCCGTTACTCTTCCAGGAAACGTTCCAGGTCTTTTACGTCAAAGGCATGAGAAAAAGCCGTTTCCCTGGTGATACGCCCCTTCTTGAACAGGGCCGCAAGAGAGTGCTCCATGAGCTGCATGCCTTCGGAGGTGTTGGTGGCCATGATATTTCTGACCTGCTCGGGGCGACCTTCCTTGATGAGGTTTCGCACGGCGTAGTTGGACACCAGGACTTCGGCGGCCAGGACGCGCTTCCCGTCCACGGTGTTGACCAATTGCTGACTGCAGACACCGATCAGGATGTTCGCCAGCTGGTTGCGAATCTGGTTCTGCTGGTAAGGCGGGAAAATGTCGATGATCCTGTCGATGGTTCCCGTCGCATCCTGGGTGTGCAGCGTCGCCAGCACAAGGTGTCCCGTTTCTGCCGCGGTGATGGCCGAGGAAATGGTCTCCAGGTCGCGCATTTCTCCGATCATGATGACATCCGGGTCCTGGCGGAAGACCCGCCTGAGCCCCTCGTGGAAACCAACGGAGTCACGCCCCACCTCGCGCTGGTCGATGAGGGCTTCTTTCGGCTCGAAGACGTACTCGATGGGATCCTCCAGGGTGATGATGTGCAATTTGCTCCGACTGTTGATGTCCTCGACGATGGAGGCGAGCGTCGTGGATTTGCCG
>CAZERC010000056.1:0-5953 GCA_964515395.1 uncultured Synergistaceae bacterium | reverse complement strand
TGTTCGTACCAGGCGATGTCGTAGGAGATGGGAAGCTCGTTGATGTCGTCCAGGCCGAAGGCTTCCTTGAGCTTCAGCGCGATTACGGCCAAAGAATAGGAATCGTTGCACTGGCCCGCGTCAAGCACCCGGGGAATGCCGCCGATATCGCCCAGGTTGAGCTTGTTGTAGCGGTACTTGGCGCAGCCGGCGGTGAGGATGACCGTGTCTTCAGGCAGAGCCTTGGCAACTTCCGTGAAGTATTCCCTGGACTTGAAGCGTCCGTCGCATCCCGCCATGACCACAAAGCGCTTGATGGCGCCCGACTTGACGGCTTCGACGACCTTGTCGGCCAGTGCCATTACCTGGTTGTGGGCGAATCCGCCGACGATCTTGCCAGTCTCGATTTCCTCGGGCGGGTCGCACTTTTTTGCCATCTCGATCAGCGGGGAGAAATCTTTCGACCCACCCTGGGGCCGGTCGGGAACGTGCTTTGCTCCTGGGTAGCTGGCCACGCCTGTGGTGAAGAGCCTTTCGAGATAGGTGTTTTCATTCTTTACAGGGATCAGGCAGTTGGTGGTGAGCAGGACTGGACCGTTGAAGGATTCGAACTCCTCGTTCTGGTGCCACCAGGATCCGCCGTAATTCCCCACGAAGTGGTCGTATTGCTTGAAAGCGGGGTAGTAGTTGGCCGGGAGCATTTCACCGTGGGTGTAGACGTCTACGCCGGTTCCCTCGGTCTGCTTGAGGAGCTCTTCCATGTCCTTCATGTCATGACCGGAGATCAGGATGCCGGGGTTATTCCTCACTCCGAGGTTGACCTCGCTGATCTCGGGGTTGCCGTAGGTGCTCGTGTTGGCCTCGTCGAGCAGGGCCATGGTGTTCACGGCTGTTTCACCGGCCTTCATGACCAGTCCGACCATTTCGTCCGTCGAGAGGTCTTTGGTGGTCGACGCCAGAGCTTCCATGAGGAATGCGTAGATCTCGTCCTTCTCGTAGCCGAGGACCCCGGCGTGTTCCGCATAGGCGGCGACACCCTTGGTGCCGATGACGAGCAGTTCCCGCAGGGAGCGGACGTCCTCGTTTCCGGTGGCCGTTATCCTGACTTCGTCGGACAGGGCCTTTTGCATGATGTCCTCCCTGTTTTCCGGGGTCCATGTAGCACAATCGGGAAGTGTTCCCGACACCGGGCCGGCCTTTTTTGCCAGGGCGTCACGTATCTTGAGGCCTTTTTGGATCCACTCGATGATGGAATCATCGTCCCATGCGGCGTTGGTGATGGTGACGAAAAGAGCCTTGCTCAAGAACCTTCCGGCATCTTTGTCGACGGTTCCCTTCTCCTTGAGCTTTTCGCCGTAAACGGATATTCCCTTGCAAACATAGATCAGAAGATCCTGAAGATCGGCGGTCTCCTCCGGTTTGCCGCACACGCCCTTTACCGTGCATGCCTGGTTTTTCGCTGTTTCCTGACACTGAAAACAATACATGATATTTCCCCTCCCTTGATTCGATCGTGGTCACCAGTAATGGTATTTAGGTATTTATATTACTATATTTATTGCGGCTTGTGAACCCCCCGAATTTCCCTCATTACGAGCAGCGGAATTGTGAAATGTATTTTTTATAATATCAGGAAAAACCATTAATAAGGGAAAGTATTTCCGGTCATGTTCCTGGATCTGGATGATTTCAAGTAGTTCAACGACACTTACGGGCATCCCGAAGGGGACAAGATCCTAAAAGGGCGCGGTATCTACGAATGGCCTCCAAAACGGCTTGAAGCGGCACGAAAGGCAAGGCAGCAGGTTCTGATCGAATGGCTGCAAAAGGACAAAAGTAAAAAGAGTTAGAGCTGTTTCGTGGGGAATTCCTGCGTGAGGCAGATTGCGGTCAGGTTTATTGTTTTCATCAAGCAAGAAGGATGGATTTGCTCTAGCCGATGATAAGCAATGCTTCTTGTTTCATCAGGAAAATCATAAAAAGGAGAGCATGCCGCGGGGCGGTGGAAGAGGCATGAAGGTTCTGTGCTGATTGATACAAGCGGAAAGCTTGTTACACAGAATGATGTGTGTTCCAGATCCTTGAAGAGCCCTGTTGCATGTCGGAATATTCATTCATTTCCACATCAACAAAACTTCTCCCTGCCAACGCAGCCTGGAACCTTTCGGGGACAGCCTGTCCGTATCGGACTGACGAAAGACTCTGTCCAACTGCCATTCGTCGATCGCTACCTGTTCCAAAACATCCAGGGGGTGGTCGTAGTCGCCGATATCTTTGGCTGCAGTGATCAAAGCTGCAACTTCATGAGGGCGCTGATCCTCAACAGTTCCCACGAAAACCGGAATGTTGAAACCGCCCAGAACCACTCCTGACGGCCATAAGCGGAGCATATACTGTTTTTCTGAATCCTCAAGCAGAAGGCGCAGCCTTTCGGCCCTGCCGTCGTGAAGAAGCGGCAGCGAAGGAAGTTCTCCAAGAGGCGTGTTTGGTGAAAGCATGGTCAAAAGGTTTCTCAGGTTTAATGGTTTTGGCTTTTCCCAGCCCTTTTGAAGCAAAAACCTCTCCAGTTCGTCAATGTCTCCCGCAAACTGGACAGTGAGGGGTTGCTCCCGTTCACCTGCAAGGTCGATTCTCCAGGCGGCGAGATCTCGCCAGCCATCGTCCCGCCAATCAGAAAACCTCATGATTTTTTCGGAAGTCACCGGCGCATAGAAGGCCAGGTCTTTTTCATGGCGCTGACCGACATGAAATCCCCCTGCAAGGGCCAACACGAGAACAGCCGTCATTGCCACCGCCCGCTTGGGGACGGCCTCAGAGACTCCCTTGACATAGGCGATTCCCAGCAATGTCACCCACATGGTGGCAATGAAAAGGCCGCCGAGAACGTCGGAGAGCCAGTGAACGCCAAGGTAGAGTCGGGAGATTCCGATAATGGATGAATATACAACGACCACCGGAAGTGCTTTCCACCGCCGTGATCCAGGCAACCCTCTTGAGAGCACCACGAAAAGGAACCCGTAAATGACAATACTCATCGCCACATGACCGCTGGGGAAACCGTACGACGAAATTCCTTCGTAGATCTCTATGGGACGGGGCAGGTTGACAGCCCACTTCAACAGTTGCACGCCCGTCAGGCCGCCAAGAACCGCGAAGATCCAAAACACTGCAGTCCGGTAAGCGCGCCCGAAGACGAGAGTTATCAAAACCGCAATGGAAAGGGAAATATTCACAAATGCATCGCCGAGCTCTGTCAGGGTCACAAAAATGTTATCGGACCAGGGGGTTCTCAGTGCCTCAAAAAAATTTTTCACTGCCTGGTCGGTTGCAACCAGTGGGTCTTCTGCCAGAACATCCTGCAAGACACCGAGGAACCCCCAGGTCGCAAGAAAAAAGGTTGCGATGAGAAAGACCATAAAAAGCTCTTCCCCACGTTCACGAAAGAAAAGGAATGTGATCAGGCGTTTTACCGGTAGCAGTGCCCCTTTCCGGTAGTGTCCGGGTGCAGCCCATTCTTTCAGGCTTGCCACCCACATTGGTCCTTTCCGCTCCAGCAAACTGGCAAGGCTTCGGCTGAACCATACAATGAACCACAAGGCTGTCAGCAGAATTCCCAGAAGCACGGCCAGTCGGGTGCTTACAGCTCCGGCGACCGCGAGGGAGGTCCCGAAAAAAACCCCGGGAAGGATGTATGCGAAAGCCCAGCCCGCGGCTGAAAGCACGTTGACGATCACAAAACGTACGGGGCTCATCCCGAACATTCCGGCTACGACGGGAATTACCGGACGTATCGGCCCGACGAAACGGCCGAAAAGAACGCTCTTGCCGCCATGACGCCTGAAAAAGGCTTCGCCGTTTTTTATCATGCCCGGGTATCGTGAAAAGGGCCAAATACTCATGAGCCTTTCCTGGTAAAGAAGTCCCAGCCAATAACTTGCGCCGTCGCCCAAAAGGGCTCCGAAGAAGGCCAGAAGCAGGACAGGCCAGAGATGGAGGCTACCCGTCGCCACCACCGCCCCGAAGCCGAACATGAGGGCAGTGCCAGGGACCAGAAGGCCCACGAAGGCAAGGGATTCGGAAAGCGATGTCAGAAAGACCGCAGCGTATGTGAGTTCGCGGTGATGGGAGATAAACGTCAACAGGGTGTGGAAATAGTTCAACATACGCTCTCTTCCTTTCTCACCGAACTTCACTCGTTTGAAACTGCACTGGTTCCAGAGGGTTGACCTCGGCGTGAATCGACAGTCTCCGAAAAAGTGGGGCCAATCCGTTTTTTTACCATGGTACGTGTGTCATACCGGAAGGCATTCCCCCCTTCTTCCCTTCTAAACGAAATATTCCCTAACACTTGAGGTGTCAGCAAAACAATTCCAATGGCCCGGAAACCCTTATTCCCTGCAACGGCGAAACTGTAAACTTGATTTCCCCGCAACCGCTTTTCGATGCGCCTTTTATTCACTGTGCCAAGAGACTGGAAATCTTTTTCATAAACGGCGAGGTAAACTTTTTGCGTTTTCGGCTCACAGTCCTACCCTCTTTCGCCGGTTGAAGAGTTCCCTGTAGATGATCATGATCCCTATGATCACGCCTATATATATTGTCAAGAACCGCCAGGATAGGGTCAAAAACGTTATATCCTTCTTTTGGACCAGGTGTGTCAGGAAGAACCCGTATCCTCCCTCGGCGATGCCCGCAGCACCGGGGGTGGGGGCAAAATACATGAAAAAGGTGACCACCACCTGAAAGGCCAAAACCGTCAGAAAGGGGATATGGTAGCCCAAGGCCTTGAAGAGTACCGCTGAAAAGGAAAAAAGCAGCAGCAGAAAGAGGGCCGTAAAGAAAAAGGACAAAACCGCCCAGAATGTTTTATTCCTGAAAAATTTAACAAACCCCTCGGAGAAGAAATTCATTTCATGGGAAACCCGAAGATAAATCCTTCTCCTGCGCCGTGGCGACAGGATTTTTACATCGCTGAGCATGAAGAGAAACCGGTAGAACCAGCATTTCATAACCCGGATCCGGAAGAGAACCATCCAGAATAGCACCACGTAAGCACTGGAAACGCCTGTTATCGCATAAAGAACATGCCTGTGGAAGAATCCCCGGAATTCATTCGGCTCGAGCCAGATGACAATTGGTGTAATGGTAAACAACATCAGGGCGGCCAACATGGTGCGGATCGACGTTGCCGCCGTCGCTTCTCCGAGAGGCATCCCTTTCCGGTTCATCAAATAGATTTGGACGAGTCCGCCTCCCGTGGCAAGGGGAGTGACGTTGGAAACGAAAATGTTCACGAAGACAAGTTTGAGAATATATGTAAAAGAAATGTGAAAACCCATTGCCCGGATGACGGAATAAAGACGCAATCCATCTGTCAGAAAATACAGGATCAGAAGGGCTACAAGACTGATGACGAACTCCTCCGGGGAGACGATTTCAGAAAAATGCAGCTGTCCACCCCCAAAGGAACGATGTACGAAATACAATGTCCCCAAGGATATTGTGAAAAAAAGCGCCGTAAGGCCCAGATATCCGTATATCCTCCCGGAAACACGGATCGGGAAATGGCCGCCGCGGTTTTGTATTATGTTTAAAAAGCGTATTTTCAGTTTCTTGCACCCCTTGCCAGGTTGTATCGCCCGTTTTCTGAGATTTTTTACCGAAGGTTCCGGGCCTGAACCGAAAAAACTTTATTCTGTTTTGGCTTTGTTACCGAAATCGTTCGGCATGTACCCCTTGTCTCAACCAAGTCCCGTAAATCAATGCCGATTCTCGGCGAACAAGGGGAGCACCAGTTTAACCTTCAGGCCACGACCATTGTCACCGTCTTCAAGAGTGATCGACCCTTTATGGAAATCGATGACGTTCTTTGCAATGGACAAACCCAGCCCGCTTCCGAGAGCCCTTTCGCCCCTATATCGGTAAAATCGTCTGAACACTTTGGGCCTTTGCTCTGGGGGAATTCCTGGTCCTT
>CAZERC010000055.1:0-6016 GCA_964515395.1 uncultured Synergistaceae bacterium | reverse complement strand
ATAGTATCGTGAATTTTGCAGGTTTTTGCACATGTACCGGTATCGACGTGCAAAATCACCAAAGCTGCCTTACGTCGGTGTCCGATCCGGCAGGCACGATCTTTCCAATCGGCGGGATTCCCCCTAGAATACACACCATGGAAGCATTGCTTGCCCTTTTTATTGGAATCGGACTAAGTGCGGCTTGCGGGTTCCGGGTATTTGTACCGCTCTTTGCCCTGAGCCTGGCCGCCCAGACGGGTCATCTGGAATTGGCCGACAGCTTTCAGTGGGCAGCTACACCCATGGCGTCCATGGCTCTCGGTGTGGCGACCTTCTTCGAGATAGGAGGTTACTACATTCCCTGGGTGGACAACATGCTTGACGCCGTGGCCACCCCGGCAGCCGTTGTTGCCGGGACATTCATCACCGCATCGGTTCTGCCGGAATTGCCTCCCTTCCTCAAATGGAGCATCGCCACAATTGCCGGAGGGGGTACGGCCGGAGTCATCCAGGGTACCTCCGTCATGATTCGCGCCGCATCAGCGGCCACGACCGGAGGTCTCGGCAATCCCGCAGTCTCCACCGTAGAGACGGGCGGATCCATTCTTCTCTCCGTTTTGGCCGTGCTCCTGCCCCTGGTCACACTGGGGCTCGTTGCCTTCCTGCTCGTCTGGGCAGGCAAAAAAATCCACCGGCGATTCAAACAGAGAAAAATTCCTCCTCCGGCCGACGGTGGCAACTTCCGCGACACCAGAACATGATCTTTTCAGTTCTCTTTACCAGGCGGCTATGGTGCCATCGGTTCTCTTCTCTGTTCCACCCTGGAGCACTCCCGATGATGCATCCCTCCAGATGATCTGTCCCCTCCCGAAGGATTCGCTGAAGGCGGCTATCCTTACGTCGTGTCCTCTTCTTGCCAGCGCCTGCACCACGTGACGGGGCACTTCATGCTCGAAGAAAATGGTCTTTCCGCCTGTCCATTGCCATCTCGGCGCATCCAGAGCCGCTTGTGGATTGAGCTTGTAGTCGATGGTATTCACCAGGACCTGCAGGTGTCCCTGGGGCTGCATGAAGCCTCCCATGACGCCGAAAGGCCCCACCGGCTCGCCGTCTTTCGTCAGGAAACCGGGAATGATCGTGTGATAGGTTCTTTTGCCCGGTTCAAGGGCATTTGGATGCCCGGGGTCCATGGAAAAATTGCATCCCCTGTTCTGCAGGGTGATTCCCGTTCCGGGCACCACCATTCCCGAACCAAAGGACATGTAGTTGCTCTGGATGAAAGAAACCATGTTCCCTTCTCCGTCCGCAGTCGCCAGGTAAACGGTCCCTCCTCTTTCCGGACGCCCCGGGTATGGCTCCAGGGCGTTTTCCGTAATCAGTTTTCTTCGCTTTGCAGCAAATCCATCGGAAAGGAGATCCCCAACGCTCACAGTCATTTTTACGGGATCGGTGATATGGGCTTTCCCGTCGGCAAAGGCCAGTTTCAGGGCCTCGATCTGCCGGTGAAAGGAAGCTTCCTCATCTTTTGCTCCGAGCTCGAGTCCCTTGAGAATGTTCAGCGCCATGAGGGCCACCAGTCCCTGTCCGTTCGGCGGGATTTCCCAGACGTCATACCCCTTGTAATGTACATGGACAGGCTGCACCCATTCCGGGCTGAAGTTTTCGAGATCCTCTTTCTCAAGAAAACCGTCTTTTGACTTCAAAAAACGGACGATGTCTTCAGCAAGGCTTCCCCTGTAAAAAGATTCCGCCTTTGATTCCGAGATCAGGCGCAATGTCCTGGCATGATCCGGTGAATTCCACACCTCGCCGATTCCCGGCTGCTTTCCGCGGGGGGCAAACACCCGGCGCCAGTGGCTGAATGACTCCCCGTCAAGCTCTTTTTCGTACAAAGCCATTGCTTCTTCCCAGTGCATTCCCGTTACAGGTGAAACGGGAAAGCCCCTTTCGGCGTACTCGACGGCAGGTTCCAGAACCTCTGCAAAAGGCAGCCGGCCGAATTGCCCGGAAAGTTCCGCCCAGGCCGCCGGGACACCCGGAACCGTGACCGGGACAGGGCCGAAGGCAGGTATTTCTGTGAGTCCCCGCTTTTGCAGAGCCTCAATTGAGATGGACTTCGGAGCCGGACCGCTCGCGTTGAGTCCGTGCAGTTTCCCCCTGCTCCACACGAGGGCGAAGGCATCTCCGCCGATTCCGTTTGAGGTGGGTTCAACCACTGTAAGGCAGGCGGCCGTCGCGACGGCAGCATCCACGGCGTTACCGCCTCTTTGCATCACCCTGAGTCCCGCCTGTGCCGCCAAAGGCTGTGACGTCGCGACCATTCCTCTTTTTCCGAAGACGGTCATACGCTGAGATGGATATGGATAATTCAAAAAATCAAAACCCATGAAATAACCCGCCGCCTCTCATCAACCGCATTATGGGCGAACCAGATGTCGTATAGAAAAATTGTAGCACCTGCCTGGAATTTCGCCCGGCGTCATGGACACCCGGGTGTCCAATCCGAGGGATCGCCTCCGTTGTCCGATGTTCGAAAAAAGCGGCGGGCCCGAAAGCCCGCCGCTTTTCCACGTATCCGTCAGACATCCCCTGTCCGTGCAATTCGTTTAATCAAAGATCTTGTTGAAGATTTCCTCTTTTATCTTTTCTTCTATATCTTTTTTCCCCATCTGCTCTTTCACCTCTGTCTCCTCTGTCTCCAACTCGGCGGGCTGTGTTGTCTGCTCCTGTTTCTCCGGCACGGAGACTTTCACGTTCGAAATACTCGGCTTGTCGAAGGTTCCCTTCAAGGTAAAGCTCACATCCCTGAAATCGTCTTCTTTCATCCTTGTTTCCGCTCCCTTGAGAGCACCCTCGAGAATTCCGATGATGTTCTGTGTTCCCGTAAGGCCTGCCGCGCCACCGGCGACACCGCCCAACACGGCGTTGATGACCTTGACGTTCAACTTGCCGCTGCAGTTGAGGTTGAGATTGTTTCCGGGCCCGACTGGACCCGTCGCAGAAAAGTACCTGTAGATCGGGTCGCCTTCAGGAGCTTCGGCCAACGTGTCGCTGTTCAGGATGATGCGGCCCGTCTCCAGGTTGAACGGAGCATAAACCGAGGCGTAGTTTATGCCTTTCGTCCCGTACACGGCAGTTGCGATATCCACAAGTTTGAAGCCCGTAACAGCTCCACGGCCCATCTTCATGCGTCCCTTGCCGCTGTATCTCAAGCCATTTTTCCCAAAGGAACCCGACACTTCGGCAAAGATGTCGGCTTTCCCGGTAATATTTCCCTTGACATTGAAGGCCTCCTTCAACAGGGCGTTCACATCTGTTCCCTTGACTTCTGCATCGTCGGTAAAGCTCATGTTGTTCAGATTCAGGGCTCCCTTGTTGGAAACCTTACCGCCATAGAATGTCGCCGTTCCGTTTGAGGAAACGAGTCTCTCATCGATGAGTTCGAAGGGAATCGAGATATCGGTGAAGTTCATACCCATGAAACGGACCGAAGCTGACGTGGCCTTTCCTTTGCCGTTGTTTTTGCCCTTCTCGAAATGTCCGTTAAAAACCAGGTCCATGGTTCCTTTGATATCGTAGGCATCAAGCATCTCGAACCGGCTCGTCATGGGCTTGAGATCCAGGTTTTGACCGTTTACGGAAACATCCGCAGCAAAGGGGGCCGGCTTGACATCACCGGTGACGGCGATCGATCCTTCACCGACTTTACCAGACATTTCTTCAATGGAGAGATTGTTCATATCGCCTGCAAGTTTCACCTTTACGCCATCGACCTTCACACCGGAAGCGGCGACAAAGGGTGCAGACGCATTCGCTGCAATTTGTGGATTTCCCACCGTTCCGGAAACATGGGCCTCTGCAGTAACCACTCCGCTTGCGGGAAGACCTTTTCCACCCCCGATTGAGACATTGCCGAGATCGACCTTTGATGCGTTCACGACGAGATCCAGCGTCGATTTTTCCGCCGGTTCCGCCAGGGTAACCGTACCGGTGGCTGAAACATCTCCGCCGCCGAAAACCGCCTTGCCTTCGCTGATTGTAACGACCTGATCCTTTTTCCTGAGCCCCACTTTCACATTCCGGAGCACCATGCCTGCTGCAGTCGCCGTATCGGCCGACATATCCAGCCTGATGTCGGAGGGAATGCCTGCCGGGATGCTCTCGAGGCTCGTGCCTGCCTTGAGGTTGGTAAATCTGTAGCCATCCTTCACAGAAAGCGAAGGCGACGTCAAAGAAACATCAATGGTCGGGTTTAAAAGGGCTCCCTTTATCTGTGCCTCGACGGCCATGGTGCCCTTGAGGTCGTATTCTGCAACGGGAGGATAGTACTCGGCGAAAAAGGCGGAATCAAGGTTTCCTGCACGGATAGCGATGTCGCCGCTTCGGTTTTCTGAGGACAGTTTCGAGATCTTCCCGCTTCCTGTGATGGTTGCCTGTTTCCATCCCGCCTTCAGGTCCGAAAACCGGAGCGTGTCGGCCTTGAGGTTGTAATCAAATAAAGAAGCAACCTTCGAAAAGACATAATCCATGACGGAAAGTTTGTCGGACCAGGCTTTTCCGGAAATTACAACATCAGGCAACCTCCCCGAGACCTTGTAGTCTGCGTTGACGCGTCCTGACGCCTTCATTTCCTTCAATGCGGGCACCAGATTCCTTGCGACCTCAAGAGACAACGACCGAAGCGTCCCTGAAACGTTTATTGCCGGGTCGGTCATGAAATTCGACACGTTGCCGCCCACAGTGACCGGGGCTCCTTCAAAAACGCTCTTTCCGCTAATGGTGACATTTCCACCCTTGATCCGGGCGTCAAGGACGGTATCCGATACAGTGTATCCCTTGTATCCGAGTTTCCCCGCTACGAAGTTCACGCGGCCTTCAGGGCTCGTCACCGGACCCTGCAGGTCCACCGTAAACGTGTCCAGCGTTCCGCTCACACCTTCGAGTTTCTCGGAAACCTTGGCCAATGCCTCGAGATCTGCAGCAGATCCCTGGAGTTTCACCAGCATCCTCGGCGGAGTACCGGGATCGAAGGCAAACGCCAGATTGCCGGCCAGGGGGAACCCGAAAAGCCGCATGTCAAGATCCGCCACATCGAGCCGTCTGGACCGGAATCGCCAACGGGCCGTAGCCTGTTCCACCGGGAAACCCGCAAGCATCTCCCCCGTAAAGTCGATGTTTCCCGAAATGTCCGGATCCAGCCACGTCCCCTCGGCGGCAAACTCCATGGAGAAGTCGCCCTTGTAGAGAGACTGGTCCGCCTCGGGCCAGAAAGCCACGACGGAGGAGACTTCGAGTTCTTCCAGGGACCCCTTCAACGACAATTTCGGTGCAAGCTGCCCCTTGGCGGTCAGGTTCCCCTGACCTATGTCCACATCCATCTTGGCGATGGACCAGGTATCACCCTCGCGGGTCAGGTCCAGTTCGCCCTTTACTGGAAGTTCGTCAACCACGAGGTCCAGATCCGTTTGGATCTTTTCCCCCGCAAAGGCCAGGCGGATATCACGAATATTTACCTTCGCCCATTCCGATTGAAAGGTGCTGTCGACGATCCGCAACCTCTTTATCGGGAGTTCGCCCTCTCCTTCGCCTGGCTTGATCCTGGGAATCAAACGGTTGATTTTGTCCACGTCGGAAGAAAACCCCGAAATCTCGAGCATCGACACCGGCGGTCCGCCCGTTAACAACGAGATGACTGAAACCTTTGCGGTAACCCGTTCTGCGGTCAGAACCTCCTCACCGTCGGTCACAATGGCGATATCCGACAACCTGTATCCCTTGAAGGGATTCCCGCTGACCGCTCCCCTGGCTATCTGGGAATCCAGGTTGTCCCGAACGGCTTCGGCTACTGTATCCCTCACAAGACCTGTCCCGTAATCAATGCTTATTGCCGCCACGACAAGGAGAACCACCACACCGATCAGGATCAGCAGAATTGTAGACTTTCTAGACATCAAATCACCCTCTTATCTGTTTAAAACCAGATCAAGCCCCTAAACTGCTGTAAAAAGGTCGTCTGAAAAAGGCGGCAGACGGT
>CAZERC010000054.1:0-6198 GCA_964515395.1 uncultured Synergistaceae bacterium | reverse complement strand
ACTGACAGGGGGACCTTCATCAAGTACGAAGCGAATCACGATGGGAATCCTCCGCTTGTTATCCTCGTCGAAGGAGACGAAGCGCTTTTTAACCAGTACAGCGTGATGGCCGTTAATCCGGAACGCTGCGAAAGCGTAAACTATGATCTTGCAATGAAGTTCATCGAGTGGATGGTCTCCGACGAAGCCCAGCAGAGGATCGCCGACTTCCGTCTCCTCGGGAAGCAGCTTTTCACGCCGAACGCGAAGTAGTTTTTTCTCGATTCCGTAACAGAGTATCAAAATGCCGGCGCCGGGTCTCATGGTCCGGCGCCGATTTTTTCTGGCCTGGAGTTGACTGATGGATTATATTATCGAAGGAATCCTGGGAGCTTTTCATCTTCTTCTAACTGGTCATGAGGAAACCTACTCGGCTGTAATGACAACCCTGAAGGTTTCCACCCTTTCAATAGCTGCATGCCTTCTCGTGGGCATACCTCTCGGATTTCTTCTGGGCTATGGAAACTTTTCCGGCAAAGGTGCCCTGAGGACGATTGTTGACACTCTCCTTGCCCTTCCTACTGTTGTCGTAGGCCTGTTAGTCTATGCCTTCGTTTCAAGGCGTGGCCCCCTCGGGGAGATGGGTCTCCTCTTCACCGTTCCCGGCATTGCCATAGGGCAATTCATCCTTGCTCTTCCGATCATCATTTCCCTGACGGCAAGTGCCGTGGAAGAACTCGATCCCAAACTGCGGCTGACACTGCGGACTTTGGGAGCGAATGACCGCCAGGTCGCATTGTCCTCTCTATGGGAAGGACGTTACTCTGTAATGGTAGCCGCTGTTACCGCCTATGGACGCGTAATCTCGGAAGTCGGTGTCTCGATGATGATCGGCGGAAACATCAAGTGGCATACCAGAACCATTACGACAGCAATCGCTCTGGAGACTGGAAAGGGACAGTTCTCCATGGGTGTAGCACTTGGGGCGGTTCTCCTGACTTTGGCGTTTGGTGTCAATGCGGTGGTTTCACTGCTCAGGAGGAGATCCTGACATGACCCTGATATATGAACTGGAAAACGTAAAAAAACTGTACGATGGCAGAGTCGTTCTGCAAATCAATGATTTGCAAATCAGCCAGGGCGAAATCATCGGGCTCATCGGCCCCAACGGAAGCGGAAAGAGCACGCTTTTGAGGCTGCTCGCGTTGCTTGAGGAACCTGACGAGGGAATTATCCGTTTTTGCGGCGAACCGGCCCGTTTCAACGACAATTCCCATAGAAAGCAAGTGACGATGCTTCTTCAGAATCCCTTTCTTCTCAAACGTACAGTTTTTGAGAACATCGCCTACGGACTCAAGATGCGTGGAGAAACTTCTGCTCTTGATGAAAAGATAAGAACTTCTCTGGAAATGGTCGGACTGGATCCGGTTCATTTTATGAACAGGAAATGGTACCAGCTCTCTGGAGGGGAAGCCCAACGAGTTGCCCTTGCGTCACGGCTTGTTTTGAGGCCGAAAGTCATACTCCTCGACGAGCCGACGGCCAGTGTCGACAGTGCCAGCGCGCGGATTATCCAGGAAGCCGTTCTTCGTGCACGCGATCATTGGGGATCAACGCTGGTCATCGTTACTCACGAACTCCCCTGGATCTATGGTGTTGCAGAACGAATGCTCTCTCTCTTTAGAGGAAAATTGATAAAAGACCTGCCGGAAAATGTCCTCACCGGCAAATGGGAACCCTGCGGAGACAATCTGTCGGCACTGTATCTTTCTGATGGACAGTACGTCATAGGCGCCGGGACGGTTACGCAAGAATCAGTGGCACTCCTGGATCCAGAGGACATCATCATCTGTGTGGAACAACCGGCGACCGATTCCGCATTGAATTCACTTCGGGGGACGATATCGGAAATGACTCTCGACAACAGCAGCGGGAAGGTTCTCGTCAAGGTGAAGATCGCCGAAAAACTGCTTTCGTCAGTGGTAACAGGGCAATCCGCCGAAAAGCTGGGTTTGAGGCCTGGAATCGATGTTTACCTTCATTTCAAGGCTTCCGCGCTCAAGTGGATGAACCAAACATTATGATCTAAAAAACGAGACAAGCCACGGGTAATAGGTAGAAAGCGCCTGCGGCGTTATGCAGAAGACGATGTAACTCCCCATGCCGACGCAGGATTGAATGATTGAAAGGATATCTTTTCGTGGTTCCTTCCGTGCGAGATACCCCAGTGCGCCGATACAAACGATAAAGGCCGTCACATGATACCCCCAGCCGGGCTTGACTCCGGCTTTTGCTATCGCTTCGTATGCGCGAAGGACACAATATGCCCCCCACCCTGCCTGAATATAGGTTTCACCGAGAAACAGGACGGTGCGCAATGGATACCACAGGATTTTCCCGATTCGAGGCGGGATCGTTTCTTCTTCAGAGTCTCCCTTACCAGATTCGGAGGGATCGCCTTGTTCTTCACGTGATTCTCCACGGAAGGCTTTCGTGAGAAAAAGCACAGGATATCGCACGCCATAGCTGTAGGCAATTCCGTAAGTGATTGCCGCCGCCCCTATCGAGAAAAAAAACAGAACAAGCATTCCATGCCCTCCATCCGCCATGTTTTGGTGTTCTGTTATGACAATGACAACGAAATGTGCAAAGGGCGGACAGTCCTTTCTTTCGGATCATTTCCGCCCATTGCATTTTTTCGGCTTGTCGCGCCTTTCAGTCGAGGAGATCCTTCAAATTGACATTTTGCCGCAACCGCGGAAACAATGCTGACAAATTACCGTCAAAAAGATTCCCGCTTAAGGGCTCTTTATGGAGCGAACCAGCTTCCATATGACCCGAACGATGTTTTCTGAGTATGACACAGACCTCAGCTTCACTCATTTTCGTCACGCTCCTTGCGCAAAATCATTACACTTGTGGAGCGTAACCTCCGCGGAAGATTTCGCTCTGTGTATATACTATATTCTATTGATTACTATTTGTCAACACCTTTAGCGCTTCAAGCCACTTTCCCGTTGACATTTCCGAGGTCTCACCCTGGACCCATTCCCGTGTCCCGCCTCCTCTTGCCCTGAGTTCGGGATTGTCACGGATGAAATGCCTGAGATCAAAAGCGCAAGCCGCCCCCCTGGCAAGAACAAAGGAGGCCTTTCCCGGTTCTTTTCCGGCAAGGGCCAGAACGATGGTATTCTCATCCAAAGTCTCTTTCACTGAAGGGAGAATCATATCCATTGGCATCCCCTCAAGAAAGAGATATTGCAACTTGCAAGGCCCCAGATCCTGAAAATTCCATGGGAGGTCGAGCATGTTTCTGGCTTTGTCGAGAGCTTTCAAAAGTTGTTTTCTTTCCTGTTGCAAAGATTCATAGACATTGGGAAGCTTTTTCAGGGAACAGCCGACGGACCTGAGAAGAGGTCTCATAACGTAACTGTATTCGGAAAGATATTGCTCCCTGTGCACCGTGAAAGACACGCTCCACTCCGTCGATGCCCCCTTGAAACCTGTTACGAGTATTCCTCCGACATCACCCGTGGAGTCCGTATGGGTCCCGGAACAGGCTATGATGTCAAAATCGGGGATTGAAACCACCCTGATTTCGGGGTCTACAACCCTGTTCCAATTGATCTTCAGGTTTTCAATCGTTTGGGCCTTTTGTCTTTCAACAATATTTACGTTTACCGGCAAATCCGCCCGGATTATTTCGAGTGCCTTCTCCTCGGCCTTGAAAAGAACATCCCAGTCGATTTTTCCCTCATAGGAAAGAAAGATCGTACTTTCTTCCTCGCCGATGGCAACCTTGGTGACCTCCAGACCGGGATTGGAATCTTCAAGAATTCTGCTGAGAATGTGTTCGCCCGTATGCATGCGGGACAAAAGATGTTTCCTCCCAAGGTCAACACTGGCGTCAACGGTCATTCCAGTTTCAGGTTTTCCCCTTTTGACCCTCAGATAAAGAAGAGGTCTTCCATCCTGGTACCGGCAATCTTCTACCACCGCCTCGAAACCTTCTCCCCTGAGGATTCCACTGTCGCCAGGCTGCCCTCCTCCTGAAGGACGAAAAGAGTTTTCCTCCAATGCCACCAGGGCCCTCTTCCCCTTGTTTTCAACGATTTCTGCAATGCGTGTTGACATCGTCATGCAAACACCTCCGCGAAAAATACGAGCGGTCATGAGATTCCTTTTATGCTACCTGCCCTCGATGATACACTAAAAAAACCAACAGACAGCCTGATCAGTGGAGGAAATACCATGTCGGAAAAGGAAGCCTACGTCAGACTCACCGGTATAGTCCAGGGGGTCGGACTCAGATGGAGGGCCCTTCAAAGGGCCAATGATCTCGGTTTGACAGGATGGATCAGAAACAGGCCCGACGGGGACGTAGACGCACTATTGCAGGGTGAAGAGACAAAAATACGGGAAATGATAGAGTGGATGCAACAGGGACCTTCCCATGCACGTGTACAGAATGTGCAGGTGCAATGGAAAAATGCAAAAAGACTGTTTGACGATTTCCACATTCAAAGAGCCTAGGGCATGACGTCCCGATTGCAGCCGGATCGTCATGCCCTTTTTGTCATTTCAGGCAGACTATTTTTTCTCCCCGACAACTTTGAGTTCAGGTGTTTCCATGATGTGCTCGCTGTGGACGGATTTCCAGGTTTTCACCGGCAACCCCCAGATCGTGATGAATCCCTTTGCAGCCTCATGATCAAAGGCATCGTTATCGGAATAGGTTGCCACATCATCGGCATACAACGAATTTTCCGCTTTCAGACCCACGACGACGACATTTCCCTTGTAAAGCCTGACCCTTGCGACACCTGTTACATGTTTCTGGATGGAATCAAAAAAGGCATCCAGGGCGTTTTTGAGCGGAGAATACCAGTATCCCACATAGGTCAATTCCGAATATTGCAGTGAAAGATTCATTTTCGTGGTCAAAACGTCCTTCGGCAGGGTCATCGTCTCAACAGCCTGATGCGCCTGAAGAAGCACAACCGTTGCGGGGCATTCGTAAACCTCCCTACTCTTGAAACCGACGAGACGATCCTCGAGCATGTCAATCCGGCCGACTCCGTGTTTCCCCGCAATATCGTTGATTTTCGCTATCAGGGTGACGCCGTCCATAGTTTCGCCATTTACGGAAACGGGAATTCCCTTGTCAAAACCTATTTCAAGGTACTCCGGCTCGTCAGGTGCATTCCAGGGGTCCACCGTCATAGTGAAGGCGTCACTGGGCGGTTCGGTCCAGGGATCTTCCAGCGGGCCGCATTCGATCGAGCGCCCCCACAAATTTGCATCGATCGAGTAAGGGCTCTTCTTCGTCACCGGGACAGGAATATCATGCTCTTTTGCATATTCAATCTCGGCATCCCTTGAAAAATGCCAGTCCCGCACGGGTGCAATGACCTCCAGGTCAGGATTGAGTGCAGTTGCGCACACTTCGATGCGTACCTGGTCCTGTCCCTTCCCGGTGCACCCGTGAGCGACGGCCACAGCACCTTCAATTTTTGCGATAAGTGCAAGGTATTTTGCGATCAGAGGCCGCGAGAGCGCTGAATTGAGCGGGTATTTCCCTTCATACAGCGCATTTGCCTTCAGTGCCGGCCACACCATTGTTTCGACGAATTCCTTTTTCAGGTCCATCACATAGGCTTTTGATGCACCGACATCAAGGGCTTTTTGCTTTGCAGCGTCAAGATCGATATTCTGCCCGACATCTGCCGTTAACGTGACGACATCGTACCCCTTTTCCTGCAACCACTTGATTGCCACGGAAGTGTCCAATCCACCACTATAGGCGAGAACGACTTTTCCCTTGTGCATAAAGACCACAGCTCCTTTTCGTTAATTCCTCAATGTGATTCACCCATAAAAAAAGGCCCGTCCCTGTACAGGGACGGGCCTTATACCCGCGGTGCCACCCTTGTTGCCGTTTTACCGGCCTCTCACAGCCCTTAAGCCGTTGATGCCCCTACTTGGCGTTGCGCCTTTCTTCGGGGCTGGCTCCGGGGCTCTTTTCAGCCGGTCTCGTCGAGGAACGCTTTCAGCGAACCGCATCCCCTCTCTGTCGACGAGCACACGACCTACTCCTCCCCGTCATCGCCGCATATCCATATGCAACTGACGAAGAAAAACCAGGTCTTATACGTCTCGCTCGTCTGAGTCGGATACCGTTCATTTACGATCTCCCCAAACCGATATTACCTGCAGTTC
>CAZERC010000053.1:0-6581 GCA_964515395.1 uncultured Synergistaceae bacterium | reverse complement strand
GGGTATTCCATGCCGATCTCCTGGGCGAGCTGGCGGAGGGAGAACCACTCGGAGTTCCTGAGGCGCTCGATGTAGTCGTTGGCGGTGGTGCGCATCTCGGGGATGGCGGGGTTGTTCCGCAGTTCCGAGACGCACTCGATGACAAGGGCCAGCATGTCGCACTGCTTGGTGAAGGAGCTCACCGAAAAGGCGCTGTCCATGGCAAGCTCGTCGAGCAGGCCCCGGGATTCGGCATCTTTTTTCACACTTGGCGGCATGGTCTTTTTGATGATCTCCCGGTGCTTGTCCTCCACCTGGTCCCAGAGGGGCCTCCGCTCCGTGGAGGCGGTGAGGTCGTTGATCTTGTGTTTCACCGGGGTGATCACGTCGCCGGTGAGGCTTTCGAGGATGTCGTGGAAGAGGGACAGCAGCACGGCGTCGAGCTGGAGTTTTTCGCTGTCGAAGACGTGGGGCTCGTAGATGCCGGCGAACATCTTCTCCTCGTAGAGGGAGTAGACCGCCGCCAGAAGCGCCACGGCGTAGGTGTGGGCCAGGACGCTGCTTTCGAGGCTCCGCTTGATGCGGTTCCACCGGATGAGGTACTTGAGGTTCCGCACGGTGAGAAAGTACTCCTCGTAATTCGAAACGATTTGTTCATATGCCTCGTGGCCGGGAATTTCGCTGATGCTTCGCCGGATCTCGGCTTCCCTCTCCTTGTAGGCCCTTTCGTAGATCTTTTTGTTGGTCAGGCATTCCTCCAGGGCCGCCCTCCGCTTGCAGTAGTTGAAGAGGTTTTCGATCCGCCTTGCGGTCTCGGGGTCTTCGTCCCCGAATTCCGCCCGGGCCTTCATGTAGGGCGAAAGCTCATCGCCGATGGGCCTGGGGAACAGGGGCGCAATCTTCCGGACGGCATCGTCGCGCAGGATGTCGTAATAGTTTCTGCCGGTTCCCGGACCTTTTACGGGAATCTCCTCCAGGGTTTCCACAGTGTGCCTGGGAATGTCGGAGAGTTCATACTTGGTGAAAGACTGCAGGAGCGTCCGCAGGATGAGGTGCCTGATGAAGCCGTCATCTTCGCCCATCTCTCGTGCCGTGGCGTAGCCGAGATGGGCCACGTATGCGGCGTTTTCGGCCTCCGTCCAGGTCTCGATGCGGGGAAGGAAGTTCCATCGCTGCATGCTCATGAGCATTTCTACCGCGGAAATAAAGCTCTTGGCCATTTGATGACGCCTCCCGGTCGGTATTTGTTTCTTATTCTACCGTTATCTATGGCCGTTTTTGGTGCCCGAAGCCGGGAATCTCGATCTTTTTCTCGATCTTGCCGATAATCCAGGTGGCCGCCAGGACAATGACGAGGTAGATGATCCCGACGATGAGATAGACCCTGAAGAACTGGTAATTCCTGCTGGCAATGAGTTTTCCCTGGGTCAGCAGGTCGGGGGCCCCGATCATGTAGGCCAGGGATGTGAATTTCAACAGGTAGATGAATTCGTTCGTCCACGCGGGGATGGACCACCTGACCGCCTGGGGCAGCACCACGTAAAAAACGGTTTGCCAGTGGCCCATGCCAAGTGAGGCCGCAGCCTTGAACTGGTCTTCACCCACAGCTTCAATGGAGCCCCGGGTGTACTCCGCCTGATAGGCGGCGACATTGAGGGTAAATCCCAGGTAGGCCACGGTAACGGCGGAAAGCTTGATGCCATACGGAGGCAAAGCGAAGTACAGGATAAAAAGCTGGGCAAGCATGGGCGTGCCCCGGATCAGCTCAATATAGGCGGTGCAGAGCCAGGAAACGGGTTTTTTCCCGAAGGTGCGCCCCAGGGCGAGCAAGACCCCCAGGGTGGTGCCGCAGATCATGGAAACGATGGTGAGCTGGAAGGTGAATTTCAGCCCTTCCATGAGCTGACCGAAGTGGGACACGAAGATGTCGACGATCATGAAATCCGTCAGGGAGGAGAACACTGCCTACCCACTTCCTTCCCCGTAGAGATCTTCCAGCTTGAAGAGAAACTCTTTGGTCCTGTCGTGCACGGGATGCCTGAACATCTTTTCCGGGGGCCCCTGTTCGACGATGCTGCCCTTTTCGATAAAGATGATCTCGTCGGAAACGGAACGGGCGAATCCCATCTCGTGAGTCACCACGAGCATGGTCATTTTGGAGTCGGCCAGTTCCTTCATGACGGTCAGGACTTCGCCTATCAGTTCGGGATCGAGAGCCGAAGTAGGCTCGTCGAAAAGCATCAGTTTGGGTTCCATGGCCAGTGCCCGGGCGATCGCCACCCTCTGTTTCTGCCCTCCCGAAAGCTGGGCGGGATACTGATGTTCCGTTCCCGATAGTCCAACCCGGTCGAGCTGGTACCGGGCCTTCTTCATTGCTTCCTCTTTGGGGATTTTCTTGACCCTGGTAAGGCCTATCATGACGTTTTTCAATACCGTCAGGTGATGGAAGAGGCCGAAATCCTGGAAAACATAGCCGATCTGCTGTCGGATGGCGTTGATGTGCCTGCAGCTGATGATCTCGGTATCTTCCAGCCAGATCTCCCCGTCATCGGGCTCGACCAGGCGATTGATGGATTTGAGGATGGTGCTCTTTCCCGTCCCGCTGGGGCCGATGATGACTTTCGTTTCCCCGCCGTTGAGGGAAAAGGAAATCCCGTCGAGCACCAGGTTGTCCCCGAAACTTTTTTTGAGGTTCTTGATTTCAAGCAAGGGTTTGTCCGGCATAGTGGTCTTTACACTCCCATTCCGGGTATCTTCAGCTTTTTCTCGAGCCTCTTGAGCAACCTCGTCACACCGAAGGTCAAGATGAAGTAGATCCCCGCGATGGCCAGGAAAATGGCCAGGGGGTTGTATTCCACGGCGATAATGTACTGCCCCTGCCTCAGGAGTTCCACAACCCCCACGGCATAAGCCAGGGAGGTGTCTTTCAGGATAATGGCGTATTCGTTGGCAAAGGGAGGAATGAAAGCCCTGATCGCCTGGGGGAAAATGACATGGATGAAAGCCTTGAACTCGCCCATTCCCAGGGAATAGGCAGCCGTCAGCTGGTCCGATCCCACGGACATGAAGGTTCCACGGAATATCTGGGCCATATATGCTGCGGCCCGCAGCCCGAGGGCGACCACGGCGGCATCGAAGGGTCTGAACCGGATTCCGAGAGCGGGCATGCCGTAATAGACCAGAAGCAACAGAACCAGCTCGGGAATGCTTCTGAAGACACGGTCGTAAATACCGACCAGCAGACGAACCAGCCTGTTCCCGTAGGTTTGTCCGAAGGCAAAAACAAGCCCGAGGACCAGGCCCATGGCCAATATCAAAAGGGTCAGGCGTATGGTAACAAAAGTCCCTTCCATCAGAGCCGGAAGGGACTTTTGTATCAGTTCCAGACTCGCTAGCAACGACAATCCCTCATCATGTAACGGATATTGGAATCAACAACTAAAAATATCTCTTGAGCAGCTCGTCCATCTTGCCGCTCTTTTGCACGGCCTGAAGACCCTTGTTCAGTTTTTCAAGGAGTTCGTCATTGCCCTTGGCTACGGCCAGGCCATAATTTTCGCCGGTGATGATCTCCGCCACCATCTTGACTGGGTTTTCCTTGGCATACCTTTGGGCCACCGGCGTATCGAGCACGACACCGTCGACGTTTTCATTGATCAGATCCTGAACGGCCAGGACAAAGGTGTCGAACCGCGTGACCTTGCCGGTGAGAAGCCCGGTTTTTTCAAGGTTCTCCTCCACCCAGAGGTCGCCCGTCGTCCCCGTCTGGACGGCAATGTTGTGGTCTCCATAAAGGACATTGATGTTATTGCCGCTGCCCTCTTTCACCAGAAGGGCCTGGTTCGCCGAGTAGTATGGTGCCGTAAAATCGACGACCTTGGCGCGCTCATCGGTGATGGTCATGCCTGCGGCGACAATATCAATGGTACCGGCATTGAGCCCGGCTATGAGGGAATCGAAGCTGATATCCACAAATTTCACGTCAAACCCCTGGCTTATGGCAATGGCTTCCATGAGATCCACGTCGAATCCCACAATCTTCCCATCCTTGATGTATTCGAAGGGTGGAAAGCCCGCGCTCGTGCCGACCACGTAGGTTTTGGCAAAAGCCGGCATGGCAATCAGGGACAAGGCAAGAACCGCAACCGCCAAACCAAACAACTTTTTCTTCATTATTAACACCTCCTGTAAAAATATATTCATATTTAATGCATTGTCCCATATTTCTTTTGCACCTGGCTTTCGAAGCTGAAAAAGCCGTTGCGAAGTCATGGCCTTTTTCCTCACGGACGAATTCCTTTATAGGGTTTCGTTCCATCAAATGAACGGGCGGCAGGTCCGTTTCCGGAACATGAGACACCTGTTCGAAGAGGACGCCGGGCATTTCAGCTGCGACCGTGAAATGTCATTCAGATAAAACACATTTAAAATATAGCACCCTGAAGGCCGGAGTCAAGATTGTACAACGTTCCTGATCCTCATACAAAGTATTCGTGTTTTGAGTCAATACCTTTCTCCGTGGAGCTATCAGGCACTTACCCTGGTGTCCACTCGCTCGGGGGACCGCTCATACCGCGATGTGCGTTTCGCTGCGGCGTCCGCTTCCGCATCCAGAAGGCTGTTCAGCGTTTCTTCCGCGCTCTTTTTCACCATCTGGTCAAGGTGATTCCTGATCTCCCTTCGTCAATACTGATGATCTTCTGATCTTCGAACCCGGATGTTTTACAGGTATCTTTTCTATGGTATCCTGATATAGGTACCACTCCTCGGTTTCCGTGGTAGGTTTTGTTTTCGCAGATAAAACTCTGCACCCTTGCGGGGCCTGTATCCCTTCCTTCCCGAGATTGTGCAAAAATATTGTCGTTATCGACAAGTATGCCTCTTGTTGAGGCATACCGGCAGGAATGTATCTTCGGGAACTCAGCGAGGACATTCAGGGGTTTTAACGAGCGGATTCGCTCATCCGGAATCGATGGAAAAGCCGCATCTGCGAATTGTACTAACTGTGAAAGGAGATTGTCGATATGGAGAGAAAGATCCTTATTGTCTACTATTCTCACTCAGGGAATACGAAAAAAGTTGCAGAATCCATCAAGAAAGTGACCGGTGGCACCCTTTTCGAGATACAACCCGATCCCGCGTATCCAGCCGATTATACTGCTACCCTGCAGCAGACAAGGAAAGAAAAACAAGAGGGGTACACTCCTGCTTTGAAACATAGTGTCGGTGATATCAAGGCTTACGACATCATATTCGTGGGGTCCCCGAATTGGTTCAGTGCTCCCGCGTCTCCTGTGGCCACCTTTTTGTCGGAAACGGACCTCTCCGACAAGACGGTAGTTCCATTCTGTACTCATGGAGGGGGTGGTGAAGCACACGTATTGAGCGGCATTGCGGAAAAGTGTCCTTCTTCGGAAGTTCTGAAGGGTCTGGCGGTACGCAGCAATGACTGCGGAAATGCAGAAGCCATGATCTCGAAATGGCTTCGCGATATAAACCTGGCGAACTAGTATCATACTACAGAGTCGAGAGGATGGTTCCAACATGGAAGCAAAAAAACTGGGATTCGGCCTGATGCGCCTCCCCCTTTTGGACGAGGACGATCAGGCGAGTATAAATATGGATATGCTTACCGGAATGGTGGATACTTTTCTGGACAGGGGATTCACCTACTTTGACACGGCCCATATGTACCATGAGCATAAAAGCGAAATCGCCGCAAGGGAAGCGCTGGTGAAGCGTCATAAGAGGGACAGCTTCACCCTCGCCACCAAATTGCCCATAATGTTTCTGAAGGAGAAGGAAGACCAGGAGCGGATTTTCAATGAGCAATGCGAGAAATGCGGAGTGGACTATTTCGATTACTACCTTCTTCATGGCTTGGGCTTGGAGACTTATGAGACGGCCAAAGAGCTTGGAAGCTTCGAATTCGTCAGTGAAAAGAAAAGACAGGGCAAGGTAAGGAAAATAGGATTTTCCTACCATGACAATGCCGAGCTTCTGGATGAAATTCTCACTGCCCATCCCGAACTCGAGTTCGTACAGCTGCAGATCAATTATCTGGATTGGGATAACGCGAGCGTTCAATCCGGCAAATGTTATGAGGTCGCACGGAAACACGATAAACCAATTGTAGTCATGGAACCTGTAAAGGGCGGGGCCCTCGCTGAAGTTCCCCAGAAGGCGGAACGACTCTTCAAGGAATATCATCCCGATATGTCGGTAGCATCATGGGCTGTCCGCTTTGCAGCCAGCCTTGAAGGAGTCATGACGGTCCTGAGCGGCATGTCCGATATGGACCAGCTTCTCGACAATACCAGCTACATGCAGGACTTTCAGCCGCTTTCCCAAAAAGAGAGAGAGCTCATCGATGAAGCAGTCAAGATTATAAACGAGTCGATAACTATTCCATGTACTGGATGCCGGTATTGTGTCGAAATTGAAAAGTGTCCTCGCAACATCAATATTCCCAACTACCTTGCCTTGTATAACTCGGAGCAGCAGACCACGAGCAGGACCGCGCTGGCTATGTACTATAACAGTTATATAAAGACTTACGGGAAGGCTTCTGACTGCATCGAGTGCAAGCAGTGCGAGAGGCT
>CAZERC010000052.1:0-6868 GCA_964515395.1 uncultured Synergistaceae bacterium | reverse complement strand
AACCTGAACCTCTCCGTACGGCAGACCCAGCGGGTCAAATCCCGGTTCAGCAAGCCGGACCTCGATGGAGGTATTTCCCTCGTACCACTTCTGACGCTTTTACTTGGCCTGCCGGTGAAAACAGCCGTCGCGACGAGCCTTGTCGCTGTTGTTACGACGTCGCTTTCCGCTTCCTCATCCTGCATACGCAAAGGTCTGACAAACATCCGCCCCGGTCTTTTTCTCGAAACGGCAACCACTGCGGGCGCGGTGGCCGTTGGCATTCCGGCGGCCTTCCTCAGCAAAAAGGTCCCGGCTGTAGTTTTTGCCATCATCGCTTTTTATAGAGCAGGAATCCTGCTTTCCTGAAACGAACCATTCGGGCATACAGTATTGCTGCCTCGGAGTTTTTCTGGTATAGTCCATCGAAGCAAGGAGCTGAGACGAGATGGACAACATGAGAATAAGCAACAAAAGCAGAGTCAATCGTTTCTGGTGGTGGCGCTGAAGGCGCCGCAGCTGGTTCGTGTGCCGACACGGGGCTGCGGGAGAAAATTCCGCAGCCCCTTTTTTTGTTTCAGACAGGGGCGTTTCCCTCGGGGATCCGCCCCTGATTTTTTTGAGAAACCGTTTTCATGGCGGGAAAAAGAGGAGGAAGATGAGGATGCAAAGAAGAGCGCAAGCAGAGAGGAAAAAGGGATTTTATGGACAGTTTGGAGGAAGTTTCGTTCCGCCCGAGCTTGAACACAGGCTGCAGGAACTCGAAAGGGCCTATGAGGAAATCCTTTCTGACCCGTCTTTTGCAAAAGAGTTCGAAAGACTCCTGAAAGAATTCGTGGGGCGACCCTCGGCGATCACCGAGTGCCGGAACATCAGTAAAAAATACGGCGGCGGAAGGCTTTTTCTCAAACGGGAGGACCTCAATCACACCGGCGCACACAAGATCAACAACGCACTGGGACAGGCGCTTCTGGCAAAACGTATGGGAAAGACGGAAATCATCGCCGAAACAGGGGCCGGCATGCACGGTACGGCTTCGGCCACTGCGGCGGCCCTGTTGGGGATGAAGTGCACCGTCTACATGGGTGCTGTCGACGTGAAACGCCAGGCCCCCAACGTGGCCCGCATGAAAGCCCTCGGCACAGAAGTGGTGCCCGTCGAGGAAGGCCAGAAAACATTGAAGGAAGCCGTAGACGCCGCCCTGAAGGCCTACGTGGAACAGCCCGATGTCTTCTATCTGATGGGATCGGCCGTGGGACCGCATCCCTATCCGTCAATAGTCAGGCATTTCCAGAGCGTTATCGGCACGGAAGCCCGCGAACAATTTCTCTCAAGGGAAGGATCCCTTCCCGATTACGTCATCGCCTGCGTCGGCGGCGGAAGCAATGCCATCGGGATCTTCTCGGGCTTCCTGGAGGATCCCTCCGTCAAGATCATCGGGGTGGAACCCGCAGGAAAAGGTCTTGAAACGGGAGAACACGCCGCCACGCTGGTCGCCGGCAAACCCGGCATTATCCACGGTTTCCGAAGCTACGTCCTGACCGATGAAGCCGGGGAACCGGCAGAAGTTTACTCCATTTCGGCGGGCCTGGACTACCAGGCGGTCGGACCGGAACACGCCCATCTCAAGGAATCCGGACGGGTGGAATACGTGTCGGTGACGGACGACCAAACCGTCGGGGCCTTTGCCGAACTGTGCCGCCTGGAAGGGATCATCCCGGCCCTTGAAAGCTCACATGCCGTCGCGCACGCACTTGATCTGCTTCCCGCCCTTTCCGCTGAAGAGGCCGTCCTGGTAAACCTTTCGGGGCGGGGAGACAAGGACCTGGATACGGTACTCCCACTCTTGGGAATTCAAGAGAAATAGGAGACCTCGTGCATAATCCTGTCGGCTGTGCTTCAATGGAGAAAAATGCGCCGCCTCTTTTCGCCGGGGCGGCGCCGACAGGAGGAACCGGCAACGTTGAACGCAGCCGCTGACCATCGGAGTAAAAAGGCCCTGAAAGTCTCCTGGGTCGGACTTTTTTCCAATGCGGGATTGATGATTTTGAAACTTGCTGGAGGGATCCTCGGGAACAGCGCCGCCGTTACCGCCGACGCCGTGAATTCCTTTTCCGATTTCGTCACTGATATCGTCGCCATCGCAGCCTTCAGGATGACAGGCAAACCCGTCGACCCCACCCATGACTACGGTCACGGGAAATTTGAAACCCTTTCCTCTCTCGCAATCGGAATTTTCATCATCCTCGCCGCGGTGGGCATCTTCTGGGGAGGCATACGCCGCATCATGACCTTTTGCGGGGGAGAGACCATCCCGGAACCCGGAATGATCGCTCTCGCGGCGGCGGGTTTGACGGTTTCCTGGAAGGAGGTCCTCTACCATTACACCCGAAAGGCCGCGAAAGAACTCAAAAGCGATGCCCTCCTGGCCAAGGCATGGGACCACAGGTCCGACGCCCTGGCCTCTTCAGGCACTTTCCTGGCAATAACGGGAGCCGTTATTTTCGGGGAAAAAGCAAGAATCCTTGATCCGGTCGCAGCGCTTGCAGTGGGGGTTTGGATCCTTCGGATCGCCATTCCCGTAGTAAAGCGCTCCGTCAGTGATCTTTCAGAAGCCTCCCTTCCCGTGGAAACAGAAGCAAAACTCCTTGCAGCAATCCGCGATGTCCCCGGCGTCATAAGCGCCCACCACCTCAGGACACGGCGGATCGGCACCTCGGTGGCCGTGGATGTCCATGTCATCGTCAACGCCTCCCTGTCGATACGGGAAGGCCATGAAATCGCAACGGCAGTGGAAAAGGCCGTCAGGGACCTTCACGGCGAAGATGCCTTTGTCTCGGTCCACACTGAGCCCCAGACAAACTCCGATGGAAGTTCAGGACCGGGATACGACGATGGCCACAACGGGGAAGAAGAGGGGCCCCCGCATCATGACAAAAAAAACCAGCAAGGCTGAGCGGGCGGACCTGTTTCTTGTGTTACCATCAGGATGGTATACCTCGGTAGAAGGGGAAACGCCCGACAAGGAGGGGTAATTTGATGGAGACCATCTGGAAAGTTTTCTACACAGCCTTCGTGTTTCTCCTTGGCGCCGGGCTCGTCGCCCTGGTCTACCGCAAACGCATCGGGAAAGGCCTTCCCGGGGCACTGCGGTCCCTCCCGAGCGGAACGAGACGGCTTCTGACGCGCCACCTTTTCTCGCCCCTGCAGTTTTTCCTGGTTCTTGCTCTTTTGCGCATCCTGTTCAAGCTTGTTGAAGTGACATTGCCCGAAGTGTTCGTGCGGTTCGGATCGAACCTTTTCACCGTACTGTTCATCGCCACCACCGCCTGGATCATCATCGGCCTCGTCCGTGCCGGGGAAGACATGCTCCTCCGACACCATGACCTCGGCTCTCAGGACAACCTGAGGGCAAGGAAAATGTACACCCAGATGATGGTTTTCGGGCGTCTCGCATCCATTGCCATCGGTATCCTTGCCTTTTCGCTGATCCTTCTGAATTTCGAGCAGTTCCGGCGCATCGGCACGGGCATGCTTGCCTCCGTTGGTGTTGCCGGGATCATCATCGGTCTCGCCGCACAGCGGACCGTCGGGACCTTGCTCGCGGGGGTGCAGCTTGCCATTTCACAGCCCATCAGGCTCGATGATGTCCTCGTCGTCGAAGGTGAGTGGGGGCGCGTCGAGGAAATAACCTTTACCTACGTGGTCGTCAGAATCTGGGACTCACGCCGGCTTGTCCTTCCGACCACATACTTTCTGGAAAAACCTTTCCAGAACTGGACCCGCGTTTCCGCAGACCTTTTGGGGACTGTCTACCTCTATCTCGACTACGGCGTCCCTCTTGAAGAACTCAGGAATAAGCTTCACCAATTTCTGGAAGCCTCGCCCCACTGGGACGGGAGGGCCTGGGCCCTCCAGGTGACGAACTGTTCGGAGAAGGCCATGGAAGTCAGGGCCCTGATGAGTGCAAAGGACTCCGGAAGAGCCTGGGAGCTCCGATGCGAGATCCGCGAGAAACTCCTTGAATACCTGAGGTCGAATTACCCGGACAGCCTTCCCAGAATCAGGCTGGAAGAAGAGAAACAGCAGAACGGGAGTACTCCCGCCGGGTAAATACGAAACGCGCAACAGCAAAAATGACTCGAAAATCCGAGAAAATGAAGGAGGAGAGAATATCATGCAAAAGAATGTGATGACCCTCGGAGGAGAGAATCTGGAATCCGTCAACAGGTACCTTCAGGACTCCGCCTGTCGGGAAATCAATGAACTTGAACGGATCATCGCGAAGTACGGCACACCTCGGGAAATCAATGCCAGGGCACTGGAAGCCAGGTCCCTTCCGAATATCGTCGAGCGCCTCAGGAACATGGAATCTCCCTACCTGCAAGACATCCAGTGGCTCGCTTCGGTCAGGGACAAGGGTGCATTCATTTCCATTTCCGACTACAGGAAAAAGGTTCTCGGACAGGATATTGCGGGGATGACCTTCAGGGAATCCAATTCGGTGACCCTCGAGATCAGTGCCTGCCAATATTTCCCCTGGATTGTAGCTGAAGCCCGAAAGGCCATCGACAACGGCGAAATGATGCCCGGCCGCTATATCCGGGTCCGGCAGATGAAAGAGCAGGAACACGACAAGGGCGACATCCTCGCGGTAGCCGCTGCCATGCAGATCCTCGGGGCCAGCTGGGTGGAAACACTCGACACAAAGGGAACCGACGGCTCCAACATTCACCTGAACGGCCCCGAGACGATTACGGGCTATTTCGGAGGGATCGGCCAGCCCAACGAACACGCCCTCGCCTGGGTCGACGAATTCCTTTACTACTACACCAACTACGGGATTCAGGAAGTCCTCAATACCAACCCGGGAACGGTTTTCCTGGGCTATGTGCTTTATCGGATGGGCGTGGACATCAAATTCAAGATCTCGGTATTCATGGGCAATGACAATCCCTATACCGTCCTGTGGACCCTCATGATGGCGCGCCTGCTTGCCAGGGAAGACGGCTCGACACCTCTGATCGGGTTCAACCTTTCTAATTCGATAGATGCAGACAACCTTGCCCAGTGTGCGGAAATCCGGCAACAACTTGGCCTCGAGGACCAGGTCCGGATCGAACATCACATCACCGAAACATGGAAAAGCATTGTGCGCCAGCCCTACAACCGACGGGATGACCTGCTCAAGGTAGCCGCCTGCTACCCCAACATCTCCGCCAAGCACGAGGGCGGTGAGCCCGATGTTGAAAAAACCCTGGAACATCCTTCGGATATCCTGGATTATTTCCGTGACAAACAGGAGATCCTCGAATCCGGCGAAATGGACCTTCTTGAAAAGAACTACCTCGCCAAACATGATTCGGTCAATAAAACCGCCGAGGCGCTGACGAGGGCAGGACTCTCTTTCATTCCGGCCCAGAAGCTGCACTCGAGGTAACGCCATATGCGCCCGGGGATGGCGCATATGGCGTTTTTTGAACCGTCGCGGCAAAAGGGTTGACTCTAAAGAGATATTTGGTATTATAGCACCAGAATATCGTTAGCAAGGAGGCCTGAATCATGGCTGTGGAACTGGCAAAAAACGTGTACTGGGTCGGAGTCGTGGACTGGGCGCTGGATCATTTCCACGGGCATGAGCTCTCCACTCATCGCGGTTCAACCTATAATTCCTACCTGATAAAGGACGAGAAGACGGTTCTCATCGACACCGTGTGGGATCCTTTCACCGATGAATTCGTCGAAAGACTCAAAGAGCTTGTTGACCCCGCCGACATCGACATCGTCGTGGCAAACCACTCCGAGGTGGATCACTCGGGAGCCCTGCCGGAAATCATGCGGCTTGCCCCCAATGCCACGGTCATCGTCTCGCCGAAGGGCATGGACAGTTTCCCCGGACACTACCACAAGGACTGGAACTTCAAGGTCGTGAAAACCGGCGATTCCATCAACATCGGTTCCCGGAATCTGGTGTTCATCGAAGCCCCGATGCTTCACTGGCCGGACAGCATGTTCACCTACCTGAAGGAAGATGGCATCCTCTTTCCCAATGATGCTTTCGGACAGCATTTCGCCACCACTTACCGCTTCAACGACCAGGTCGACCAGAAGGAGTTGTACGAGGAAGCCCTCAAATACTATGCCAACATCCTCACCCCCTATAGCCCGATGGTGTCGAAGAAGATCGACGAAGTGGTCGCCATGGGCGTTCCCGTCAACATGATCGCGCCAAGCCACGGCGTCATCTGGCGCGAAAACCCCATGCAGATCGTCGAACGTTACAAGGAGTGGGCCGCCCAGAAACCGTCGAAGAAGGCCGTGATCCTCTACGACACCATGTGGAACGCCACCCGCAAGATGGCCGATGCCGTCAGCGAAGGGCTCGGGGAAGGCGGCGTGCCCTCCCGGGTCTTCCACATGCCGACATCTGACCGGAACGACGTCATCACGGAAATTTTCAGGGCCGGGGCCGTGGTGGTTGGTTCGTCGACGATCAACAACGGCATTCTCCCGACGATCGCGCCGATCCTCGAGGACTTGAAGGGCCTCAAATTCCGCAACAAGGTCACAGGAGCCTTCGGCTCCTACGGATGGAGCGGCGAGTCGATCCCGAAGATCAAAAAACACCTGGAGTCCTGCGGATTCAACGTGGTCACTGACGGAGTCGCCGCGAAATGGCAGCCAACGGCGGAAGATCTCGACAGCTGCCGTGAATACGGTCGAAAGATCGCCGAAGAACTGATCACGAAATTAGCCTGAAAAAAGGAATCTGTATTGTATGGAGTGTGACTTATGGGAACTGTTACGCGGCAGGTTATCAAAATCGACGAAGAAAAGTGCGACGGATGCGGCCTCTGCGCCGAGGCATGCCACGAGGGTGCCATCCAGA
>CAZERC010000051.1:2247-7714 GCA_964515395.1 uncultured Synergistaceae bacterium | reverse complement strand
GAGCTGTCGGAGCGCCCCGACGGGAAGCTCGTCCTGGTGACCGCCACCACGCCGAAAAAGCCTGCGGCGGAAGTCATCGACGTGGACGACGAGGGACACATCCCGAACCTGTTCTAGGTTCACAGGAAATGGTCCAAAAACCGGGGAGCGGAGCGTTGCTTCGCTCCCCGGGAACACATATGGAGGTACGAAATGGGAGAACAAACTCTGAACCCGACGATTAGCGATGTGGTCCAGGCATACCGGTTTCTCCGAAACAAGGTACGTCACACGCCGCTTCAATACTCGGACAAGTTAAGCGAAATGGCAGGAGGACCCGTCTACCTGAAGCTGGAAAACCAGCAGATGTGCGGCGCCTTCAAGGTTCGCGGCGCCCTGTATAAAATGAACTCCCTGAATGAAGAAGAACGAAACAGGGGAGTGGCCACCTGCTCCAGCGGAAATCATGCGCAGGGGGTCGCCGTCGCCGCCAGAGGACTTGGCGTAATGGCGGAGATCTTTGTCCCCCGCGATTGCCCCGAGACCAAGAAAGAGGCGATCTCGCGGCGTGGAGGCCGGTTCGTCCAGCTCCATGTCGTGGATGGAAACTATGATGCTGCCGAAAAGGCTGCGCACCGGTACGCCGGGGAAAAGGGGAAAACATACGTTTCTTCCTTCGAAGATCCCGTTGTCATTGCAGGGCAGGGGACCCTTGCCTTCGAAATGTTTCTTGATGAACCGGACCTGGATCTGGTACTGGTTCCCGCAGGGGGCGGAGGGCTTCTGAACGGCGTGGCCATTGCGACGAAAGCCCTGAATCCCGATGCAGAGGTTTACGGAGTTCAATCGGAGACGTCGAATCCGTGGGTCGTCTCGTGGGAGGACGGAATCGTCAAGCAGGTGGAGTATGGCGAGACCGTCGCCGACGGCCTTTCGGGCGGGATTACCCAGGAAATGCTGTCGCTCGCGAAAAAGAGAGTAAGCGGTATCTGCGAGATCACGGAAGAGAATATTGAAGAGGCCATTGCCTTCCTGCACCAGGAACATCATCTGATCGTCGAAGGTGCCGGGGCCGTTGGTGTTGCCGCCCTTCTTTCAGGAAAGATGAAACCCCGGGGACGAAAAACGGGCGTCGTTATCTCCGGCGGCAATATCGACTCCCCCGTGCTGTGGAAAATTTTAAACACCAGACGTGAGACAATCTGAATGACCGGGCAAAGGATTTGAATGCGTAAACCGATGTCCTGACCCTTGTCGACGAGACATCGATGCCCCGTAGAGGAGAATGTTTTTGCCTCCGCGGGGCATTCGTTTTTTTATTCGAGACGACCCAGGGTGTCCTCAATCATTTCGACGAGGCTGCCGTCAGCAATGAGTGATGCGACTTTTTTTGATCCTGATAAAACGCGCGATCCTCTTCCATGAAAGTCACATGCTTTCGCAGGAGTTCCTATGCCCTCTGTGTCCCTCTCCCAGGCTGAAGGCTGTCCTGCAGGTCGATGGCCTGTGATGCGCACATCCAGTCGATGCCCAGCACCGCCTGAGGCTGCAGCGTATTGAGGGGCCATAAACCCGCAGTCGGCAGGTATGACCTTTACATTAAAACACAACGTCCGTTTTTGATGTATTGTTGTCTTTTGCGATCGGTAAGGAGAGTTCTTCTGAAGAAACCGGGTGATTGATAAGTGCCGGAATGCAGATAGATTTGGCCGGTTATACGTTCCTGCGGGTACAATGGTGTACAATGTAGGAAACTCTCACAGGGCGGTGGCTCGTGTGCGTTTTGCCGGACTCTTGTTGGGGGCCCTTGCGGCCCTTCTTTGGGCGACTGCAGGTCCTTTTTTTCGCATAGCAGGTTCTTATGGCCTTGATATCGTAGTTATAAACCTGGTCAGATTCAGTCTTTCGTCCCTGGTCCTTCTCGGCGCCCTTTTTACCAGGCAGCGCCACCGGAAGGAGCCGAAGTGGAACGTCATGCATCCGCTTTTCCTACTGGGTTCGGCGGGGATGGTTGTCAGCAGTCTCTTTCTGACGTTGGCTTTTCTGAGGATCCCCATAGGTACGTCCATGGTGCTGTACCATACGGCGCCTTTCTGGGTGATGCTGGGTACCTGGTGTTTCTCCCGTAAGACTCCGACAGCCTTTCAGATAGTGGCCTTCGTGCTGGCCATGGTCGGCGTATGGAAGACCGTCGGGGGTGTCAGGCTGGCCGCCTCCCTGGATTTGCCCGGCGTCGCTTCGGCCCTGTTCGCCTCTTTTGGATACGCCTTCTATGTGCTCAACGGACATTTTGGGCCGGGAAGGTTCGATGGGTTCGGTCTTTACAGCAGGACTTTCTTTGTGGCAACGATCATGGTGTGGATTATTGCAGCAGTCGGCGGAAAGATTGATGATCTGCTTCGGATTCCTGTGAAAGCCTGGTTTGTCCTGTTTTATCTTGCCTTTGTCACCGCCCTGATTCCCTACGGGCTCCTCCTTGCGGCACTGCGCTACATTTCGGGGAGCGCCGCCTCAATAACCACCATGAGCGAGGTCCCTTTCTCCATGATGTGGGCCTTCATTATCCTTGGGGAACGTCCCGAAACGGGCGTCCTTATCGGAGGTGCTTTGGTACTTCTCGGAGTCGGCATAATGACTTTCGACAAGGGGGAGAGGACTCGATAGCTCCTGGAGCTTCTCCCCCCATGTCGCCATGTCGTTTTCAGCCCCGGGAACGGATTCTCATGGATTTCCCGTCGGAACGATCAATGCTTCCAGGCGGCAAAAGGTGCAAATCCGACCGGATACCGAGAAGGCTGTGAATTTCCTTTGCCGCCCTTTCCTACAGGCGCTCGAGGGCTTCACACGAAAGGTCCTCGAGAGTTTCCGCCGTGAGGTGGAGGTCCCGGTGTCCTTCTGTTCCGGAGACTTCAAGGTAATAGTGGTGCGAGAGCCCGGGTACTCGTCCGAGGGCGGTTTCAATTTGCGAGGGGAAGACGTTCACACCCCTGATGATGAGCATTTCATCGGATCGACCGCGAATCCTTGCAATCCTTGGCCGGGGTGAACCGCATTCACAGTCTCCCGGAATAATGCGTGTGATGTCGTGAGTCCGGTAGCGGATCATAGGGAGAGCTTCCTTGCGGAGGGTCGTAATGACGAGTTCGCCTTCTTCACCGTCGGGAAGGGGCTTGCCCGTTTCAGGATCCACAATTTCCGCGAGGAAGAGGTCGTCCACAAGGTGGAGGCCGTTTTTGCATCGGCATTCCATGGCGACTCCGGGACCCATGATTTCCGACAGCCCGTAAATATCGAGGGCAACAATACCCAGATACTTCTCAAGAGTGAGGCGAAGCCCTTCGGACCAGGGCTCGGCGCCGAATATGCCGATTCGAAGGGACAGTTCTTCGCCCTCCGACTGGAGCATTTCCGAGAGTTTCAGGGCGTATGAAGGCGTACAGGCCAGCACCGTTGTCTTCAGATCTTTCATGAGAAGGATCTGCCTTTGCAAGAATCCCCCGGACGCCGGAATGACGGCAGCCTGGATCTCTTCCGCCCCGGCATGGAGCCCGAGACCGCCGGTGAAAAGCCCGTAGCCGTAGGCGATCTGTATCACGTCGCGGGAGATGATGCCGGCGCTTTCAAGGCATGATGCCATGGCCCGGCTCCAGAGCCTGAGGTCTTCAGCCGTGCAGGCCACGACGGTCGGTTTGCTTGTTGTTCCCGATGATACGTGATAGCGGATGATTTCATGTTCATCACAGGCCAAAAGACCGACGGGATAGGTGTCCCTCAGGTCTCCCTTGGTGGTGAAAGGGAGTTTGTGAAGATCGCCCAGGGAACGGACATCCTCCGGAACGAGGCCCAGATCTTCCATTTTCGCCCGGTAATGTGAAACCCCTTTCCATACCCTTCCTATGAGTGTATTCAGATCCTTCTCCTGCTTCTGCCGCCTGTCAATTCTCATCTTTCTCTCCTCCTTTTTGTCCTTTGAACCCATAAAAAAAGCCCCCACAGCTTTCTGTGGGGGCCCTGTTCTTTGGTCCAGCGCGTGTCAACGCCGGTCCGCAGAGGGGGGACCCGCGCTGGTAAAAAAGAAACCGCTGGCTGTCATGCATGGTATGTTTCGGACCCGAATGTCCATCCAGTATGACCTTCCTGACCTTCCCGTTCCCGGGAGATTGGTGCATTTATAGCGTGCATTTCGGGCCTTGTCTAGGAAACCAGCTCCCGTAACACAAAAGACCGGAAGACGAGCACGCTTTCCCATCGGCCGGAGGAGTGCTACTCTAAAAAAACAGGATGAATTCCCGGAAGTGTTCCTTGCGAGGTGTGCGACGGCGAGTTTCGAAAAGGAGGAGTAAACGCAATGCCATATGTGGCCAATCGGGTGCGTGAAGGGGATGAAGGCATTTTCAGCCTTCTGGAGGGATGGATTGCGGAAGCCCGGACGACGGGCAAGGAGATCATCAACCTGGGCGTGGGCAGCCCGAACCGCCGTCCGGAAGGGCCCGTTCTGGAGGCGGCGCTGGAAGCGGCCAAAGAAGATGCCTCTTATGAGTATCCTTTCATCGATGCCGCGCTCCCGCCGGCGGTCGCCCGTTGGTATGGCGAGCGTTTCGGCGTTTCCCTCGATCCCGCGAAGGAGGTGCTCCCCCTCTGGGGCTCCCAGGAAGGATTCGCCCATTTCCCGCTGGTGACGATGGAGAAGGGAGACCTCTGCATTCTCCCTAATCCCGGGTACCCGATATATCACTATATGCCGACCATGGTTGACGGTACTTCCTGGCATCTGCCCCTTGAGGAAGAAAAGGGGTTCCTCCCCGATTTTACGCAGGTTCCCCGGGATGTGGCCAGGAAGGCGCGGTTTATGGTCCTGAACTATCCGAACAACCCCCTGGGTGTCGCCGCCGGCAAGGATACCCTTGAGAAAGCCGTTGCCTTTTGCAGGGACAACGACATCTGGCTTATCTACGACAACGCCTATTGTGAACTCGCCTACGACGGATTCAGACCCCCGAGTATTCTCGAGATCGAGGGCGCCCGTGACGTGGCTGTAGAAGTGAATTCCTTTTCGAAGACCTTCAACATGGCGGGGATGCGGATCGGCTTCGTGACCGGGAACAGGGTTTTTATCGAGGGTCTCAGGCGGCTCAAGAGCAACATCGACTACGGTCTGTACAGACCTGCTCAGAAGGCCGCGATCACGGCCCTGACACATCCCGACAGGGATGAAATGATCGCCCGAACCCGGGCCATGTACCAGGCACGGCGGGATGCCTTTATAGGTACGGCCGCTGAAAAAGGCTGGGCCATGACACCTCCGGAGGGAAGCATGTTCATCTGGGCGGAAGTGCCCGACTGCACCGATGACATGGCCTTCGCCGAGTTCTGCATCAAGGAGGCGGGCGTCGTGGTGACGCCTGGACGGTCCTTCGGGACGAAGGGAACGGGTTTCGTCCGGATCGCCCTCGTCAGGGAGCCCGAGATCCTTGCCGAGGGGGCCAGG
>CAZERC010000051.1:0-2147 GCA_964515395.1 uncultured Synergistaceae bacterium | reverse complement strand
GAAACCTTTTTTTTCACCCGAGACGGTGACGATGCTTCCCACTTCCGTATGGGGGACCCCCTGGGATTCCACCAGGTCCTTGGCGGGCGCCGTGCGAAACAGCTCCCTGACGGCTCCGGGGGTGCCGTTTTTGTTGAGCAGCTCGACGAGCTCACCGTGAAAAACCAGCCGGACAGGCATGATTGGCTATTCCTCCGAGTTGAAAGTCTCACTGGGAATTGTTTCGCAAGACAGGGCGCCTGTAAAGCGTCCCCAGCCGGAGACGACTTGCTACCGTGACAGAAAGCGTACTGCTACAGCCCGCAGGAGCAGGACAGAGAGCACGACTCCGCACGCAATGGAAAACAGTCCGGGTGTCTCCGTCATGCCGCCTGCAAGCCATCTTGACACGTCAAGCCCCAATGTTTTATAGAAAGCATTTGTCGCCAGTCCGAGAAACACCGAAAACACAACAATCGTCGCAAGATAGACGGCCGCTGCCTTGCGGCCCAGGATTCCGGCAATCACCGTCAGGGAAGTGATGTTCGTGGCCGGCCCCGCCAGAAGAAAGACCAAAGCCGCCCCCGGAGAAAGGCCCTTCAGGGCCAAAGAAGCGACAACAGGTGTGCTGGCGGAGGCGCAGATGTAAAGTGGGACTGAAACGGCCAGAGTCGCGAGTATCGACAGCATGCCCGTCCCGAGCGTTTTCGGGATGAGATCGGCAGGCAGCAGGGCCTGCAGGACGCCCGCCAGGAGCACTCCTCCGGCAAACCACGGGCCGATGTCTTCCACGAGTTCGAAAAGACCGTACCGGAAGGCGCCGCTGATTCTTGAAACGAATGATGTGTTCTGCTCAGCCGTGGGGTCGGGATCGTGGCAGGAACAGGCTTCATCAGGGAATCCCGGCTCCAGCGGAATGTCCTTATCCTTCTCCGTGGCGAGGACGCCGAGTCCCGTTCCTACCGCTGTCAGGAAGGCCGCCAGTGGCCGAAGGACCGTCATGATCGGGTCGAGGAGGGCCCATGTCACGGCTATGGAGTCGATGCTGCTTTCCGGTGTCGAGACAAGGAAGGCTGCGACGGCGCCCTTGTCGGCGTCCTGGCGTCTCAGCTCCGCCGCCGCAGGGAGAACGGAACAGCTGCACAGGGGCAATGGAACACCCAGAAGGGCAGCCTTGAAGATGGACATGACTTTTCTTTCACCCAGGTGCTTTCTGACGAAATCTCGGGGGAGAAAGACTTTGAGAAGGCCCGAGGCCAGAAATCCGAAGAGCATGAACGGCGCCGAGGCGACCAGGACCGACCAGGCTCCTTGGAGAATCGAGGCAAAAAAGTTTCCCATTGCAAGGACTCCTTACCATATAAGTTAGGTTATCCTAACACCTCTTGAAACCGAAGTCAAAGAAAGATCCGGGCGAAAGGAGGAGAATCATGAACAAGACCCTGAAAATATCGACGAAATCGAGATCCCAGATGATCGATATCACGCGGGAAGTGGCTTTCGCAATATCTGAATCGGGCATTATCAGAGGCGTCTGCCGGGTTTTCGTCCCACACACGACGGCCGCCGTTACCGTCAATGAGTCGGCAGATCCCGATGTGGCGGCAGATATCCTGATGTCCCTCGAAAAACTCGTTCCCTGGAAAGACAACTATGGGCACGGCGAGGGAAATTCGGCGGCCCACATCAAGGCGAGTCTGGTCGGGCCGGATCTGACCCTTCTGGTTGAGGAGGGGAAGTTTCTGCTCGGAACCTGGCAGGGCATTTTCCTGTGTGAATTCGACGGTCCGAGGATGAGGAAAGTCCTTGTGCGTGTTGACGAGGCATGATCAGTGAAAAGGCGGGCGGATCCCTCAGGGATCCGCCCGCCTTTCGGCCAGTTTTTGGAGTTTCCGGACCTAATCCAGGGAACACTTTTCGAGATAGGTGCAGCTTTTGAGTTTTGCGGCGAGGTTTTTCCCCAGCTGCCCGCAGGCGGCCAAATCTTCCGGGCCCGGAGAGGACTTGACTTCTACGTGGGGTTCCACAACATCCCAGTCTCCTTTGGAGGCGAATTCCTGCAGTGCCTCCAGGGCCCCCTTGCTCCAGCTGTAGGATCCGACCAGTCCGAGGTACCGGTTTTTCATCTTCTTGTTGAGCAAATGTCCCACCAGTTCCGTCATCGGCGG
>CAZERC010000050.1:0-7776 GCA_964515395.1 uncultured Synergistaceae bacterium | reverse complement strand
ATATAAAACTGAGCCGCCCGCTCATTTAAATCGAGCCACTTTCTTTTACCTTCCGGCGTTTCGTCTCGGCCAGTCGGCAAGAGGCGCCGTTCATGTCGAGAACGTGTGACCGGTGCGTGATCCGGTCAATCATCGCGGCCTCGAGCATGAGGTCCGGAAAAAGTTCCGCCATGAACATGGTGGCAACAAGTGGTGACGGTGAGCTGAGTGACCTTCCCTTGAAGGCTACCGTCTCGAGTTGAAATAATACCGGGTAATTCTGTTTGAACTTTTTGAAATACCTTTGGTATTCGGCAAAAGGAGGCTGCGCCGATACTTCTTTTCGGTCCATGCCCGAATACCGAGAGCGTAAACGTTCTTCCGGTAATTCTCGCTTTTTGTCCAGTTGGTTACTCCCCTCCCGGTTTTGCACTCCCCCAATGAAGAGAATTCCGAACCTCGCGTTCGGGTATTTTCCCCATTTGACAGAAACGGAAATCATTATCACCCGCTTTTTTCCTTCTTCAAATTCGACGATGCCATTACAAGTCTTTCCCTGCTGTGTTCTTTTTCGTCGCTCAGGTAATAATGTACAATAACCGGCAAGACCCGAAAGGAGGTATCAGAATGTTTGTCGTCACAAGGCTCAAGAACCTTGGCTACTTTCTCGGAATTGCGCTTATGATTTTCGGCGCCGCCTTTATAGTCATGCCAGAGCGAATCGTCGGACTCATAACAATTCTCGTCGGAGCGATTCTTCTTCTTTACGGCTTTTTCCGCACTCTTGCGGTTATTTTCAAGTGGAACACCGTCAAGAACAGGATACTGCTGCTTGTGCTCAGCCTTGCCCTCATGGGGACCGGGCTGTACATCCTCTTGAATACCAGTGCGACGATCCACATCACGGGGGCTGTGCTCGGACTTTTTGCCATCCTGCTCGCCGTTGACCGTTTTGTCTCGGCACACAAAATGCGAGGTCAAGTCAACATCATGCCTGCAGTTCTTTTTGGAATCATTCACCTGGTTTTTGGTGCAGGGCTCATCTACGCCTCCTTGCAAATGTTCTCTTTCATCGTCATTCTTTACGGAGTCTATCTTTTCATCGCCGGCCTCATGGTTGTTCTCTCGCTTCGCCTCTTCAATGATTTCTGATGCTCCGACTTTATACCGGTCACTACATATAATTGACGGGGCGAAGCGATCTTAAAGGCGCCCCTTCAATTTTTGTGCAAAGTTGTTACAATCCCAGTCTCTCGAGTGTTTCCTGAAGAGGGAGACCAGTTTCCCGGCTCCATCCCCGGGCTTCATAATACTCATCAAGCATTCTGTCCAATTCCACGACGGAACCTGATGTCGGGTTGCTGCCGGGCATCGGTTCTTCCAGAAAACGTTTCGGGAGCCTGTCATCAGCACGGGAGATTCCCAATTCTGATATATAGACCCTCTCCATGTTCACGATTCGCTCCATGGAGGACCTGACTCCTTCCCGGCAGAATTCGAGCCCCGTTGCATCGCGCAGAAGTCCCGCCGCAGATTCGAAATCCAGTATCTCCATGTTCACAATCGTGTTTTTGCATGCGTTCAGACAATCCGCAAGGGCACAGCGTTCTTCGAAATCCTTTACGACCTTTCCCTTGCCTGCCCATTTCAACCGAAAAGCCGCATCAGGTGTTCCGTACCTTCTCAGGCCTTCTTCGGCGTTTTCGGAAAACTCAAACCATGGCTCAGACCTGAGATGATCACCACCACGGCTTGCCACTGCCAGCCCGAGGGCATAGGCCTTTATACCGCGAGGATCGGCCTGAAAGATTTCGAGCCCCTTGACGTGCATCGCCAGGTCTTTTCCCCGGCCAAGCTTTTCAGCTGCACGGCGCACGCCGTCGGCCAGGATGTCTCCAAGCCCCTCCCGGCCGGAAATTTTCCATATGAGGGACATAACGCTTGCCTCGTTTCCCCACGTGAGTTCCAGCCCGTCCGTCTCGGACCTGGAAAGCATCTTTTTTTCAAACAGCTCCTGGGCAAAGGAAATGACTTCTGAAGTGGAAATCACATCAAGGCCCAACCGATTGCACAGATCACAACACCGGAGGGAAAATTCAAGACTTTTGGCTCCCACTCTCGAGGAAAAACCTGCCAGACCTTCGAACTCCGGACCTTCACCGGTAATGGTCCCGAACTCGCCTTGAATCCTGTAAACCCGGCTGCAGGGAATAGTGCAGGAAAAGCAGCCCCTCGATTTTACTTTGACCCGCGCTTCAAGGGCTTCTCCGCTCACTCGATCGACATGTTCGAAGGAGCCCTGCTGGAAATGTCGTGTGGAAAGACATCCGAGGCTGTTCAGGGAAGAGACGAGCTTTGTCGTTCCCAGCCGCCGCCGGATCTCAAACTCTTCATGTTCCTTCACGGCCTTGAGGAATCTCTCGATCTTCCCTTCAAAGGCTTCCGGGTGTGCCACTTTGACAAACCCTCGGCCTCTCACGGCAATGGCTTTCACGTTTTTCGAGGCCATGACCAGCCCCATCCCCGTACGGGCTGCCGCGCGAACACCTGTGCAGAAAATTCCCGAAAAGACGACTCCGTTCTCCGAAGCCGGCCCTATTGCCGCAACCTGAACCCTTTTGTCTCCAAGCTCTTCTTTAATCACGACCTGTGTCTCAATCGTATCGAGACCCATAAGGTGCGATGCGTCCCTGAAACGAGCACCCTCTTCTGTAATGAGGAGATACACCGGTTTAGGTGAACGTCCTTTGAGAATCACCTGGTCGTAACCGGCATACTTCAGCTCGGGGCCGAAATCACCGCCCGTATTCGAGTCTCCCAGGATTCCCGTCTGGGGCGACCGGGCGGTAAAATTGACACGTGCCGCTCCGGGGAAAGATGTCCCGTTCAAGGGACCCACCCCGATGTACAACGTGTTTTCAGGCGACAGCGGATCCCTGTCCAGAGGCTTTTCATACAGCAGACCGGCGATGTTCAGGCCGCGGCCGCCCAAAAAAGCGAGAGCGGTCTTTTCGTCAAGCGGTTCTTCCGCTGCTCGCGCCTCTTCAAGATCTACAACCAGTTTCTTTCCACTGTAACCGTACATGTTCTTCCTCCTAAAGGTCTTCCATGCGCTCCACCCGAACGGCTCCCGTCGGGCACCGTTTGGCACAGGATGGGTCACCCCCGCAAAGATCGCATACCAGGGGTTTCACTGCCGGTGACATTCTGATGGCCCCGAAGGGGCACGCTTTGACACAAACACCGCAGGACGTGCACAAGTTCTCGTCCAGGTACAGCCCGCCGGTTTCGGGATCGCGCCGTAATGCCTCCACAGGGCAGGCTTTGACGCATGGAGCCGAGCCGCACTGATGACACACGGCGGGGATGTCCGTGCAATCCTTCTCGTCGGAGGTTATCCGGATCCTTGAGAGGTCAGGCGAATAAACCCGGCCGTGTGCAGCACTGCAGGCTACTTCGCAGGCTCTGCAGCCGGAGCAGATATCAGGCTCGGTGACAAGACGCATTCTTTTTGGTTCCGGTTTTGTTTTTTCGTCCATTTGTTCTAGCGACCTTTCTTGGATCCGGTCGACCCTGTAGACGACACCTCCCTTCGGATCGGGGCAAACAAGCCTGGAGGTTGTTGGAATCCAGTCGTTCGGATCGTTTGTCGCCCTTTGTTTCGCCGGCAAAAAGGGCATGAGACTCTGGAGTGCCCATATACAGATATGCCCTCCTTGTGGAAGGACCAGGGCGCTTCCCCTGATCTCGAAATAATCGCCAGGTTTCATCGGAAGATCGCAAAATCCCTGGACGCTCTCAACGGTTATCCTGAGATCGTACATCTCGCAGGTCCTCCTTTTCGAAAGACTTTTCTCTTTTATGTGCCATACACCGGTTCCTCAATGACTTTCAGTCCCGCAGCCTGCTCATCTGAAAGATAATCCCTGCCCCAACCTGAAAAAACAGCAAAAGCCATTACTGCAAGCAGCGCCCATCCGTGAAACATGTACGGAATAACCGAGACAAGGCTGAAATCAACGGGCATACCGGACCCTTCTGCAAACATGTAGGCGAGAAGAGGTCCAAAACTATAAGGGATGAGACACATGGCACCCGCCGAAACTGCATCAAGAATGTTTGCGCTTCTTTCGGGAGAAATCCCGTTTTCCTGCACCAGGACCTTTTTCGCAAGTGGACCCGCCATAATGATGACAATGGTGCTGGCCACAGTGAGGAGATTCAAAAGTATCAAAAGCACGTAAACCGTCAGCTCCGAGCCTCTGGGCGTCGCCGTCAGCTTGCGGGTTTTCTCTGTCAACATTTCGAGGAAACCGCCTCTTTCCAGGATTCCGACAAGGCCCATGAGCAGGAAGGCAAATATGGCAATATCCATCAGCCCGTTGATGCCGTCTACAATAAGACCTCCGACGCTGAACCGTTCCATGTCGATAACCAGAAGCGAAAAAGGGTCAAGCAGGCCTGTTGCAAGGCCGATCACGATTCCTATAGCCCCGCTGTACATCAAGGCTATGATCAGGTGCATGCCTTTCAGCATCATGCCGATCAGGATGGCGGGAACGACCAGCATGACAAGACCCGCAGGTGATAATTCGCCGAGGTTGGCCATTCCCTCCGAAGCCACTTCTCCGCCACCACCGAAAAGAACAAAGAGAATGCAAGACATTCCCGCCGCCGGCAAGGCATATTTGAGTCGTGTCTTCACGACTTTTGGAACATTGGTACCCTGGGTGTAGGCTGATGCAATCGTCGTATCCGAAACGGGGGCGATGTTGTCTCCAAAATAGGCGGCACAGACAATGGCTGCCACCATGACCGGAGGATTGGCGCCAAGAGCCACTCCGACGGGATACAGAATCGGGCCCAGGGCAATGACTGTTCCTATGGCCGTTCCGGTGGCCACCGAGAGTAGACAGCCGATGGCAAACGCAACAAGTGGGAAGAAGGCACCTTCAAGCCCGATGGAAATACCCAGCCATATGAGCCCCTGCACGAGGCCTGTAACTTTCATGAGCTCTGCAATGATCCCTGCCAGAAACCAGGCCATAAGCATGATAGCCACCATTTCCGAGGACATGCCCTTGATAACGGCTGAAGCACAGGCTCCAGGATCTTTCGACAAGACAATGGCAAGCAGGATCCCTGCCAGGGTGGGAACCCAAAAAGCCATGGGAAGTGCTCGTCCCGTCAGGGCCAGCGACATGATCCCGACAAAAAGTACAATGAAAGGTAAAAACAGGCCGAAAAGTCCACCTCTAAATTCAAGTCTCTGCTGTTTTCCTCGGCTCATAATGAAACCTCCTCGAATATGCTCTTGTGGAACCTGCCTATTGCTTCTTTCGCTTTACTCATTACTGAATTCGTCTATTTGCCAAAACCCGTTTCTGCCTTTTATCCACTCCTTTCCGTCCAAAATACTTTCGCCTAATAACACAACGGGGAGGGGCTTTGAAGCCCCTCCCCGTTGTGATTTGAACGGTGTTGCCTTTACAACAAAAGGGGCCTCGAAGTGAATCCCTTGCGGGATCCGCCTCCAAGGCCCCTGGCGATTCAAAGACTACGCTCGTTCAGGCTCTTGGGGGCAGACCGTGAAAGTCTGCCACCACCAGTTGCGAAGATTGATGTTTCGAACCATTGAAAGTTCCTCCGTCCTCAAGTTACAACGGATTTTATCCTTTTCGCAGAGCTCTGTCAAAGAAATCATAGCGATTAGCATCTTGCTTGTCTTTCATTGATCCTCTTGAACCCGTCTATCTGCTTTTGTGACAAAAAAGATCCGCCAACTTTCGACGAACCGGTCCTGGAGTAAAGCCCCGAATGTCGGCATATGTGGACATCTCCTCATGATATGCTACAAAAGATGTATCGTTCATTTTTAAAAGTAACTGAGCGCGGTCAAATTCACCTGATACCGAAGCCGTACCGACATTTTCTGGTAACAAGGAGAGCCCGCGATGCAGAATGGTCGTTTCCAGTCCGAATCAACAGTATCAAATACTCAAATAGAAACTGTCCCTGGCAATGCCGACCTGGCGCCAGAGGACATCCTTGATCTTGAAGAACTCCAATCTCTCCTGACAGATTTTCACCAACTTACGGGCATTCCCATAGCCCTTTTAGATCTGGCTGGACATGTGCTGATCCAAAGGGGTTGGCAGGAAATATGCGTCCGTTTTCACAGGGTCAATCCGGTTTCCCGTGAAAACTGCCTGGAAAGTGACATGAAGCTTTCCTCTCGCGCAGAACCCGGTCGATGTCTCCTCTGCAGGTGCAAAAACAACATGTGGGACATGGCTTCACCTATCTGCGTGGAAGGCAAAAAAATGGCCAACCTTTACATGGGGCAATTTTTCTTCGACGATGAGAATATTGATTACCGGGTCTTCGAAAAGCAGGCAGAACGTTATGGCTTCGAAAAACAGGAATACATGAAGGCCCTTGAGAAGGTCCCGCGTTTTTCCCGTGAAAAAATTTACACAGCCATGTCATTTTTTGCGAAATTGGCTAGCGCTCTCTCCGAAAAGGGACTTGCAAATCTCAAACTGACGAGGACCAATAAAGATAACCTGCAACTATTGGAAAAGCTTGCAACCAGTGAAGAGCGATTCAGAAGCATTTTTGAAAACACCTCCATCGGTTTCTACAGGACGAGTCCCGAAGGGAAAATCCTGATTGCCAACCCCGCACTGTTGAAAATGTTGGGATACTCTTCCATGGAGGCTCTTGCATCAAGGAATCTCGAAAACCATGGTTTTGAGCCGGAATACCCACGAGGACATTTCAAAGAACGGATGAATGCCGAAGGCGAGATAACAGGATTTGAATCAGCATGGACAAAAAACGATGGGTCAAGACTTTTCATCAGGGAAAATGCCAGAGCTGTTCGCGCTCAAGACGGGAGCATTTTGTATTACGAAGGCTCCGTAGAGGATATTACTGACCACAAGGAGGCCGAAGAAGCACTTCGAAAAAGCGAAGCAAAGTATCGACAGCTTGCGGAAAACATCTCCGATGTTGTCTGGACGGCGGATCTGAACCTCAAGACGATTTACGTCAGCCCCTCTGTAAAGCACTTGCTTGGAGAATCCGTAGAAGAACATCTTCAACGGAAGATGGAAGAAAAATTTCCGAAAGAATATCTGGCTCACCTATACGATATTCTGCAAGAAGAGATGAAGAAAGAAAAGCAACCCGATGTCGAAAAAAACCGGACACGCCTGATCGAACTTCCTCATTATCGTGCCGACGGCACCATCGTGTGGGTCTCAATGAACATCTCGGGAATCAGGGATGAAGAGGGAAATCTCGTCGGGTTCCAGGGTGTTACCAGGGATATTTCCCAAAGGAAACGCGCCGAAGAAAAAACAAGACGCGTCCTTCAGTCAACCATCGAAGCTCTCGCTCAAACTGTGGAACGGAGAGACCCTTACACCGCAGGGCATCAAAGAAGGGTCGCCTCCCTTGCTTCTGAGATCGCAAAGAAAATGGGTCTCTCCAAAACGCGTGTAGAAGGAATCCACATGGCCGGTTTCATCCATGATATCGGGAAAATTTCCGTACCCGCGGACATTCTGAACAAACCAGGCAGACTCAACGAGCTCGAGATGAAAATCATCAGGGAACACCCTCTGACTGGGAAGGAAATCCTGCGGGATGTGGAGGCCGAAATTCCTCTGGCCGACATCATATACCAACACCATGAGCGGCTTGACGGATCCGGATATCCGCAGGGACTACAAGTAGGGGAGATTCTTCTCGAAGCACGGATTCTCGGCGTCGCCGATGTTGTCGAGGCAA
>CAZERC010000049.1:0-7868 GCA_964515395.1 uncultured Synergistaceae bacterium | reverse complement strand
TGGGAGGCCTTCCTGTCGACACCGAGAATCTTGTAATAATCCTTGTACTGCATGATATTTCCCCCGATTTGTCCCGTTTTGCGTTACCTGTACCACCTCAATCATGCCGGAGGCCCCCGTGCAATGAACTGCATATGGGGGCCTCGACGGGAAGGATCATCCTCTTTCACTCAGTGGCAATGTGGGACAGTCACTATCCCTCGTTGAAATCCGCATCCACCACATCTTCATCGCTTCCGCCGGAGCCGCCCGGCTGCCCACCGGATGTCGATTGGTCTGCAGACTCCTGTTGTCTATACTGCGCGAGCTGTGCCATCATTTCGCCGATCTGTTTTGTCAAATCCTCGAGCCGGGACTTCTCCGCCTCGTTCTTGATGGCTTCTTTTGCGTCATCCACCAGCCGGGTGGCTTTGCCTTTTTCCTCTGCCGGCAGGGCATCACCCAGCTCGCCGATATCACGCTCCAGCTGATAGCTCGAGGTCTCGAGGGCGTTTCTGGCTTCAACCCATTCCCTCTTTTTCTTGTCTTCTTCGGCATGCTGTTCGGCCTCGCGGACCATGCGGTCGATCTCCTGCTCGTCCAGGTTCGTCGAATTGGTGATTTCAATTTTCTGTTCCTTGCCGGTATCGCGGTCCTTCGCTGAAACATTGAGGATTCCGTTCGCATCGATATCGAAAGTCACCTCGATCTGGGGAACGCCCCGCGGCGCAGGCCTGATACCATCCAGTTTAAAATTACCGAGCTTCCTGTTGTCAGCGGCCATCTCACGCTCACCCTGAAGGACGACCACGTCGACAGCGGGCTGGTTGTCTTCGGCCGTCGTAAAGACCTGCGACTTTTTCGTTGGTATCGTGGTGTTCCGTTCGATGATCTTCGTCATGACCCCTCCAAGGGTTTCAATGCCCAGCGAAAGGGGTGTCACATCCAGAAGAAGCACGTCCTTGACTTCACCCTTGATGATACCCGCCTGTACCGCTGCACCGACGGCAACGACCTCGTCGGGGTTTACGCTCATGTTGAGCTGCTTCCCGCCGGTCAGCTTTTTCACCATCTCCTGGACGGAGGGCGTCCTCGTCGCACCGCCGACGAGGATCACTTCGGAAATATCCTTTTCCTCAAGTTTCGCGTCCTTCAGAGCCTGTTTCACAGGACCTTCGCACCGCTTTACAAGGTGTTCCGTGAGCTGGTCGAATTTCGCCCGTGTCAGGGTCATGTTCAGGTGCTTGGGTCCGTTTGAGTCGGCCGTAATGAAGGGCAGGCTGATTTCCGTGCTCGACCTCGAGGAGAGCTCGCACTTCGCCTTCTCCGCCGCCTCGTAAAGACGCTGAAGAGCCTGCCTGTCCTTTCTGAGGTCGATCCCCTGTTCCTTGCGGAACTCCTCGGCCATCCAGTCGACGACACACTTGTCGAAATTGTCGCCACCAAGGTGCGTGTCACCCGCTGTGGCGCGGACCTCGCACAGCCCTTCGCCGACTTCCAGGATGGACACGTCGAAGGTCCCGCCGCCAAGGTCGAAGACCATGACGACCTCGTTTTCCTTCTTTTCCATCCCGTAGGCGAGGGCGGCTGCCGTCGGCTCGTTGACGACGCGCAGCACGTTCAGTCCGGCGATCTTCCCGGCGTTTTTCGTCGCCTGTCGCTGGGCGTCATTAAAATAGGCCGGCACCGTAATTACCGCATCGGTCACCTTCTCGCCCAGGTATGCCTCGGCGTCGTCAACCAGCTTGCGCAGAACCATGGCACTGATTTCCTCCGGCGCATACTCCTTGCCGCCGACGACGACCCTCACCGAGTTGTGCGGTCCTTCCACAACCTTGTAGGGAACGATCTTCATCTCCTCTTCGACTTCATTGTAGTTTCGGCCCATGAAACGCTTGATTGAATAGACCGTTCCTTCCGGATTCAGGACAGCCTGGCGCCTCGCAAGGGTTCCCACCAGCCTTTCCCCGTTTTTCGCGAATCCGACGACAGACGGAGTGGTACGCCCGCCTTCTGCGTTGGTGATAACCGTCGGCTGTCCGCCTTCCATAAAGGCGATAACGGAGTTGGTAGTTCCAAGATCAATACCTACTGTTCGACCCATGTCAAAACCCTCCCAAAAGGGAATATTACAACTTGACCTATTTTGACCAATACGGTGCCTATTATAGAGGTCAGGAAAGATCAGGCAAGTATTCCGGAGGCAAATAATAGAACTTATTTCTCTTTTTGGTCGTATTATTATCTTTTTTGACTATTTTTGTCCTCATTCTTTATAAAAACAAAAAGAGGGAGGGGTGTCCCCCTCCCTCATGTGCTTCAACATGATTTTCCGCCTGCCCGCAAGTATTACTCCGATTTCTGGAAGTTTTCCAGGACACGTTCAAACTGCCAGCGGGCTATCTCGTTACGGATTTCCTGCGATTTTTCGAAAAGCTCCCTCGCCCTGGCCACATCCGGCTCCTCTTCTGTCAAGGCAAGCTGCATTTCCAGGTGCGTTCTCTGAAGAATGGCCATCTTGTCGATTATCTCGGCGGGGAGTTGGACCTGTTCATCGACACCTTGCCTCAAACCCCCGCTCCAGGGACCCATGTGCCAGCCGCCCTGTCGCGGCATTCCCCAGCCGGCGCCAAAACCGCACCACATCATTCCGGGTCCGAAGAACTGGGCGGAATCCCCCCAATCGCCGGCCCTGGGTCCCATCCCGGGACCCCCGTGTGCAAAGGCCGAAACAGTAAAGACCATGACTGCCGCCAGCGCCAGCAGAACGATTTTTTTACTCATTTCCATCCACCTCCGGATATCTCTATCTTGTAGACACATATATCATACCTCAGGATACCCTGGATGATAAGAGTAAAACTACTGATTTTCCTCTTCCGGCGTTTCACCGGAAAAAAGGGTCCGAATCCGGGAGACGATCCCTTCAAGGGGTACGAGATCCTTTTGTCCATCGGGGAATCTCAGCTCCGCCTTCCCTTCGGCAGAGTCCCTTCCACACACAACGGTTACGGGGGCACCGATGAGCTCGGCATCGGAAAACTTGACTCCGGCCCGTTCATCCCGCTCATCATGGAGAACATCGAACCCGGCTCCCTCGCAGGCTTTCACAATTCCTTCGGCAGCATCCACGGCATCCTTGTTTTTCAAAGATGCGACAACCACGGAAACATCGAAGGGGGCAAAACCGAAAGGAAAGGTTCCTTCCGGGGGGACCAGTCCGAGACATGCAGTATCGAGATCAATTCGCCCCGACCACAGGAGTGGCCGCTTTTTCGTACCATCTGCAGCCTGAAAAAAGACTTCCGCTTCTTCCGGAACAGCCGATCGAGCGACCATCACCGAGCCGAACTCCGCCAGGGCGGTATCCTGGAGAGGCGCGCCACACACCGGACATGGGAGATCTTTTTCGAAACAGATGATGTCTTCAACAATGGTGGCGTCGAAATCCCTTCCCCAACAGACATTGACCAGATGACGCCCCGGCTCGTTCGCGCCTGTCACCACATTGACAGCCCCTTCGACATGTCTGTCGGCAATGACTTTCAGTCCTTTGGGGAGCCCTACCGGACCGAGGTAACCGGCGAGATCACCGACGGTCTCCCTGATTTCCAAAGGATCGGCAAAACGCAGGGAAGATGCTCCGAGGAGGCTCTTGATCTTTTTCTCACTGATCCGGTGATCTCCCCTGACCAGGACAACGACAATGCTCTTGCCGCCTTCTCCTTCGGCTGCGTAGAACATGGTCTTCAGTGTTTTTTCCGGGGACACATCGAGCTGCCTGCACAGCTCGGCAATCGTATCCGCTCCAGGGGTATCAACGGGTTCGGCTTTTTTCGGACTTTCCGTATCCCTCAAAACCGGATCGTCAATCGGGGAGTTCTCGTCGCCGCACCAGTGGCAGGAGGTGCACCTGTAGCCGGCACGTGACAAGGGGACGGTTTTTTTGACCGGAATTGCCACAAAACGTTTTCTTCCCTCTTCGGAAACGGTTTCCCCTGAAAGGGCATCCTTTTTCTCCGTAGAAAAAGCCTGCCGAAACTTCTCGAGCATTTCATCGATTCTGCCCGAGGCTGTGTCTTCATCTTTCTCCAGGGCTTCCAGTTCGTATCCGTTTTCATTTCCCTGATAGAACAAGAGCGGAAGGTGACGGTAGCTTTTGATGAATCCTGCCGACACCAAGATCAGCCGCTTCCCGAGATCATCGAAACGGACCTTCTGGAATCCCGAGGAACGGAGCACATCTTCCGCACAAAGCCCTGATTTCCGCCAGAAGAGCTTCCCGAGAGGATAGAGACACAGGGTCCCCGGCGTCTCTGGTGAAACCACATATCCGCCCCTGACCAGCCGCTGGAGGGCTCCATCGGAGATTCCTTTCGGGTTTTCCTTTACTGTCGGTGCAAAAAGCTGGGTCATCTTCATGGTGTAACCTCCCGATGCAACATTTCTTCCGGTGATTCCAAAAGGAGCTTCCTGAAGTATATGATATTTGAACAAAGTCCCCAAATGGACCTCAACTTGCAGATACATCCGGTAGCCTGTACCCTTGATGACAAGCGACATTCAAAAAAACGCCTCCCGCGGGAAGGGGACGCCCCCTTTTGGCGGTTTTTCAAACAGACAAAAACAGCACGAGAAAATACCGGACAAGGATGGTGATCACAATGGCTTTCAGCCTGGAACCAGATCTCGTAAAAGGTTCGAAACCCGAAGAGACCCTGAAAAACTCCTTGCTGCAGGAACTTATGGAGGCCTTGACCCAGGCCCAGCAGGAGGAGGTCATAGAGGAATTCTTCATTCTCCCCGACTTTGGTTTCGATCTGGCTGTATTCGTTCTGCAGGATGGAATCATGCGAAGCCGTTTCCTCAACATGAAGATCTATTCCGGATCCCGGCCAAGGACCGTGGATATCGGCGACCAGAAAGGCTCCGGAAATGAAATGGAGCTCCTCCTTTTGAACAAGAGCAGGATCGCCATGGCCGACGGCGCTTTCCGCTGGGTCCTTTGCGACATTACGAAACAGAAGGGCAACAGGCGGTTTAGCATCTTTTCCCCTGAACAGGCGAAGGAAGGCCTTTTCGACGGGCTCAACAAGAAGAAACAGAACAGCGTCAAAGTGGGAAGCGTGATGACCTTCCCCCTGACATGGGATGACCTTTCAGAACATATCCTGTCTTTTCTGACTTCCTGAAGATGGACCCTCTCGCACTGCTGTCCCGGCTCTTCAAAAAACCCCGTCCGCCCGTTACCCCGGAAGAAATATCCAAAAGGGCGGCCGATCTCGACAGCTATATCGAATGGAGCCGCGGGAAAAGACTCCTGGTGTTCGACCCCCCTTTCTGGGGTTTTCACGACATCTTCGTCGATCACGAGCTTCGCCACGCACTGGTTTCCCTCAAGGAAACAGGCGAGGCCTTCGTCTTCACCGGCAATTACAAGGGGCCCCACCGCGTCAGGAAATACTCCCCCGGGGCTGTTCTGGAATCGGAAGAACCCCTGGAAACGGGGATGCTTGAATGGATCATCTACGACGATTATGTCGTTTATTACGGCCCCTTCCTCCCTATCAGCAGGTCCCCTTACTATTACGGGAAAGTGGCGGCCACCTTCGCTTTCGATTACGAAATCACTGATACCTGGGAGCATGAAATAATTTCCCAACTTTTTTGCTGGTACAAAAATCAAGATCACCCAAAATCACGGAATCCGAAAAGGTGACAGGATGGCGCAATGACCTTGTGCTGCTTGCACAGATTTTCTTACGAAAAAAGCGATCAAGTATAATAACAGTCACAAAACAAAAATATGAAGGCAGATACCTGTTTGGTAATTATTCCATTATGTGTATATGTCTGGTGGGGATATCATGATAGTGGCAGACTTGCTAAAAAAAACATATTTCCCGGATTTTCGGGTCCTCGCAGGAACGGAAGGACTCACGAGGGAAATTACCTCTGTCTCTGTTATTGATTCTCCTGACGTTGACCGTTGGATGCGCGGCGGGGAATTTTTAATCGGTAGCGGCTACATTTTCCGTGACGACCCTGATGGAATGATGCCTTTTATGCGTCTCGCTGCAAAAAAGAATATAGCAGCATTTGGTCTCAAGATAGACAGGTATCATACAAGCCCACCCCAAACAGTCATAGACGAGGCGGAACATCTAAAGCTTCCGCTTATAGAAATACCGCTTCGATACCGCTGGGTAGACATTAATGAAATTGTCTATTCCGTTTTGCTAAGCGAGAAACGGAATATTCCTAAATTCAGGGCTCCCGAGCATCATCACCTGTGGCACGAGATCAACGATACTCATAGAATACTGGCCAGCCTTGCGACTGAACTTGAATGCCCTTTAGCCGTAAGTGTGCCGAAGCTAAATATCAGGAACTTCTTCGCTCCTGACGGAACTGTTTCGGACAGCCCGGCCGCCGAAAGGATTTTCTCGGCACCCGATCTTGCGGAACGTGAACTGCCGCGGCACAACCCGGTGCTTGTTTCATTACGGAAAATCGCTTACGAGGGAGGAAACCGCTGGATCGCCTTGTACAGGCAGGAACTATTCTCTCTCATTGAAGTAGCGCTTGTTCTGCCTGCTGAAGAACACTATCCCTCGATTCACCAGGAACGGATGATTTTTCGAGCCATAGGGATCATCCAGGGAGCCATACTTGAATCAAGCAGCTTTCTCCAGGAAAAACCCGCCCAGAAAGAACAATTCCTGCAGAATCTCTGTCTCGGGACATACAATAACTCAAAAATGATCCTGGGCCGTGCGCGTGAACTGGGCATAGACCTTCCTGAAGACCTTTTCGTCCTCCAGATAGCCGCCGTCGACAAGGGGCATCTTCCTCCGTGGCATCCACCTTTCTCGCTAACATACAAGATGGCCAATCAGTGGGTCTGCCTCGTTACACCCCTGGAGTTTGAACAACACCGTGATCACCTGATGCAGGTCGCCGGCGAACAGGGACTCTGGATCGCAACGGGAGGGGAAACAAAAGGTTGGGAACAAATTCAACGGTCCTACGAAGAAGCTAAAAGAGCACTTACCTGGATACGTGAATTCGAGCCGGTTCCAGGTATATATCCTTTCAGTGAACTCGCCTTGCACACTTTCCTCAGGAAAATCGTGACCTTACCCGAAGCTGACGGCCTGTGGCAACGATTCTGGGAGCCTCTTGTCACCGATGCATCGAAACGGAAGGCAGTTCCACTTCTGGAAGTAGCAAAAGCTCTTATCAGATCAGACTTTAACGCCAAAAAGTGCGCAGAGATGCTGCACCTGCATTACAACACTGTTCGAAACAACATTTCCGATCTGGAAACCCTGCTACGAGTCGACCTGAAAAACAGATTGCACAGATTCGCACTTTCTCTGGCATACTACGTGCACATATCGCGCGAGCGAAAACACTGGGAAGACATTATCTGACTCCAGCAGACAAAATTCCGGTCCTTTTGACTTTTCTTTGACACCTGATTTCCGGAAAATCCCGGGAAACGGGGATTTTCCGGGCGCCCGAACAGACGACCAACTACAGATTCGCAGCAGGGTCACGATTTTTTACCTGGTACTACAAGACGTGCTGCACAAATCCAGCGTTTGCTCTTTCGGATACAAATATGTACTTGTAGAACCATCCCTGTTGATGAAAGTTTTCGTCCTGACATACACGGCACTTGTGTTATACGCCGACAAAATAATATGTAACAATGATTGAAAACAAATACGTGGCACTGCACTGTACGGACTTTCAAAACCGAAATCGCACAACCACGGTTTTTTCTGAAACCCGTAGCCTTGTTTTCGCACATTTGCTGTAAACGTCGAGGTTGAGTTTTGTTTCTAGTCCTGACAGTGCTCTATTCGGGTATTTGTTTCTTG
>CAZERC010000048.1:0-7968 GCA_964515395.1 uncultured Synergistaceae bacterium | reverse complement strand
ACATCATATTCGCCGGGCCGCAACAAAATCTGCTGGAACATGGCGTCGGCGATGCGATCCTTGATCAGGATCCTTCCCTTGGAGGCCCGGCCGCCGGCGACATCGTCCTCGGTTACGGTGAAATCACCAAATTCCGAGGCGGCCGTTTCATAGCACCATTTTCTGAACGCGCCTTCGGTGAACTTCATGATGTTTCCCTTGTGAACGATGGTGATGCTTTTTTGGTCCTTTTGCTGCGCGTATCTCAAGGCCATGCGCATCAGTCGTTTCGATGCATGCTCAGACATGGGTTTGACGCCGATTCCGGAACCGTGTCGAATCGTCGTGCCCATTTCTTTGGCCAGAAAGTCAATAACCCTTTGAGCTTCCGGGGAGCCGGCCTCCCACTCGATCCCGGCATACACGTCCTCCGTATTCTCGCGGAAGACGGTCATGTCGATGTCTTCAGGGTGTTTCAACGGCGCGGGCACACCGCTGAAGTATCGTACGGGCCGGACGCAAGCAAAAAGGTCGAGGTGCTGGCGGATCGCCACGTTCAGGCTTCGGATGCCGCCTCCCACGGGAGTCGTCAGGGGTCCCTTGATGGCGATTTTGAAAAAACGAACGGCATCGAGGGTATCCTCAGGGAGCCACTCACCCCGGGAGTGAAAGCTTTTTTCACCTGCGAAGATTTCCCACCAGACGAGCCGTTTTTTCCCGCCATAGGCGACGGCTACGGCTTCATTGATGACGCCTTGCATGGCTTTGGTGATTTCGGGTCCCACCCCGTCTCCCTCGATGAAAGGGATGACAGGATTTTCAGGCACCTCGAGCCCTTTTTCGTCCCGGCGGATTGGTTCGCCCTCGTCGGGAGGAGTGAATTTACGCAGTTTCAATCCTTCAAATCGGGACATTTGCATCAGCACCCTTCAACGCCGGTTCTTGCGGCGGCTTTTGATGTAACTGAGTCGCCCGCCTGCACGGATGATTTGCAGGTCTTCTTCGGTCACAGGGGAACGAACCGGAATCGAGCGACCCCGGGTTTCGTTGATGATTTCCACCATGCTTCCTTCAGCGAGAGCGTCGGTCTTGAAGGAAAGCCGGTCGCCCTGGCTGATTGAGTCGTAATCTTCAGTGTTTTCAAAGACGAGGGGCAGAATGCCGAAATTTACAAGGTTGGCCAGGTGGATCCTGGCGAAACTCTTTACGATGACCGCCGTCACACCAAGGTAGCGGGGCGCGATTGCGGCATGTTCGCGGCTTGAGCCCTGCCCGTAGTTTTCTCCGCCTATGATGAATCCACCGCCTTTTTCAAGAGCTCTGTCGGCGAAGGTCCGGTCCAAAACCTCGAAGGTGTGCTTCGAGATCTCGGGAATATTCGAGCGCAACGGAAGGATATCGGCTCCGCCCGGGATGATGTGATCCGTGGTGATGTTATCTTCGACCTTGAGGAGGACCTCTCCCTCGAGTTTTTCGGGCAAAGGCGACATTTCGGGGAGTGCGGCGATGTTCGGCCCTCTTCGTATGCTGACCTTTTCCGGTTCGGCAGAGGGTGCCAGGAGCATGCTGTCGTCGATCAAGAATTGTTCGGGCATCTCGAAAATCAGCGGTTCGATGCTCAGGGACCTTGGATCGGTAATTTCCCCTGTAATGGCCGAGGCGGCGGCGACCTCCGGACTCACGAGATAGACTTTCCCTGATGCGTGTCCGCAGCGGCCGAGAAAGTTCCTGTTGATCGTCCTGAGGGAGACGCCATTGGTCGGCGGGGCAAAACCCATTCCGATACAGGCGCCGCAACTGGATTCGAGTATCCTGACGCCTGAGGCGATTAACCCGTCCAGGGCTCCCATAGAAGTACTCTCAAGGAGAATCTGGCGGCTTCCCGGCGAGATGCTGGCATCCACGCGGGGATGGACCGTCCTGCCTGCCAGAATGTGATGTACGGCCATGATGTCCCGGAGGGAAGAATTGGTGCAGGATCCGAACATTACCTGGTCGACGGGCGTCCCCTCTATTTCGGAAACGGGGACCACGTTGTCGGGCTGAAAAGGTTTCGCTACCAGGGGTTCGATTTCGGAGAGGTCTATTTCGATGACATCATCGTAGGAGGCATCGGGATCAGCTTCGATGGGGGTCCACTGGTATTCCCTTGCCTGGGCCCTGAGCCATCTTTTGGTCACGTCGTCGCTCGGGAAAATCGATGTAGTGGCCCCGGTCTCGGCTCCCATGTTCGTAATGGTGGCTCGCTCCGGAACATCCAGGCTTGCGATCCCCGGGCCGGAATATTCCAGAACCTTTCCGACGCCGCCCTTGACGGAAATCCTTCGGAGGATTTCAAGGATCACGTCCTTTGCCGAGACAAAGGGCTTGAACCGTCCCGTCAGATGCACCCTGACAACTTCGGGCATTGTGATGGTGAAGGGTTCTCCTGCCATGGCCAGGGCAACATCCAGTCCGCCTGCGCCGATGGCAATCATGCCCACTCCTCCGGCGGTGGGCGTGTGGGAGTCACTGCCTATAAGCGTTTTCCCGGGCCTGGCGAAACGTTCGAGATGGACATGATGACAGATGCCGTTGCCGGGCCGGGAGAAGATTATGCCGTAACGTGACGCGAAGTCCTGGAGAAACCGGTGATCATCGGGGTTTTTGTAATCCCCCTGAATCATGTTGTGATCCACATAGCTGACGGACAGTTCCGTTTGGACCCTGGGGATCCCGATGGCTTCAAACTCAAGACATGCCATTGTCCCGGTGGCATCCTGGGTCAGCGTCTGATCCATGCGAAGGGCCACGCGCTCTCCCTTTTTCATGGAGCCTTCCACGAGATGTGCTTTCAGGATTTTTTCAAATACACTCAGTCCCATTTGCAATCATCCTTACTTTTCGCCGGCGCAGGCCGAAGCAAAGGCTCTTGCCGGTTCAGCTCCGCCGGGCGGCTTTTCGCTCCTTGTAAATGGAAAAGATGATCGACAAAAGTGCCAAAAGGAGCAAGGTCAAAGAAATCGGTTTTTGCACGAAAAAGAGAACATCATTGCCGGAAATGGTCATGGCGTTTCTGAACGCCTGTTCCGTGGTCCCTCCCAGAATGAGGGCCAGAACGAGGGGCGGTATGGGGATGTCAAGCTTCCAGAATACATATCCTGCAAGACCGAACAGCGTGACCAGGATGAAATCGAATGCGCTGTAATTAAGAAAGTAGGTTCCCATAAAGGCCATGCCCAGGATCAACGGCAGCATGAGGCGCTGCGGAACCCGCAGGAGCTGGACCAGCGGAACTGCAAGTGGCAGGTTGATCAGGACAAGCAGGATGTTCCCGAGAAGCATCGAGGCGATGACGCCCCAGGCGATCTCAGGGTGCATCTGGAAGAGGATGGGGCCGGGGCGGACGCCGAGCATCATGAGCGCCCCGAGCATGACCGCCGTCGTACCGCTGCCCGGGATGCCGAGGGTCAGAAGAGGGACGAGAGCTCCACAGGAAGATGCGTTGTTCGCGGCTTCCGGTGCAGCCAGTCCTTCGATGGCTCCCTTGCCGAATTTTTCTGGATGCTTGTTCAGTGTTTTCTCCAGCGCATAAGAGACAAAAGTCGCTATAGTTCCGCCCATTCCGGGCAGGACGCCGATCAAAAAACCAAGTGGAGAGCTGCGGATAATGGGAAGTATGGTTTTCTTGAAATCCTGCCAGGGAACCCAGACCTTGCCGATAGATCTGGAGTCGATGTTGAAATGGGCATCGAGGTTTTTGTAGTTTTTAAAGACTTCAGCGACAGCGTAGAGCCCGATCATGGCGACGAGAAAATCGATGCCGTCCTGCAATTCAGGGACGAAGGTGTACCGCATCATGCCCGAAAGAGGGTCGATTCCGATGGTGCTTAGCATGAACCCTAAGGCCATGGAGATGAAGCCCTTGAGCATGCTCCCCTGGGACAGGGTGACCGTGGCAGTGAGGGCGAAAAGCATGAGGGAGAACATCTCGGCCGGGCCGAATTTCAGTGCGGCGTTTGCGACAGGAAGGGCGAGGAAAATCAAAAAAACCATTCCCACGACACCGCCGATGAAAGAGGCGATGGCGGAGATTGCGAGGGCTTTGCCGGCCTCGCCGTTTTTGGTCATGGGGTAGCCGTCAAAACAAGAGACAATTGCCGATGCGTCGCCAGGGGTGTTGATCATGATCGACGCCCTGGAACCGCCGAACATGGCGCCGTAATAAATGGCGGCCATGGTAATCAGCGCCGTAGTTGGGTTCATCCCATAGCTTATGGGAATCAGGATGGCCACTCCCGTCGCCGGGCCAAGGCCTGGAAGCATGCCGATGATCGTGCCCAAAAGGCCCCCGATGAAGACCCAGGTGATGTTGACGACGGTAAGGGCCTCGTTGAGTCCGATTCCGAGATTTTGTATGATCGTTTCCATCTTCAACAGCCTCCTTGCCTAAAAGGGCAGAAAAGAGAGCCAGCCCCTCGGCAGGCTCAATCCGAGCATGATGGCAAAAACGGTATAGGTGACGACGGGAAACAAAATCGATATCAATGTGTTTTCTATCCAGCGTCTGCCGTTGATCAGCCACGTTATGGCGAACATGAAAAGCATGGTGGTGATGACATACCCGGCGGTTCGCAGCGTAAACCCGTAGATGATGCCCAGGATTATCGTTATCACGATCTTCGTATAGATCTGTTTTTCAGCCCGGAATGCCCAGTCAAAGGGTGTGCGTTCTTCTTTGGCGATTTTGAGCTCTCTCAGAAAAAGCAGCGCGCCGCACACCACGGCGACGGTTCCCACCAGGATCGGAAACATTTTCGGGCCGATCTTGTCGCCGATGGCTGTACGAGGGATTTGCAGTGCCATAAACAGATAAACCGATCCGATGACGACGGCAATCAGGCCGGAAATCTGGTTTTTCGTCATGGGAGAATCCTCCTTGGGAAACGCGACGGGGCAATATCTTTCGCCCCGTCGCGACTGATGCGCTTCAATACGTGGGAGCGTTGTTATTTCTTGATCAGGCCCACCTGTTCAAGCAGTTCCCTGATCTCCTCTTCCTGTTCAGCGAGGTATTCATTGTATTCCTCATGGGGCTGATAGAACTGGTCCCAGCCAAGGTTTTCAAGGGACTTCTTCCAGGTTTCACTGGCCACCATCTTGTCTATGGCTTCCTTCCAGAAGGCGAGCTGCTCTTCAGAGAGGCCCGGAGGTGCCATCAGGCCGCGCCAGTGGGGGAAGACCAGGTCGACGCCCTGTTCCCTGTATGTCGGGACATCAGCCACCACTTCGACGCGTTCAGGCGAGGAGACGCCGAGAAGTTTGAGGTTGCCCGCTTTCACCTGTTCCAGCGGCTCGGCGAGGCTTATGGTAATGGCCTTGATGTGTCCGCCCAAAAGGGCCGGGATCTGGCCGGCGGCTGTTTCCGGGTAGACGACGAACTTGACATCGGCGGGATTCACGCCGAAATGCTTGGCCAGCATCAAAAACTGGATGTGGTCATCGTTGCCGAGCGTTGGACCGACGCCAATGGGCATCTTTTCGGGGTTTTCCTTGAGGGCGGCGAAGAAGCTTTCCAGGTCGTCATAGGGGGCGTCCGCCTTTACCGCTACCGTTTCCCATTCGGCCTGAAGGTTGGCGATGACGGTGAAATCCCTGAAGGTCAGGTCGCTTTTGCCAAGCAGGTTGTTGAGAAGGATAAGACTCGAGTTGGCGGCAAGATATTCACCTTGCCCCTTCTTGCCGTTGAGGTAAGTCCAACCCGTGGCGCCTCCGCCGCCGGGCATGTTGGTGATGATGATCGGCTGGTCAACGATGTTTTCTTCTTCAAGGGCTTTCTTGACGGTCCTTGACAGCAGGTCCCATCCGCCGCCGGGGCCCGCAGGCGCGACGATCTCGATGGGTTTCGTCGGTTTCCATTCCGCCGCCGAGGCGACGGCCACAAGACCGAAAACCATCAGGACGGCAATAAGAAGGGCCAGGGTAACTTTTGATTGTCTTTTCATTTGCACATACCTCCTTTGTTTCGCACCGGGTCTTGAACGAACGTGATAACAATCGGTGATTCACTTCGCGAAAAAGACGTTTCCTTGCCTCTCCTTTATATCCCTCCTTGTCTTTTCTCTCAAAAAGGATGTCCGTACGACGAAGCGTGACATTTCCCGCCTGTTATTTCCGGCCCGAAAAAATTTCCGAAAGGTTCCTGCTTCTTTTTTGTTCCTGGGAGTCGTCATGATCCATCTCTTTCACCAGTGCTTCAATGGCATTTGCAAGATGCATCTTGACGAGGTGTTCGGCCCGGTCCTCGTCGCGGTCGATGACGGCCTGGAGGATCTGCCCGTGCTCTTTCAGTGCCTGGGCCTTGCGGGGCGACTTGCTGAAGGAAACGGCCCTGAAACGCCTGAGGTATTCGTGGTAGGTGCTGAGCAGGTTCAAAAGCCGTGGCATTTTTGCGGGAGCCACGATCGCCTCGTTGAACTTCTGGGAGTGTTTGAAAAGACGACCGTCGTCGCCGTTTTCAAAGGCATCCACCATTTTGGCGTAGAGGTCCTTGAGTTCGGCGATTTCGTCTTTGGTGATCCTCCGACAGCAGATCCGTATGGCCAATGCTTCGAGGGCCTGGCGGATGGAGTAGATCTCGATAATGTCTTCTGCGGTAAAGCCCTTGACGAAAAGTCCTTTTCGGGGGATGCGATCGATGAGGCCTTCGGATTCAAGCATTCTCAAGGCCTCCCGGACGGGCGTCCGGCTGACGTCGAGTTTTTCGGCCAAGTCGTTTTCGACGAGCTTGTCGCCGGGTTTGAGCTCCCTTTTGAAGATGGCCTCCCGCAGGGTCTCGTAGACGACGATCCTGACAGGCATGTAGCTTTCTTCCGAAAGAGGGCGGAGTATTTCTGTCATAATTCGCCTCCGGCTATATGAATGAATCCATGTATCCTGGATCCAAGTATACTAATTCTGACAATTTCGTCAACGGGATTGATGATTCCATTTGGTTTTACAGGATGAATTTCCTCGGGCAACATAAGAAGCAAAAATTTGGTGTTGACGAAAAGGGTTCTCATGTTGTTTGTGTTTTGTGGCAAAATGGGCATTCGAAAAGATGGGGTACAATGTCGGCAAGTTCGTGCATCAACAGGGGAAGCGTCCTTGAAGTCTTGAATGTCCTGATCCCGAATTCGTAAAAAAGGCAACACGCTACAGAAGGAGAGTTGAAAAGAATGATCGAAAACCACCAGTTCGACCACAAGCTGCATCTCCGGCAGCTGCAGCTTGACGATTACGATGATGTCAGGAAGATCATGGATTACATCTATCCCACCATGGGAGGAGCCTGGACCAGGGAGCAGTTCGAGGCGATGATCTCCCGGTTTCCGGAAGGGCAGCTTTGCATAGAGGACAAGGGGACCGTCGTCGCGGCGGCATTGTCATTGATCATCGATGCGGCGATATACGGAGAACACCACACCTATGATCAGATCGTCGGCGACGGAACACTGAAAAACCACGACCCCGACGGCGACTACCTGTACGGCATCGATGTCTTTGTCCATCCCGACTACCGGGAAATGAGGCTGGGACGGCGTCTCTACGATGCCAGGAAGGAACTTTGCGAAACCCTCAACCTCAAGGGGATCATCATCGGGGGCCGGATACCGGGTTACAAGAAATACGCCGAAAATATGAAGCCCGGGAGATACGTGCAGATGGTCAAAAACCGCGAGATCGTGGATCCCGTGCTGAGTTTCCAGCTGAGCAATGACTTCCACTACAAGAAGGTGGTGCCCGGATACTGGCCGGAAGATCACAAGTCGAAGGGCTATGGTGTTATTCTCGAGTGGAACAACATCTACTATGAAGAGAAACGACGACTCATCCCCCGTGTCAAAACCTACGTCAGGCTGGGAGTCGTCCAGTGGCAGATGCGCCTGTTTGGATCCTTCGACAACTTCATCCAGCAGGTGGAATTTTTCGTCGACGCCGTGGCCGGGTACAACGCAGATCTCATTC
>CAZERC010000047.1:3475-8499 GCA_964515395.1 uncultured Synergistaceae bacterium | reverse complement strand
TATGGGGGTAAAAAAGAGGCCCCTTCGTCGTGAACGAGAGGCCTGTACCACATTGCCCGTAAAGACGGCAAGACCTTAGGGACAGCCCGAAGGAAGGCGGAAAACACCCGTTTCATGATCATCGCCTTCTTTCCGCCCGATGTCGAAGAAAGACATGTTATAGAGGCGCGGATATTTAGGAAATCACAAAGGTTACACCACATCATCGAGCCAAAATATCATATTGGCGCCTGGTGGTCTTGAAACAAAAAAAGGACGCCGGGTTTCCCGACGTCCTTTCCGATTCCCTTCGATGATTTCTGAAATCCTACGCGAAGACCTCGCGGATCACCTTGAGGGCCTGGTCGATCTCTTCCTTCGTGATCACCAGGGGCGGGGCGAAGCGGATGATCCAGTCGTGGGTCTCCTTGCAGAGGAGCCCTTTCTCCTTGAGGGCCGTGGTGTATTTGCGGGCCTTTCCGGCGGATTCATTCATGACTACGCCGATCAGAAGCCCTTTCCCGCGGACCTTCTCGATCTTGGGCGAGTTGATGGCCCTGATGCCGTCCATGAAGTACTGCCCCAGCTCTGCGGCGCGGCCGGCGAGGTTTTCCTCCACGAGGACATCGATGGCCGCCGTGCCCACGGCACAGGCCAGCGGGTTACCGCCGAAGGTGGACCCGTGGCTTCCGGGTTCGAAGACACCCAGGATGTCCTTGTCAGCGGCGATGGCCGAAACGGGCATGATGCCGCCGCCCAGGGCCTTGCCCATGATGATGATGTCGGGGTCGACGTCTTCATGCTGGAAGGCGAAGGTCTTGCCGGTACGGCAGAAGCCCGTCTGGATCTCGTCCATGGCGAGCAGGATGTTGTTCTCTCTTGCGATTTTTTCGAGCCCCTTCAGGAACCCGTCGCTGGGCACGACCACGCCGGCCTCGCCCTGGATGGGTTCCACCAGGATGCCCACGGTGTTTTCAGTGACGGCCTTCTCGACGGCCTCGAGGTCGTCATAGGGAACGATCTTGAAGCCGGGCGTGTAAGGTCCGTAATAGTCATGGGCGACGGGGTCGACGGAGAAGGAAACGATGGTGATGGTGCGGCCGTGGAAGTTCTCCTCGAAGACGATGATCTCCGCCTTGTCATTTTCCACGCCTTTTTTCAGATAGCCCCACTTGCGCATGGTCTTGAGGGCCACCTCGACGGCTTCCGCTCCCGTGTTCATGGGAAGGACCATTTCCTTGCCCGTGAAGCCGGCGAGCTTTTTGGCGAATTGAGGCCACTGGTCATTGAAGAAGGCCCGGGACGTCAGGGTGAGCACGTCGGCCTGGTCTTTCATGGCCTTGACGATTTTGGGGTGACGATGCCCCTGGTTCACGGCCGAATAGGCCGACAGCATGTCCATGTAGCGGCGCCCTTCCGGGTCTTCCACCCAGATGCCCTCGGCTTTGGAAATGACCACTTCCAGGGGGTGATAGTTGTGTGCCCCGTACTCGTGCTCCATGTCCATGAGTTCCTGTGACGAAAGCTTTTCCATGTTTCCACCTCTTTCGATGATTTTGAACTTACGTTACTCAACAGTTTATTACAATATCGTCCATAAACCGGAGTTTAGATATTCAAAATAACGTTCAATCATGTTGATAGTACACTCATTATAGGTCAAAGTAAAGCCCCAGGAAAGGAATGCGAGATTTCCCGGGGCTTTTACGGGATGCAGTGAACGACACAATTTATGTACTGATATTGGTGAAAGGTTTATTCTCCTGGTTAGGCGATAGTCACCTCATCGCACAGATAGACGTCCTGGATGGCGTTGAGAATTTCCACGCCCTCGTTCATGGGTTTCTGGAAGGCCTTGCGGCCCGAGATCAGTCCCATGCCGCCGGCGCGCTTGTTGATGACCGCCGTGGCCACCGCTTCGGCCAGGTCCGCCTTTCCCGAAGAGGCACCGCCGGAGTTGATGAGCCCGGCGCGACCCATGTAGCAGTTGATGACCTGGTACCGGGTGAGGTCGATGGGGTGGTCCGTGGTCAGATCCGAGTACATCTTGTCATGGGTCTTTCCGAACTTGAGGGCCGTGAAGCCGCCGTTCGTGACGGGCTGCTTCTGCTTCACGATGTCCGCCTCGATGGTCGCGGCAAGGTGGTTGGCCTGGCCGGTGAGATCCGCCGCCAGATGGTAGTCCGCCTCTTTGGTCTTGAAGGCTGAATTTCTGAGGTAGGCCCAGAGTACCGTGGCCATTCCCAGCTTGTGGGCGTAGCGGAAGGCTTCGGAGATCTCCTGGATCTGGCGGGAGCTTTCCTCCGAGCCGTAGTAGATTGTAGCTCCCACGGCGACGGCACCCATGTCGAAAGCCTGTTCCACGTCGGCAAAAAGGATTTGATCGTGGGTGTTGGGGTAGGACAGGAGTTCGTTGTGGTTGATCTTCATGATGAAGGGGATCTTGTGGGCATATTTGCGGGCCACGGACCCGAGAACGCCCAGAGTCGACGCCACGCCGTTGCAGCCGCCCTCGATAGCGAGTTTCACAATGTTTTCGGGGTCGAAATAGATCGGGTTCGGCGCAAAAGATGCTCCCGCGCTGTGTTCGATCCCCTGGTCCACGGGCAGGATCGAAAGATATCCCGTTCCGGCCAGGCGGCCTGTGTTGAACAGAAGCTGCAGGTTCCTCATGACTGCCGGCGACCGGTCTGATCCGGCTACGACGCGGTCCACAAAATCAGGTCCGGGAAGGTGAATCTGATCTGCTGGAAACTTTGCCCTGTGCCCGAGCAGATTCTTTGCCTCGCCTCCGAGTAGTTCCTCAATTCTTTTGATCATTACCGATACCTCCTTCGTATCGAAGCATTGTTTCCGGGTAAAGCACGAAGATCGTATTCCCCTTGCAGAAAACAATCTCATTATAAGCATAATGCCGACGGCCGTCCCGCACAACCGGCGGCGGAGATGACGAGAAATCCTTTCGGTTTCGCAATGTCGCCGGTTCAGGCAGGGATCTCCGGGGCCTGGATACACGGCGTGCCTGAAGTTGGGTACAATAGCGTTGCAAGTCCTTTGAAGCTTATGATCATATCAGCTACGAAGCCGGCAACGGCTGGAGCCACAGAAGGGAAATCTTCGAGTGTTTTCCTGAAAGCGAGGCTGACGCCATGGCGAAGAGGAAAGTAGTCTTTTTGTTGTTCGACGACATGGAGCTTTTGGACTTTGCGGGCCCCTGTGAGGTCTTTTCAGTGGCCAACGAGCTTGGCGGGTGGAGCCTTTTCGAGATCGAGACGGCTTCAGCAACGGGAGGAAGGGTCCGAACGGTGCACGGCATCGTCATTCAGCCTGACGGTGCGCTTCCGGGGGTCAAGGAGCCCGACATCCTTGTTATTCCCGGGGGGCGCGGTACCCGGGCGGTGCTGAAGGATTCGGAGACCCTCGAGTGGGTGCGGACCAGGGCGCAAAAAGCCGAACTCGTCCTTTCCGTCTGCACCGGTTCCATGGTGCTGGCCAAGACAGGACTTCTCGACGATCTTGAGGCGACCACACACCACACCGCCTTCGACGACTTCGAGGCAATGGCCCCGAAAACGAAACTCCTCCGCGGCAAGCGGTACGTGGACAACGGCAGGATTATCACCTCCGCCGGAATCAGCGCCGGTATCGACATGAGCCTTCACGTCATCGAGCGACTTTTCGGCAGAGGGGTTGCAGATGCCACGGCGGAATATATGGAGTATCGCCGGGGATGCCTTCAGGGAAACGGAAGCCAATGACATCGCGACACAAGGGTTGGCCTTCAAAGGCCATCCCTGATGATGTGGAAGTTGCAAAAAAACGGGCAAGGAGAATTCGTTAATGGTCATGGAAGCAAGAAAAATCAAAAAAGAGTTATTGAAAGCTCCTGATTCCAGAAAGGAATTCGAGAGTTTGGCCGGGCAATACAATATCAACTGGCACGGCTTTTGTTCGAAGCACGAGTCCACTGACGAAACCACAAAAGAGCGTGTATGGGGCGGGTGCGCAGGCGTCGGTTAAAACTTGAAAACCGCGCCCGCATAAAAAGCCTCAAGCCGAGCTCAAGGCTTGCCCCAACATCTGGGCTTTTTGAACCAAAGTCGGATGCTTCGCCGCCTCGCCCAGCTCATTGACTCCCGGGGCTATCAGCGTCTTGACCTCGTCAAAACCGACTACGCCGAGTGTTTCCTTCATCTGGGCGATATGAGTGTCGTATTCTTGCGCATTCTCATTTCCCTGCGAAACGACCAAAACCGCCTTTTTACCCTTGGGAAGGCTGCTTTTGAAATCGGGCGCCGGTCCCAAAAACGCAAAGAGACGATCCAGTACGACCTTAAACTGTGAAGCCACGCCGTACATGTAGATAGGAGTGCCGAAAACCACGGCATCGGCCTCTTTGATCTCTCGATACAGCTCCTTCATGTCGTCTTCCATGACGCAGCTGCCCTTCTCCTTGCAGGCGTAGCATCCCTGGCATCCCCTTATCTTCATTTCGTTGGGGTGAAGCACCTTCGCCGCGTCATCTCCAGCGGCAGTCAGCACCTCGCGGACCAGGACCTCAGAGTTGCCATCCTTTCGCGGACTGCAGACGATGCCGATCGCTTTCATATTACAGTGCCTCCTTCAAAAACAATTTCTTTAAACGCATAGACATTATACATTATGTAACGGGGAGCCCAACAAGAGGGGTCAGACCTACACATTTGACTATTTCAGGTTTTCCGTCAACCTCTCGAGCCCTTCCCTCAGATCCTCGTCCCTTTCCATCATGTTGCAAACCTGCCGCAAGAACGATTTACCCCTGATTCGGATATCCGAGTCCAACAAGAGGGGTCAGACCTACACATTTGACTATTTCAGGTTTTCCGTCAACCTCTCGAGCCCTTCCCTCAGATCCTCGTCCCTTTCCATCATGTTGCAAACCTGCCGCAAGAACGATTTACCCCTGATTCGGATATCCGAGTCCAACAAGAGGGGTCAGACCTACACATTTGACTATTTCAGGTTTTCCGTCAACCTCTCGAGCCCTTCCCTCAGATCCTCGT
>CAZERC010000047.1:0-3375 GCA_964515395.1 uncultured Synergistaceae bacterium | reverse complement strand
CCTCTCGAGCCCTTCCCTCAGATCCTCGTCCCTTTCCATCATGTTGCAAACCTGCCGCAAGCACGATTTACCTCTGATTCGGATATCCTGGCCAATGGGGGCCCCTCCTGTCCAGGAACGTACTGCCCCTGATGTTCCCCCATCTTCACCATTTAGTCAAAAGTGTAGGCCTGACCCCCGTGACCCCCTTCCTATGGATCGCCTTCCACAATGTGGCCCCCTGAAAGGGCCTGCACGCCTGTGGTGGCGTCGACTCGGACGTTAACGCGCTTCATTTTGACCCCAAGGCGACCGATTCCTTTTCGTTCAAGCTTATCGATGTCCATTGATCTGACGGCTCTCCTATCTGTTCTAAACCCGTCTCTGTCTCTCCCGCCTTAATGAGCTCGGCCTTGGCTATCTCGCGTACCAATGAATCGGGATACCAGAATGTATTCACGGAGAGCTCGCTGTCGGATATCTCCATGAAGCGAAAGGCAAGCGGGTAACTGGATATTGCTGGCGATGCGATGTCATAGAGGCCATCCTCTTCGGCGATGTCCGTCACATGGAGGTGGCCGGTTATAACCGTTTTAACTCCGTGCTCGCGGAGGATTTCTTTGACAGCGTCGGAGTTTTCTACATAGTTTCTGGGGTCATCTTTGCCCTCATGTTTGATGAGGGCGTGGTGTACCATGACGATGACCGTCTTGTCGGCGTTGGCTTTTAGGTCCTCCTCGAGCCACTTTAGCTGATCGTCGGTCACTGCGCCGCCCCAGGAGTTAGAGAATTTGGGGTGAGAAGCGGAGTCCAATCCAATCAGGTGCAAGCCTGGAGCTACATCTAGGCTGTACCAAGATTTGCCGCTGTCATCATAGCCATGCCTCTCGTAATAGTTAACGAATTCAGAAATGCCCCAATTCTCTTTGGGCATCCAGTCTTTCTTGACGTCATGGTTGCCGGGAATTACGTAATATGGGACATCGAGCTTATCGAGCATCGCCTTGACGGCTCTATGGTTGTATGGTTCGGAGTCCTTAGTAAGGTCTCCGGGAACTAAGACGAAGTCTATATCGTTTCTCTTGTTGATTTCATCGATGGCCCAGGAAAGCACGTCTTGGCTATAGTGAAACATTTTCCAGGTGTTTTCCGACTCCTTCAGGGCTATGTGTGGGTCGCTTAGGACGGCGAAGGCGACCTTGTTGGCAACTTCGCCAGGAGCAGCGGCCATAGCCCAACCGGTGAAGAAGGTGGAAAGGAGCAGGAAAGCCGCTCCCCATTTTGCAAAGATATGCTTTTTCATTTCGAAAAACCTCCCTTTGCCCATTTTCCTTGCCCAAGTTTCGGTGTTCTGGCACCCCACGTCGCTCTCGCCAGTTTGTTCGCTCTAAAAGTACTCTCCCTCCTTTCTAATGGGTAGTTTGTTTTAAAAGTCTGACGGATGGGGTATATGTGTGGATATATCCTTTCCTGGTTGGCTTCTTTTTAAGATCTCTCATCTCAATCTATGCTCTTGAGATCGCGGTTTAGGATTTTGGCCGTCTCCCTTTTCTACGTTCCCCGGACGAGACGAATCTATCACGGCCCTTGTCACGGCTGCATGACAAGGGAATCACAATTCGGTAACATCCGGATCAAGGGGGGGTCAGGTCTACACTTTTGACTAAAGGGGGAAATCGGGGGCACGTTCGCGGACAGGAGGGTTCCCCCATTGGCCAGGCCGAGAGGTTAGCAGAAAACCTGAAATAGTCAAAAGTGTAGACCTGACCCCCAACAAGACCCCCAACCAAGACCCTGCCGAAAGGCAACCGGTGGAGAAACGTTTGAACGTTTGGTGGTAGACTTGTTTTTGTTTGAACATTCCCTGTTTTTGCAGGACAAGGGGTCAAAACATGACGGCTTTCCTGGCATCGGCGGCGGTGATGATCGCCGCTTTCCTGGTTCTTGGCACCCTGGGGTCAAAGAAAATCGACGGGAATTCGGAATATTCCATGGCGGGCAAACGGGCGGATGTATCACAGGTGGCCGGTGTTTTTCTCGGGTCCCTTGCGGGGGGAGCCACCACGGTTGGCACGGTGCAGATGGCCTACGAATGGGGTCTGTCCGCCTTCTGGTTTACCTTCGGAGGAGGAGTGGGCTGCCTCATCATGGGCATCTGGCTGGCCAGGCCCTTGCGCCGGTCGGGCCTGTCCACCATCCCGCAGTATCTTGACCGCAGCTACGGCCGAGCGGTGAGCATGCTGTCCCTCCTGTCCACGGCGGTCGGGACCTTCCTTTCCGTGGTGGCTCAGTTTCTGGCCGGCATGGCCCTTTTGAGGAGCCTGTACCCCTTTACGCCTTTGGGGTCGGCGGCCGTCTTCGGGTTGCTGATCCTGGGGTTCATCTTCCTTGGCGGCATCAAAAGCTACAGCGCCATCGGGGCGGCGAAGACCACTCTCCTTTACGTGATCATGCTCGCATGCGTGGGACTCGCTTGGCGGCAAGGGCACACCATACCCGCCCTGCTGAGGGACCTTCCCTTCCAACCGTTCTTTAACCCCTTCGCCGGGGGAGTGGCCTTTAACTTGTCGGCCCTGGTGTCCATTGTGGTGGGGATAATTTGCACGCAAATCTTCGTGCAGGGTGTCTTCGCCGCCTCCGACGAGGAGACGGCCCGAAAGGGAGTACTCGTCACGAGTTTCGTGCTTCCCACGATGGGATTTCTCGGGGTGATCATCGGCCTTTCCCTGCGGCACTCCGGCGTCCAGATCAAGGGGGCCCAGGCATTGCCCTACATCATCAGGAACCTGTTCCATCCGGTCATCGGGGGCATCTTCTGGGCAGGTATCCTGGTGGCCATCGTCGGCACCGCAGCGGGCCTCATTTTGGGGATTTCCACCAACCTGATTTCCGACGTCGCCGTCCGGGCCTTTCCGGACATGGGTGGAAAACCCCTGCTTTGGCTCTCGCGGTCATCGGTGGGAATCCTTGTCGCCGTCGGGATCGCTGTTTCCGCCAGGATGGCCGGCACCCTGATCCTCGAATGGTCCTTCCTCAGCATGGGGCTGCGGGGCGCCGCCACGTTTTTCCCCTTTCTTTTTGCCATCGTCATGCCGGGAAGGCTTTCCAGGGCCTGGGGCCTGGCGTCCTCTGCGGGCGGCCTGCTGACGCTGCTGGCGATTCCCCTGACGCACATGCCTTTTGACCCCATGCTTGCGGCGGTCACTGTATCAGGGATTCTTGCGCTGATCGGGATCCATCGAGCAGGGTCAGACCTACACTTTTGACTAAATGATGAAACTGGGAGAAAATCAGAGGCAAGACATTCCCGGACAGGAGGGTTCCTCCATTGGCCAGACCGTTGAGGATCGAGTACCCAGGGGCTTTGTATCATGTGACATCAAGAGGCAATGAGAA
>CAZERC010000046.1:0-8589 GCA_964515395.1 uncultured Synergistaceae bacterium | reverse complement strand
CTGGCCGTCATGGTCGCCCTCTACATCCTGCGCTGGTGGCTCAAGGACAAGCTCGATGACTGAAAGACTCTGAACTCCTACTTTTTGCACCACCGCTCTATGGCGCGGCTCAAAAGCGGTGGTGTCAGTATGCATGTTCCCAACACGACAAAAACCATTGCCGAATACAGCTCCCGCGTCACAGCCCAATCACCCACGAGCCGCCCATGAGCCATGATGATCATGGTAATCTCCGCGCGGGGAACCATGGAAAGCCCGATCGTAAAAGCATTTCCGGGTTTTGAAAACAGGAGTGCCGGACCGGCGGTACCCGCCAGTTTCCCGACAAAGGCAACTCCCAAAAGCACTATTGCCGGAACAAGGGCATGGGAGAGAGACGATATTTCCACCCCGAGACCGATTCCCACGAAGAAAAATGGAACAAAAAGGTCTCTCACGGTCATGTAGGGTGTCCGGCTGATGACGGCATCTCTGTTCCTGCTCAAAGCCAGGCCGGCGAAAAAACCGCCGATAGCAACAGAAAACCCTAATACTCCTGCAAATCCGGCGATGATGATGCCAAGGCCGACGATGCTGATGACGGCATCAGTGCTGGATTCGCTTGCGGCGAAAATGCCGATCACGGGTTTTTCCAGGAAAAGGGCAAAAAGGAAGCAACATATCCCGAAGACAATCAGTTTCCCGAGGACAAGGCCTGCCGTTTTCAGCACTTCAAATAACACAGAACCCGATACATTGATGGTTTCGGAACCGCCGACAATATTCAGTGCCTTCCCGAGCTCTGGCAAGAGGGCAAAAACTATTGCCATGAAAACGATGCCCGAGATGTCGTCCAGTTCGGCAACGTCAATAAAGAGCTGTCCGTCATCAGTCTCTATCGCATCCGATGATTCCCACACACCGGAAGGCACCCCCACGCTCGTCGCCGTCAATGCCACGCCCGCAAGAAAACCCGGAAGAGGCCCGAACCCCAGCCACCGGGCCGCTATGTAGGCCAAAAACCCGCTTAGGAGGACGTTGCCCACCCAAAGCAGACTCGCACCACGCAAATGTCCCAGCAGTTTCCCTGGATCGCTTTTCAGGCCCACCGAAAAAAGCAAGGCAATGAGTCCGATTTTCTCCATGAAATCAAAGATCGAAAGTGCTTCTTCCGAGAGAAAGGGCCAGCGGTGATTGATGAACCCGATAGCCAGGCCCAAAAGGACATACCCCACGAGGGAAGGCAGCCGCAAACGTGAAAACGCTCCCTTGAGGAGCAGGGCCAGAACGAGGATTCCACCGATGCTTATCACAATCAGGTTGATGTGTATCGACGTCTCAGTCATTGGTCCTTCCCATTCTTCACTCCTTTGATCTCATTGATAGTCATTCCTGATTTCACCGATTCCGGTTCAGTGGAAACCGGGTCCCGTCGGGCGTCTGCCTCATCGTCCTTCATTTTGATGAAAAGCCATTGTTTTCCATCTTTCCCGCCGGTGCGAACAAGGGCATAGCCTCCCGAAATCTTTTGCCCTTCCAGAAAAATGGTGACGTGGCCCTTTTTAACCTGCTCCGAAACGGATTCCGGGCTGCTGTCTTTCGGTGAAGCTCCTTCCTGGAGATTGCGATAAGAACCCCGGTCCCATACGATGACCGTGCCTCCGCCGTATTCACCTTCGGGGATAGTCCCTTCGAAGTCGGCATAGGCGAGGGGGTGGTCCTCCGTCTCGACGGCCAGCCGTTTCTCGCGCGTATCCGTCGAAGGCCCTTTCGGAACCGCCCATGACTTGAGAACGCCTTCGACCTCGATGCGGAAATCAAAATGCTGTCTTGACGCCACATGCTCCTGCATGACAAAAATGGGCTCCTTGCACGCCCATGAAGGTCGTTCTTCCTTCGCTCCTGGTTCCGGGGTCTTTCGAAAATCTCTTTTCTTTTCGTACTGTGCCATGGCACTTCTCCTTTTCCGGTCGCACCGTATCTCAATACGCCTGGCACCTCGGACAGAACCACGTCGTTCTGCCGCCCACCCTGATGTTTTCAAGTTTCCCGCCGCACCTGGGGCACCCGTCGCCTTTTTTCCTGTGGTTCAAAAGGAATGATTCGGGCATGCCTGCCGGGTTTGCTTTCGCCTCGATTGCCGTATCGATTACCCGCCGGATCCGGCCGTAAAGCATTTCCACTTCCTCTCGACCAAGAATGTCCGCGGGCCTTTCGGGATGGATGCGGCTTGCGAAAAGCGCCTCGTCGGTATAGATGTTGCCCAGACCAGCGAGACATTTCTGGTTCATGAGCAGGTTCTTGATCGAGGAACGATGGACGGCCACGATCTGCACAAACCGTTCCCTTGGGACCTCCATGACATCGGGGCCAAGATTTCTGTCTTCCAGATAGGTCTCGACGGAATCAATCAGGGACACCTTCCCCAGCATTCGTGTACAGACAAAATGCAGGATTCCGCCATTTTTGAACCCAAAACTCACCCGGCTGTGCTTCGGCTTGCATCCCGGCCGTTTGCAATATTCCAGCCGGCCGCTCATCCCGAAATGAAACAGGAGCGTTTTTCCCCCACTGCCCAGGCTGACAAAAAGGTTCTTGCCGTGGCGTCGGACTTTTTTGAATTCCCTTCCCCTTAATGACCTTTCAAGCGCGGAAAGGGATGTGTCCTTCACCACCGTGCTGTTTCCAACATTCACGGTCCGGATTTCCCGGTGCAAAGAGGTAGCTTCCAGATACCGTTTCATTACCTCCACATCGGGTAATTCAGGCAAGAGCGACACCTTCTTTGAAAAATACGCCAGGTTCCATGTGGACACGTGGATCCTCGTACATTCGGCTCTCGGGTTTCACCACTACATTGACGCGTCTATAAAGGCCTCCAGTCGTCCGAGGCGCTTCGTCAAATCCTTGAGGACGGCCTGGATCTGTCTTTCGTTCTCCTCGACCTGACCGATGCGTTCCGAGAGAGCCTCCAGTGAATCTGTAGTCACCTTGTTTTCCCTCCCCGCTTCAAGCTGCGTCAGACGCCGGGTCACGCTCTCTTCAAGCTTCTGAAGCTTGCCGGAGTACTGCTCGATCCCCGATTCGGTCTTTTCGATCCGCGTGGCCAGTTTCTCTTCAAGGCTTTTCAAGACTTGCGCATTCTCTTCGGCCAGTGCTTCTATTTGACCTATCCTCTGCATCAATGTCTTTTCCAGTTCCCGGAGCCTCCCGGCATTCGCCTCGGTACCTTTTTCCACCTTTTTGAACCGCGCGGAGAGGGTCTCATCAATTCCGGCAATGGCTTTTGCGTTCTCCGACGTCATTGTTTCAAGTTTTTCCAAACCAGCCGCGAGTCCCTTTTCCAGGCCGGCAATCTTTTCGGAATTGGCGGTGAGCTCTTCTTTCACGCCAGCCAGCATCCCGGTCAATTCCTCCCTGACAGCCCCGATTTCCCCGCCGTTTTTCTTGACCGCGGTTTCGGCTGACTCGAGCCGTTTTGTCAATTCGGCTTTCGTCGCGTCAAGCTCCCCGGCATTCTGTTCAACCCCGGATTCCACGTTTTCGATCCGTTCAGAGAGGGTCTTATCAATTCCGGCAATGGCTTTTGCGTTCTCCGACGTCATTGCTTCAAGTTTTTCCAAACCAGCCGAGAGTTCCTTTTCCAGGCCGGCGGTCTTTTCGGAATTGGCGGTGAGCTCTTCTTTCACGCCGGCCAGCATCCCGGTCAATTCCTCCCTGACAGCCCCGATTTCCCCGCCGTTTTTCTTGACCGCGGTTTCGGCTGACTCGAGCCGTTTTGTCAATTCGGCTTTCGTCGCGTCAAGCTCCCCGGCGTTCTGTTCAACCGCCGCCTCGTTTGTTTCAACACGAGCCGCCAGATCCTTCATTGCCTCTTCAAAATTCTTTGAATTGGACTGAACGCCTGCTTCAACTGCCTCGATCCGTGCCGTCAGTTGATCGACCTTTTGCCCGAGTTCCGCCATGTCCCCTTCCAGACCGTCAGATGAGAGCGCGACAAGGGCGCTCAAAACGGCAATTGCCGTCGCCACTATGGCAAGTATCTTGAAGGTTTTCATTTCTGCTCCAGTCCTTTCGGGCCTCTGTTTTCCCGCTTTTGTGTTTTTCTGATTTTCTTTCATTCCATATCCCTCCTTCGATACAGATCAACTCTCATACAAAACGATGCCGCTCTGCCCTGATAACTTCCTGCCCCTGTTATTTTATACCAAGGTGACCCATGCCCTGATTCCTGAATCGGCTAAAAAAAGCGGAGGACGGCCTTTCGGGCCACCCTCCGCTGAATTCGCGTTTCTCCCGGTCATTTCGTGTACCTTGCCAGGGTCCTGTCAACCCTTTCGAGCCCTTTCACCAGGTAGTTCCTCTCGACGCCGAAATTCATCCTCAGGTGCCCTTCAATTTCAAAGCAGCTGCCGGGTATGACAAAAACACTATTGTTTTTGACCATGTCCATGACCAGGTCCCAGGATGTGACCGGCAGGTCAAACTTCACGAAGGCAAAACAGCCCGCCTGCGGCGGTGTAAAAGTCAATGTGCCCTCGTGGCTTTCAACCCACTCGCTGAAAGTGGCCAGGTTCTGTCTGACAATGCCCTTGTTGCGGGCGAATATCTTTTCCCGCATTTCCGGCTGCAGAGCCTTTGTCGCCAGGTAATCACTGAAGGTGGTCACCGTTGTAGAAAGAAAGTCGTGATAGAACCAGGACTTTTCCACAATTTCACCGGGGCCGGCGATCCAGCCGATCCTGAGCCCCGGAAGCCCGAAGGACTTTGACAGGCCGCTCACGACGATGACCTTGTCGTACATCCCCCAGAAACTGGGCGTCTCCTCCTCTCCCTGCTCGGCACCACGATAAACTTCGTCGGAAAGGAGATAGGCACCAACGCTGTCGGCCACATCAACGATTTCGGCCATCCGCTCTTTTGTCAGAACCGTTCCTGTGGGGTTGTTGGGGTTGCAGACGCAGATCAGTTTGGTCTTCGGCGTCACTGCAGCCTTGATGTTGTCCACGTCGAGGGCCCATCCCTTGTCAGGATCGAGGCGGAAGTTTTTCACTACGCCCCCGTTGGACTCAATCACATGGGACATGAGCATGAAGTTGGGCAGCATGAAGGCCACTTCATCGCCGGGGTCGATGAGACTCCAGGCCAGCAGAAAAAGCGCTTCTGCCGAGCCATTGGTCATGAAGACACAGTCAGGGTCCATATCCTGGTAAAAGGAAGCCACAGCTTCCCTGAGATGGCGGGGCCCCGCTGTGTGAACATATTTGAGGTGAAGATTGTTATACACATCTTCCATCTCCGAAGGGTGCAGAATCTCACTGATGAACATCGGGTATATCCCCGAGGCGCTCAAATCGAATTCGACTTCGTTCTGGTACCGGGCAAGGGTTCTCTCGAGTTTGAATTCCTTGATCTGCAAAGGGAAACCTCCTCTGTTGCGACAGGGTCGCGAGTCCTACCGCTTCTTTTCGTAGCTCGTGGGGCCTTGCTCGTATCCGACCTTCTGAAGCCACCAGGACGGATAAAAGGCGGGTTTCGCAATTTCTTCCTTCGTATTGATGTAACCGTCATTATATTTTACGTAAAGAGCTTCAGAAAGTTTCCACCAGGCTTCGAGAACGTCTTCGGCGTTATCCTTGGAATATTCTGCCAGCATTTCGCAAGCGTCGTTTTTTTCGCCTTCTTCCCAGAGTTCGAGAGCTTCGGCTTCGATCTCATCCTGCCTGCCAAAGGCTGGACCCTCGAAACGCGCCCGTTCCGACCGGATGTCCTCGATCATATGGGAATATTTGATCATCGCGTAATTCGCCACATAATTAAAGGCTGTCCACATGCTCTTTCGGTCATATTTCAGGATATCAGCACGCTGGAGTGATTCGGGCAACTCACCGGCTCCGGGATAAAACGGCATGAGAACCGTGGTGGCCGGCCTGTCGGGGCCGAACCAGAGCACCCCGCCTAGAGCGTCCGGAAGCCACTCCCTCGCCTGCGCGACATAGGCATAGGCACACCGGTAAATGCTCAAGGGGCGCTCGAAGGCTCCTTCGAGAGGAGTCAGTTTGCCTTCCTTGTCAGCCACGGCCTCGGCATTTCCCTCGAAGCGCGTCGGGTTGCCGAAGGGGCCCGCGGCCATTCCTTCCGTAAGATCAAACTTGGTTCCATGGTATTTGTCACGGTGAACGGCGAAAAGATCCTGGACAGTCAGTTTTTTATCGGGTTTGACCGCAAATGGATATTCCTTCGTAAAAGGACCTTCCACCCATGGCGACAGATCCAGTGAAGGGGCGACAAGAGACTGGGCGCGCCAGACCCGGCGGAGCGAATAATACGGATGATGAAACTCTCCGTCGCCGTAAACGGAGGCAAAATCGAGAGGGCCGTCAGAGGGATTCCACCAGCCCTTTTCCCGGGCGATCTCAAAGATGTTCGCCGAAAACATCATGTCGTCGCTGCCTTCTTTTACCTCACGGATGCGGAACTGGTTGGCGGCGACAAAAACCTTGTCATCAGGGACCCGCTGCGCCACCCACACGCCACCGGTTCCCTCCAGGTCATAACCGCACATCTCCATGACCCAGGCCTCGTTCGGATCCGCTACGAGCAGTGTTTCTCCGGTTCCATAATACCCGTATTCATGAATAAGCTCGCCCATGAGATGAATGGCATCCCGGGCCCTCTTGACACGCTCCAGGGCAACTCTGGAGAGCTCCGCTGAATAGAATATGCGCTTTTCTGGTTCAGGCTCCGGATGCACCCTGGCCTTGTCGGTGCACTCGCCTATCAAAAGCTGGTGCTCGTTCATGACCCCGTAATTGGCGTCGAAATAGGCATAGGTGTGCTCCACCTGCGGGATATATCCCAAGGGCTTGCTCGGCGGGACACCCTCTTTTTCGTACCCCGGACCGCGATCTTCCGCCACGATCCGGTGACTGAGGTTCGCCCCCCATTCGGGCTTGTACCCCAATGCCGCGTGGGCATAATATACGGGCCTCATGGCTCCGGGCTCATGATCCATGGCAGGCACATAGACAAGGCTTGCATCGGTCAGCCCGTCGTCGGAGTGGGACACCATCACCGACCCGTCTGCAGAAGCATCCTTCCCTACGATCATCGTCGTGCAAGCAAGGGCCGGCAACGCCGAAACCAGACACAAAACCGCCGTCAACAACAGGACAACTCTTCTCGGCATATCTCGCACCTCACCTCTTTATATGCATTACGTGCATTCTCAACCGATGATCCTGTCTATCTCGGCCCTGTCCTGATCCATGGCAAAGGGGATCCCTGAAATTTCCGCCGCTTCTTTCGTCAGCGGGATCAGGTCATCACGATTCAGGCTCTTCAGGTCGTATTTGCGACAAAGAGCCATGAGCTGCTGCAGACCTGTGTTCACCCTCTTGATGTAGTTGTAAACTCCCAGGGCGCCGCAAGGGATTTCGGCGGCCTTTTCGCCGTACATCGCGCGGAGTTCGGGAAGGCCATCGAAAATTTCCTCAACGGTGGTTCCCTTGACTTTGAGATCATCCGCCAAAGTTCCTTCTTCGATCATTCGGCCGATTTTGTCCCCTACCATGGCGGCAGCCATCGGGGCCCTTCCCATGCCGACCAGTCCGATGTGGGGTGTTCCAAGTGCCAATCCCTTGAAGATCTGGTCTTCAAGAACGAACCCTCCCGCAATGGCGACGGAGGGGACATGCATGCCCTTTTCCTTCATCTTCCAGCACAACTCATACAAAAAGCTTTCCATGTACACCGGCGGATAGCCCCACTCATTCATCATCCTGATCGGGCTGTTTCCCGTGCCGCCCCCGGCGGAATCGACAAGGACCATATCGACTCCCGCCTCGGAAGCCATGACCATAAGTCTGGCCATGTCGGAAAACCTGTAGGGACCGCTTTTTAAAGACACGAACTTCGCTCCGCGTCTTTTGAGATCGGCCACTTTTTCAACCAGCCATTTTTCGTCCCATTCGGGAAGTTTATCGATCTTGCAGAAGGGTTCCCCCATCCCGTTTTCCCAGGCCTCCTGGACAGCGGGATCCTCAGGATCGGGAAAGACATCGATTCCAAGTTTCCTGAGCTTCAAGGCTTTCTCAAGGGTAGAAACACGTCCCATGCCCTGAATGCCCTTTGCAGCTTGACCGAGCTTGAGTTCCACCGCTTCGAACCCCACTTCCCCTATGGCATATTCGAGAAGACCCAGCCGGTCGTCATCGGGGTTGGCCTGGATGAAAAGTGCCCCGTATCCGCGGTCCCACGTGTAAAACGCCTCATGCATCCTCTTCAGCCATGGGGATTCCGCCAGGCGTCCTTCTTTAAAAACCGCATCAGGATCATTAACCGGCACCGATTCACCGATTACCGCAGCGACTCCAGCAAGGGCTGCGCCGGCGTAATAGCCCTCCCAGTTGAGCTTGGCTATGGCCGGGAACACATAGGGCGCAAGGAGTCTCATCTTTTCCTTTCCCGCACCCATCTCGCATGAAAGATCTACATGGCTGTAAGCCAGTTTGCCGGGTTCCGTCCCGAAATTTCCGAAACACCGGCCGTTGATATTGAAATGGGAAAAATCCACGGAATAGTCCTTCTCCGACGCCGCCTGGGAGGTGG
>CAZERC010000045.1:0-9851 GCA_964515395.1 uncultured Synergistaceae bacterium | reverse complement strand
TCCAGGTGATTTTTTACCGAAAGGAATAAACCGGCCCTAACCTCCGGCAAGGGGAGAAACTACTGTAACGATAGATCCATCATGAAGGACAGAATCCATAAGGACCTGTTTTCTTTTTTGACCGTCATTCACGAAAATGAAAACGTTTTCCGCCGTTCCGCTCCTGAGGGAATTGAAAAAATCATCCCTGATATTGCTGCCGTAAAGGTCAAAATAGGCCTCCAGCAAATTCCTGACCCTGGATCCTTCCGGGAGCTCAGCCACAAAACGGGCGGCCGGTGCAATAGTCGCTACGTAGCCCTTCAGGCGAAGTTCTGCTTGCAAGAAAAGATCACCCCGTTTTCCGTTCATTTTACCGGATATCCTGTCGAGCGGGTCCATCCTTTGGATTTTACCGACAGGGCGTTTTGGTCCCCAGTCATTTGAACAGATTACAGAACAAGACTTCCCGACAAAAAACCGGGGTCGTCCAATATTTTTTGTGCAATACCGGGTCAATATTCCTGGCCCGACATGCCGAATTCCAGTTTCTGGTATCCGGAGGGAACCGAAAACAAGGAGTCATCCACCGAACCTTCCTCGATATTGCTGTAAAGGACCGTCACGGTGTCTTTTGGGTTTTTGGAATGAACTTTTATGGGAAAGTTGATTTTCCCAGCCACCCATATGGTGCTCTCTCCCATTTCCGGGTCATGGAAATCGACGAAATATTTGTCGCATGCGTATCCTTCGATGTTTTCGACGCCCTCGTGACGTACGTCGGCTTCGCCTTCAAAACGGGATGCAAGGGTCTCGCCCTCACCGAGCGCAACCACACTGGGCTCCTTGTTCTCAACCTCCATGTAAATCGGCGCTCCCGGCATAAGGACATAAATTACGTTCTTCGCGGGATCAAGTATCATCGCCTGTTCTCCCTGAGGGGTTGCAATCTCCTGGCGCATTTTCTGTCCCTTGACGAAGACCTTCCCAGGCATTTCGCCGCCCAGGGTGCTCATGATGACCATATCCGCCGTGAACTCCGCCGCAAAGACAGCGCCGGCCCAGCCAGCAAGCAGCAACGCCGCAATACACAGGGCTACGGTTTTCCGAATCATGTGATCATCCTCCCCTTGCCTGGAAATGTGTTATCCATTTTTCAGCTACTCACCGGCACGGCCGCTAAAAAGGTGCCCCTTCCGCTTGCCACGAACACCACAACGTTCCGAGTCATTGTCCAGGGCATCGTCAATGATGTCATTTTAGCACTTTCCCGAGATTGTGCGGGAAATCACCCATTATTGCTGTTTTTCCGAAACCTTTGCCATTCTTGTCTTGCGTTGCTGGTACTGGCCTTTCTCAACCGGGCCCTGCTTGACTCAAGGAACTTGCAGGCATATGATGCGTTCCTGCTGATGTGCAAATCGACAGAAATACGCATAAAGGAATGAGATCATCGCATGCATCCAGTTGGTAAAATCAGGAATATCGCCGTCATAGCCCATATCGATCACGGAAAGACCACGCTCATAGACGCTGTTTTCCGTGCCGCCAAGGTTTTCAGGGAGAACGCCCGGGTGGCCGAGCGTGTCATGGACAGCGGTGAAATCGAACGGGAACGAGGTATCACGATCCGTTCAAAGCATTGTACCGTGGAATGGAAGGGGCACCTCATCAATCTTGTCGACACGCCTGGCCATGCAGACTTTTCCGGGGAAGTGGAACGGATCCTTTCGACTGTCGACTCGGTGCTGCTTCTGGTTGACGCCAACGAGGGCCCCATGCCGCAGACACGCTATGTCCTGCGCCACGCCCTCAAGATCGGACTGAAACCCATGGTCTTCATCAACAAGGCAGACAGGCCTGGTTCCGATCCCCTTGACGCCCTTGAAAAGACTTTCGACCTCTTCATCGAATTGGGAGCTACCGACGAGCAGGCCGATTTTCCTGTCATCTATGGTTCCGGCCTCGAAGGATGGGCTGTAGAAGATCTCGATGGGGATGAACGCAAAAGCATGGACGCCCTGCTTGAGGCCATCATCGATCATGTCAGCCCACCTCGGGCCAGCATGGATGGCCCTTTCCTGATGCAGGTTTCCACCCTTGGATGGAACGAATACATCGGCAGAATCGGCTGTGGGAAAGTACTTCAGGGACGTCTCGCAAAGGGTGAAACCTTCGTCCGGACCACATCCAGATGGCTGGATCCCAGGAAACAGGAAGGAGCATGGGAAATAATCGGTTCTCACACGGAAAAGGCCTCACAGCTCTGGGTTACCAGAGGCCTCGATCGTGTCGAAGTGGAAGAGATCACCGCCGGGGACATCGTCTGGATTTCGGGACCCAGGGAAATAAATATCGGCGACACCCTTTCAGCCGACTTTGAAGAACCTGTCACACTTGCTCCCCTGTCAATCGAGGAACCCACGGTCTCCATGTTCTTTCTCGTCAACAACAGTCCTTTTTCCGGTGAACAGGGACAAGCCATCACTCTCAGACAGCTGAAAAACCGCCTGGAACGAGAGTTGCAATCCAATGTGGCCCTTCACATGGAGGACCTCGGACGGCCCGACGGCGTCAAGGTTTCCGGACGGGGAGAACTCCACCTCGCCATCCTGATCGAGGAAATGCGAAGGGAAGGTCTGGAATTTTGCGTTTCCAAACCCGAAGTCATTACCGAAGAACTTGACGGGAAAACATACGAACCTATGGAAGCTCTCACAATCGATATCCCCGAGGAATTCCAGGGCATCGTTTTCGAGAAACTGGCCCGCCGAAAGGGTCGCATGTCCGGGATGAAAAACCTCCGTACCGGCCTCATGAGACTGGAATTCCAGATCCCTACCAGAGGTCTTATCGGCTACAGGAATGAATTTTTGACGGACACCAAGGGATTGGGCATCATGTCGTCTTCCTTTAACGGCTATGGCCCCTGGGCAGGAGAAATCCGTTTTCGAGACCGGGGCTCCATGGTCAGCATGGAAACGGGGACAGCCACAGCCTACCAGCTGGAGAACCTCCAGCAGCGGGGAGTCCTTTTCATCAACCCCATGGACAGGGTTTACGAAGGAATGGTTATCGGGGAACATTCCAGGCCCGGCGACATGGTCTGTAATCCTGCAAAGAAAAAACAGGTAACCAACCATAGGGCATCGACAAAAGAACAGGGAATCAAGCTGGATGTTCCTCGAGAAATGACGCTGGAGAAGGCCCTCGAATGGATCGCCATGGATGAACTTGTAGAGATCACGCCTCTTTCCATACGAATCCGAAAGACGATCCTGGATGATTCGGAACGAAAAAAGCAAGCAAAGTCTTTCGCCTTGTAAAAAATCTGCAAACGCCTTCGGGATTGAAAATACATTTCCCCGCTCCGTATACATGGTATTATATATTCCAAACACCCTGCCAAATATACGGAGGTGAGTATAAAAATGAAAATCCTGATTCTTTTCTACTCGACTTACGGACATGTACATGCCCTGGCGGAAGCAGCAGCGGAAGGTGCCCGTGAAATCCCCGGCGCTACTGTCGACATCAAGAGAGTTCCAGAAACTCTCCCCGAGGAAGTTCTCCAGAAGATAGGCGCCATTCAGGCGCAAAAGACCTTTGCCCACATCCCTGAGGCAACACCTGAAGACCTTGAGAGTGCGGATGCCATACTCTTCGGAACTCCTACACGGTTTGGCAACATGGCCGCCCAGATGCGGAATTTCCTTGACGCTACCGGCGGGCTCTGGCAAAAAGGAGCACTCGTCGGAAAAGTCGGCGGCGTATTCACCAGCTCCGGCACCCAGCATGGAGGACAGGAGTCCACCATTCTGAGCTTTCACATAACCCTGCTGCACCATGGCATGGTCGTAGCCGGTCTCCCCTATGCCTTTGCGGGGCAGACAGACAATAGCGCCATCGTCGGCGGAAGCCCCTACGGAGCCTCCACAATCGCGGGAGGGGCCGGGGAAAGAAAGCCCTCCGATACGGACCTTGCGGGAGCAAGGTTCCAGGGGAAATACGTGGCCCTTCTTGCATCAGCCCTGGCCGAAAAGCGGGACGATATGTTGACAACGCTGAGATCGTAAAGGACAAAGCCAAAGACAAACCTTTACCCGGCTGCAGAATGCGGACGATGCGACGAGCCCTTTTGCCATACAAAAAAGAAAAGAAGGCCCTTCGGGCCTTCTTTTCTTTTTACCGTTTTTGAGATCAATATGTCCTTTGTTTGTCCCTGCGGTTTTTGACGGTACGGCGTTGTTCTCTTTTCCCATGTTTCTGGAAGGACCGTTGGTTTCCCTGCCTCGAGACTCCCTCTTTGACGAATCCCCATTTTTGCAGGGACTGTGAATCGGCATTGAATTTCCCCAACGCCTCAGGCAAGAGATCCACTTTCACAGAATCCCCCTGGATGTCTATTTTCGCCACATCCTTGCTACTCACATCGAGGGCATTGCAAATACCGCTCAGAACCCTTCCGACATTCCATTCCTTTGAAGGAAGAAGGCCAAGCCTGACAGGAGTGAAGGAACCACGCGACACCCGATTCCGTCTTTTCGGTCCCGAGGACCCGGAATCCCTCTTTCCCGTATTTTTTCTGGAAAGATCTTTCTCGAGTTCGTTCCTGAGTTCGTATCCGCCCGGCACAGTCCTGTCAATTTCCTCAAGAAGCCTTGAAACGAGTGCTTCGGCCGACTCCTCCTCGAGAAGTTGCCTTGCCCAGCCACGGATATCCTCGGAAGGATCCGTCCCGGTGTCTGCAAAGAAACCGCGCTGTTTCTCGAAACGATGCTTTCGCTTTATTTCGTCTCCATCGGGTACTTTGAGCCATTCTGCTTCAATTGACGTTCGTCGGAGCATGCCTCTGAATCTGGATGCATCGCGAGGGCAAAGAATGACGACGTTTTCGCCTTCCTCACCGGCCCTGCCGGTTCTACCGCTCCTGTGTGTGAAAGTTTCCATGTCATCGGGCAAACCGAACTGGAAAACCTTTTCGATCTCGGGTACGTCGAGCCCCCGCGCAGCCACATTGGTGGCCACGAGCAAAGAGATGTGGCCGTTGCGAAAGGCAGACATCGTAGTGTTCCGCTCCCGCTGGCTCATGTCTCCGTGAAGGCAACGAGCCGCAAAGCCTTCTTCAGCGAGACGTCGCGAAATGTCCGCCGTTTCCGCCTTTGTATGGCAAAAAATCAGCCCTTTTTCCGGTTTCTCCCAAAGCAAGACGTTGATCAGTCCTTCAATTTTTTTCCTCTCGGGAACCTGATAGACCTTGTGCCTGATTTCCGAATGCTGCTGCCCTTCTTCCACCAGGGAAAGAAACCGCGGTTCAACAAGATATTTCCTGAGAAGTTTTTGCATCTCCGGGGGCATGGTCGCCGAGAAAAGCCAGGTACGCTCACGTGATCCCGCTGAATCAAGGATGGCCTCGAGCTCTTCCCTGAAACCCATGTCGAGCATCTGGTCACCTTCATCAAGCACGACGGTGTGAACTTCCGAAGTGTCCAGGGTTCCTCTCTTCACGTGATCCAGCATCCGGCCCGGTGTCCCTACAATGACGGAGGCACCTTTTTTGAGATCCCGAATCTGCGTGGACATATCCATGCCACCTACAAGCGTGGCAATCTGGATATCCTGTCCGAGCGCCAGCCATCTTGCTTCCTGCGCGGTTTGCTGGGCGAGTTCCCGAGTAGGTGACAATATGAGGACACGAGCAAGACCCTTCTCCAGCCTTCCCTCGTCATATAAGGGAAGCAAAAACGCCAGGGTCTTCCCCGAACCGGTCTTGGCGCGGACGATCATGTCTTTTTTATGATCTTCAAGTTTAAGAACTTCTTCCTGAACGGGAGTAAACTCCGTGAATCCCCGTTTTTCGAGCCTCTGCGCCAGTTCTTTCCCAATACCTTCAAAAACGATGGTTCCTGTTTCATTCATCAAACTGTTTTTCCTCCTGTATTATGGACAGACACAAAAAAGGCGCCACGCATGGGGCGCCTTTTTTGTGCAAGCCCTTCATGACAACCGCTCAATTATCCCTTACAGGCCCGGTTTGTCAAGTTTCGTGCGGTTTGCGGACGGTCCCGAAAGAGCTGTATGGCTTTATCCCGTCTAGAGGGAATGGCCGGCTTTTGAGCTGAAATCACCCATGAATGCCGTTGGAACCGGCAAATCCAACATGGTCGACAAATCTTGCGATGGATACAAAACGGGTCCCATTGAGTGTACCATTCCGGAAACCATTGTAGCTTCCGTAATGGTGCGTTTTAGAAAGCAGCAAAAGAGGGGAAGGCTGTTTCAAGGCCTTCCCCTCTTGCGGAAGCTTTCTTTATTGATACATCACCTTTCACTCCATCAGTTCCTTCGGCCTGTGGACATAGACACTGCACGGCGCATGAGCCACGACCTTGGCGGCGACGCTTCCCAAAAAAAACCGTTTAAGCCTGGTCATCCTGCGATGTCCGATCATGATCATGAACACATCTTCGTTTTCTGCAAAATCGATGATTTCCTCGTAGGAGACACCGTATGTCACTTCCACCCTGTAGGAAGTGACATCATATCCCGAAGCATCACGGACTTCCCGGATCATGTTCTCGAAATGGCTCTTGACCTCTTCCTCCGGGGGAATGACATGCGCTGTATACCCGGGAACACTTACATCCTTTGCTTCTGAAGATTCGATGACGTGGAAGAAAATCATTTCGGCATCTTTTTCCCGTGCAGCATAATGGAAGGCATAATCCACCACGCTTTTGCTGACTTCGCCTCCATCGATGGCGACAAGAACTTTCTTCATTACCTTTACCTCCCCGGAAACCGATTTCCCGCCGTCACAAGTCTTCACTTTTTGAGAAAGTGAACCAAGTGTCGACTCGGCAGGCAGGGATTTTACTATCATACCATCAGTTTTATGAGGGAAAACAACGGATACATCTGTTTACGGTATAATAGGTTTCAGGGTAAACAAAAACAAAGACCTGTCATTTTGAACACAGGCCTCCCTGTTGATCCTTTGGAGATGAAACAGAAGACATGAGAATAGCCCTTTACAACATCAGGTACGGAACAGGCACCGGCCTCGGGTTCCACCTGCCGATCCCTTTTTCCGGATATCTTCGCCCTTCGGTCGTTTCTGCGGAACGAGTCTGGACTTTTCTCGACAGACTCGATGCGGATATCCTCTGCCTCGTAGAGGTCGACAACGGTTCATACAGGAATTTCGGTCGCTGCCAGGCCGGAACCCTGGCGGCACGAAACGGCTGGGATCATGCTTTTGCCTGTAAATATCACAAACGATCTTTTCTCAGGGATCTGCCCCTTCTATGGTCCCAGGGGAACGCCGTCGTATCCAGGGTGCCTCTGGAATCTGTGGCGGAACACACGTTTTCCAGGGGAATGAAACGAACCTTCCTCGAAGTCAGGTTCGACGGCTTTACCGTCATTCTGGCTCATCTCTCCCTCGGGAAGAAGGCGCGAAAGGAACAGCTTCGGGAACTTGCCGGACACGCACGTGCCATTACAGGCCCTCTGTTCATCGGAGGCGACCTGAATACCTTCGACGGGGAAAAGGAACTTTCCCCGCTTCTGGAGGACACTGGGCTCAGGGACAGCGACACCAAGCGGCGCCCGACATATCCTTCCCGAAAACCCAGGCGCAGGCTCGACTATCTTCTTGCGAGCCGCGAGGTGTCTGTCACCAACTTTGAGGTCCCCAACACACCCCTTTCAGACCATCTTCCCCTCGTTTGCGATTTCGAAATTCCCGCGGACAGGACAACCGCCACCGTCGGCTAGAGGTTCAGCGAGCCCGGGGTCTCAGCACCCCTTCCACCGGGGGTCACGCTTCTCGAAGAAGGCCTGCACTCCTTCTTTCGCATCTTTCGTGGTGCAAAGCCTTGCAAAGACCTCGTTCATATAGGCAAACTGTTTTTCGTAGGGCATATCCTCGGCCATGTAGAACGCGCGTTTTGCAAGTTCAAGGGCGACAGGCCCCTTGCCTGCAAGCACAAGCGCCAGTTGCAGGGTGGCTTCCGCAAGCTCTTCTTCCGGAACGACCTTGTTGAGAAGCCCCATATCAAAGGCCTCCCGGGCCGGGACAAGTCTCCCCGACAAGAGAAGTTCAAGAGCCTTTTTCCTTCCTACGCTTCGTAACACGGGGAGAACCGGTCCGACACAATTCATCCCTACGTTGATCGCGGTAAGCCCCATGCGCGCACCATCTGAAGCCACGGCCAGATCCGCCGACGCGACAAGACCGAGTCCGTTCGCAGCCGCGACACCGTGAACCTGTGCGATGACGGGTTTCCTCATTCTGGATACATGGAAAAGCGGCCTTTCCATGGCTTCCACCCATTCACGGTATTCCATTGCCGTCTTTTCACCAAGTTCTTTCAGATCAATCCCTGCGGAAAAACATCGCCCCTCCCCCTTGACGATGACAACACGGGTTTGGTCATCATCGTCAACCTCGAGAAACGCCCGGTAAAGCTCATCCGCCAGTGACATGTCGAAGGCGTTCATTTTCTCCGGACGATTGAGCGTGACATAGGTTACCTGGCCTTCCGCCTTTTCTGTGACGATTTTTTCCATGGTCATCTTGTTCCCTCCAATCCTGGTCTTTCAGGAAGCTTTTCCCTGACTTTCTTTTTGCATTGAACCATGTCATCCGGTTTTTTAGCAGACTCCCGCCTCGAGAACTGCAAACCTGCAGGCATCCCCGTCTATCAGTGCCCTTGCCCCCAGGGGAAGAGTCACCTTGTAATCTCCGTGCCCAAAGCATCCGTTGAGAAGCGTCGGCTTACCGATTGGAGCGACAACGGCCTCGAATATTTCCTTGAGCGCAAAGGTCCGCTTCGGGTTTTTCGGCTTGACGTTGGTAAACTGTCCCAAAACGATCCCGGCCGCTTCATGAAGCTTTCCGGCAAGACGAAGCTGGGTCAGCATTCTGTCGATGCGGTAAGGGGGTTCGTCGGTATCTTCCAGAATCAGGATTTTCTCCCGGGCATCAATTTCCCAGGGCGTACCCAAAAGTGCACAGACCAGGGCGAGATTGCCGCCGACAAGTTCTCCTTCGGCAACACCCGGTACCAGGGTTTCCAGAGGAGGATCCGATTCGTGAGGACGGATGTCACCGAGAGGTTCCGTTCTGCAGAGGGCTTTCATGAGGTGTTCCCTGACATACCCCGGAAAGGTTTTTCCCGCGAAATCGCTTGCAGGCATGGGGCCATGGAAGGTGCAGAGGCCGGCCTCCTGGTTCATGACAGCATGAAGAACGGTGATGTCGCTGTAACCGAGAAACACTTTCGGGTTCTCCGTGACGGTCTTCACATCGATACGGTCGACGATGCGGGTGGCACCATCGCCTCCCCGAAGGCAAAAGACACCCTTGACCTCGGGATCGGCAAACATGTCGTTGATGTCACGGGCCCTTATCTCATCCGGGCCCGCAAGATAGCCAAGTGCCTCACCACATCCAGGCGCCAATTTGACCCGGAAACCGAGATCTTCCACCGCTTGTGCGGCCTTTTCGACGGATTCCGCAGTAGACGGGCTGGAAGGGGACACAAGAGCGACGGTATCACCTGGAATCAATGCCTTGGGCTTCAACATGCATTTTTCACCTCGATCCTGAACAAGAACATCCACAATCAGGATACCATGTCGGGTGCCAGCGCCCGGAACCAGGGCAGAAATGAGCTTTGAAAACACCAAGGGCACTACGGAATCGAAAGAGTAACTTCACAAGAGGTTTATCTTTTGGATAACCACGGCGGGCTCTCTTGATTTTTTGAAGAAGCTATGAAATGATACGTTCATATTCCCACTTCAGAAAAACACCTGTGTCATGCACGACCCCGGCACCTGGCAGAATTGGTACATTCCCTCAA
>CAZERC010000044.1:0-10496 GCA_964515395.1 uncultured Synergistaceae bacterium | reverse complement strand
ACGAAAAGTACCTTGACTCCCTCGCATAAACCAAACCCCCTGGGGGTCAAGTCTTCAAACCCCCTGGGGGTCAAGTCTTTACTTTTTGCATCCAAAACCCCGGGGCCGGATATTTGATTTACTGATTTTTCCTTCCTCCCGCCCCGGGGTCAGACCGGCACCGGCAGCAAAGGGTCTGACCCTGCCTTTTCTGCCTTTTTGCCTAGACCCATCCGAGGATGGAAAGGGCCACGTAGAGGAGCAGAAGCCCCATGATGCCGTTGAAGACCTTGTAATGTCTGGCAAGGGCCACCTGAAAGACGGTGCCGAACAGGGCCCAGAGGATGTTGCCCGAGACGGCCACACCTGCGAGGAGAACAGCCGAAGCCCCGATGTTCAGCAGGGAGTCGGAAAACGGCAGAATAAACGTCGCCGTCACCGTAAGACCGTAGAGAATCCCCTTGACGTTCAGAAACTGAAGCCCCACTCCCGCCGGAAAGGAACAGAGCTTCGAAAGGACTTTCGATTCGCCGCCGGGTCTGGATGTCAGGACCTTGTACATCAAAAACAGGACGTAAACCGCTCCGCCTATCCTCAGGTAAGGGGCAACGGCCGGCAGGAGCCTGGTCAGAAAGAGGTTCAGATAGGAAGCGGACAACATGATGAGGAAAAAGCCGACGAATACTCCCGAAATGTAATGCAGCGTTTTTCGGTAGCCAAGCTTCGCCGCGAAGGACATGACGAGGATGTTGTTGGGACCTGGCGTAAAGGAAACGACGACCACGTAGGACAAAAAAGCGAAGATATCAGGTTCCATCAGGACTCCTCCCGCAGAGGCCCGGCCTCTTGGGACTGCTTATATCATGGCCAGATAAAGCCCGCAAGCATGAACCGATCCTTCGGTGTTTCCGGAGCCCGAATCCGGCAGGGCGGGACCGGCCGTAAAGTATAAAGAGGACAGAAAATTCTCCGGCAACGCCCAGTACATGAGAAAGGGACGTTTCCTCCATCACGGGACCATCCTCTTTGACAGCGACCTCGAGGTCCTCGGGAAGGTGCTCCAGACGGAACCGGGAAAATACCGGTCCAAGGGCGTCAAATCCATCAAGAGCCGGGTAACCAATGTCCGCCCCTGGCTTCCAAAAAACGTCACGCTGGAGGATTTTTGGGATGCCGTCATCGAAACCATGAAGACCTGGCGCTCCGGTTTCCGGGTTGTCGAGACCGACCCCGAAGTGTTTGAAAAGGCCGGAAAACTGGCGGAAGAAAAGTACGGAACCCGGGAATGGAACTACGGCAGGTCGCCCGAATTCGACGTCAGGCGGAACGAACGCTTTGATTTCGGGAAAGTCGACGTCAGGCTCAACGTCCGGAAAGGGATTGTGACGGATTGCCGGATCTACGGAGACTTCTTCGGAAACGGCGACATCCGGACCCTGCAGGAGAGCCTCAAGGGTGTGCCCTTCCGCGAGGAGGATGTGGCACGAAAAGTGGAGGAACTCCAGATCGGCCATTACATCCGGGGCATGGACAAGAAGACTTTCCTGGAACAGCTTTTCTCATGAGCGATTATGCGGATCATTTCTCGATTTCTCAGCGGGACAGCCGAGCAGTTCGCTCAGTTCATCACGTAACCGTGCGGATCACAGAGGTCTACCATTTATCAAAAAACGGTAGCCCCCTGACCGATGGCCGGGGTTATTATCAAGGTTAACAAACCTTGGATATAATATAATGAAGAAACAGAAAAAAGAGGTGACACGTCCTATGGGTCTACAAATCAGGATTCCACAGGAGGAAATAGTAAGGTTCTGTCGGAAGAATAAAATTCGCCGTCTAGCCCTTTTCGGGTCTGTCCTGAGAGATGATTTCACTCCCGAAAGCGACGTTGATGTTCTGGTTGAGTTTGAGCCAGGGGAACGTGTCGGCCTGAGGTTTTTTGCTCTGGAACAGGAGTTGTCGGAGCTTCTGGGACGAAAGGTAGATCTAAATACTCCAGGATTCCTGAGCAAAGACTTCCGGGAGGAAATCCAGCTCCATGCTGAGGTTCTTTATGATGCAGCCTAAGGATCACATACGACTGAAGCATATGATGGAATATGCTGAAGAAGCGAAAAACCTTGCAAGCGAGACAACAAGAGAGGCGCTTGCGACAGACCGGAAGCTTGAGTTGGCCCTTACAAGACTGGTCGAAATAATCGGAGAGGCAGCGGCAAAAGTTTCTCCCCAAACCCAAGAGCAGTATCCGGATATTCCGTGGACCGAAATGATCGGGCTCAGAAACAGGCTGATCCATGGTTATGATGCTGTCGATCTTGATATCCTCTGGGATATTATTCAGCAAGATCTTCCTTCCCTGATCCAAAGATTGAGAGATCTTTTGGAGAACGATTAGCTTCGTCTTACTTGCGTTTCGCGGGCGGCATATCCGAAGTGAGTCCATATATGTGAATCGCCGCCTCATCAATGATTGTCAGGTTCCTGATTACGGCATCGACGGTCTTGCGATCTTCCACAAATTCCTCAAACGACATGCCCCGAGTGTAGGTTTCTATTTTCTCAACAGCGTAGAGGATATCCTGAATTCTGAAGGCCCGGTCCCTGGGCAACATAACGGGCCTCCCTCAGGATTCCCTCCTTGAGTTGGGGGTGCAGTGATTCCGGGGTTACAAGATCAACGGGGCAGCCGAGCAGTTCGCTCAGTTCATCACGTAACCGTACGAATTCGAAGAGACCGATGTCGACTTCTGCATCGAATTCGACAAGGACGTCAACGTCGCTTCCCGGGCTGGTTTCGCCTTGCAGAATCGAGCCGAAAACATAAAGGTTTTTTACGGCATGTTTCCGTAAAATCCTGTCATTCCGTTGAATAATCCTGGCAACCTGCTCGATATTCGTTTAAAACACCCCTTGAAAAAGATATCATAACCTGTCCCGCAGGTCTTTTTGAGTTTTTTCGCAGACAAGGAGGGTATTCCACCACAAGGGCCTTCCGGATTCCGGAAGGCCCTTGTGGTTATGAATGTCTTTGATCCACCGTGAGACTAGATTTCTTCCCTCCGCTCGGTGAACCGGATCCCCTCGTTTTCCAGCAGCTTCAACGAAGGCTCGTAAATCTCGGGCAGAACAGGCGCCTGGACGCCTCTGGCGGAGATCTTGCCGTCGAGGAACAGCGCGGCCCCGATGGCCGGGGGAATACCCGTGGTGCGGGCGATAGATGTTTCTCCATCGGCGCGGCCGTGGTCTATCAGCGTTGACTTGATCAGTACGCGTTTGCCCGTTTCCGGGAAATTGGCCACGTAGCGATGCTCCATGACGACCAGGTCCTGTTCGCCCTCGTTGTAGACGAGTTTTTCGGCATACAGGGAGGCGACCACATCCCTGGGGCTTCCCGATTCGAATGGAATCTTCCTGTCGTCCAGAAGCCCGAGCCACTTGAGCTTGAGCGCCACTGAAGAAAAGGGTTCCCGCCCCAGAAAGCGGAGCAGTGCATCCTCGGTATCTTCGTTGCCCTTTGCCCCGACGAGCTTTGCCGTGAATTCTTTATAGGTCAGACCAGTGAGGTCGCTTTTTCCTTCTTCAAAAAAGCCCACTTCGTTCATCTTGGCGATGGTCTCCGACCATCCCGGGTAGCGGAATGTTCCCCGATACACATTTTTGACTTCAGGCATGCCGTAGAGTTCGACATAGGGGAGCGAATCGGCATTTGCGTATTCCTCGAACCAGCCGAGACCTTCCACGTGAACCATGTGGGGATGTCTGAAGGTCTCTCCGTCAGGCATGACGACGGTTTCGCCGTCTTTCATTATCCGGGCGGTCCGTTTGCTGGCTCCGATCAGCGAGGCCGGCGCCCAGGAAAGCTTGTATCCGAAGGGGTTGGTGTTGTCCTTGAGGGAGGGCAGGGCTCCGCAGCAGGACCAGAAGGAGTCCACCGTTCCGCTTTCGTCGTGGATTTCCCTGACGGTTTTGGCGGCCGACATATGGTCGATGCCGGGATCCAGTCCCAGTTCACACAAAAGCAGAAGTCCCTTTTCCCTGGCCGGTGTGTCCAGTTCACGCATGTCGTCCTTGATGTAGGAGGGGTTGATATAATTGACGCCGGTCTCGACACAGACGGCGGCCACGGGAGCCATGAGATGTGGGGGGAGCAAATTGATCAGGATATCGGGTTTGACTTTTTCGATGATGCCTTTGGCATCCTGGGCAGCGTCTCCGATGAAAGCGGTGCTGCATTCATGATTTTCCGTTACCGCCTCGAAGTTCCTGTCGTCGATATCGACAACGGTGACATGATGGGGTGTGTTCCGGAGCAGATGCTGGACGCATGGTTTCGCTACACGCCCGGCTCCCAATACGAGAATTTCTTTCACAATAAACACCTTCCTTAAGTTCCTTGAGGATCTTCAGAAGTATGAAAAAAGGCGGAAGCGGCGTTTTTGTTGCCGCATCCGCCCGGTATGCTTGTGATTCTAATTGTCCCTCGGACTTCCCGTATAGACAAGGTTGTGCATCCTGGCCCCCCAGATTTTACTGAAAAGCACCGTAAACACCACAACCAGCGCAAGAGCGAGCACCAGAGTGATCGCCGTACCGGTGAAACCGGCGACGATGTAGCCGATGATGCTGGCAAGCCCGACGGTGAGTGCGTAGGGGACCTGGGTCTTGACGTGATCGATGTGGTCACAGGCTGCACCCATGGATGAGAGAACCGTGGTGTCCGAAATCGGCGAACAGTGATCTCCGAAGAGGCCGCCGCTCAAAACCGCCGCGATGGAGGCGTAAAGGGGCGCACCCAGTGAGATGGACATGGGGATCGCCAGGGGCATCAGGATGGCGAAGGTTCCCCAGGATGATCCCGTGGCGAAGCTGATGGCCGCGCCGGTGATGAAGATCAATGCCGGTACGATCCACCCGGGAACCGTCCCCTGGGTAAGCATGACGATGTAGTTTGCCGTGCCGAGGGCCTTGCAGACCGAGCCCAGCGACCACGCCAGCACCAGGATCATCAGGATGAACACGATCTCCTTGGCACCGTCCATGTACATCTTGAAGGCCTCCGAGCCGGTCTTGACCTTGTGTTTCACCATCAGCCCGATACAGGTAATGGCTCCCATGAAGTAGCCGAAACACAAAGCCATGCGAAGAACCGAGCCGGGAGGGGCCTTGAAGGGGAACCCGTGGGGAATGAGCAGACCGAAAATGCAGACGAAAAGAACGATCAAGGGGAGCACCATCATGGAAGCCCTGGCCTTGGAGCCCGTTTCTTCGTCGATTTCAACGGCGGGCCTGGTAGGTTTGGCATCGGGCCACAAGGGCTGTCCCGTTTCGATAGTCCGCTTTTCTGCGCGATACATTGCACTGAACTCGAAGCCGAGGTAGGCAACCAGTGGGATCATGAACAGGGTCCCCAGAGCGTAGAACTGAAAGGGGATGACGTTCAGGAAGGCCGTGAATTCGGATTCGGCGATCCCCGCGGCATCGAACTCTTCCTTGATCAGCCCCATGATGTAAACTCCCCACCCGATGAAGGGGATGAGGATACAGACAGGCGATGCCGTGCTGTCCAGCAGCCAGGCCAGTTTCTCACGACTCATTCTGAGCTTGTCGGTGATGGGCTGGAAGGTCGGGCCCAGGATCAATGGATTTCCCGAATCACTGAAAAAGATGGCGATGCCGGCGAACCACACCGCGAGATGGGCCTTGAAGCGGTTGTTGATCCAGTGGGAGACGGAATTGGCGAAGGCTGAGGCACCGCCCGAATGAGTCACAACTCCGACAAAGCCTCCGATGAAAACCATCATGACGAGCAGGCTCGAGTTGTAGGAGCTGGCCGCCTGGGCGAAAATGTAATCCTTGATGAGCATGGAAAGGGCGGCGATGGGATTCCACTTCGCCAGGACGAAAGTCCCCAGGAGCGAACCCGTGAAAAGAGCCATGATGACGTTCTTGTACTTGACGGCCAGAATGACCGCCACCAGTGGCGGAAGAATAGATAAAAATCCGTAATGCTCCATCAGCTAAAAACTCCCCTTTCTGTTTTGGCCTTTCCAGTGATGTGCATGAGAGCGCCGGGTGTATTTTCCACCTCCCGTCTTTTGGAAATATGATGCCTACTCCGGAGTGATGAGGCCGACCGTACCGGTCGCGCCGTACACCCGGAAACGGGGATACAGGTAATCAAGGGTACTCTGGAGATGAGCTTTCATCACCACTTCCGCGGCCGAGGAATCCCGGCTCTCGATGGCGGAAACGATCTTTTCGTGTTCAATGCAGCTGATGGATTTGTGGGGGTCACGGAGAAGCTCCTTCGACAATTCTGGGGCGTAGAAACGGTCGAAATAAAAAATGTAGAGTTCCGATCGCCAGAAGGTCTGACGGACGAATTTTTCGATGTAGGTGTTCCGGCTCAGCGAGGCAATGGTGAGATGGAGCTTCTTGTTCACATCCGTATAAAGCTTGACTTCGCCCTTTTTGTAAAATTCCTTTTCCTGCTCGAGAAGACTTCTGAGGGTCGACATGTCTTCTTCCGTTCGCAGATGTGCGGCTTCCATGGCGGCCTTGCCTTCGAGGAAAATCCTGGCCTGGAAAGTCTGCTGCATGTCCCGCGCATTGAGCTTCGGGATGTGGCATCCCCTGTGCTGATCTGTTTCCAGGAGACCTTCGGCGATGAGCTGCCGCAGGGCGTTCCTGACGGGGGTGCGGCTTACGTGGAGTTTCTCCGCGAGCTCCGTTTCCATGAGACGGTCTCCCGGTGCGAAGGTCTTGGAGAGCATGAGGTCGATGATCCCGTCATAGGCTTTCTGCTCTGCCGTGATTCCAGGCAATATGTTCACCTTCTTCACAAAGTTGTATCCAGATATGGATTCATAATGATCATAGGAGCACAGCACTGCTCTGTCAAGATGCATTTTTCGGAAAATTCAGGCGTGGGAGGTCTGCGGCAATCCCTTGTGAAAGGAAAAACAGCTAGTCTTGCCGGCTGGGGTGATTGGCGGCCTTTCGCTCATGGGTGTATTCGTAGCGAAGGGCCTTGAGGAGAGAGTAACAGAGCACGAGCATGATGAGCGTAAACGGCAGGGCCGAGGAGATCGCCATCTTGCGGAGGGCGTCGAGCCCTCCCGAGGCCAGCAGGATCGCCGCCACGGAAGACTGCAGGATGCCCCAGACGAACTTTCGGTATGTCGGGGGGTTCAGGTCTCCCCTGGATGTCATCATGGCAAGGACCAGGGTCGACGAATCGGCGGAGGTGACAAAGAATATGGCAAGAAGCAGCAGCGCGACACCGGTCAAAAGCCAGCTTGCCGGGTAATGGGCGAAGACGCTGAAAAGTCCCGTGGATACGTTTTGAGCCGTCTGTGCGGCGATTTCGTACCCCTGGTTGAGTTGGAGGTCGAAGGCGGTGCCGCCGAAGACGGCGAACCAGATGAACGTCAAAAGGGAGGGGACCAGCAACGCCCCGAGGACAAATTCCCGAATCGTCCTGCCCCTCGAAATGCTTGCCACGAAAAGTCCGACGAAAGGGGCCCAGGAGATCCAGGTAGCCCAGAAAAAGAGTGTCCAGTCCCTGGTCCACCGATACCCTTCGTAAGGATTGGCGTTGAGACTCATGGACAAAAGGGACGAGAAATAGTCGCCCAGGGTTGTGATCAATACGTTGAGAATAAAGGTGGTCGGTCCGATGAAGAGCATCGCAAGAAGCAGGGTCGTCGCGATTCCGATGTTCGCTCGGCTGAGAACCTGTATGCCACGGTCAAGGCCTCGCATGGCGGATATCATGTACATGACGGTAACCACGGCGATGATGGCAAACCACGTAATCTGCGTGTCCTGGATGAATGGGAAGACATAGGCGAGGCCGCTGGAAATCTGCATGGTTCCCAGACCGAGGGAGGTGGCGATGCCGAACACCACGGCGAAAACGGCCAGGATATCGACGGCTTGACCCCAGAAACCGTGGATCCTGTCCCCCAAAAGTGGATAAAGAGCGCTTGATATCAGCGTGGGCATGCCCCGGCGGAAACAGAAATAGGCGATGGCCAGGCTCATGACCACGTAGATCGCCCAGGGCTGCAGGCCCCAGTGAAAGAAAACATGCTTCATGGCAAATCGTGCCGATTCAGCAGAGGACCCGGCGACCCCCGCCGGCGGGTTCGCATAGTGCATGAGGGGTTCCGATACGCTCCAGAAGACGAGCCCGATCCCCATTCCCGCTGCAAAGAGCATGCTGAACCAGGCGAAATAGCTGTACTGGGGCTTTTCGCTGTCCTTGCCCAGTTTTATGGATCCGTATTTGCTGAAAGCCAGAACGAGGCTGAAGACCAGGAAGATGAAAGGTGCCACCGTATATCCCCAGCTGAAATACTTGAGGATTCCCTCGTGGATCATGGATGTGAGGAAAGCAAATTCCTTCGGACTTGCAACTCCAAGGGTGATGATGAACCCCACCATGACGAGGGAAACAATGAAGACCACGTTCTCTTTGATCCACATCCTGTTCAGTCCCTTTCTCGAGAATCTTTCAGACGTCGTTCCGCGGCCCCCCTGGGAATGACGAGCAGCGAACATGGCGACCTGTGCACCAGCTGTTCCGCCGTGGAGCCCATCATGGACCCGAAGGGATCAGGATTGTCCAGTTTCCCGATCACGATGAGGTTGATCTCTCTCGCTCGCGCCTGTTTGACGATCTGGCGTGAGGGTTTTCCAAGAACGGAGATTGTTTCTATCCGTCCGTATCGCAGGGAGCATTCGCCGGCCAGGCGGTCGAGGTTATCCTGCACCTGTCTTCGGCGTCTTTCTTCCGCCCCCGGATCGGGGGCCCTTTCCCCCACGTGCAGGAGAACCAGTTTTTCGGCTTTCATGGTCTTGTCGCCCAAAAAGTGAACGACGTCGCTGTCGATGGCCTGAAAGGCCGTGGCGTACATAATGTTTTCCAGGCCTTCCGACTGAGATTTCAATGAAATGCCCCGCGATTTCCAGACGGCGACGGGCCTGTCCGAAAGGCGGACCACATCCTGCACCACGCTTCCCAAAAGGGCGATGCGGAGGCTGGATTTTGGCTTCCAGGGCATGATGATGAGGTCGGCATCCTGTTCTTCCGCGAATGCGCAGATGGCGGTGGCAACATGTCCCCTTCTGAAAGCGGTTTCCACATCGAAACCATGTTGCGTGAGACTGTCGCGAAGTCTTCCGAGTTTCTCTTCACTTGAAGAGTTCTTGTCGTGTCGCCCCTCTCCTACGTAAAGCAGAGACACATGACCCGCCGGAAGACGTTTCAGCATGCCGAACACTCCGTCGAGCCGGTGTTGGGGTTCCTCCAGGTTCAGGGGCCAAATGACCTTTGAAAACATGCAAGCCTCCGTATCATGACCATGACTTGTTCATATGCATCATAAAGGCAGGTACAACTCCAGTCCAGGCGAAAGTCGTTCATGTACCCTGCCTTGGCCGCATCTCCGGGTGCTCCATGATATATTTGTCTGTGCAAGGCCACCTGGCGGTGTGAATGAAGCAAAAAAGGCATTTCGGGAGTGTGCCCTTGATGGATATCAGGACGAAACGCGTTTACGATGATCCAGCCCTGGATGACGGGTTCAGGGTTCTCGTGGACAGGCTGTGGCCCCGGGGGTTCAAAAAGGACCAGCTTGAGGCCGACCTCTGGCTCAAGGAAGGAGCGCCTTCCAATGAACTCAGGAAGTCTTTCCACCACGAACCATCGAAATGGGAGGAATTCAGGAAGCGCTATTTCAGTGAACTGGATCAAAAACCGGAAACCCTCGAAATCCTTTTCCAAAAGGCGGAGGAGGGCCCAGTCACGCTGCTTTATGCGGCCAAGGACAGGGAACACAACCAGGCCATCGTGCTGAAAGAGTATCTGGAATCGGAGGGAAAGTGACGGAAAGGCTTTGCCTTTCGACACCCGAAACCCGAAGGGAGATAAAATCGATGAGTATCGATGAAAGACTCAGGCAGCTCGAGCAGGAACTCGGCAAACAGAAAAGACGCAACAAGAGCCTTCTGGCGGCAATGGCGGTCCTTTCCGTAGCCATGATCTTCGCCTTTGTCCTTATGGGACCCCTTGGAGGCGCCCAGGCGCAAAACGACGGCCAGGTGGTTGCACGGGAAATTCTTCTCGTCGACGAGGAAGGCAATGCCAGAGTCCGTCTGGGGGCGTCACAGGATCAACCAGGTCTCGCCCTGATGGGCGAGGACGGTACCGCCTACGCTATCCTTGCAGCCTATGGCGACGGATCTTTCCTGGTTCTCAACAACGCCCGGGGACAGACCAGGTTGCTTTTGTCCGTTGACAGCGACGGGTCGGGCATCAATGTCTTCGACGACAACGACGTGGTCCGGGCCGCCATGGCCCACATGAACCAGGATCCCGTCCCGGATTTGATCCTCTACGACGAAAACCAGAACCAGATCTGGTCGGCGCTGGAGTAGCCGGTACATATCCTGCCGTTATGGGGGTAAAAAAGAGGCCCCTTCGTCGTGAACGAGAGGCCTGTACCACATTG
>CAZERC010000043.1:0-10646 GCA_964515395.1 uncultured Synergistaceae bacterium | reverse complement strand
GTGTTAAGCACGCCGCCAGCGTTCGTCCTGAGCCAGGATCAAACTCTCCATAAAATTCAACGTTGATCCGCTCGTTTTCTGCGCACCGTATTCTTTTATCAAGGTTCTTCCGGCCGCCCCAACGGAGCGACGGCGATGAATATACCATGCTTCCGCCGGTTGTGCAACCCCATAATGAGCCAGTTTGTGACCTTTTTTTGAAAAACGTTTTAGCAGCCGCCGATTTCTGGTATTCTTTCTTCGTGCGATCCCCCGGCACCGGGGACGCTTCAAATTCATCCGATCGAAACATTGGCCTTCTGATGTTTCTGTCCGGGTGGACTCCGGAGGTTTTGAATGGAAAAATCCGGCAACAGAAAAAAAAAGGACACCAAATTCGCAAGCACAAAAAACACGAAAGGCACCACGCGCAAACGCAGGGTCCTCTGGACCGTGCTCAAGACCCTGTTTGTCATTCTGCTTCTGGGAACGGCCGTACTTTCGGTGATAACCGCCCTGTACGTCAGGAACGCGGCTTCGGCCCTTCCATCTGTGGAAGAAATCGCCCACTACGAAGCGGACCTTTCCACCATCGTTTACGACAGGAACCAAAAGATTATCACCCGGCTTTTTCACGAAAACAGGACCTGGGTCGCTTTCGACCAGATTTCCCCCTTCATGAAGCAGGCCATTATTGCAGCGGAGGACAGTTCCTTCTACGAACATGGCGGTCTTGACTTCTCTGCCATCCTGAGAGCCTTGTGGATCGACATCACCCATAAATCGGTCAGGCAGGGCGCCAGTACCATTACCCAGCAGCTCGCACGGAACCTGTTTCTGACCCAGGAACAGACCCTCGACAGGAAAATCCGGGAAGCCATCCTGGCCCTGAGACTTGAACGGGTCTTCACCAAAGACCGCATTCTGGAAATGTACCTGAACATGATCTATTTCGGTCACGGCGCCTGGGGCATCCATACGGCCTCACAACTCTATTTCAACAAGGAACCTGCCGCTCTGGACCTGTCTGAAGCATCCCTCCTGGCGGGGATCGTGAAGGCTCCCGAATACTACACCCCGAAACGTCATCCCGAGCGCGCGGCGCAGCGCCAGCGGTACGTTTTGAACCGCATGCGTGAAGACGGCATCATCTCGAAAAAAGAGGCCGAGGCGGCCCGCAGGATCGAGCTGGATTTCCAGAACCTCAAAAAACCGGCCCTGATGTTTGACCAGGCACCCTATTTTGTCTCACATATTCTCTTCGAACACCTCCTTCCCAAATACGGCAGCGACATGGTCTACCGCGGGGGGCTGAGAGTCTACACGACCATCGACCTCGATGTCCAGAAGGATGCCGAAGAGGCAATCCAGGGGCTCAAAAGCGAAGGCGCCATCGTCGCCCTGGAACCGTCAACGGGAGAAATCCTCGCCCTCGTCGGAGGCAAGAATTTCGAGGAAAGCAAATTCAACAGGGCGACCCAGGCCTTCAGGCAGCCCGGTTCGGCCTTCAAACCCTTCGTCTACACCGCCGCCCTCCGGGAAGGCATCAGGCCGGTGGACCATGTCCTGGACGCACCCATCTCCTACGACAACGGGATCGACGAAAGCGGCAGAAGGAACCTTTGGGAACCGGAGAACTACGCCGGGAAATACCGGGGCGAGGTTACGATACTGGAAGCCCTTACCCATTCCTATAATACGGTGGCCGTAAGGGTCGGACACATGACGGGAATCGACAAGGTTCTCAACCTCGCCAGGGACGCGGGTTTCACGTCCCCTCATCTGCCGGCCGACCTGTCGCTCTCACTTGGATCGGCAAGCGTGACCCCCCTTGAGATGGCGGCCGCCTACAGCGTCTTCGCCAACGGCGGGTACCGCATACGCCCCTACGGCATCAAGCGGGTAACCACTGCAGCCGGGGAAATCCTGGAACAGCACGGCCCCGAACCGGTCCCCACAATCGCCCCGGAATACGTACTGTCGATACGGTCCGTCCTCGAAAATGTCGTCAGCGCCGGAACGGGCCGCCGGGCCGCCATTCCGGGTTACGAGACCTTCGGGAAAACGGGAACGACCAACGAATACAGCGACGCCTGGTTTGCCGGGGGAATACCTGGTCTGGTCACCGTCGTGTATGCCGGTTACGATGATCACGACAGCCTCGGGAGGCCCGGCACGGGAGGGACCGTGGCCGCACCGGTGTGGAAGGCCTTTGTCGAAAAGGCCATCACCAGGCTGCCCGTACGGGAACATTTTGCTCCTGCAGGTCCGGTTCTGGAAAGCGTTTCCGTTTGCTCGAAATCAGGATTCCGTTCCTCGTCAAACTGCCCCAAGGCAAGGATCTCCCTGCCCGACGGCATGGCTCCCAGGGCAACGTGCCCGCTTCACGGAGGAAGCTGGGAAATGGCCGTATCAGACACGGATGCCCCAATGCTGCTCTTGTCCCCGAAAGACCAGGAAGTCCTGGGCGTATCCTCTGTCGCCGTCGAGGTCTACAGTTTGACGCTGCCCGAGGAGTTCACGCTCGCAGAGGAACAGGTAATCCCGCCTTACGTCCAGCCTGAAACGGAACCCCAACCCAGGCTCGAGCCGGTGGAACCCCCGAAAAAGGTGGAAGTCCCCGTGCCGCTCGGCAATCAGTCTCCAGGGCCCAGGGAACGGACACCAGAAGAAGTGGAAGAACGGTTCCAGGAGTTGCTGAAGCAATACGGCATCAGCGATTAGGGGGCTTCCTTCTCCCACTGTTTCCCCTCATGGGTCACCTCCGAAAAGAAACGGGGGCCGTCTTTTCAGACGGCCCCCGTTTCTTTCTGCAAGGGATCTAGTCGATAAGTCCCAGTTTTGCCTGGGCCGCCGAAAGCCGTGCCACAGGCACCCGATAGGGAGAGCAACTCACGTATTTCAGCTTGAGCTTGTGGCAGAAGGCGATGCTTCGGGGGTTTCCTCCATGTTCTCCGCAAATCCCGATCTGGATGTCCCTGCGTGCCGATCGCCCGTCATTGACGGCGATTTCCATGAGCCGGCCCACGCCTTCCCGGTCGAGAACATGGAAGGGGTTCTCGTCGAGGATATGGTTGGTCACGTACTGGGCGAGGAATTTCCCCTCCGCATCATCCCGGGAATACCCGAAGGTCGTCTGGGTAAGGTCGTTTGTGCCGAAGCTGAAGAATTCGGCATATTCGGCGATCTTGTCGGCGACAAGGGCGGCTCGGGGAAGCTCGATCATGGTCCCCACGAGATAATCGACGGGTTTTTCAGCCTTCTCCATGGTTTCCGCCGCGACCTTGTCCACCATTTCCTTGAGCCGCTTCATTTCCTCACGGGTTCCGACGAGGGGCATCATGATGTCGGGAATGACCTTTTTCCCTTTGGCGGCCAGTTCACAGGCGGTCTCCAGGATGGCCCGGATCTGCATTTCGTAGATTTCGGGATAGATCATCCCGAGCCTGCATCCCCTGAAACCGAGCATGGGGTTGTTCTCCCTGAGCGCCAGGGCCCGTTTCAACGTGGCACGAGCCTTTTCGTACTCGGGGGAGTCTTTCTTGCCTTCTTTTTCAAGCTCTGACATCTTTTCGCGAAGTTCTTCCTCGTTGGGCAAAAACTCATGCAGGGGCGGATCCAAAAGACGGATGGTGACCGGGAGCCCCTCCATGGCCTCGAAAATACCCATGAAATCCTCTTTCTGCATGACCCTGAGCTTGTCCAGTGCCTGTTCCCGTTCCTCACGGTTTCCGGACATGATCATCTCCTGCATGACCGGGAGTCGTTCCGTGGCCATGAACATGTGTTCCGTCCGGCAGAGTCCGATCCCCTTCGCTCCGAATTCCCTGGCCTTTCTTGAATCTTCCGGGGTGTCGGCGTTTGCCCAGACCTCCAGGTCGGAAATGCCGTCGGCCACGTTCAGGAGCTCGCGGAATTCTTCCGAGAAAGAAGGCTGCACCAGCGGGACCTTCCCAACGATGACCTCGCCCTTGGTGCCGTCAATGGTGATGATGTCGCCTTTTTTCAGCACCGTGTCCTTCACGCGCATTTCGCCTGCATCGAGGTCGATCTGTACCGCCTCGCACCCCGAAACGCAGGGCTTCCCGATGCCTCGCGCCACCACGGCCGCATGACTGGTCATGCCCCCCCGGCTGGTCAGAACGCCCTGGGCCGCAAAAAGCCCGTGAATGTCGTCGGGCGTTGTCTCGGGACGAACCAGGATGACGGCATCTCCAGACTGACCGAGCCGCTCCGCCTCGTCGGCATCGAACACCACTTCTCCCACAGCCGCACCGGGAGAGGCCGGAAGACCCTTTGCCAATACGTCATAGTCGGCCTCGGGATCGATCTGCTTGTGAAGAAGCTGTTCCACCTGATCGGGGGTAACCCTCGACACGGCTTCCCCACCATCGATAAGCTTTTCATTGTACATGTCCATGGCCGTGTTGACGGCCGCCTTGGCGGTGCGCTTGGCAGTCCTGGTCTGGAGAATGTAGAGCTTTTTCTTCTCGATGGTGAACTCGATGTCCTGCATGTCCTTGTAGTGTTTCTCCAGAAGCGAGGCGACTTCCTCGAGCTCCCTGTGCGCTTCGGGCATCTCCTCCGCAAGGGCGGCGATGGGCTTGGGGTTCCTGATCCCCGCTACCACGTCCTCGCCCTGGGCGTTGGTCAAAAACTCGCCGTAGAGGATTTTTTCTCCCGTGGCGGGATTCCTGGTAAAGCAGACACCGGTTCCGCAATCGTCACCAAGGTTCCCGAACACCATGGTCACGACGTTGACGGCGGTCCCGAGATCGTCGGGAATATGGTTGATTTTCCGGTACGTCTTGGCCCTGGGCGTGTTCCAGCTGTTGAACACGGCGACGATGGCCTTCTTGAGCTGATCCCACGGGTCGGTCGGGAAAGGTTCGTCGTTTTCCTGGGAAACGATGCGCTTGAACTTCTCGATGACCTTCTTCCAGGCATCGGCGGGAACTTCGTAATCGTATTCCAGGTCGAGACTCCGCTTGGTCTGGGTGATCACGTTGTCCATCATGCTGCTTTCTATGCCCAGGACCACGTCGGCATACATCTGGATGAACCGGCGATAACTGTCGTAGGCGAACCGTTCATCCTCCGCCTCGGCGGCGAGAACCTCGACGGTCTCGTCATTGAGGCCGAGGTTGAGGATGGTATCCATCATTCCGGGCATGGATATGGCCGCGCCGGACCTGACGGAAACAAGAAGGGGGTTTTTGGTACCTCCGAAGGTCTTGCCCGTTTCCTTTTCGATTTCCCTGACGGCTTCTTTGACGCCGGGCCATAACTCATCAATGAAAGGATCCTGCTTCTCCAGAAACTCCAGGCACGCCTCGGTCGTTATGGTGAATCCCGGAGGAACGGGAAGGCCTATCCTGAGCATTTCCGCCAGGTTGGCCCCTTTTCCTCCGAGGAGGTCCTTCATGTCCGCACGTCCTTCTCGAAAGGGGTATATGTACTTGTTCCCTTTTGTCGCTTCGCTCATGACTGCCACCTCCGTCTTCGAGTCATGTCACGCCCGCAGGTAATCGAGTATTTCCTGTGCCGTCTCCTCTATGGCCCTGTTGGTCACGTTCATCACCCTGCAACCTATCTTACGCATGAGATTGCGGGCATACTGGAGCTCCTCCTCCACCCGTTCCCACTGGGCATAGTTGGATACCTCCGCATCAAGACCGAGAAGCCGCAGACGTTCCCTTCGTATTTGCACGAGTTTTTCGGGCTGGATCATGAGCCCGAAGACCCGTTCCGGCAATATTCCCGTAAGCTGTTTCGGCGGCTCCGTCTCGGGAATGAGCGGGACATTGGCGACCATGAAGCCCCTGTGGGCCAGATACATGGACAGCGGCGTCTTGCTTGTCCTCGAAACGCCGATAATCACCACGTCAGCCGTCGCAAGCTCCTCGGGACAGCGTCCGTCATCACACTTGATGGCGAACTCTATGGCCTTGACCCTGCGGAAATATTCCTCGTCCATCCGCCGGAGCAGTCCCGGTGTTTCAAGGGGTGGATGCCCCATCCTGGTTTCAAGTATATCAAGGATCGGACCAAGTATGTCCACCGTCTCCGTGCCCTGGGTCTTCGCCTTGTCGACGAACCAGCGGCGCAGATCATGGTCAACGAGGGTGCAGATAATGAGGGCCTCGTCTTCGACGGCCTGCTCAAGCACCTCCCGGGCGCGTTCCCTGTTGTTGATGTACCGGAAGCGCTGCAGGTGGATGCTGTCCGAGGCAAACTGGCTGAAGGCCGCTCTCGCGACATGTTCAGCCGTTTCACCGGTGAAATCCGACACCACGTAGATCGTCATCTCCATCGGGGTTCCTCCTGTCCTGTGTGGTGATCTCTCCCGAAGCCCGGGGAAACCTATCCTTTCAGAAGCCCCAGATCGCCGACCGCCGCGAAAAGGTTTCCCGTCTCCTGCAAAAGCGAAAGGCGATTATGCCTGAGTTTCTCGTCGTCGGTCATGACGAGCACATCATCAAAAAAGGCCGTTACCGGGGGTTCCAGTCGGGCAAGAAGGCGCGTAAGCTCCTCCCAGTCGCTCTCCCTTACGGCTTTTGTCGCCGGTTCCCTGATCTCTTCGACAGCTTGCCAGAGATTCCTTTCGGCATCTTCGGTAAAAAGGTCTTCATCGGGTTCACCCGGGGTCTCTTTCGCCTTGGCAAGGATGTTCTTCACCCGAACCGCCGCCGTCACAAGACCCTTGAACCACCCGGCATCCCGCACGGAAGCGAAACTGCCGAGGAATCGAAGGACCTGCAGAGGACGCTGCCAGGTCACCGAGAGGGCCAGGGAGGTCAGGTCATGAGGATATCCCTTTTCACGAACCTGGTGCTGCAGCCGTTGCCGAAGAAAATCCAGGATGCCCGCCAGTCCGGAATTTTCGAGGCCGTAGACCTCCGCCGCTGCGCGTGCCCCTTCTTCCAGGTCAAGATCCATATCGAGGGCCCAGATGATTTCGTTGACCGTTCTCGCCGCCCTCCTGAGTCCATAGGGATCCTGCGACCCCGTAGGCTGCAGTTCCGCCTTGAAGCCCCCGACTATGGTATCCAGCCTGTCCGCGATCCCGAGGACGGCACCGACCTTATCGGAGGGCGTCACGTCCCCGGCAAAGGCTGGGAGGTACTGCTCGTAAATGGCGAGGGCCACCCTTTCGTCTTCACCACTTCGCCTGGCATACTCCCGTCCCATGACACCGCGGAGTTCGGCAAACTCGTAGACCATTGCCGTAGCCTGGTCGGCTTTTGAAAGGTAGGCGGCCCGCTCGGCAAGAGGCCGCAGGTCGTTCCATCCATTTTGATCGCAAAGGGCGCCTGCAATGGCCTGAATGTTCATGGTCCTGTCGTACACCGAACCAAGCTGTTCATGATGAACGATGGTCTTCAGTTTTTCCACCCGCTTGTGCAGCGGGATCTGGAGATCTTCCTTCCAGAAAAAGGCAGCGTCCGTGAGGCGCGCCCTGAGCACCCGCTCGTTCCCTTCCCTGACGACGGCCATGTTCGTCGCCCTGTTGTTGCTGATGCCGATAAAGTACGGCTTGAGGGCACCCTGTTCGTCACGCACCGGGAAATAGCGCTGGTGATGTTTCATGGTGGTCGTCAGGACTTCCTCGGGCATCTCCAGAAAGGATTCGTCGAACTGTCCGGCGAAGGGGACGGGGTATTCCACGAGATAGAGGTTCTCTTCCACAAGGTCTTCGTCGCGCTGCGCCTTTGCGGCGATATCCTTTTCGATGACGGAGATTCCGGCGAGCATCTTCTCCCGTCTTTTTTCCGGATCAATGATGACGGAGTTGTCGAAAAGCTTTCCGAAATATTCGTCGGTGTTTTTGACCTCTATCCTTTTCGAACCCATGAAACGGTGTCCCCTGGTCACCCTCCCGGCATCCAGGGATCCGTACGTAAAAGGCACCACTTCGCTTCCAAAGAGGGAGAGGATCCAGCGTATCGGCCTGGCGAAACGAACGAAGGTGTCGTCCCAGTACATGTTCTTCGGAAAAACGAGTCGCCTGATCATGGCAGGGGCGAGATCCTTCAGCACATCCACGGTGAAGGCCCCTTCCTTTTTCAGGACGGCCACGGCGAAGTCCGTTCCTCCCACGTTCCTTTTCTCCAGGTCGTCGACGGAGACATTCTTGCTCTTCGCGAACCCCTTCGCGGCCTTCGTGGGGCGGTCATTGACATCGAAGGCCTGCTGCCAGGTCGGCCCCTTGAGCTCCTCCGTCAGGTCATCCTGTTTTTCTTCCAGATCCCTGACGCAGAGAACGAGTCGCCTCGGCGTCGCGAAACTTTTTATGGATTCGTAGTGCAGCCTCCGGGCCTCGAATTCGGCTTTCGCAATCTTGAGTATCTCTCCCACAGCCCAGGAGACGAACCCGGAAGGTATCTCCTCCGTTCCGATTTCCAGAAGATAATCCCGTGTCGTCATCGGGCCTGCCTCCCCGTCTTTTCATGGAATTTGCCCATAAGCGGATACCCCATGGTTTTTCTTTGTTCGCAGTAGGCGGCGCAACATTTTCCCGCGATGTTGCGAACCCTTGAGATATAGCCCGTTCTTTCCGTCACGCTGATGGCGTTGCGCGCATCCAGCAGGTTGAAGGTATGGGAGCACTTCAGGACGTAATCGTAGGCAGGGAGGACAAGTCCCGCCTCGACGCAACGCTGCGCTTCGGCCTCATATTTCGAAAAAAGGTCGAAAAGCATTTCGGTGTCCGCCACCTCGAAGTTGTAGGTGGAAAACTCCACTTCACCCCTGTGGTGCACATCACCGTAAGCGACGTCACCCACCCAGGAAAGGTCGTAGACGTTGTCAACCTTCTGGACGAACATGGCGATTCGCTCAATCCCGTAGGTCAGCTCCACAGGTACGGGATCCATGTCGATCCCGCCAACCTGCTGAAAGTATGTAAACTGGGTGATCTCCATGCCGTCGAGCCAGACTTCCCAGCCAAGCCCCCAGGCACCGATTGTGGGAGATTCCCAGTCATCCTCCACGAAACGGATGTCATGCTCTTCCGGTTCGATGCCAAGGGCCTTGAGACTCTCCAGGTAAATGTCCTGGATATCGTCAGGCGACGGCTGGATGATGACCTGGTACTGGTAGTAGTGCTGGAGCCGGTTCGGGTTTTCCCCGTACCGGCCGTCGGTGGGGCGTCTCGAAGGTTCCACGTAGGCCACCCTCCAGGGTTCGGGCCCCAATACGCGGAGGGTCGTCGCCGGGTTCATGGTTCCGGCTCCCACTTCGATGTCGTAAGGCTGCTGGATGATGCATTTCTGTTCGGCCCAGAATTTCTCGAGACGAATAATGATGTCCTGAAAGTTCAATGAACTCCCTCCCTTTTAAACAACACGGCCTGGCGCCGGTTACGTCATGTCCCGGACAGGATACCCTTTTTGACCCGTTCATTGCAAAGATTCCAGGTCCTTTCATCAATATCGGCGTGCTTCGCCCATTCGAGAAAAGCCTTTCGCGAGAGCGCCGCAGCCTTCAGAAGCATCCCCGCACCTTCCCGGCCGAGCCTCACTCCCGATCTGGACGAAGCGCACTCCCCGCAGAACAGCCCTTCTTCCGAAAGGACCCATTTCTTTGAATCCCTGACCCCGCAATCGCCGCAACACCGAAGATCCGGTGCGAGTCCCCAAAGTCTGAGCCACCTCCAGAAAAACCGCCACTCCACCATGACTCCGGGAACGGATTCGTCTTCTAGAGAACAAAGGGACCAATACAACAGAGGCAACAATTCATCACAGGGATGCATGGGCAAAAGGGTCGTCGAAACGGTCCGGATCCATTCTATCGCCCTGCGCATTTCCCGGGGCTGGTTCCTGAGGGACCAGAAGTCCTTTCTGACATCCACATCCCGGAGATAGAAACGGTTCGGGCCCCGGTACAAGTGCATGATACCCCAAACCATCGGCTCCGTTGAGCCGCCGAACCGGGCTTTCCCCCTTGCGGCACCCGGTGCTGAAGCCCAAACCGGACCGTAACGGGCCAGGAACAGGTACACCCTCCTGTTCCCCTCTGGTGTATCCACGCGCCGGAGGACCACGCCGCGTTCCTTGATCAGCCCTTGTCTTCTTTTGCCCTCCATTTCCTTTCACCTATGCCTGGAGGAGGCCCATCCGCCTGAGATCGGATTCGTTTTCTCTCCAGTGCGGACGCACCTTTACCCACAGATCCAGAAAGACCTTGTGACCGAACTGGGCTTCGATGTCGATCCTCGCCGCCCTGCCTATGGCCTTGAGCTTCGATCCGCCCCTGCCGATCAGGATACCCTTCTGGCCCGGGCGCTCCACGTAGATTTCGGCGCGTATCAGCAGCGTATTGCGGTCGGGATATTCATCAGGACTCTTGAACTCCTCGACAACCACAGCGACGGAGTGGGGAACCTCCTGTTCGGTCTGTTCGAGAACTTTTTCCCTGATGATTTCCCCGGCAAGAAAACGTTCCGAAAAGTCACCGGCCATATCCTCCGGGTACAGGGGAGGCCCGGGAGACATTCTTTCAACGAGCCTCCCGGCGAATTCATCGATTCCGATGTTTTTGCCGGCGCTGAGACGGGCTTCATCGCAGATGTCGATAACCCCGTCATAAATGCCCCTTATCCTTTTGGCGGCCTCAAGGGGGGTATCGACAAGATCTATCTTGTTGATCACAAGGAACACGGG
>CAZERC010000042.1:0-10684 GCA_964515395.1 uncultured Synergistaceae bacterium | reverse complement strand
AGTCCGAGTCAACGGGATGATCCCTCCTGTCCGGTGTCCCCGGTGGATGTTCGGAGCTTTACGCCATTTGCCGGAGGCGGGAATTTGGATCTTCCGGTATGATCACTGAAAAAGGGAATTTGCCGTGTCGGAAAGGCTCTGCAGGCGCTGAAAGGGGCTGCTTCATTTGAGAGAAAAGGGATTTTCGGCTTCATGGTACGTGATCGGTCTTTTTCTTGTGTTTTCCCTGATGATGGGCGGATTCGCAGACCTCCAGCCATCAGAGGCAGCCGTGGAGGCACAGGCACAAGAGCAGGATCAGGATCAGGAACAAGACCCGGTACCCCTCATTCAGGAGGGTGTGAAAAAGGCAAAGGCGGGGGAGTACGAGCAGGCGCTGGAGCTTTTGGAACAGGCCCTTGAACTTCGCCCTGAACAGGCGGGAATTCATTTCAACATCGGAGTGGTGCTCGAAAACCTTGGCAGGGTCGAGGAGTCCATCCCCCATTATGAAAACGTAATCCGCCTCAAACCCGACTTCCCGGGCGGGTACAATAATCTGGGCAACGCCTTGTGGAAAACGGGCAATATGGAGAAGGCGGAGGAGATGTTCAGGGAGGCCCTCTCCGTTGATCCCGAATACAACCTGGCAAAGATCAACCTGGGAAACGTCCTTCTGGCAAGGGAAAAACCCGAAGAGGCCCTGGGCATCTTCAGGGAGGTCAAGGAGAAAAACCCTGATTCGGCCCAGGTTCATTACCTGGAAGGACGGTCCCTTGCGTTGATGGGCAGTTACGAACAGGCAGTCAATGCCTACGAAAAAGCCCTCGCCCTGGATCCCGAAATGCATGAAGCCCTTTTCCACCTGGGCCTTGCATGGGGACTGCTCGGAAATCGTGAGAAGGAAATCGAATCATTTCGCGAATATGTCAGCGAAAACCCTGACAACCCGAGCGGGCACCTTCAACTTGGGACCGCACTGATCAGGAACAGGAACTACCCGGAAGCCGTAACTTCTCTCAAACGCGCTGTAGAACTCGATCCCCAATCCTTTGCGGCCTGGAACAATCTTGCCCAGGTGCATGTATCCATGTCGAATTATGAAGAAGGTCTGGAAGCGGCGCAGACTGCTGTGGGTATCAACCCGGCGTCACCCCAGGCGTATAACAGCCTCGGTTTCGCACTGGTTGGATTGGACAGATTTGCAGAGGCCATCGATGCCTTTGAGGAATCTGTAAAGCTTGCCCCCGATTTTGCCGATGCGCGTTACGGACTCGGAGTTGCCGCGCTCCTTTCCGGGGACAGGCAAACTGCGGAAAAACAGAAGGAAATCCTGGAGGGACTCAACCCCAGGATGGCGAACCAGCTTGACGGCCTGATCCAACAGGGGGAGTGACAGCCAATGAAATCGGGAGTTCTGCTGTTTGTGGCGACTGTTCTGTGTATTGTCTCGGTATTTGCGGCAAGTGCCTGGGCTTCTGAGGCTTCGGGTGATTCGGCCGTTTCCGGCGACGATTTCAGTGCTCTCGAGCAGGAGCTCGAGAAGACCATTCAGGAGGGGAAACTCTCTCTTCCCGGAAAGCCGGGCGACGAAGAGGGGGAAGAGGAGCCGGCAGAGCTCTGTGAAGGCATGTTTCACTGGGTGACTTACTCGGCAAAGGGTTCGCGGTCCGAAGCCAGGCACGGTCACCTGGAAATCGAAGGGTACACCCTGCCCGACGTCTTTACCGGACTTTCCTACCGGCAAGTCGGCGTCAGTTTCTATAACCGGTCCAATCTCTGGGGGGACGACGGGTACTGGCCCGATGCGCGGGTTTCACTGCCTGAGGAAAAGGGCCCTCCCCTTCCGGAGGAAGCAAAAGAGCGGGGTTGGATTCTTACCGATAAAGTCCCGGCGGATATTCCGGAAGAATGGGTATGGGTGAAGTGGAAAGACGGCTCGGCCTTTGTTGCGGCGGAATGTCTGAAGGATTTCGTTGAAGAAACGGGATTGCCCCTTCTGGAACGTTACGGAGGGCAGATGAAAAAGCCCCGGGAAGAGCTCTCCCTGGAGGACCAATCCAGCTGATCAGGCAGGAACGCTTTTTGTCAAAAGATGCGGAATCTTCCCAGGCGGCCCGAAAGGGCCGCTTTTTTTAAGGGACTGAAGTTTTTGCTGCCTGATATGCCTTCCTGGCGTATACTTTAACCGGTTCCCTTGTCTGTCAATGAAAAAGGTGGTGCCGCGACGCTTCCAGTGGAAGGACCGGGCACATTTTGGGAATAGCCGGCGACTCCCTCACGAGCAGGGAGCACATCCTCATCTCCATGGTCTCGAAGACCGGTGGAAACAGGGGTTTGACCTCGACCTGTCCGGGCTCATCGCGGCCCTGGCGGAACCGCCCTTTGCCCAGGTCGGCGTGCTGCCTCTGGAAAGGCACCGCCGCTGGTGGCCTGGAACCCCTCTATTGATATACTGGAACAGGAAATTCGCTTTCTCCGGAGGTGCATGAATGAACGGAATGGAACAGGAAGCATCGAAGGGAAAAATAACCCTGACTCTGGAAGTGACGGATACCATCGTTTCCGAATATCTCCAGCAATTTGCAGGGGAAGAGCGCCCCCGGAAGGCCCTCGACGCCCTCAAGGTGGGGGTCATTGCCATCCAGTCGGCATCGCCTTCGCTGGATACGCGCGTGGTGGAAGAGAAATTCCGCCAGGTCGAACGGGAAATGGACGAGAAGATCACCACCTTCAGGGAGGACCTGAAACAGCAGCTGGAACAGTACTTTCGCGCCGAGGGCGGATCGGTCCCCCTGTGCATCGAGCGGCATTTCGGGGAAAACGGCAGTGTTTCGAGGATCCTCGAAACCTATTTCAACTCCGAAAAAGGCCGGCTTTGCGACATCCTCGACGGAAAGGTCGGCCCTAACAGCTACCTGGGGCGGCAAATCGACCCCTCCAACAGGGAAGGACTCCAAAGCCGTATCGAAAAGACGGTGGAGGAAATCCTCCGGGAGGGATCCGGACGCATTCTTGAATCATTCTCGCTGGACGACGAGACCAGCGCCCTGAGCCGCCTCAAGCGTTCCCTCAGGGAGGAGATCGAAAAGCTCCAGAAGTCCACGTCGGAAAATTACGCCGAGATCAGGAGCCTTCTCGAGAAGGAAAAGGGACGCCTCGAAGAGGCCGAACGGGGAACCGCCAAGGGCCGCGATTTCGAGACGGCACTCTATGACCACCTCGCCGCTGTCGCCAGGAACCTTGAAGATGAATCGGAGAACACGTCCGGGGCAAAGGGGCTTGTGGCCTACGAAAAGGTCGGTGACTACGTGGTGCGCCTGGGGGAGACCACCCGCGCGCCGGGAAAGGCCGTGGTCTTCGAGGCCAAGAAGGCCTCGGGCTACACCCTCAAAAAGACCCTGGAGGAGCTCGACAGGGCCAAGAAAAACCGCGGTGCCGAAATCGGCATCTTCGCGTTCGCCAAGGGCATGGAACCAGCCGAAGTGAATGATTTTTACCGATACGGGAATGACTTTATCGTCACCGTCGACGAGGAGCAGCTGGCAAAGGGGAAGCCGCTCCTATTCTTCGACGCCGCCTACCGCATCGCCAGGACCCTGATTGTCTCCAGGGTGCGCGAAGAGGAGGAACAGGCCGTGGACACCGACTACATTCGCAGCGAGATCGAAAACATCATGGGCGCGCTCCGGTACGCTTCGGACATCCTTACCAAAGTCACTACTATCCGTAACAGCGCCGACGCCATCGAAAAGAACACCGAAAAGCTCCAGTCGAAAATCGAGGAGCACCTGGGCAACATCAAGGCCCATCTTCCTGCCTGACCCGACACAAGCACGCGGCGTGCCGAAACCGGCAGCGCCGCGTCTTCCCCGCCTTGCAAAATTCCGGAAAAGGAGTAGTATCTGTTTTCGTCGTCGACATCCGCAGTTGGAGATGAATATATATGACTACAGCTCAGTGGCTGGGCGTCGGAATCTTCGTCCTTACCTACGGCTTTATCATCACGGAACGAATGCACCGTCTGAAGGCGGTTTTTCTGGGGTTTTCCCTCGTCCTGCTCTTTCACGTCATCCGGCAGGAGGAGATCTTCACATACATCGATTTCAACACCATAGGGCTTCTTCTGGGAATGATGATTCTCGTCGGGATTGTGATGAAAACGGGACTCATAGAATACGTCGCCTCTGAAGCGGTCAGGTACAGCAAGGGCAACGCCTGGGTACTTCTGCTCTTTCTGTCCGGCCTGACGGCGGCGGCCTCAGCCTTCATCGACAACGTCACCACCATTCTCCTGATCGGTCCCATCGCCATGGCCGTGGCCGATGTCCTTGAAATAAGCCCCATGCCCTTTCTCTATGCCGAGATCTTTGCCTCCAACATAGGTGGAACGGCTACGCTCATCGGCGACCCCCCGAACCTGCTGATCGGCTCGGCGGCAGGCTTCACCTTCAACGAGTTCCTCATCAACCTCGGACCGCCTGTCATCCTTTCTTTGGCCGTCCTCTTTGTCCTTCTTTACATCTGGTACGGGAAGAAACTGCGCGGGGCCCCTGAAGGGGAGTGGAGCTTCAGGGAACCCAGGAAACCGGCCGACAAGTCGTTGACGATCAGGGTGCTTTTTGTCCTGGCCCTGGTGCTCGCGGGCTTCCTCCTGCACGGGAGGCTCCACCTTGAGGCCGCCACGGTAGCACTCGCCGGCGCGACGCTGGGGCTCATCGTCTGTCCCGTGGATGTGGAGGATGTCCTTCATCACGTGGACTGGGTCACGATTCTTTTCTTTTCCACCCTCTTCATGCTGGTGGGTACTCTCGAGCACCTGGGAGTCATCCATATGCTTGCTCAAAACATGTTCGCCGTCGTGGGGGACCACTTCAGGATCCTCTCCATGCTTTTGATCTGGGCGTCGGGAGGCATCTCGGCGGTCATCGACAACGTCCCCTACACAGCGGCCGTCATCCCCCTCGTACGTGAAGTGGCACAGATCGGCGGATTCGATGCAACGCCGCTCTGGTGGTCGCTGGCCCTGGGGGCCTGCCTCGGCGGCAACGGAACCCTCGTGGGAGCCTCGGCGAACCTCGTCATGGCAGGCATCGCAGGCAAATCAGGAGTCAAGATCAATTTCAGGAAATTTTTGGTCAGGGGCATGACGGTCATGACGGCAACTCTGGCCGTCTCCACGATCTACGTCTACTTCAGGTACCTGATGCTGTAACGCCCTTAAGAAAACAGGGCCGTGCTCAGGTACTTGTCTCCCCTGTCGCAGGCTACCGTCAGGATGACCCCGTCCCGGGGGGCGTGGCGGGCCATCTCGATGGCACCCCAGACGTTTGCCCCCGTCGAAATGCCGCAAAAGAGTCCATGCCTTTTGGCCAGCCGGCGTGCCGTATCGAAGGCCGCTTCATCTTCGACGGTCATGATTCTGTCCACCACCTGCCTGTTCAGGTTGTCGGGGACAAAACCCGCACCGATACCCTGGATTCCGTGTATACCGGGCTGTCCTCCCGAAAGGACCGGGCTTTTGGAAGGTTCCAGGCCGATTACCGAGACTGCAGGGAAGACGGACTTTAGCGTTTTTGCCGTTCCGGAAAGGGTCCCTCCCGTTCCGACCCCGGCTATAAAGGCGAAGGGTTCACGGCCCCGGAGATCCTGCAGCAGCTCCGGGCCTGTCGTTACGGCATGGGCCCAGGGGTTCCCGGGGTTCGAAAACTGGTCCGGCATGTACGAGCCCGGTGTTTCTTCGGATATGGACCGTGCGGCTTTCACTGCACCGACCATGCCTTCTTTTGCATCGGTCAAGACGATCCGGGCGCCGTAGGCCTGCAGGATTTTTTTTCGTTCCGCCGACATCGAGGCAGGCATGGTCAAGATCACATGCATGCCCAGGGTGGCTCCCAGCATGGCCAGAGAGATCCCGGTATTTCCCGATGTCGGTTCTACTATGGTCGTTTGCCCGGAGAGCCTGCCCTCCTTTTCCGCAAGACGGAGCATACCCCACGCCGCCCTGTCCTTGACAGACCCTCCGATGCTGGAGCCTTCCAGCTTGACCAGAACGGATGCCCCCTCTGCATGGGGCCTGAATTCGTAGACCGGAGTTCCTCCGATGAGACTCCTGAGGGGAAGTGTATCCATTTTCAACATTTACACGGCCTCCCTTTTACGACTCGGCAGCGTACCGACAAGCAGCTGCCGCCTGAGGGTATCCAGTTCCTCCTGCAATTTCTCAAGCCTTTCTGCGAGGGCAGCCTCAGGGGCAATTCCCCCGGCAACGTCGGTCATGTGGTCATCGGCGGTGTTGCGAGGTTTGACGACCCTCGCCGGGATGCCGACCACCGTCGTGCCGGACGGGACGTCCCTGACCACCACGCTTCCGGCTCCGACCTTCGAATGGGCTCCGACGGTGACATTCCCCAGTATCTTCGCCCCGCTGCCTATGAAGGCGCCCTTTTTGACCGTCGGGTGTCTCTTGCCTTCCCTTTCGCTGCCTTTCGCGCCGAGGGTCACCCCGTGGTAGAGGGTGACGTCGTCTTCGATCACCGCCGTTGACCCGATGACGACGCCCATTCCGTGATCGATCAATACGCCTGACCCGATCCGGGCGCCCGGGTGGATTTCGATTCCGGTCAAAAGCCGGACGAGATATCCCAGGAACTTCGGAAGCACGGGAATTTTCAATCCGCTGTGAAGAAAGTGGAGGAAGCGGTGCGCCACCAGGGCGTGGAACCCCGGATAGCACAGGAGAATCTCCAGGGCTCCTCTCAACCCCCCGGGATAGGCGGGGTCCTTCGTTTTGACCGCTGTGAAGTCGCGACGTATTTTTTTAAACACACCCATGATTCATCTCTCCCCTGAAAATTATTTTCAATGTCGGTAGTGCCTGACTCAGCTTTCACAAGCCTTTCCGGGCGACAACATCCACACTCGCCTTCCACAGCGATCACCCCCCTTACATCGTCTTGTCATAGCCAAAAAACACAAAAAAACGGGCTCTCCTCCTGGGAAAGCCCGTCGGTTTTGACTTTTTCGAAATCTCTGTTTCCTTTGCCTGCTTTCAGGCATGCGCGGGCTTTGCCCCCGCAGCCTTTGAGCGGCCGCGGCGGATGTCAGTGATTCTTCCACCCGCAACAACAGAGAATATTCATCCACTTCTGCATATCCAACACCTCTTGTCGGTTCCAGAGCATTGTACTGTTAGAGTCGGGGAAGGTCAAATTTCTGTTGCATCCAGGTCGAAGCCGCCTTCTATCACTTCGATGCATGCCGCCACGATCCGTTCATCATACAGGGTTCCCGCTCCCTGCCGGATTTCGGCGAGGGCGTCATCCATGCCGAGGGCGGCACGGTACGGGCGGAATGACGACATGGCCTCCACCACGTCGGCCACCGCCAATATTCTTGCTTCCAGCATGATGTCCTCTCCGGACAGCCCATGGGGATATCCCGAACCGTCGAGCCGTTCGTGGTGCTGGAGCACCATCTCCGGAAGCGGCCAGGGGAACTCGATTCCCTTGAGGATGTCGTACCCGGTCTGTGGATGGACCTTGACCAGGCTGTACTCGAGTTCACTGAGCTTGGCCGGTTTCGTGAGGATCTCCGCCGGGATGGTGAGCTTCCCGATGTCGTGCAGGATGCCTGCGGCATGGATGCCCTCGATCCGGTCAGGGTCGAGGCCCATTCTTTGCGCAATCGCCACGGCGAGGTCCGCGACGCGCTGCTGGTGCCCCGACGTGTAGGGGTCCCGGACCTCGGTGAGTTTGCCCAAAGAAAGCAGCATTCCCTCGAAGAGGTTCTTGTACCGTTTCTCGCTTTGCCGGAGGGCCACCTTGTCCCTTTCGGCCCTGGCGCTGTTGTAGGCGCTCTCGATGAGCGCCGGGAGCCTGTAAAGATAGTTTGAGTTCTTGACGATGTAATCCGCGGCGCCAACCCGAAGGACCTGTGCCGCGATATCTTCGTCACCCTGACCGGTGACGAGGACGACGGGAATGTCCAGCTTGCGCCCGGTCCGGACGGTCTTGAGTATGTCGAAGGCGTTTTCCCCGGGAAGACGGTAGTCGAGGAGGAACACATCCCACGGGCAGGGCACTTCAGGGGAATCAGGCAGTTTTTCGAGTGCCTCCTCGCCGCTGGCGGCGATATCGAGTTCAATGTGGCGGGCGAAGCTTTTGAAGTGCCTTCTGGTCAGGTCGATGTCCGCCGTGTCGTGTTCCACGTACAGCACGCGCAACGGACGTGCCCGGAGGGCACGGTCCATGTCAAACCTGTTGAACGCGTCTTCGAGGGTTTGCGGGAGAAAATCTGTAAAGCCGAGCCGCTTGGGCAGATAATCGTCGGCACCGGCCTTGATGACGGAAACGACGGTCTCCTCGTCGCCGTGGCCTGTCAAAATCACCACCGCAACGGGAATTTCCCGGGTACGGATCTCTCTCAGAAGATCCAGACCGGTTCCATCGGGCAGGTGCAGATCCGCAAGAACCAGATCGTAGTGTCCCTTTTCAAGAAGGTGGCGGCGCGCTTCTGCCATGGACTGGACATTCTCGATGTCTATATGTGGTGCCTTCCTGGCCAGTTCGCGTTTGACAAGGTCGGCGTCGTTGGTGTCGTCTTCCACATACAGTACCTTCATGAAACGTCCTCCTGCCTTTTGCGAAACTTCATTCCGGCGGCCTGTTCAGTACCAGCCAGTATATCTCGATTTGACGGGTCACTTCCAGAAATTTTTCGAAGGCCACAGGTTTAACGATATAGGAATTGGCTCCGAGGTCGTAAGCCCTGTGGATATCGCGCTCTTCTTCGGAAGTTGTGAGAACCACCAGGGGGATCTTTTTTGACACTTCCCGTGTCTTGTATTGCCTGAGCACCTCCAGGCCGCCGATCTTCGGCAGCTTCAGGTCGAGAAGGATCACGACGGGCGCCTTTTCGCCCGCTTCCCACCGGTCGAGCAAGGCGATGGCCTCTGCGCCGTCCCGGGCCACCTCGACAGGGTTCGCCAGCCGGCTTTTGCCGAAGGCCCTCTGGGTGAGGTCTACATCCAGCGGGTTGTCCTCGATCAGTAAAATCGGTCCAAGGTGTTTTCCGCTCATTTCGGAAGCTCCATGTAAAATGTCGAGCCTTCGCCGGGGATGCTTTCCGCCCAGGTCCGGCCCCCCATGCGCTCCACCGCCTTTTTCACGATGGCCAGCCCGACGCCGGTGCCCTCGTAATCCTCCGATCGGTGAAGCCTCTGGAAGATACCGAAGATTCTGTCGTGAAAGGACATGTCGAAGCCGATGCCATTGTCCCGGACCCAGATGACCCAGGAGCTGTCGTCTTCGCTCCCGCCGATCTCGATTTCGGGACCCCGCGACGGATCGCTGAACTTTATCGCGTTTTCCAGGAAATTGCGCAGGGCCAGGGTGATCCCGTCCCCGTCGGCCTTGACGGTATCGAAGGGAAGACTGATCTTGACGTCGATCCCCTTTTTGGAGATCTCTTCCCCCCGTTCGCGGAGGGTCGAATCGATCAGTTTCCGGAGGTTCACCGACCCTGTCTTCAGGGGTCGTCGCTCCATGCGGGAATAATCCAGCAGGTCGTCGATGAGGCGGCTCATCCGGAGGGCCGCTCCGCGAATGATTCCCAAAAACCGGCGCCCTTCTTCGTCGAGATGTTCGTAGTGATCTTCCAGAAGCAAACGGCTGTATCCGTCGATACCGCGCAACGGGGCCTTCAGGTCATGGGAGACGGAGTAGGTGAACGTTTCCAGCTCACGGTTGCGGGTTTCGAGTTCGGCTGTCCGGTCGGCCACGCGCTGTTCCAGTTCGGCGTTCAGTTCCCTGAGCTTGCGTTCCGATTCCTTGCGGTGGGTGATGTCGTGAACGATAACGTGGATTCCTTGCCTGCCGTCGTATTGGAACGGGGCCGTGGAAACCTCCACATCCACTGTTGTTCCGTCAAAGCGAAGAATCTTTTCTTCGACAGAGGACATGGCATCTCTCGTATTTCTTGCGAGTTCCATGCGTTCTTTGATCAGGTCGTGGAAATCGGGATGGAACAATTCGAAAATGGAGCGCCCCAGGAGGTCCTCCATCGACTCCGTTCCGAAAAGCCGCACACAGGCCCTGTTTGCCAGGGCGATCCTGTTGTCGATGTTGATGAAGATGGCGTTCGGGGCATGTTCAAAGAGGCTCCGGTAGCGTTCCTCGCTTTCGGCAAGCCCCAGTTTCGCTTCCTTTTCCCTGGTGATGTCCGTCCAGGTTCCGACGATATCTTCAGGATGGTTTTTGCTACCCGCTGCCCTGATATCTTCCCGCACCCAGATCGTGGTTCCGTCCTTTTTGATTAACCTGAATTCCTGGCTGAGCTGACCCTTTTCCCGCAGCTTCGAAAGATTCTCCTGAATGTTTTTGAAATCCTCCGGAGGAACTATCTTTTCCAGCCGGTCCGGCTCCAGTATCTCTGACGGCGAGTAGCCGAAAAGGTGCTGGATGTTCTCGCTCACCCAGACGGGCCGGTTTTTCCCGTCTTCGAGCTTTCCGGCCCACGTCACCGTCGGGCTCACCTCGAGGTAATGTTCCAGGCGATGGAGGATATTCTCGCGCCGGTCAACCTCGGCCAGCCTCTCATTGTGCATCTGTTGCATGCGGCCGAACTGGCGCTTCATGCCCAGGTAGAGGAGGACCGACGTCACGGCCACAAAGCCCAAACCCTTGTAGACCTCAAGGCTGACATA
>CAZERC010000041.1:8979-11069 GCA_964515395.1 uncultured Synergistaceae bacterium | reverse complement strand
TTCGCTTTTTACCCATTCGTCAACGATGGCGACGCTCTCAGTCACAATTGTCCGGTTCCTGTCGAGAAGTTTTTCCTTGTTCTCCAAAGCCGTCACTGCCAGGATTTCGTCTATGCGCCCGCAGCTGATCGTGGTGTAGTCGCGGTGATGAAAGCAGTCGACGATAAATCCTTCCGGCCCGCAAACCCAGCCGAGCCTGAGCCCTGCCAGGGAAAAGACCTTGGACATGCTTCCCGTGGCCACAGCCTTTTCATAAAGGTCAACCACCGAAGGAACGCGCGACCCGATTTTGTGCTCGAGCCCACGGTAGGCTTCATCGCACAGGACCCATGCGTCGTGCTTTTCAGCGATGCCGACGATCTCCTTCAGATGCCTTTCATCCATTAGGGCCCCCGTGGGATTGTTCGGGTTATTGAGGACAACCAGGTCAAGTCCGTCTGCGGCAAGACATTCCAGTTCCTCGGGGTCGGGCAGGAACCCCTTTTCAGGGCGCAGCTGCAGGAGCCTTACATCGGCACCGAAAGATTCGGGGACGCTGTAAAGCTGCTGATACGTCGGTGCGACGCAGACCACCTTGTCTCCGGGTCGAACCAGGGTATACAGGGCCAGGAAATTCGCCGATATGCCCCCGCTTGTGACGAGGACATTGTCCTTTCCCGCATTTTCGTACAGCCCTGCCAGCAATTCCCGAAGCCGTGGTGTCCCGGGGATAAAACCGTAGGTCAGCCGCGTGGACAGGATTTTTTCAAGTAGCCTTTCCTTTTCGCCGGACAGTTCCAGCAGTTCTTCCACCGTCAGCGAATCCACACAGGTTTCGGCGATGTTGTGGACCGCTTCCATTTCGTGAGTATTCATCCATTCCTCTACGGCGAAGGTCTTGATGTCCATCGTTTTCCCTCCCAGGAATCTCTTTCATGGTTGGAGCATATCCAATCAAGTATGAAATCCCCGATGATTGCGGTCAAGTATTGGCGGGCCAAGGTCTCAGACATTGGAACGAGATATATTTGAGAAATATTTTGACAACTCTCTGCCCAGGAATTATACTAAAGTGGACTTTATAGTGGGAAATATTATTTCTTATACGGAAATATGCGAGGTGATTTTCCTGAAAAGTGCCGAAAAGGCCCTGGTCCTTTTGAAACGTCTCGGAGACCCTCCTTATGAAATGGGACTCAAGGAGCTCGCAGAAGAAGCCGGCATGGGGAAAAGCGGCACCTACAAACTGCTCGAATCGCTTCGGAAACAAGGCTTCATCATGCAGGATGGGGCGACCAAAACCTATCATCTTGGCCCAGTGGTCCTGCGTCTCGGAAACGTCTACAGCCAGTACAAGGGGATCGGCGACATCGCCCGCCCTGTCATTGAGGCCATTATGGAAAGCACCAACCAGTCCATGACGGTTTCCATCTGGGAGGGGGAACGGGCCTTTGCGGCATACAAATGCACCCGTCCCGGGAAAATCTACGATGCTGTCGATTTTATCGGCAAGAGCATCCCCATCAACGCCGGCGCTTCAGCCATGGTACTCGCCGCCTTTCAGGATCCACGAAAAATCCGTCAAATCCTCGAAAAGACGCCTCTCATAAAAAGGACGCCCCACACTATCACGGAAAGAGAACAACTTTTGCAGGAATACAGCAAGATCCGGCAACAGGGACATGTGATCGAAGACGAGGTCTTCAGTATCGGAGTCCTCTCGGTAGGTGTACCCATTTTCGACAGAAACGGGGTAGTCTGGTGCAGCCTGGCCCTGACGGCACCAAAAACCGAAGCAAAGCCCCAAAGGGTCCACATGTGGATACAGGCTCTCAAAGACGGGGCGGAAGAAATATCGGACAAACTCAAATTCAGGCACTAGCTTCCCCGAGTATGGACAAAAAGGACATGACAAGGGAAAGCGAAGGGAGGGGTTCATGCAAAAAGGGATTGTGCACCTTGCATTTGGTAAAAATGATCCGAAAGGAGATGGGAATTCATGAAACAGAAACGACTGTTATGGGTTCTTCTGGCCATTTTCGTTCTCAGCACGGCCATCGTAACCGGGACCGCAACCTCCAGTTCCGCCGCTGACACAGTGAAACTGAAGG
>CAZERC010000041.1:5979-8879 GCA_964515395.1 uncultured Synergistaceae bacterium | reverse complement strand
ATCGTAACCGGGACCGCAACCTCCAGTTCCGCCGCTGACACAGTGAAACTGAAGGTCGCAGGGATCTCGGCCCCGGAATACCGTGGAACAAAATCACTATACACTATTAAGGAAGAGATCGAAAAGAAGACCGACGGCCGGATCGAGCTCGACATTTTCCCTGCAAACCAGCTGGGTGACTACACGCAGGTCTTCGAAGAGATCCGTCGCGGGACCATCGAGATGGGGCTCATCTTCCTGCCGAGCCAGTTTGACGTCATGCTCGAAATCGGTTCCCTGCCCTACCTGGCCCAGACCGGCGAGGGCATGCAGAAACAGCTTTCACCGGGTTCCTACGTGTACAACACCATAGAAAACTCCCTGGACAAGCTCGGCGTGAAGCTCCTCAGGATCTACGGAGACGGATTCATCGGTGTCGGCGCGGCCAAAAAGCCCGCCAACCCCGCAGCTCCGGGAGAAGACAAGGATGCGCTGATTCGTATCGCACCACTGGCTGTTTACAAGGAAACGGCACAGGATCTCGGCTACCGAACGACGAATATCCCCTACGCCGACACCTACAGTGCCATCCAGACCGGTGTCTGCGACGGATGGATCGGCGGCTCGGCGCAGATCAACTACCTGAGCTTCCGGGACGTCATCGAATATTACATCCCCTACAACTGCCTCTTTGACCAGACAGCCTACATCATCAACCAGAAACTCTGGGATTCCTTCAGCAAAGAGGAGCAAAGGATCTTTATGGAAGCCGTCAACAAGCAGGCCGACAAGAGCTTCGCCGACAGCGAGGCCGAAGACCAGGAATTCCAGGCCAAGCTCGAAGAAGCAGGCGTGGAAATCATCGAGATCAGCAACGAAGAACGCGAAGCCCTGGCGACGTACATTCGTGAAACCACCTGGCCCAAGCTTGCGGAAATTTACGGAGAGGACACCATCAAGAAAATCCAGGAATCCATGCAATAGGAGTTCTTCGTGCGGGGCGGGTAGCCGCCCGCCCCGCAATTGAGGGAGGGAAGATTTTTGAACCTGATTGCCGCTTTCAAAAATTCGGCAGCCTGGGCCTTTCTCGTCAGGATCCAGGAATGGCTCCTCACCCTGACAAGCGTTTTCGTCGTCCTCATCATGTGCGTCGAGGTTTTTCTTCGTTATGTCCTCAAGTCCGATCTTTTCGGCCTTGAGGAAATTGTCGTCATCGCGGCTTTCTGGCTCTATTTCATGGGGAGCTCCTATGGCGTCTACGAAAAGAGCCACGTCAAGGCCGACATCATCCCACAAATGCTCAAACCCCGGCATCGGGCCCTGCTAAGCGTGGCCGTCCGGTTCACCATGGCTGCCTTGTGCATCCTCTATTCCATATGGGCCGTCGATATGGTGATCTACAGCATCACCTGGATGCCGAAAACGACAGGTCTTCGCATTCCTGTATTCATCTCGCAATCATCCATCCTTGTCGGCTACATCCTCATGTCCCTGTATTCCGTCGTGTATTTCTTCGACGATCTTTTTCACTTTTTGGGAATGGGAGACGGAGAGAGCACCCGGGAAGCGCCTGAGGAAAAGACCGATGAATTCTGCGTATAAGGCTCTCTCACAAGCGTTTCCTCCAATCCGGGAGGGATTTCCATGGCGATAACAATTGCTCTTTTGCTCATCATCGTAACCCTTCTTCTGGGCCTGCCCGTTCCTTTCTGCTTCATGCTTTCCACGACATTCATGGTGGTCACGCAAGGGTATGACCCGTCGTTTCTGCTCCCCTACGGATTCAGCCAGATGAGTTCCATCGTCCTGCTGGCCATACCGCTTTTCATCATGGTCGGCGGAATGATGGACAAGGGAGGTATCGGGACGTCCCTGGTAAATTTCGTGGACATCCTGATCGGCAGGATCAAGGGAGGTCTTGGCGTGGTGGCGGTGATCTCCTGCGCCGTCTTCGGTTCCATATCGGGCAGTTGCGCCGCGACGCTCTCATGCATCGGATCAATCATGTTCCCGCGGCTGCGTGAAAACGGCTACCCCATGGGGCACAGTGCGGCACTCGTCTCCTGCGCCGCACCTCTGGGACTGCTGATACCCCCGAGCTCCCAGATGATTCTCTACGCCTGGGTGGGACAACAGTCCGTTTTGGCCTGTTTTCTTGCCACTGTCGGACCGGGTATCGTTTTGACGATTCTTTTGAGCATCCTGAATTTGATCATGCTCAGGAACGACCCCAACATTCACATCATTCCCCCGATGACGACAGGTGAAAAATTCAGCATCATCGGAAAGAGGGGGAAAAGGGCCGCGCCCGCGCTCTTCATGCCCTTCATCGTCCTCGGCGGCATTTACGGCGGAATCATGACGCCTACCGAAGCGGCTGCAGTCGCTGTTTTATATTCGATCCCCGTCGGTTTTTTTATCTACCGGGGACTGAACAGGGATAATTTCATCCAGGTCGTTGTGGAAACCGCCACCACCACAGGAGTCGTCATGCTCATGATGTACTGCATCATGATGCTCAGCCGGATCTACGTCCAGGAACGCCTTCCCGACCTGATCATGGGCGTTCTGACGAGCGTTTCGACAAACAAGTACGTCATCCTGTTCATGCTCAACATTTTCATGATCATCATAGGCATGATCATGGACGACGTCAGCGCCATGCTGTTGACCACACCGATTCTTTTGCCCGTAGTGACACAGCTGGGAGTAAGCCCCATTCACTTCGCGGCCATCATCGGCACCAACCTGGGGCTCGGGAACGTCACACCCCCGACGGCTCCAACATTGTACTTCGGAGGCAGAATGGCGAAAACGCCGGTATCCCAGATGATGAAGCCGGCCATGACGTTCATTCTTTTCGCCTGGCTTCCAACTCTCTTGGCCGTAACCTACATACCGCAACTCGCCCTGTGGCTTCC
>CAZERC010000041.1:0-5879 GCA_964515395.1 uncultured Synergistaceae bacterium | reverse complement strand
GGGGTGGGAGTGATGGAAAACTGGGGCGTCGTGTTCGGCAAAGACAAGTACGACTTCTCCATCTACAGTCACGCCTACTGTCCTTCGATCTCAAAGGTCCAACTGGCCCTGTATCGCGAGGAATGCGCCATTGCCGATGCCCTGGGAGTGGGGATACAAACCTTCAAGGAAGAAGATTTTTTCTCCCGATCAAACATCCTCGGATCGGAACATATGGGTGAAAACTACCGCGTCCCCTTTGAAGACCAATACCGGCTCGCCCTCGGGACTGGACCTTTTACCATTCACAACCGTTATATTACGGAGGATATCCCCGTTGGCTGCCATATTTTCTGGGAGCTGGCCCAAAAATTCGATATCCATGTCCCCGTCATCGAATCCATGATCCATCTGGCGTCGGTGATGACGGGCCGCGATTTCTGGAAAACAGGGGTCACGTTGCAAGACCTCGGTATCGCCCATTTGGGCCGCAAACAAATGAACGATTATCTCAGAGAGGGCGTTTACGAGGCTCCATAGCGGAGAATCGGCTCCCACTGTAAAATGGAATGGAGGGTCTTTCCGGCATGTAACGGGAAAGGCCCTGTTTTTCACGCCTTTGAAGATCCTTCACAAGCGGGGAAACCGGGGGAACCAGCCTCTTCTGAATTCGGGGAAGACACCCTCCCAGCCCCCTCCAGGCGAAGTTTATTACCGACGGGCCAGTAAGGAACGGGCATGTTGCACTTTTCCCTCGAAAGAACCCGCCGGCTTTGCCGTATGAGGGATCGGGGTCGGTCAGGCCGCCGGGGCATACCGGACCGGAGACAGGACGACAGAAAGGCACAGAAGAAAAGGAGGATCACAGATGATCAGCACACAGAAAGAACACCTCTACCGGCTCATGCTGGATCTCGTTCAGATTCCCAGCGTCTCGCCTTCCAGGGAGGGAGAAAACCGGATCGCCCGTTTCGTCTTCGATACCCTCGCAGAACTGCCCTATTTCCGGCAACACCCTGATGATCTCAGACTCATCCCGATGGCAGGGGACCGGTATGATCGGCATATCATTTTCGCCATCGTCAGGTCCAGTCAGAAAACCGGCGATACGGTTCTTCTGACAGGACACATGGACGTGGTAAGTGCCGCTGCCTGCGGGAGCCTGAAAGACATGGCATTTGATCCCGAGGAATACACACGGGCGATCGCCGACGTCGAGATCAGTCCCGAAGCGAGAAAAGACCTGGACTCGGGAGACTGGCTTTTCGGTCGCGGTGTGGCCGACATGAAAACAGGCGTGGCTACGGGGCTTTCCGTCCTCGCGGAAGCCTCCCGCGGGGATTTCGAACCGGACGCGAACCTGGCCGTTCTCTACGTCTGTGACGAGGAAAACAACTCCGGGGGGATGCTTGCGGCCGTTCCCGTTCTGGCCTCCCTGCAGGAGGAAGAAGGCTTGCGTTTTCTCTCGTGCATCAACACCGAACCCACATTCGCAGGCGGGGCCGAGGCGGGCCCTTCGATCTACCTGGGGAGTATCGGCAAGATCAATCCTTTTTTCTATTTCGCCGGCAAGGAAACCCACGTCGGGGAATACTACGAAGGTCTTTGTGCGGCCCCGATCATCTCCCATCTCAACATCATGCTCGACGGGAACCCTGATTACGCAGACACCCTCGAGGGATCGGCCTTTCCACCTTATGGCTGCATGAGACAGCACGATCTCAGGCGTGAATATTCGGCGACGATCATGACGAGGGCCGTGGCCTTCTACAGTTACCTGACGGCACAAAAGATGCCGAAGGAGATCCTCTCGGAGCTCAGGGACCTGGCCATGGAGGCCCAAAAACGTGCAATAAGCCAGTACGAAGGGTTCGCCAGGGACTACACGCAAAAGAACGGCTCCGGCGCCGGCTGCCTTTCGTGGAAGCCGAAGGTCTATACCTACGGAGATCTTGTACAAAAGGCCCAGTCCGTGTTACAAGATAAACTTCGGACCGTCCTGGAGCAGGCCGATGCATCCTGCCCGCCCGAAGCCGATGAAAGGGAACGCGCCTTCGCGGCCATCGAACATCTGGCGGATGCCTGTGGACTCCAGCCGCCCTTCGGTGTGGTCGGATTTTTGCCTCCTTGGTACCCGCACAGGACCAACAGGAAACGAAACGAAAGGGAATCGGCGATGGGGCGTGTGGCTGCAAAAATCCGGGAAGAGGCACAACGATCCCATGGGGTGGACCTGAAGATCCGCACGCTTTTCGAAGGAGTTTCCGACCTCAGCTACTGCGGATTCGAGGGCGGTGCAGACGAAATCCGCACCGTGGGGGAGAACCTCCCGGGATGGGGCGATCTCTACCGTTTCCCCGAAGAGGCGTTGCTCAAGCTGGACATTCCGATCCTGAACCTCGGCCCCTTCGGAAAGGATGCCCACAAAAACACGGAACGGGTTCACCTTCCCTATTCGTTCGAGACATACCCCGTTCTCCTGAAAGAAGCCGTCGCACAGGTGGCCATAGCTTCACGGAGGGCATAACATAGAGGCGGCTGCTGCATCAGTCCGCCGGCGGGAGAAAAAACATGTCAAGGGAAAACAAGGTAAGGGAAAACAAGGTAACGAAAAAGACCAGGAAGATTCTGCAGTGGCGCCCTTCCCGTCTCTTTTTCAGGGAATGGGTGCTGATTCACGGCGGAGCCTTTCTCGTGGCCGCCGGAATCGTCTATTTCCTGGTTCCGAACAACCTGGCGGCCGGAGGCGTCAGCGGACTTGCCATTGTCCTCAGTGCTTTTTGGCCCCAACTGCCTGTCGGGGTCATGATGCTCGGGATGAACATGGTGCTCTTCGTCGCAGGTTTCCTCCTCATCGGCAAGGAGTTCGGCGCAAAAACGGTCTATACCAGCTTCCTCGTGTCAGGTCTCGCCTGGTTTCTGGAGAGTTTCTTCCCCATATCGGCCCCTCTCACCGATGACATCCTGGTGCAGCTGGTTTTCGGCGTCCTTTGTTCCGCCATGGGCATGGCCATCGTTTTCAACCAGAACGCATCCACAGGAGGAACGGACATCACCGCCAAGATCCTCAACAAATATTTCCACATAGACCTCGGGAAGGGCGTGCTTTTGTCGGACTTTCTCATCGTCGCCGGGGCAATCGCCGTTTTTGGTCCGAGGATCGGCATGTATGCCCTGCTCGGCGTCATCATGAACGGGATTCTCGTTGACTGGTTCATCCTGGGAATGAAGGTCCACAAGTATGTCATGATCATCAGCCATGAAAGCGAGCGTATCTCGGATTTCATTCTGAATGAACTCGAAAGCGGCGCCACCATCTACGAGGCCAGGGGGGCCTACACGGGTCAGCCGAAAGAAGTGGTCTCGACCATCGTCAACAGGAGAAAATTCATCCGCCTCAGAAATTACATCAGGGATATCGACCCCGATGCCTTCATCAGCGTTCAGTCCATTCACGAGGTGCTCGGCGAAGGGTTTTCCGACATCCGCTCGAACTGAGTTTTCCCCGTCTGCGACAATGCTATACTGAAAAGGAATGCAGGGTCATCCGGGTCAAATTCCTGGATGACCCTCAATTCAGCCGGCGGAGGACTTGAAAACATGTCCTGGAACCTGTTACTGATACTTCTTCATGACATCGCATCAATAGGCATTCGTCTCGCCATGATCGTACTTATCCCGCGATGGCATCCACCAGCCGCCGCAACGGCATGGCTTTTGGTGATTTTCTTCTGGCCTGTCCCCGGACTTTTTTTCTATCTTTTGATAGGAGGCAGCAAACTCCCTCGTGACAGGATTATCCGACATGAACGAATGCTTGCCCGCCTTGAACAGGAAACGGCGGTCATACGAAAAATCCGTGAAAACGCCCCGCCAAAAGTTCCTGAAAAACTTGAACGGTTCTGCAACCTCGCCATGACACTCGGCGACATGCCCATCACGGGCGGAAACGAAGTGGAATACATCACCACAACCAATGAACTCATAAGACGCCTGACCTCGGACATCGACAAGGCTTCACGACAGGTCCATCTCTTGTATTACATCCTCAACGAAGATGAGGTAACCCGTCCCGTTTTCGAGGCCCTGGAAAGGGCTGCGGCAAGAGGCGTCAGCTGTCAAGTCCTGGTCGATACCCTGGGATCCAAGAAATTCCTGAAGAAAACCGCCCCACGGCTTCGAAAAAAGGGAGTTTCCGTCGTCGGAGCCCTTCCCCCGTCACTTTTCAGGCGAATCAGGGCAACGGCCCGTTTTGATCTTCGCAATCACAGGAAGCTGGCCGTCATAGACGGCACACAGGCGTACACGGGTTCCCATAACCTTATCGATCCGACCTACGGTGGAAAGGCCCCGGGTTGTACATGGCACGATGTCACCATTGCCATCGAAGGACCGGCTGCAACCCAGATCCAGAGGGTCTTTCTCGAAGACTGGTATGTCGAAACAGGAAAGATGAACGAAGAAGCCTTCTACTTTCCAGAGATGACGTCTCCCGGTTCAAACCTGTTGCAAACCGTGCCGAGCGGACCTACCTATCCCACAGAAAACTACCAGCGCCTCATCGTTTCAGCCCTGCATGCCGCCCGCCGCAAGGTCATTATCACCACTCCCTATCTCATTCCAGACGAAGGCCTGATCGAGGCCCTGGAGGTGGCTGCTCTCGGCGGGGCCAGGGTTCAACTCGTCGTCCCGGAGAGAGTTGACCAGTTCTTTGTCGGGAATGCAGCCAAGTCCTATTACGAACAGCTCATGGGGCTCGGCGTGGAACTCTTTTTGTATCAGCCGGGGCTCCTTCATTCGAAAACCATGACGGTGGACAGCGATATCGCCTTCATCGGCACGAGCAATTTTGACATCCGTTCCTTTGCCCTCAATTTCGAACTCAACATGATCCTCTACCATGGCGAAGCTCTCTGGTCCCTGCGATCCCTCCAGGAAAGCTACATCGAAAAGTCGCGCAAGTTGTCGCTGGAAGAGTGGCGAAACCGTCCCCTTGTCATGGAAACCATCCAGGGAATAACAAAGCTTTTCAGTCCTCTTTTATGAATCTATACTGGTAAATGATGGAAGCACGGACAAATGAACAGGGAGGAGGTCCTCTCAAAATGAAGCTGTTTCAGGTTGATGCCTTTACGGACCGCCCCTTCGGGGGGAACCCGGCAGCCGTCTGCCTGATGGAAACGACCCGCGAAGACGGCTGGATGCTGAAGGTGGCCCAGGAAATGAACCTGTCCGAAACGGCTTTCTGTCTGCCTCTCCACGAAGGGTACAGCCTCAGGTGGTTCACACCGGCCACGGAAGTCGATCTCTGTGGGCATGCCACATTGGCGACGGCCCACATTCTCTGGGAAACGGGATCGCTTGAAACCAGCCAAAGGGCCCGGTTCAAGACCAGAAGCGGCCTGCTGACAGCCGATCTGGACGGTTCCTGGATTCTCATGGACTTCCCGGCCGATTTCCCGGAAGCCTGCGAGATTCCGCCGGATCTTCCGGACGCCCTTGGCATTGAAGAACCTGCTGGAATAACCAGGGGACGCTTCGATTACCTCGTCGAAGTCGACAATGAGCAAACCCTCCTGAACCTGAGTCCTGACTTCGGGAAACTGCGGCACATCAAGACACGGGGTATCATCGTCACAGCCCCGTCCTCTTCAAGGGACTGCGATTTCGTTTCCAGGTTTTTCGCTCCGGCGGTCGGAGTCGACGAGGATCCTGTGACAGGGTCGGCTCACTGTACCCTCTGCCCGTACTGGTCCCGAAAAATGGGGAGAAGCGAGTTTCTCGCCCGGCAGGTGTCCGCCCGTGGAGGTCTGATCAGAACGGAAATGAAGGATTCCAGGGTCATCGTCGGCGGCCAGGCCATCACCGTTTTCGCCGGTGACCTGCTCGCCTGAGTGCGA
>CAZERC010000040.1:0-11261 GCA_964515395.1 uncultured Synergistaceae bacterium | reverse complement strand
CGACGAAAGATTGCATCCAGTGGCTCGAAGAGGCCGTAGCCTCGAAAAAGAGCGCCTGATCAAATAAAGAGCAATTCCGCGGATTTGTTGTGATTTCAGTGTTCCGGTTTTGCAAAATGGTATCATATGCCATGGAAATCCGGAGCGCAGCCTGACAAAATAGCTTCGGGCACGCCGTCTTCTGGAGGCTGTCCCGGAAGCAGGGGGGGACGTGCTTTGAAACCTACGGTTGTAGATCATATCGGGATTGCCGTGAAAAGCATTGACGAAGCTCTCGCTTTTTGGGAGAAGACGCTCGGCATACCCTGTACCGGCGTCGAAGAGGTCGCTGAACAGAAGGTGAAGACGGCCTTTCTGCCACTGAAAGATACGGAAATCGAGCTCCTGGAGCCTACGGCCGACGACAGCCCCGTTGCGAAATTCATCGAGAAAAAGGGAGAAGGTATCCACCACCTGGCGATCAGGGTGGAAAATCTGGAAGAGGCTCTCGAAACGATGAAAAACCAGGGGATGCGTCTTATCGACGAAAAACCGCGTTACGGGGCCGGCGGAGCGAGGATAGCCTTCGTACACCCGAAAACCACGGGCGGCGTATTACTCGAGCTGAGCGAACGGGACTGAAAGATCTCGGGGTAAAGGCATAAAGGAGGAAGGGACATGTCGGAAAGGACTATTGGAGAACTGTGCGAAGAGCTTCTGTCGCGCCGGGAGACCACGGAAAGCGGTGGCGGTGAGAAGTCGATCGAGAAGCAACATGCAAAGGGGAAGCTGACCGCCCGTGAGCGGATAGACAAACTTATGGATCCCGGCAGCTTCGTCGAGATCGATGCTTTTGTGGAACACCGGTGCGTGAACTTCGGGATGGAGAAGAAGGTTTATCCCGGAGATGGTGTGGTGACGGGCTATGGCACCGTAGACGGGCGAATGGTCTATGTTTTCAGCCAGGACTTTACCGTCATGGGCGGATCTCTTGGCGAGATGCATGCCAAGAAAATCTGCAAGGTCATGGACCTGGCCATGACCAACGGTGCACCTGTCGTAGGGCTCAATGACAGCGGTGGAGCCCGGATTCAGGAAGCCGTTGACAGTCTGTCCGGTTATGGAAACATCTTCCTGAGAAACACCATTGCAAGCGGCGTTGTACCGCAGTTGTCCGTCATCGTCGGCCCCACCGCCGGCGGAGCCGTTTACAGTCCGGCTCTCACGGACTTTATTTTCATGGTTGACAAGATCGGGATCATGCACATCACGGGGCCGGCGGTCATCAAGGCCGTTACCGGTGAGGATGTGACGAGCGAACAGATCGGCGGAGCAAAGGCCCACAACCAGGTTTCCGGTAATGCCCACTTCTTTGCTGCTGACGAAGACGAATGTTTCCAGCAGATCAGGAAACTTCTCTCCTATCTCCCGAGCAACAACATGGAGGAACCTCCCTTCGTAGAAAGCGATGATGACGTGAACAGGGCCGATATCGAACTTCGCGACATCGTTCCCACGAATCCCAACAAGGGCTACCATGTGCAGGACGTCATCAACCGTGTGGTGGATGACGGCGATTTCTTCGAAGTCCAGCCCATGTGGGCCAAGAACATGGTCACCGGGTTCGCACGGGTGGGCGGATACGTTATCGGCATTATTGCCAACCAGGCGGCGGTGATGGCCGGATGCCTCGACATTGACGCCTCCGACAAGGCAAGCCGGTTCATCAGGTATTGTGACGCCTTCAACATCCCCGTGGTCACCTTCGTGGACGTTCCCGGATATCTGCCGGGCAAATCACAGGAACTCGGCGGCATCATCCGACACGGAGCTAAACTTTTGTACGCCTACAGTGAAGCCACGGTCCCGCTCATTACGATCGTCCTCAGAAAAGCCTACGGCGGCGCCTACCTTGGAATGTGCAGCAAGGACCTCGGGGCGGACGTGGTTTTGGCCTGGCCTCAGGCGGAGATCGCCGTCATGGGGGCCGAAGGAGCGGCGAACATCATCTTCAGGAAAGAGATCCAGGAGGCCGAAGACCCTGAGGCCGTCCGGGCCAGGAAGATAGAAGAATACCGAGAGGCTTTTGCCACTCCCTATCCGGCTGCCCGGAGAGGCTTTGTCGACCGGGTCATCCTTCCCGAGGAGACACGCAGGGAACTTTTCCAGGCCCTGGTGCAGACCGAGGGCAAGCGTGAGCTTCGCCCGAAGCGCAAACACGGCGTCATGCCGCACTAGGCGCGAGGGGGTGACGGAATGGAACTCGCTCGTCTTGCGGAACGATTCTCACAGGGCATAGGAGGTGCCGCGGCGCTGGCATTCATTGCCTTTTCCGTTGTGTTCCTTGTCCTTATCGGTCTCACCTTCATCATTTTCGCGGTGCGGTACCTGGCTGCGGTTGTCGAAGGGGGTAAAAGCGGCTCAGGGTCTGCACCATCGAAATCGAAACAGGCCCCGCCGAAGCCCGCTCCGCAAAAGGCGGCTCCAGCCGGCGACGGAAGCCCTGACGGGGCTCTCATCGCGGCCTTGGCCGCAGCGGTGGCTGATTCCGGCGGAGGAGTCGTGACGGCCGTTCGAAAAGTGACACCCATCGGGAAAGCCATCGGCCGTGGCGGAAACTGGAAACTTGCCAGCCGCACGGAACTGATGGAAGGCATGGACTAGGAAAGCTCCTGAATATCAAGGGATCTTTGAATATAAAGAAGGAGGAACACGAATGGGACGCAAATACAGGATTACCGTAAACGGAACGAGCTATGAGGTAGACGTCGAAGACCTTGGGACAGGCGGCAGCCCGGCTCAACAGGCCGCCGGTCCCGCGCCGAAGGCCGAGCCTGCCCCGGCGCCGAAGGCCGAACCTGCCAAGGAAGCGGCTCCTGCTCCCGCTTCAGGCGGAGGGGGCGGAGCTGAAGTCGAGGCCCCGATGCCCGGTAAGGTCCTCAAGGTCGCCGTTTCGGTGGGTGCCCAGGTTTCGGAAGGCGATCTTCTTCTCGTCCTGGAAGCCATGAAGATGGAAAACGAGATCCAGGCCCCCTCGGCTGGAACGGTCAAGGAAATCAAGGTCAAAGACGGGGATCCGGTCAACACGGGTGACGTGCTCGTGGTGCTTGGCTAGAACCCGCGCCGGAAAGGTGAGGGGCCATGGGACTGTATTTCAAGGCATTGTCGACGATCCTGTCGCAATCGGGTTTCGCGGGGTTGACATGGGGGAATATCCTCATGCTCGTGGTAGCTTTTGCATTGCTCTATCTGGCCATTGCGAAGAATTTCGAACCCTTGCTGCTGGTGCCTATTGCGACGGGATGTATTCTGGTGAATATTCCCTTTTCGGGAATCATGGATGAAGGTGGATTCCTGAATTACGTATTTTACGGGGCGCAACATGAAATCTACCCTGTGATTATTTTCATGGGCATCGGCGCACTGACCGACTTCTCCCCCCTGTTGGCGAACCCCATAACGTTTCTTTTGGGTGCGGCCGCGCAGCTGGGCGTGTTTATTGCGCTTTTCGGAGCGTTGATGCTGGGCTTTACCGTTCGGGAGGCGGCTTCCATCGCGATCATCGGAGGTGCTGACGGACCGACGTCGATCTATCTGACCATGAAGCTGGCGCCACAAATACTTGGAGCTGTGGCCGTGGCGGCCTATACCTATATGGCACTTGTGCCCATGGTACAGCCGCCCGTAATCAAGATGTTTACCACGAAGAAGGACAGGGCTATCCGAATGGATGCTCTCAGGCCGGTTTCAAAGCTTGAGCGGGTGCTTTTCCCCATCGTGGTGACCATAGCTGCGGGACTCATCCTCCCGGCTTCGGTGCCCTTGATCGGTATCCTGATGTTCGGGAATCTCCTGAAGGAGTGCGGCGTGACGGAACGGCTGAATCAGGCCGCCCAGAACGAGATTCTCAACGCAACGACCATTTTTCTGGGCCTGTCTGTGGGATCCACCATGGGAGCCGAATCCTTTTTGACCTTTGCGACCATCAAGATCATCATCCTCGGCCTCGTGGCGTTCCTGTTCTCCACGGCGGGAGGAACCCTTTTCGGGCAGCTCATGAAGGTCCTATCCGGCGGGAAGATCAACCCCATGATCGGTGCGGCCGGCGTTTCGGCCGTTCCCATGGCAGCCCGTGTCGTCCAGAGGATCAGCTCGAAGGAGAACCCTTCGAATTTTCTCCTCATGCACGCCATGGGACCGAACGTTGCCGGAGTCGTCGGTACCGCTGTCGCCGCCGGCGCCATGTTGACGCTTTTGAGCAACTGAGTTTCCTGAAACTACCGAAAAAGGACACAAGACGAAACGAGGGCGCGGGAGGGGAACCCGCGCCCTCGTTTTTTTCTGGTGAGGGCTTTATGTGGGCAGGACGAGTACGGGAGCCGCTGAACGTTCGATAATGGATTCCCCCGTGCTTCCGATGATCAGATTCCAGAGTTCCCCGTGGGTTGAGAGTCCGACGATTACGAGCTTTGCGCCCAGCAGTGCGCACTGCTTGAGCAGTTCCTCCTCGGGTTCGCCGCTCGCGAGGACCGCTTCGGTACGGGGATTCCATTCCTTTACGCTGAGACGGACTTCCTCGAGAGCTTCCGAGGCCGTTCTGAAAACTTCTTCAGAAGTCTGGGGGTCCTCGAGAGTGACGGAATGAAGGAGCGTGATCCTGGTTTCATATCCCTCGAGGATGGGCCTGAGCTGCGTCAGCATCGAATCGATACGTTCGAAGGAAAGATCCGTACAGAGAACGATCTCCTCAAAGGGGTTGCCTACCGGCATTCTGCCTTCCGGGCATTTCGCGATAAAATGTGGAATCGGAATCATGCGGACGACGGGTGTGACCTTTTCGTACTCCGGGACAAAAAGTACCGACGCCGTGCATCCTGCCGAATGGGCCAGATCGGGGAGAATTTCCGTGGCATTACCGGTTTCGAGAAATATGGTGTTTTGTATGTTTCTCTCCGAGAGTTCTCTGCTGATGTCGTCAAGGTATTGTTTGACATCATGGGTTATTTCAGGGGTTCTGGTTCCGCTTGCCGGGTCCACCACGTGGGCGATCAGGATTTCCGATTCACCCTGAAGAAGGTTTTTGGCGGTCCATTCGAGTCCCTTCAGTGACAGTTGGGAAAGATCTGTAGGATACAATAGTTTACGGAACATGTCGCCCACTCCTTCGTTTTGTGCTATGTCTATTTAGTCTAGCAAACACCAGAGGGGCGTCAAGGAGTCAATCCGGGAAGGTGCAGTCATGAAAAGAAGCGAAAGAAACGACAAATCCAGCGAATTCGTCTGGCGAGCGATCCTCCTGTTCAGGTGGATTTTGTGGCACCTTCCCCAGCGGCTGGCCGTGTCCGCTGGAAGAGGGGTCGGCTGGATCGTCTGGGTCCTGAGCAAAAAGCGTGTCGACAAGCCCGAACGACGTTGTGTCCGCGTCCTTGGAGTCGGGATCACCACGGCCAGGCGTATCGTGAAGGGTTCCTATATGAATCTGGGCCGAAGCCTTGCCGAATTTCTCCGCCTTCCGCTTTTGGGAAGTGACGTCGAAAATTACGTTGAAGTTCATGGAGAAGAAAACCTCCAGGCGGCTTTCAATGAAGGCCGGGGAGTCATCCTCTTGACGGCCCACCTCGGAAACTGGGAACTGGCCGCTGCGGTCCTTGGACAGAAAGGCTACCCAATGAACGCCATTGGGGCCGAGCAGCGCGATCCAAGAATAACGAAACTTATCGAGCTCCTGAGAGCCAGTTCCCGCGTCAAGACGATCGGAAAAGGATTTGACCTGAAGGCAGCCTTGAGATGTCTCAAAAAAGGCGAGATCCTGGGTGTCCTGCTCGATCAGGATTTTGGAAACCGCGGCATCGTGGCTCCCTTTCTGGGGCTGGAGGCCAGCACCCCCTATGGTCCTTTGAAAATGGCGGACAAGCTTGATTCCAAAATCGTTCCGTTATTCATCATCAGGAGGCCCGACGGAATCCGACATGACCTGTATCTGCTGCCTGCACTCCAGCCGCCTTCGAAGGATGCCTTCGGGAATGAACTCGAAGCGTCGGTAAAACTGTGCAATGACGTTATCGGGGAATGGATCATGAAATATCCGGAACAATGGATGTGGCTCTATCCCCGCTGGGCTTCCACGACGGGGGACCGCTGATGCTGGCGGGGATCGATCCGGGGCGGGAAAAGTTCGGATGGGCCATGGTGGAGAGTGACGGCAGACTCCTTTTGTCGGGTATTGCGCCTCGCAGGGACTTCAATACATGGCTTGAAGCGGTGGAGGCAGGGACAACCGGAGGTTTTGTAGATTGGGTTCGTGAAAGGTACTTCTTTGAGCCGCACCTGCCGTCCTGCGAGAAGATCCTTCTGGGAAGCGGAACGGGGATGAAGGAAATGGCCGAAAATATCCGGCTGAAAAATGAACCTTTCGAGACGGTCCCGGAAGCCTATTCGACTCTGAGGGCACGCAAGCTGTACTGGATTCTTCACCCGCCGCGGGGACCGGTTCGACTCCTTCCCCTTTCCTTCAGGGTCCCGCCTCGTCCAGTCGACGATCTCGCAGCATGGCGGCTGGTGCTGGACTATCTCGGCTTCCTGACTGATGAGATTTCATTTCCCGAAGGACAGAACTGAGAAAGCCTTTTCAACGAAATGCTGCAAAGGGGACGGTCTCAAGTGAAAAGTCCAAAGCGGGGACTGTTTTTCTTTATCGAAGAAATCTCGCTGCTTTACGAACTTGCGAAATGGCTCTTTCTGGCCGTCATTACCGGCGTCGTCGTCGGGTCCTTCTCCGCTCTTTTCCTTCGCTCCCTCGAGGTGTCTTCGTCCTTGACGGCGGATCCCGGGCTGTGGCGCCTGCTCCTTTTGCCCGCAGGACTTCTTGCGAGCGTTTTCGTTGTCAGACTGTCGAATCTGGAAGGGCTTCAGCTGAAACGGGATATTGCCGTTCAGGCCGTACACCGTTTTAAAGGCCACGTGCCCCTCAGGATCGCTCCCGTAAAGATGGTGGCGTCAATCCTCACCATTGCCTCGGGCGGGTCGGCGGGGCGGGTCGGCCCCTGTGCCCAGATAGGGGCGGCCCTCATGTCGGGAGTCGCAACGTCCGCCCGTTTCAACAAGCGGGATCGCCGGAAACTCGTAGTATGCGGCATTTCCGCAGGGTTTGCCGCCGTGTTCGGGACGCCCGTCGCCGGTGCCGTCTTTGGTCTGGAAGTCCTGTTCATGGGCCAGATTCTCTACGATGTTTTACTTCCGTCTTTCATCAGTGGGATCGTTTCCTACCGGACGGCCCTGTTTCTTGGCACACCCTATAACATCGCCGCCACAGTCGAGATCCCCGCCTTTTCCCTGCCCGTTTTTGCGATTGTCATTGTGGCCGGTGTTTTCTTTGGCTTCGTTTCCCTTTTTCATATTGAAATGCTGTCATCAATGGAACGACTGGCGAAAAAAATCACCCTCGGGCCCTATATCAAAGCCTTGATCGGGTCAGCCGTGTTGATTCTCGTATGGTGTTTTTTCGGAAACCTGTATCTGGGCCTCGGCGAGTCGACCATCATGGCGATCTTCAGGGGGGAAGAGGTTCCCCTGTACGCATTCGCCATGAAATCCTTTACCACAGGGGTGACCCTTGCATTCGGTGGCACCGGCGGCGTCCTGACGCCCACGTTTTTCGTCGGGACCGCAGCCGGGGCGGCGTTTGCCTCCTTTTTCAATCTTGATCCAGTCTTTTTCGGAGTGCTGGGATTCGTTGGCGTGCTTGCCGGGTCGGCGAATACCCCGATTGCCGCCATTATCCTTGCCACGGAACTTTTCGGAAACGCGGCGGGACTTTTTGCCGCTGTCGTCTCGGTTATATCCTTTGCTCTCAGCGGCCACAGGAGCCTGTATCCGAGCCAGATCCTGGCCCGGTCGAAGACACCAGCCCTGGCTTTGAAGCAGGGCCAGACGGTAGACGAAGCTGTCCCGCGCATGGGACCTTTCGCCTTCAGTCTGAGCAGGTTTCTCGAGCGCATCAGGTTTCTTCGATAGCCCTCGCCTATACCTTCCCTTCTGGATACAGTCGGTTGATACACGCCGATGCCAAGGCTTCAAGGCTTGAAATCGTCCCCTTTGCGGGCAGACGTGATGACTTCCATGCCAATGGAAGCTCCGTACATGCCGCGATGACCGGGAGGTCATGTTGTTCACGCAGCTTGCAAACGATGTCTTCGAGAAAGGCCCCGGCCTTGTCTTTTTCATTCGCCTTGACGAGGCGGATCACTTCCTGGGTTTTTTTCTGCAACTCCGGTGAAGGGATTGCCAGGGGGTAGGCGCTTTTTTTTGCATGTTTTTGATAAATCCCGGAGTCCAGTGTCCCCCTGCTGCCCATCAGCCATGCCCCACGGGCACTTCGCCGCGCCGCTTCTTCGATCGTCGCGTCAACGATGTGGACAAGAGGCAGGGGGATTTCGCCTGCGAGCCTGTCGATAAATACGTGGGCCGTGTTACACGGCACGACAAGAAAAGAAGCACCCCAAAGGGCGAGTTTTTTCATGTCTTCCAGGATGAAAGGCCCGGGGTCCTGGCCGTCGCCTATGATGGCTTCCGTCCTGTCGGGTATCCAGGGGTCTGACAGGATGTAAACCCTCGGGTGATTCTGGTCTTTTTCCGATGGTGCCAGGTCACAGATAAGCCTGAAGAACTCTGCCGTGGCGGCGGGTCCCATTCCTCCGAGTATTCCGGGGATTTCAGTGGGTCCTTTGGTCATGAAAGGCCTCCTTGTCCTGCCGACTTGTGATGCCCTTCCTTTCCTCGACATGGGGAAATGCAAAAAGGGTCCTTTTCGTGTATTGTCACCAAAAGTCCGGGAAGCCGCAAGGGCTTCAAAAAGCCACTTGTCCTTCTGATATGATTGAGTTTCAAGTGAAATAACATTTCGAAAAAGAGCGGCATGGAGGTATTTCTGATGAAGAAGATCCGCCCGCTACTGGGTTTTCTCGTTCTGGCAACCCTTTTTCTCCCTCCGGCATTTGCAGGGAAAGCTTCGGGTCCGGATGGGGGCGTAGTGTTGGTCCTGTCCGGGGGTGGAACCCGGGGTTTTGCCCATGTCGGTGTTTTCCAGGTGCTTGAGGAAAAGGGGATTCCCGTGGCGGGAATCGTCGGCACCAGCATGGGGGCTATTGTCGGTGGACTGGCTGCCTGCGGGTACGATGGTGCAGAATTGCAGGAAATCATAGAGGATCTCGACCTGCATGAATTGTTGAGAGACGGCGGAAAAACTGAAGGAACGCCACCCGGAGAGTCCGGTCTGGAATGGGAAAAATCACTTCTGCGGCTGGAGCTCGACCGTTCATGGAGGATCACGGGCCCTCTGGGCGGACTCGAGGGCGAGCAGCTGCTGGACAGACTTTCACGCCTTACCGCCAGGGTTTCCACCTATGATTTCATGGACCTGCCGATTCCTTTTGCTGCAGTGGCGACGGACCTGGAGACCGGTGAAGCGGCCGTTCTCACCTCGGGAAATCTCGCTTCGGCGATGCGGGCCTCCATGTCGATCCCTGGACTCTTCGAACCCTGGGAGATCAATGGTCACCTGTATGTAGATGGCGGGCTTGTCGCTAATACCCCTGTAAGCGAGGCCAAACGCCTTTTCCCCGGGTATCCCGTCGTCGTGGTCGATGTGACGGGAAAAGGGAAAAACCGTGAGGACATCAGGAACGTTGTCGACGTCATCGACCAGATGATAACGATCATGACGGAGCAGAACGTGAAAAGGGAGATCGATCAGGCTGATGTGGTCATCACGCCCCGGGTGGGAAGGGAGCAGATGCTTTCGACGAGAGGTTGGGACGAAATCATTTCCCGGGGACGGGAAGCTGCTCGCCGGCGGCTTGATGAGATCCGTGTCGCGGCGGCGTCGGCTCCTCCGGTCCTGAAAAGAGCAAAGGAAGAAGCACTGATCGTGAAAGATATACGGATTCACGGCATGAGCGGGACGTCTGCTTCGATGATTTCCGAAATGTACGAATCCTGGATAGGACAGCCTCTCGATGTCCGCCAGGTAGAGGAACTCTGCCGTCTGCTCAGGAATCGCGAAAACGTCCGGAATGCCGAATATTCTTTGGAAAAGCAGAATGAAAATGAAGCCGTTCTGCACGTCAACGTGCAGAAAGCTCCTCCGAGGGAGATTATCGTCTCGGGATACGCTTCCAATATCGATCCCTACAGGCGACTTTACGGGAACGTCCTTTTCAGGGATGTGTTTTCCGAAGGAGATCTGATCGATGCCGGATTCGGTGTGTGGGACAATTGGGAACTCCATGCCAGGTACCTTGGTGAGACCCATGAGAAAAGGCGGCGGTTGGGCCTTTTCCTTTATGGTGCTGAAGAGCAACGCGACACGTACTACAGCGGAATCCATGAATGGGAAAGGTACAGGGCCGGCGCGGGCGAGCATTTTTCCTGGGGTCCGCTCCGGCTTTACCTGGGCTATATGGCGGAAGAAATCCGGGCCCAGGAAACGGACCGTTCCCATGGGCCCGTTTTGGCCCTTTCGGTGAACAACATGGATGATCCCGTCGATCCCTCAGAAGGGTTTTCCTTCCAGGGGTGGGCCTGGTATACCAATGACGATTCCTTGCTCGGGCGGGCGAAGATTCGGGGTGTCCAGCCCCTTGGCGAGAGGTGGAAAGTCGTCATGAACGGTGGGGCGATCTTTGGCGACGACAGCAAGCCATGGAACGCGGCCTACCTTGGCGCACGACGCGAACTCTATTCCCTGGCGGACCACCCCCTCAAGGGAGAGAATGCACTGTGGGCCGGCCTTGCACTGCGGCGGGTGTTCAGTGAAAGCTGGTGGGGCCCGATACATATGGACATCTTCGCCTCGGGAGGGCGAATTTACCGTGATGGCTGGAGTGATGCCGAGGAAGCCTGGGAGGCGGGACTGGGGTTCACGCTCCCCGGAAGGGTATTCGATGGGGGGTTCTTTGTTACCTACGACGATCGGGGTGACTGGACCTTCGGGTACGTCATCGGAAGGCCGCGATACGACATGGGAGACCCTGTTCCCTGAAGGGACGGAAATAAACGGAACTTGCCGCCGTGCGGAGAACTGACTACAATGATCTGGAATTTCCACGCAAATTCGGGACTGTTTCGGGAGTCTGCAGGCAAAAGTTAGGAGGGCAATCATGGCACGCAATATTACACCCAGAGAAAAGGATTATTCCCAGTGGTACCTGGATGTCATCAAGGCGGCGCAACTGGCAGATTATGCGCCGGTCAGGGGATGCATGATCATCCGTCCGAATGGATAC
>CAZERC010000039.1:8779-11878 GCA_964515395.1 uncultured Synergistaceae bacterium | reverse complement strand
CGAGCCGCCCCAGGCTCTTGGGCCCGAGTCCCCTGGAAGGAACATTGCCGATTCTTTCCAGTGCCGCAGTGTCCATGGGATTTACCGCCAGTCGCATGAAGGCGATGGTGTCCTTGATTTCCTTGCGCTCATAAAACGCAGTGCCACGCACAATACGGTAAGGAATCCCCCTCCGCAAAAAGGTTTCCTCGTAGAGTCGACTCATGGCGTTTATCCGGTACAGTACAGCCATGTCCCGGTACTTGTACCCTTGGTCCCTTAGTTTGTATATTTCCTCGGCAATGTAATCAGCTTCGGCATGTTCGTTTCCCGCCAAAAGGACATTTACGGGAAACCCTTCATCCCTTTCGGTCCAAAGCGCCTTCTCTCTGCGTTTGCTGTTGTTTTCGATCACGGCATTCGCAGCGGCCAATATGGTCTCCGTCGATCGGTAATTTCTTTCAAGCAGGAACACCCTCGCATCGGGGAAGTCCTTTTCGAAGTTCAGTATCATGGACATGTCCGCCCCTCTCCAGCCGTAAATCGACTGATCGGGGTCTCCAACGACCATAACCTTTCCCGAAGGTCCGGCAATCATTTTGAGCAGGTGGTATTGCGTCTTGTTCACATCCTGATACTCGTCCACGAGGATCCACCGATACCGGCCTCGTTCCGCCTCTCTCAGGGATTTATCAGAGGAAAGGGCCTGCAGGGGTAAAACGAGCAAGTCATCGAAATCCACAGCGTTCTGTTCTTTAAGCAGCTCTTCATATCGTTCGAAAACAGGCCCGATGGGCGGATCCAGCTTCCGGTATTCAAAAGATGGCGGAGCAATCTCCCTCTTGCACCTCGATATTTCTTCAAGAACCCAATTCGACTCCACTTTTTTCGGATCAAGCCCCTGTTCCTTGAGAACCTTCTTGACAGCGGACTTGCTGTCGCCGCGGTCGAAAACCACACGGGCTTGCCGTTTCAACAAGGTCTTTACGGCATTTCCGTAGCGGGAAAGAAATTTCAGCCCATAAGCATGAAACGTACTGACATCCATTTGAGCCTGTTTCATTTGAAGCAGTTCACTGACGCGCTCCCGCATCTGGCGCGCTGCCTTGTTCGTGAAAGTAACCGCCAGTATCTGGGATGGGTACAACCCTTCCTCTGAAACGAGATAGGCATACTTGTACGTCAGCACTCGTGTCTTTCCGCTTCCTGCCCCTGCGAGGACCAGCATCGATCCCCCTGTGTACCTGACCGCTTCCGCCTGTTCAGGGTTCAGCGACGAAAGCAGGCCGGAAAGGGTGCCTTTCATTGCCGTTTCTCCATGAGCCATTTTTCAATCACGTCCGACCAGGCGTCAATCCCCTTCCCGTTCAAGGATTCCACCTCGAGGCAACTGGCCATGGGATTCAGTTTTTTGACATCAGACCAGAACAGTTCGCTTTCAAATCCGATATAGGGGACAAGATCGACCTTCGTCAGCACCACTGCACCGGCTTCATGAAAGAGGTGAGGATATTTCAAAGGCTTGTCAGCCCCTTCAGGAACGCTGCATACAGCGACCTTGTAATCTTCGCCAAGGTCAAATTCCGCTGGACAGACGAGGTTTCCCACGTTCTCGACAAACAGGATGTCAAGCCCTGAAAGGTTGATCTTGTCAAGGGCTTTCCAGATGAGATGCGCTTCGAGATGACATCCGCCCTCGGTATTTATCTGTACGACGGGTGTCCCTGTTTTTGAAATTCTCTCCGCATCCCTTGATGTCGCCACGTCGCCTTCTATGACGGCACATTCCAAGGGTATTTCCCCAAGCGTGGCTTCCAGAAGGGTTGTTTTCCCGGCACCTGGCGATCCAATCAGGTTTACCATGAGAGTTCGTTCATTTTGCATCCTTTCCCGGACCCTGGTTGCATACTCTTCATCGGCGGCAAGGACTGATCGCTTAATGTTGATTTTTCTCGGCATCTGTTTCCTCCACCTCCAGTGATTCGATCTCCAGTGATTCGATTTCCAGTTCCATTCCTTCGATCAATTCGACGTCGGCACTTCCGCATTTCTCACACAAAAAAAGTGCCTCGTCTCCTTCAGTCCAGACATTTCCGCAGGCCTTGCATTTCTTTTTCAGCGGGACCTCCTCGAGAAACAGCCGGGCACCTTCAAGTGGCGTGTCTTTTATGGATATATCAAAAGCAAAATTCATGATTTCGGGAATAACCTGCCTCATTGCACCAACTCTGAGGTGGACTGCGTCAATCCGATCCCATTCATTCTCCTCCTGAAGCTTGAGCAGTTCCTCCACCAAGGATTCCACCATGGAAATTTCATGCATTTACATGGCTCCCCGTAGCTTTTTTGAGGGTCACAAACGTTTCGTGGAAAGCGGCACCATAACCTGGATTTACCACGGCTGAAGTCAAATGGTTGATTTCTCCCAAACCCTGAACCATGACACAGTACCCCGAATCCATGGCATTGTCGAATTGCAAATTGGCATGCACTTCCACGTCAGCACGCCGTACTTTGACTTCGTCGCCCTCCCGGAGTCCTCGAGGAATTCCTTCTTCGGGAGATATGGTGACCACTGGAGTCTTTTTCTTTTGCTGACCCCAAGTCTGCCCGTTGATATATTCTTTTGCGTGAACCGTAACAAGCCGCAGTTTTTTGTCATCCACCCGGACCTGGGCCGTTGGAATTGAAGAAGGAAGCGTTATTGGTTCCGTCCTGTCCGTCCAACTATGGGATTCCCCGGTCTTGTAAACACCGTCTCCCAATGCTTCAATCCCCGGCCTTTGCAACAGGATACGGTCCATTTCCTTCCGCTTGCCTTCAAGGTCGACGGTCAGGCCGAGGGCCTTCCCCAACCCGGTCATTATTGATGTCTCAGGGAGTGCGGCACCTGGAGGCTCCATGGCTTTTTCGCTACGCAGAAGATATGTATGCCACCAGGAACCTCTCCAGTCCGGGCCTTCCTCAAGGAAACATGCCGCCGGTAAAACGAGGTCACACATGGCAGCTGTTTCCGTCATCTCGAGGTCAATACAAACGCTGAAATCCATAGATTCCAGGGTTCGCATGAGAATACGGGAATCAGGGCCCTGTTTTGCAGGGTTTGCACAGGAAAACAGA
>CAZERC010000039.1:6172-8679 GCA_964515395.1 uncultured Synergistaceae bacterium | reverse complement strand
ATCATCTTGCAGAGCAAAAGCGCCAGACATCCGTCTGTTCCAGGCCGAACACGCCACCATTGGTTTGCAGCCCTGGTGGTAGGTGTCCTTCGTATTTCGATGGCGGCAAAATCGCCTGAACCCTTTCGCAAATCACGAAGCAATGGAAGAAGGTGGGGGTGAGTTTCAAAGGCGTTTCGTCCCCATAGCAGAATGCCTCTGACCTGATCAAGGTTCCGTGGATCGTAAACGGGCGTATGACCAAAAGCCTTTTTCAGACCGGCCCCGCCTGACGCACCACAAAGCGTTCCTGCAGGTTGAGAATATCCGCCCAATGCGGAAAAGACATCCAGGCCGAGTTGTTTCGAAAAAAACTGCGAACCGGCACTCTGATAAATGAAATTCGCCAGTGGCCCATGTTGCTCCACGGCCTTTTCCAGATGCGATGCCCAAAGGCCCCATGCTTCGTCCCAGGATATTTCCTTCCAACCGGTCCCGTCCTTTTTCAGTGGACTCTTCAGTCGCTCCGGCGAACGGGAGCGCATTTCCCATCGTTTCCCTTTGGGACAGATCCATCCGCCCTGAAGCGGCAGTGCGGTGCCGCTCTCGATGGCTATCTCCCTGTTGTTTCCCTTCCTGTAAACCAGGAAGGAACATGCATCTGGACAATCATGGGGACAAGCCGACGGTACGGGCCTGTTCATTGACCTTATCCCTCCCGGAGCCTTCTATTTGACGACCCAGTCAAAAAATGGGTGGGACGCCCGGCCCCACCCTCTCCCTGCTTGCTATACGGGCCAGTTGCTCAGTCATTCTTCGGGAACCAGGATACCAAAGCCCCCATCCTTTCTCCTGTATATCACACTGATAGAACCGGTTTCAGCGTCTTTGAACATGAAAAAGCTGTGTCCGAGAAGGTCCATTTGCATAGCCGCTTCTTCGGAAGACATTGGTCTCAACGGGAATTTCTTGACCTTGACCACGTCTTCTTTTTTGGTGGTTTCCTGTTCCGGACTGATTTCATTAAGGAATCCCTCAATGTCAAATGTGAGATCCTCATGGGACTTCATTCGAGCCTTGTCCTTCAGATAGGATTTGTGCCGTTTGACCTGTCGCTCGATGTTTTTCAATCCCTTGTCGAAAGCCTTCCTGACATCCGGAGCGTAATCCTCGCCTCTCATGATCACACCGTTCACGTCCGAGGTAATTTCGACCACATGCATCCCCCTGTTAAAGCTGATTTCAACCTGAGTATCCAGAATGCGGTCGAAAAACTTCTCCAGCTTGCCCAGTTTTTTCTCCATGTACCCCTTCAGTTCGTCCGGTACCTCAACGTTGCGGGTTACGAACCTTACTTCCATGGGCTCGCCTCCCATCTCATTTATGATTTCTTATTGTATCATCCGCATCGTTCGTTGGAAATGACGCTATCTTGCGAGTTGGAACTTGTTGCTATGAAGTCGGGAATGCGTATAATCGAGGTACTACAAGGAATACAAGCAGAATAGTGATGATGAAGGAGTTGATTGTTCTTGAACCTTTCTAAGCGTGCCCAGCGAATGGAACCATCCGCGACCCTGGCTGTCACGGGAAAAGCCAAACAGCTCAAACGGGAAGGAAAACCTGTCATTTCTTTCGGAGCAGGGGAACCCGACTTTGACTCTCCTCCATCTGCAATACGTTTCGCAAAGGATGCCATTGATGCGGGTCACACTCATTACACCCAGGCAACGGGTATCCCGGAATTGAAAAAAGCAGTCACAGCATACTATGAAAAGCGTTTCTCTCTTTCTTTCCCGACTGACCAGGTTATCGTGGGAGCAGGCGCAAAACCCCTTATCTATTCCACCCTCAGTTGTCTGATCGATCCTGGCGACGAGGTGATCGTTTTTTCGCCTGCCTGGGTGAGTTATGTCGAACAAATCAGACTTTGCGGAGGCGAAGCCGCTGTCGTCAATACGACCTCCTCTGGCTGTGTGCCGTTGCCCGAAATGGTACAACGAGCAATAACCAACAGGACACGGGGAATGCTTGTGAATACTCCCAATAATCCCACAGGCGCAGTCTACGACTCGGGGACTCTTGAATCTCTCGTTCGAATAGCCGAAGAAAACGACCTTTGGATCATCCACGATGAAATCTACGAACGTCTCGTTTATGGTTCTGCGCAGCATAAAAACCCTGTTTCCCTTGTCCCGGAAGCGGCTGACCGCATCATAATCATCAACGGTGTAAGCAAGGCCTTCGCCATGACTGGCTGGCGGATAGGCTACGCCATCGTACCGGAATGGCTTTCAACCAAAGTAGGAGCCTTTCAGGGACACCTGACTTCCAATCCCTGCTCCATAGCCCAATGGGCCGCGCTTGGTGCAATACTCGAAGCGGAACAAGACGTGGTGAAAATGCATCGGATCTTCGACGAGCGGCGCAACAGCATCGTTACCCTTCTCGAAGAAATGCCATACATCTCTTTTAACAAGCCTGACGGCGCTTTTTACGTCTTTGTAAACGTCGAAAAAACTTTTGGC
>CAZERC010000039.1:0-6072 GCA_964515395.1 uncultured Synergistaceae bacterium | reverse complement strand
TCGAACCCTTTCAGTTCTTCCGCAGACACATGTCCCAACCATGTTTCTTCCGGAGTGCCATAGTCAAGAGCGACTTTCGGGACATCCGTCAATATCATGAAAATGTCGGCATCGATTTCCTGTGCAAGTTTTTCCGAGGCGAGATCCTTGTCTATTACGGCCTCTACTCCCCGCAAACGGTTTTCGCCGTCACGAACGACGGGTATCCCCCCACCCCCTGAAGCAATGACGGTGTACCCCTCGTCCACAAGTTGTCTGATCGGCTCGGCTTCCACGATACTTTTCGGGTCCGGTGAAGGAACCACTCTGCGCCATCCCCTGCCCGAATCATCAATCCAGGTTTCCTGATTCTCTTTCATGCGCTGCCTTGCGATTTCCTCGCTATAGAAGGGTCCCACTGGTTTCGTCGGCTTACTGAACGCTTCATCCTCCGGATCGACTTCCACCTGGGTTACGACGCACACCGGTCGACGCCCTTGTATTGCCTCTTCCGCCATGACGTTGTCAAGAGCCTGGCAGAGCATGTACCCTATCAGGCCCTGACTTTCCGCCCCGCAGATGTCCATGGGCATGGCCGGCACCTTCTCGGTTCCGAGCTCATTCTGGATCAGGATGGCTCCAACCTGCGGGCCATTGCCGTGACTGATGACCACTTCATATCCCGCCTGGATCATTTTGACGATTTGCCGGGCCGTAGTCATGACGTTTTCCATCTGCTCCGTTGCCGTGCCTTTCTGACCTCTCTGAAGTATTGCGTTTCCTCCAAGGGCAACGACGATTTTTCCTTTCACCGGGATCCCTCCAGAAAATATGATTGGAATGCAACCGGTAGAGAGCTCTTTGTCCAGCTGCATGTCCAAGATTATAGATCCTCGAATTGCAATGTCCAGACCAGCGGGCTTCAAATATAAACTCTCGACACATATGAGGTTCAATACAGAAGGGGCTGCGCCCAAAAAGCGCAGCCCCTTCTGTAGAGGAGGAAAGTTGGCGAAGAAGCTTAATCCTCGAGGATTTCCTTTTCCTTTGTTTCGGCTATCTTGTCGATCTTTTCAATGTATTCATCGGTAAGTTCCTGTACTTTTTCAAGATAGTCATGCATCTGGTCCTCACTGATATCCCCGTTCTTCTGCTGTTTTTTATAGGCATCATTGCCTTCTCGACGCAGGTTTCTGACAGCTACCCTGGCATCTTCCGCATGCTTTTTGACAAGCTTCGAGAGTTCCACTCGCCGTTCCCCTGTCAACTCGGGGATCGTAAGCCTGATGTTATCGCCGTCGACTTGTGGGTTGATCCCCAGGGGAGAAGCTTGTATCGCCTTTTCAACAGACTTTATCGAAGTCTTGTCCCAGGGTGATATCAAAATCTGACGGGCATCTGGAATGCTTACCGACGCAAGCTGCGAGATTGGCGTCTGCGCCCCGTAATAATCGACCTTTATATCTTCGACAAGAGCCGGATGAGCTCTGCCGGTCCGAACACCGTGAAGTTCCTTTCTGAGGTGCTCAATAACCTTTTCCATTTTCTCTTTCAAGTCTTTCAATTCAGCATCTGGCATCTGCCATCTCACTCCCTTTCAAGATGAACAAGGGTCCCTATACGTTCTCCTTCGAGGACAATCCTCTGCAACGTGCCTTCCTGCAAAATGTTTGCAACGATAATGGGAATCCTGTTCTCCATGCATAAGGAAAATGCCGCCGCATCCATCACTTTCAGTTGTTTCTGGAGCGCATCCATGTAGGAAAGATTCCGCAGGAGCTTTGCGTCTGAATGTGTGTTGGGATCATTATCATATATACCATCGACTTTCGTCGCCTTCAACAGGCAATCGGCACCGATTTCCGCGGCCCTCAGTGCCGCAGCCGTATCGGTGGAAAAATACGGCGATCCCGTACCTGCAGCGAATATGACAATGCGTCCCTTTTCGAGATGTGAAAGGGCTTTCCGCCTGATGAAGGGTTCTGCTATCTCCCTCATTTCAATGGCAGTTTGCACACGAGTCGGAATTCCCATTCTCTCCAGGGCATTCTGAAGAGCGAGAGAATTGATTACCGTTGCCAGCATGCCCATGTAATCTCCCTGGGCCCTGTCCAGATTTACAGCATCCGCGTTTGTCCCGCGAAATATATTCCCGCCGCCGACAACCATGGCGACTTCGACGCCGTTTCTCGAAAGCATGGCAATATCCTGGCACATGCGCACAACAATTGCCATGTCCAGGCCGAAGGATTTTTCACCTGCAAGAGTTTCGCCGGAGAGTTTCAGAAGAATCCGCTTGTACGGAATCATCCTTTCTTCCCACCTCCTGTTTGCAGTTGATGCCGTCACTGCAAAAAAAAGGCGGGGATGACATCCCCGCCCCGCGTTTTCCTATTCTCCTATAGCAAACCTCGAAAACCGGCTGACGAGAATGTTCTCGCCCAGGACGGCTATGTTTTCCACGAGGATGTCTTTTATCTTCTTTTCAGGATCCCTGATGTACTTTTGCTCCATCAGGCAATTTTCCTCGTAAAACTTCGATATGCGTCCCTCGGCAATCTTCTCCACAATGTGTTCGGGTTTCCCTTCTTCGAGTGCCTGCTGCTTGTAAATGTCCTTTTCTTTTTCAAGATCCTCTTCCGGGACATCTTCCGGAGTAAGATACTGTGGTGCTGCTGCTGCAATGTGCATGGCGATTTCCTTGCCGAGTTCCTGGAATTCGTCGGTTCTGGCAACGAAGTCCGTCTCGCAATTCAGTTCGACAAGCGTTCCGATCTTTCCGTTCGTATGAATATAGCTGAAAATGTTCCCTTCAGAGGCAGTTCTTCCAGCCTTTTTCGCTGCCTTGGCGAGACCTTTTTCCCGAAGGAAGTCAACGGCCTTCTCCAAATCGTTTCCACATTCTTCCAAAGCTTTCTTGCAGTCAAGGACTCCCGCCCCAGAACGGTATCGGAGTTCCTTGACAGTTTCCATGTCGACGGTCATCGGCCTACTCCTCCTTCCAGCCTTTACGTTCGACAAGTTCTTTGTCGACGATATTTTCTTCGACTTCACCATAGTTTTCCTGGAGCTTTTCCTTGACGAAAACGACATCTTCTTCGGTCACTTCAACAGGTTCATTGTCTTCTTCTGCGGCTTCGTCACCGGCGTTTTCGGTCTGGACCTGTTCTCCGCTATCCTCACCCTGTCTGCCTTCGACGACGGCATCTGCGAGAAGCCCGATGATCAGTTTGATCGCCCTGATGGCGTCATCATTTCCGGGGATGGGAAAATCGATCAGGTCCGGATCACAATTTGTGTCCACGATGGAAATGATCGGAATGTTGAGTTTCCTCGCTTCCATAACCGCAATGTTCTCACGGCGTGGATCGACGATGACCAGGGCGTCGGGAAGATCCTTCATTTCCCTGATGCCGAGCAGATATTTTTCGAGTTTCTCGCGTTCCTTTCGAAGCCCGACAAGTTCTTTCTTCGTCCACTTTTGGGCCCCCGTACCCGAGTCAAGCAGTTCCTGGAGCTTGACCATCCGGTTCACGCGCTTTTTTATGGTCGTAAAATTGGTGAGCAAACCACCGAGCCACCTGTGCGTGATGTAGAACTGTCCGCAACGAATGGCTTCATCCCTGATGGTTTCCTGAGCCTGCTTTTTGGTTCCCACGAAAAGAATACCGCCACCGCTTTTTGAGACTTCCCTAAGGAAATCATAAGCCTTTTCCAGTCCCTTGACGGTTTTCTGGAGGTCCACAATGTAGACACCATTGCGTTCGGTGAAGATGAAAGGCTTCATCTTCGGGTTCCACCGTCGCGTCTGATGCCCGAAATGCACTCCGCATTCCAGAAGCTGTTTCATTGTCACAATTGCCACTTGCAACCCCTCCTGCTGTTTTGGTTTAAGCCTCCACGACCGTCTTCCTGGCCCGGAATCCCTTTGCTTCCACGAAAAACGGGACACCCCCGGACCGGTCGGGTCGTGTGAGTTATACGGCCAACGGGGAGTATACCACAGGTTCGGATTGACCAGCAACAAATTTACACGTACCATATACCCCATACGGCTACTTGTTCTACCAGAAAATACCGAGGGGGATTTGGAAATGGTCCATGGATCACTGATCGATCAACTTGAGAACATGCCTCCCGACAGAAAAGCCATGCTCAACCGGCTGAAACGGGTGGAAGGCCAGTTACGCGGCATTCAGCGCATGATCATCGAGGACAAACCCTGCAGGGATACCCTGCTTCAACTATCGGCGGCGAGAAAAGCCATGCAAACCGCTTGCGTCGAGATCCTCAAGAATTATGTCAAACGCTGCCTTGCGGAATCGAAATCTCCCGATCTGCAGGAGCTTGAAAAACTTATCGGGACACTCATCGACATCGCGCCGCCTCCCTGTACTGACGCGCTCGAACAAGCCGACACCCACGACGAAGACAACCGCTAGCTTGCGTTCAGTCTCTCCCTGTACCGGTAATCCGACTGCCTTGCCTGCAGGGAGGGACCTTATTCTGCACCCTTGCCGCCGTGATCCAGAAAATCCGCCAGGAAAAGCGCTCCTTCTATTGTTCTTTCCGTCAACGTATCGATCATGATATCTCCCGAAAGAATCCAGACACGCCAGGTGGCAACAAGGCCCTCACTACGGGCGATTGCATGAGCCGAACCGAGTACTGCTCTCCAGCCTTCCCTGCCGGTGCGACCGGCATCACTCTCGGCCAATGCTGCAGCCTGTGAAGCATTGATCGCAATCGGCAGGACTTTTCCCGCAGGAGGTTCCTCTTCTGTTACCGTAACTGTTCCAGCTGGAAGGAACTCGGCTTTTCCAGTCGACGCATCAACCACGGCCTGGTAATACTTGTACTCCGGGCGCCTCAAAAACCCCCGGGAAAAGACCTCCACAGGGACCACATATACAGGCTGCAGGATGAATTCACCCTCATGTTCCATTTCCTTTTTCGGCTTGATGTATCCTTTGAAATTTTTGTCCACTTTACAGACTCCCATAAAAAAATTACGGTTTTCGACAGGGGGCCCAGAGAATCTGTGTCACCCAAAGAGCACCGCTTACCGTTGCTCCCTTCCGGGCCTGGCGGGATTCACGGGTCTTTGCCGCACAGGGCTGGACCCCCTGTGAAAAACCGTAATCAGAATGACGTAGGCGAGTTTTTCAGAAGCTGGACGGCCCGTCACAGTTTTGCAAACGCCTCGTTCATAAAAATTGGCGGAGAAGGAGGGATTCGAACCCCCGGGGCGTTACCGCCCAGACGCTCTCCAAGCGCCCGCCTTCGACCACTCGGCCACTTCTCCGCAAAGTCGTTGATCCGGTGCCAATTGGCGGAGAGAGTGGGATTCGAACCCACGAGGCGGCTCATCACCGCCTAGACGATTTCGAGTCGCCCGCCTTCGACCTCTCGGCCATCTCTCCACCTTGTACTGCAGGTTGCCTACGGGCCTGAAAGAACTCCCGAAGCATTTTAGCACAATCCTCCGCGAGGATTCCACCCCGTATTGTACATGAATGATTCCATCTCACATCTCGCGGGATATCATACAATGTACCGCAAGCACCCCACCTCGGGTCTTTCGTCCCGTAAAAAATCCTGCCGATTCGCGCCATTACGAGGGCCCCCGCACACATCGGGCACGGTTCCAGGGTCACATAAATGTCACAATCATCAAGCCTCCACCGTCCGAGGTTTCCCGCCGCCTGGCGGATGGCGATTATTTCCGCATGTGCCGTCGGATCGTTCTTCTTTTCACGCTGGTTGTACCCCTCGCCGACTACTTCTTTACTTCTCACCACCACTGCCCCTACGGGGACTTCCCCGCTGGCCGCACCCCGGGCTGCCAGGCAAAGGGCATGTTTCATCCAGAACATGTCCATTCCCCCGGCCTCATTTCCACTCACAGAAAATACGCTCCTTCTTGTTGCCTGATTTTTTGCATGTCCGCCTCAAAAGGTTGTTTTCCCCGCATCCACTACCATTTTCCCCCGCGTTTTACAAAAATATAAATGAGACTGAATAGGACCAATGATACCGCGGTAATGAAAAAGCCAAGCACAAAAGATCCGCCATCGGTGAATAATCCCTTCC
>CAZERC010000038.1:0-12319 GCA_964515395.1 uncultured Synergistaceae bacterium | reverse complement strand
CCATTTTGCATTTTCCGGGGGTGTGATTATGGAGAGGCCCTCTTGCTCGAGGGCATTTTTTACTTGTCTGATGCAAAAGTAGGGGTTGATTATATCCATGTCGGCCACGGTGACATCTTCTCCGTCGCCGAGGAGACCATATGCGAGATTCAGAACCCATTCCGTCTTTCCGGAGCCGAGTGCCCCCGTAACGGCAACGGCTTTCGGCCAAGTGTATTCCTTCACGAGGTCACGTATGCGTTCTGTTATTGGGATCACTTCAATAGGTCACCTTCTTTCAGACCTGTTCCGCGAAACCAGGCATCACCGGGCTGCAAGGCTTTCCCTTCCTTCTGGACCTCTCGAAGCAACACGGCACCCTCTCGGCAGGTCACCACAGGGAAGCCTTTTTCAAGGCGAGCGACCATCCCGGGCTCTCCCTCATCTGAGGCTCGTTCAGTCCTCCAGATTTTCAACCTCTTTCCTCGGTGAATGATAAAGGCTCCAGGGGCGGGGTTCATCGCACGGACTACGTTGTGCACGTCTCGAGCGGACCGCTCCCAGCTCAGCTCACTCTCCCCTTTGTCTATCTTCGGGGCACAGGTCGCTTTCTCATGGGGCTGTTGCCTGAATGTCAGAGCACCTTCCTGATATAATTCTAAAGCATTTAGAAAAATCTGACTACCACGACGCGCCAAAAGATCCAGCATCTCCCCAGCCGTGGCATCCCGGGGAATGGGGATTTCCTCCTGGAGAGCTATGGGGCCTGCATCCATCTTTTCCACGAGCCGGAAGAGGGTGACACCCGTTGTCGAATCACCGTTGAGAATGGCCCGCTGCACGGGTGCGGCGCCACGATAGGCAGGAAGGAGCGAAGGATGGATATTCAGGCATCCCGGAGGTTCAAGTGAAAGATAGGGATCCCTCACAAGCTGCCCGAAATCCACCACAAGAACGGCCGTGGGCGGATCTTCACGCATGCGCTGCAAAAGGAACTCATCTTTGTTCAGATCCTGAGTATGAACGACAGGAAACCCCCGGGTTTCGGCCTCCCTGTCCACAGGTGTGGGTCGGGTTTTCAGCCCGCGACCGGAACGGGAAGGAACCGGGGTGATGACCAGATCTATGGGCGCTCTGCCGTCAAGGGCCGTAAGGCAGGTGGCGGCAAAGCTCCCTGTCCCGCAAAACCAGATCCGCATCTCTTTCGTCATTCCTTCCGGCGTTTCTGGAGCTTGCGCTTGATCATCTGGCGTTTGATGGCAGAAAGATGGTCGAAGAACAGGTGCCCTTCCAGGTGGTCGATCTCGTGGGCAAGGGCACGGGCCATGAACCCTTCTTCCTCGATCCGCTGCGGATTGCCTCCCTCATCAAGGGCCTCGACAACTATCCTCGACGGCCGGGTGACTTCCTCGTAGAACCCGGGGGCGCTGAGACAGCCTTCTTCCTGAACTTCCTCGCCGTCGGATTCGACGATCCGGGGGTTGATGAGGACGTATCTCTTGTCCTTCCATGCGATGACGGCAATCCGGCGGCTTACACCGACCTGCGGTGCCGCAAGTCCGACGCCATCGTATTCTTTCATGGTTTCCCACATATCCTCGATCAAGGCTTTCAGCTCGTCATCGAATTTTTCAACGGACTTTGCGCTTTCCCTGAGGACGGGGTCAGGATATTCGCTGACGGGTAAAACGGCCATTTCGATCTCTCCCGTGATGTCGGCGCCGGCCAAATACAGCCGGCGCCCTGCAAAAAACGGCGTTATTCGTCGTTGCCGTTCACAGCCTGATCCCAGATGTCACCGATGGTCACGGTCGCCTGATCGTCATCGGTGAACTGGACACGCTGCTTGTCTGTTTCACTCTTTTTGCGGGTCTTTTCCTCACCGCGGGTGCGTCGGTGCTGCTCTTCCTCGATGGCGCTTATGCTGAGCCGGATCCGCCTTTCCTCCGGCTTGATTTCGAGCACCCTGGCCTCGATCTCCTGACCTTCCTCGAGGACGTCGGCAGGCTTTTCGACCCGCTTCCGGCTCAGTTGCGACACGTGAATCAGGCCTTCAATGCCTTCTTCAAGCCGGACAAAGGCACCAAAATCGGTGAGCCGTACAACCTTGACGGGATAATCCTGTTTTACGGCGTATTTTTCCTCCACGTTCTCCCAGGGATCGTTGAGCTGCTTGTAACCGAGACTCATCCGCTTGTTCCCGGCATCGATGCCGAGTATCTTGACATCGATCTGCTGACCCTTCCTGAGAACGTCCCTTGGATGCTTGATCCTCTGCCAGCTGATATCGCCTATGTGGACGAGCCCCTCGACTCCGGGTTCCACTTCGACAAAGGCCCCGAAATCCGTCAGGTTGGTCACCCGTCCGGATACGACGTCTCCGTCGTTCCACTTTTCAAGGACATTCTCCCAGGGATCGGGCTGAAGCTGTTTTATGCTGAGCGAGATCCGGTCCCGTTCCTTATCTATGCCGATAACCTTGACAGTCACCTTGTCGCCCCGTGAGACGATTTCCCGGGGCTTGGCGTTGCGCTGCCAGGACAGTTCGCTATTGTGGACGAGCCCTTCTATGGGCCCGAGGTTGACGAACACGCCGAAGGACGTGATTGTCGTGACCGTTCCTTCCAGAACGTCGCCCTCGCTGGTGTTTTCATAAAAGCCCTGCCGCTCGCGGGCAAGTTCCTCCTCGAGAATGGTCCTTCTCGAAAGGACCAGGCGCCGTTTCCTCCGGTCCTTTTCGATAATCTTCGCGTCAAAGGTCTCGTCGACCAGCTTCGAGGGATTGATACCCCTGCCTTCTTCGGCCAGATGGGAAATGGGGATAAAACCTTCGATGCCGTAACAATCGACGATCAGGCCGCCCTTGACCTTCCTGAGTCCCCTGACGGCCAGGACGTCGTTTTCGTCGGCCTTTTCCTCGATTTCACTCCATCGCTCATCGAATTCACAGCGCCAGCGGCTGACAAGAAGCTGCGCTTCTTCACCCTGCTTGAAGGACACCACTTGAACACGGACGGTATCTCCGACTTCGGGTGTCTCCTTCTGCTCCACCAGGACCCTGTGAGACCATTCACGCCGGGGCAGAAATCCTTCACATTTGTACCCCACGTCGACCAGCCAGCCTTCTTCGGAAGCTTCGACGATCGTGCCGTCGACGACCTTTCCGCGGCGCATTTCACCCACTTCATACTGTTCGAGGATATCCTCCATGGTTTCCATGGTCTCTTCCTCTTCCGCCGCCGTTTCCTTCACTTCGGCCGTCTCCGGCTGGTCAACCTGCTGCTCTTCATTGGTGCTTTCGTTCTTCTGTTCTTCCGTCATCATTTTGCCTTCCATCCTCCTTGACGCCCTGCGTTGGTGCAAGCATCGTAATGAGATCAAGAATGAGCCTGTCCGGAGTACTCGCTCCGGCGGCTATTCCGATTGTGCTTTTCCCTTGCAACCACCTCCCGTCCATTTCCCCGGCATGTTCAACCCACAGGGTCCGGGTATTGAAGGTTCGTGCAATGGCGAACAGTTTTCCCGTGTTCGCACTGTTTCTGCCACCTATGACAATCATACCATCCACGGCACCGGCAAGTTGTTCCACCGCTTTCTGCCTTTCGATGGTGGCTTTGCAAATCGTATTGTAGATTCTGATTTCCTTTCCGACAAATGCAGATTTTGCGGCAAGATCCGACAGGTCAAGGGGCCGCTGGGTCGTCTGGCTGACGATACCGATCCGGCGTCCTTCCAGTGAAGCCGGGACGTCCCCGCCTGGTGGGAGTATTACTGCTCCCTTTTGCACGGATCCCGCTATGGCCTGGACTTCCGGATGCTTCTCGTCCCCGAGCACGACCACGTCATACCCTTCGCCATCGAGAAACGCGGCCTTCCTCTGGACATTCAGGACAAAGGGACAGGTCCCGTCCACAAGCTCCACGTTCCTTTCTTCGAGACCATGACGATCCTTTGCGGGCAGGCCGTGGGCCCTGATGAAGACCGCCGCCCTTTCGGGGATTTCTTCGGCCCCCTCGACAATGACAAGTCCCATCTCCTCGAGCCTCGCCGTTTCCTGGGGGTTGTGGATTGGACTTCCGATGCTGTACACGCGGCCTCTTTGCTCCAGAGACGCCTCCAGTTTCCCGATGGCCCGCCTGACCCCGAAACAAAAGCCTGAGGGTTCGGCGATTACGACACGCGGGGACTTTCCGGTTTCAGATGATTTTCCCAAAGAAGAATCACTTGCCTTATCACATCTTCGGTTTCCGAACGGGTTACATCATACCATAGCGCCGGAAAGAACTTTCGGAACCAGGTCATCTGGCGTTTGGCGAAAGCCCTGGTGGCGCCGATGTCTCCCTCCAGGGCGTCTTCCAGGGTCATCCTCCCCCTGTGGTAGAGGACAAGCTCCCTGTACCCGAATCCCTGCAGGGCTGGACAGGACTCATCATACCCCATTTCGAGAAGCCTATTCACCTCGTCAGGGAATCCCGATTCGAACTGTTCCCTCGCCCGTTTTGCAATCCTTTCCCTGAGGCTTTCCTTCGGTCTGTACAGGCCGAGGTAGAGCGGCCGGAATCCGGTTTCTTTTCTTTTTCCCGCCTTGTACCAGGACGACAGGGGATACCCCGACAACCGGTAGACTTCCAGGGCCCTCAGCACCCTCCTCTTGTCATGGGGGTGAATCCGCGCCGCCGAAAGGGGATCCGCCCTTTCGAGTTCAACCAGCATTTCTTCGGCTTTTCCGCTCTCCCACTCCTGTTCCAGGGATTCCGAGAGGCTCCTGTCCCGTGGTATTTCCTCGGTAAGTATTCCCTCGAAAAGGGCCTGGTAATAAAAAGGGGTCCCCCCTGCGAGCAGCGGCATCTTCCCCCGGTTCAGGATGTCCCCGATGAGGGGCACCGCCGTTTCTACAAAGGTCGCTGCGGAAAACACCTGGTCCGGGTCGGTCACGTCAATAAGGTGGTGGGGAATCGCCTTTTTCGTTTCTTCGGAAACCTTGTCCGTCCCGATGTCCAGGTACCGATAGACCTGCCTCGAATCAACGGAAATGATTTCGCAATCCAGACGCCTCGCGATCTCGAGGCTCAATTGTGTCTTTCCTGCGGCCGTGGGGCCGATGATGCACAGGATGCGAAGGGGAAAGTCCACGGTCATTCCCTCCCGAAAAGCCTTCCGAGCCTCTGGGCGTCCAGGGCTATCGACGTGGGACGCCCATGGGGACATGCTTCAGGATGAGCGCAGGCGGAAAGATCCCGCCACAAGCCGAGAGCCTCCTTCGCCTCGAAAGGCTCCCCGAGCTTGACCGCCCTCTTGCAGGCCCAAAGGGCCCATCGAGCCTGCAGCTTCGGCCTGGCCTCGATCCCTTCCGACTCCTCCAGCACTTCAACGGTCATCCTGAGCATTTCCGCCGGGCCGAGCCGCAGGTCGCCCGAAACTGCCGGAAGGGCCGTCAACAGTGTCTGTCCCTCACGCTCCGTCAGGAAGAAGCCTTCCCTCTCGAGAGTTTCCGAAAAGTCCGAGGCTGAGGCCGCCAGCGTAGGGGGAAGCGCCGCGGGAACGGAAAGGTTCTGGCTTTTGCCCTGTTCGCACTCGATGCGGGAAAGGGCCCTTTCGTAAAGGATGCGCTCGTGGGCCGCGTGCGGGTCGACGATGACAAGGCGGCCTCCTGTTTCAAAGAGGAGGTACCCGCTTTCGAGCATGCCGAAGTAGCGAAGGTCCCCCGTTTCGCCCGACGTCGGCCCGGAAGCTGTTTCCCTGCCCGTCCCGTCGGGTGGCGGCGAGCTCACCCTGGCGAAAAGAGATGCCCCCTGCCGCGGCTCCACCCGTTTGAGACTTTCGGCCCGTGTCGTCTTCTGCAAGGGCGATTGCGGGAATGCCCGTGAGGAAATGGTCCACGAAGGGCTCCGGTCGCCTTCCTGGTTGCTCATCATGGTTTCCGCCACTCCCGAGACGGCCTGGAAGATTTCCCCGCTGTTTTTGAACCGAACCTCCGCTTTCGCCGGATGGATATTGACATCCACCGATCCCAGCGGGAGCTGGATGAAAAGGAACCACAGGCCCGCAGCTTTCGGACCAAGGGACAAAAGGGCCGCGCGGACTGCAGGGTCACTCACGCGCCTTCCATTGACGAAAGTCGTCAGCGTCAACCTGCCTCCAGTGGTGTGAGGCTGCCACCAGGCCTCTATGTCCACATCCCCCGACCGTCCTTTCCTTGAAAGAACGGCGGGTTCATCGCCCCACTGGTTTTGCAGCACTTCCCTGCGGGTCTTTTCCTTGCCCGAATCGAAAATATGTCTTCCGTCGCTGGCCAGCGACAGATTCACATGGGGATAGGCCACGGCGTATTCCCTCAAAAGACGGGCCACCTTCCTGGTTTCCGACGTCGCCTGTTTCAGGAATTTCCGCCTTGCCGGGAGATTGAAGAAAAGATCGTCGACCTGCACCCTGGTTCCCCGTTCGGCGGAGATCTCCAGGTGCGCTTCCATAAGGCCGCCGGTACACCTGATAAGGCCTCCCTTCGAAGCACCTTCGGGAAGGCTCCGGACCTCCAGGCGGCTCACGGCCCCGAGGCTGGCAAGGGCCTCGCCGCGGTACCCGAGCGTCCCTATGGCCTCGAGATCATCGGCATCGGCGATCTTGCTCGTGGCGAAGCGCTCCACCGCGAGGGGGAGCTCTTCGAAAGGAATCCCGAAGCCGTCATCCTCGACGACGATCCGGGCCTTGCCGCCCTGCCGCAGGAGGACCCGGACGGTTCTCGATGACGCGTCAAGGGCGTTTTCGAGGAGCTCCTTCACCACGCTGGCCGGATTTTCGATCACTTCGCCGGCCGCGATACGGCTCGATACGGATTCATCCAGACGTCTGATCCTCTTCGTCATCTTTCCTTCAGGGCCTCCTCCGCCTTTTGCCGGAGGGCGTAGAGAAACTCAAGCGCCCCCAGGGGCGTCATAGTGTCAGGATCGACGGAAACCAGATCCCTCAAAACATCCTCGCCGCCCGGCCGAAAGAGTTGCAGCTGGCCGTCACGGGCCCCACCCTTGTCCGTATCCTTTTCCACGCCTTGCCCCGCAGAGGGGCCCGCAATGGCGCCCTCCTCCTCGAAGCGTTCGAGCAATTCCTGCGACCTGGCGACCACCGAATCCGGGACGCCCGCAAGCCTGGCGACCTCGATCCCGTATGACCGGTCTGCAGGTGCCTTCTGAAGCCTGTAGAGGAAAAGCACCCCCCTGTCGGTCTCCTCCACGGTAAAGCTCAGGTTGAACACGCCCGGCATGCGGTCCGCCAGGGCCGAAAGCTCGTGGTAATGGGTCGCGAAGAGCACCTTGGCCATTCCCTCCGCCGCGGAATGAAGATATTCCATGACGGCCCAGGCGATGCTCACGCCGTCATAGGTTGAGGTGCCCCGACCGATTTCATCGAGGATGACCAGGCTTCTGGGCGTCACGTTGTGAAGGATGTTCGCCGTTTCGACCATCTCCACCATGAAGGTGCTCTTGCCCCTCGAGAGCTCGTCCCGGGCGCCGATCCTCGAAAAGATCCTGTCCACCGTCCCCAGTCTCGCAACGGAAGCGGGAACAAAGGCACCGGCCTGGGCCATGACGACAAGCAGGGCCGCCGTCCTCAGGTAGGTCGATTTTCCGGCCATGTTGGGCCCCGTGACGATGGCCATTCTGGGGCCCTCGGAATCGAGAAGTATGTCGTTGGGCGTGTAGGGTGAGTCTTCAAGCATCACTTCCACGACGGGATGCCTTCCGTCCTTCAGGTCGAGGGCATAGCTCCTGTCAACCAGGGGACGTTGATATCCCCGCTCCAGGGCGACAAGGGCGAAGGACGCCAGGACATCGAGGGTCGCCAGGGAAGCTCCGATATCCTGGATCAGCGCCGTTTCCCCGGTGACCCTGCGGCAAAGCTCCCTGTAGAGTTCTTCTTCCCGGGTCTGTATGTCCTCGTCGTTGGAAAGCATCTTTTCCTCGAATTCCTTCAGCTCGCCCGTAATGTACCGCTCGGCCCCCACCAGCGTCTGCTTCCGTTGATACCTTTCCGGAACCTGCTCCAGGTTTGAACGGCTGACTTCCAGGTAATAGCCGAAGACCTTGTTGTATCCGATTTTCAGATTCCGGATCCCCGTTTCGGCCCTTTCCCTGTCGATCATTTCCCGCAGCAGCTCCTCGGACCGGCTGCGCCAGTCCCTGAGCTCGTCAAGCTTCCGGTCGTACCCTTCGCGGATGACCCGCCCGTCCCGAAGGGTCCTCGGGAGTTCGTCGGAAAGACCGGCCTGAAGCTCCTTCCTGAGGTCTTCGGGGTCATCGATCCGGCCGAATCTCTCTGGCAGGGCGGTCCCCGAAAGGACTTCACGAACCCCCGGAATCGCCGCAAGGGTGTCCCGGATAACTCCCAGATCCCGTGGAGCGGCAAGGCCCATGCCCATCCTCGCCACGGCGCGCTCCACGTCCCCGCAGCGCGAAAGGGCCCTTCTCAGGGCACGGAGCGTATCAGGACTTTCTGTCAGGGTTTCCACGGCCTCATGCCGTTCGGATATTGCTTCGGGATCGAGCAGGGGATGCAGGAGCCATTGTCGGAGAAGGCGCTTTCCCATGGGCGTCCTGCAGTCATCAAGCACATCGCACAGGGACAGGTTGTCGCTTTCGGCGATCTCGAGGTTGATCTGCGTCGCACGGTCCATGTACAAGTGCCGTCCGGAACGAAGCGGGAAAATCCTCCGGACATGACCGACGGCTCCGAACTGTGTCCGGTTGAGGTACTCGTATACCACCCAGGCGCTTCCGCACTCGGGAGCTCCCCCGTCGACTCCGAACCCCTCAAGGGTCGCCACGTTCCAGGCATCGCACAGCCTGCGCGAGGCTTCCGCCGGAGCGAAGGCATCCGGATCGGCTTCCACCAGTGAAGCGCCGCAGGCCTGCCGAAGCTTGTCCCTCTGTTGCGAAGGCATGTTGGCCGGAACGAGCAACTCCAGCGGCTTGAATGCCGCGAGTTCCGCCATGGCCTGCTCCGCGGACATGGTTCCCGCTTCGATGCGCCCCGTCCCCGTCCTGAGGAGCGCCACTGACGCCTCTTCACCGGAAAAGGCCACTGCGGCCAGCCGGCCATCCTGGGGGGAATCTGCCGGAACGAAGGTCCCGGGCGTGATCACCCTGATGACTTCGCGGTCGACGAGATTCCTCCCGTCGGGTTCAGTGACCTGCTCGCAGATCGCCACCTTGTGCCCGGCCTGCACCAGCCTGGCGATGTACGTTTCAGCCGAATGCCAGGGGACCCCGGCCATGGGGATTTCCCGATTGGGATCCCTCGACGTCAGGGCGATGTCGAGGGTGCGCGCCGCCTTCTCGGCATCGTCGAAGAACAGCTCGTAAAAATCCCCCATCCTGAAAAAGAGGAGACAGTCGGAATAGGCCTTTTTCCACTTCCCATACTGCTTCAGCATGGGCGTTTCCTTCACGCCTTCGGGAACGCTCATTCCGGGGGTCCCTCCCTCCTCAGGAAATCGAGATAATCCTGGAGCAGGATCGAAGCGGCCACCATGTCGATGCGGCTCTTCCGTCCCTTCCTGCTCACGTCGCCTTCAAGCAGGGCACGCTCGGCCCTGACCGTGGTGAAGCGTTCATCCCATTCCACCACATCGAGATTCCGGTATCTTTCGCTCAGGGCTGCTTTGATCTCCTCCACCTTTTCCGCCTCGGGCCCCGCAGATCCGTCGGTCCGCACGGGCATTCCAACGACGATCACGTCGGCATGATATTTTTCGACGAGGTCGTCAAGGGCCGCCATCCATTCATCTGCGGCATTCAAAACAGCGACCCCCTGCGCGAAGGAACCCAGGGGGTCACTGACGGCTACGCCGATTCGTTTCGTTCCGATATCGAGTCCGAGATACCGTTTCATTTCCCGATCTGTTCGCCGACGAATTGCGGGACCTTCTCCATGGCCTCTTCGAGGTGCTCTGGGTCTTTCGCGCCCGCCGACGCAGTGTCGGGCCTTCCGCCTCCGCCGCCTCCCAGGACCTTCGCCGTGGCGGAAGCGAGTTTCCCGGCATGGACTCCCGCCTGCTGTGCCGGCTTGTCTGCCATGACGGTAAAAGTCACGTTTTTCCCCGACACCGATGCCAGACAGGCCACCACGGGGCTCTTTCTCTGGCGGACGTGATCACCAACCTGCCTGAGAATATCCTGGGGCGTTTCTTCGAAGACCCCGGTGACCACGCTGACGTCACCCACGGTGACGGCCTCTTCCAGAAGGGCATCTACTTTTTCCAGGGCCGCCAGGAGTGCGAGCCTTTCCGTCTCGTCTTTCAGGGCTTTCCGTTCCTCCAGGAGAAAAGCGAGCTTCTCCTCCAGTTCCGCTTCCGGGGCGCCGACTTTTTCGGCAAGGCGCCCAAGCAGTTGTGACTGCTCCTGGAACAGTTCGAGGGCTTTGGCATGGGCAACGGCCGTAATGCGGCGCAAGCCGGACCCGATGCCCTCTTCCCTGACAATCTTCACCATGCCGATATCGCCGGTGGCATCCACATGCGTGCCGCCGCAGAGTTCGGCACTGTATCCGGGAATTCTGACAACCCTGACTTCATCGCCGTATTTTTCATCGAACAGGGCCTTGGCGCCGAGTTTTTTCGCTTCCTCCACACTGGTGTGAATGACTTCAAGCGGGATGTTGTCGGTAATGGTTTCGTACATGATGGCTTCCACGGCCTCGATTTCCTCGGTGGTCAAAGGCTTCACATGGGTAAAGTCGAACCGCAGGAAATCCGGCGTCACCAGGGAGCCCGCCTGCCTCACGTGGTCGCCGAGGACCCTGACGAGCGCCTCGTGAAGGATATGTGTCGCCGTATGGTGCGCCTTGATCTTCCCCCGGCGTTTTCCTTCCACCACGGCCTTGACGCTCGTTCCGCCTTCCAGGCGACCTGAAAGGATCCTCACTTTATGCACCGTCAGTCCCTCTGCACCGGGGTATGTGTCCTCGATGAGGGCTTCGCCGCCGTCCCAGAGTATCCGGCCCTTGTCTCCCACCTGTCCGCCCTTTTCGGCGTAAAAAGGCGTCGACTCCAGGACGACCTCGCCTTCCTGCCCTTCTTCAAGCGCAGCGGTTTCCCCGTCGCCACCGAACATGGTCCTGACCACGGTCTCCGCCTCTTCCATGACATATCCCACAAACTCTGTGGGTCCTCCCTGCTCGAGGACCTTCTCGTAAAGGTTCGAGCCCTTCGCCGCCGCCTGGGTCTTGCCGGCGGCACGCGCGCGCTCGCGCTGTCTTTCCATGGCCTTCTCAAAGCCTTCCCGGTCCACCGGAACCCCCGATTCGGCACAGATTTCCTCGGTCAGTTCGAAGGGAAAGCCAAAGGTGTCGTAAAGCTCGAAGGCCAGTTGTCCGTCAAGGGTTTTGTCCTTGCGCTTTTTGAGCGAGGCGAGTTCACTTTCCAGCAGATTCGTCCCCTGTTCGAGGGTGCGCCCGAAACGGCGTTCCTCCTGTTCGAGGACCTGGGAAACGAGGCTTTCACTCTCGACGAGCTCTTCATAGGGCTCGGCCATGAGATCTTTCAGTGTCGGCATGAGCTCCGTGAGAAATGGCTTGTCCACGCCCGTCATACGGCCGTAGCGTACCGCCCTCCTCAGGATTCTCCTGAGAACGTACCCCCGTCCCTCGTTGGAAGGCAGGACGCCGTCGGCGATCATGAAGGCCATGGCCCTGAAATGGTCCGATATGACACGCAGCGCCATGTCCCCCTCGGGGGTCCCGCCGTAGCGGATGCCCATGACGGCGGCAGCCCTGTCGATCAGGGGGCGGAAAAGGTCCGTTTCGAAATCCCCATTGACCTGCTGCACGACGGAAGCCAGGCGCTCCAGCCCCATTCCGGTATCAATGTTCTGCTTTGGCAGCGGTTCCATCTTTCCGTTTTCGTCCCTGTTGTATTGCATGAAGACGAGATTCCAGATCTCCAGGTACCTGTCGCAGTCGCATCCGACATCGCACTCCGGCCGGCCGCAGGAAAAGGCAGGCCCCTGGTCGTAAATGAGCTCCGAACAGGGTCCGCAGGGGCCGACAGGACCGACGGACCAGAAGTTGTCCTCGGCGCCGAGCCTGTAGATCCGCTCCTTCGGGACGCCGACGGTCCTGTTCCAGATCTCGAAGGCCTCGTCGTCGTCGACGTAAATCGTGGGATAGAGCCTGTCAGGATCGAGACCGATGACCTCCGTCAGGAACTCCCAGGCAAAGGGAGCCGCCTCGGCCTTGAAGTAGTCTCCAAAGCTGAAATTCCCGAGCATTTCGAAAAATGTATGATGACGCGCCGTTCGTCCCACGTTGTCGATATCGTTGGTGCGGACACATTTCTGGGATGTGACCG
>CAZERC010000037.1:0-12652 GCA_964515395.1 uncultured Synergistaceae bacterium | reverse complement strand
AGGGTTGTCCCATCGTCTATGGGCTGACCATACCCAAAGGTGCACCCCATGAGGAAGGGGCTGTCGAATTCCTCGAATACTTCCTCGACCCTGAAGGCGGTCTGGCTATCCTTGAGGAAATGGGTCAGGCCACCGTCGGGCCACGACCGATGAAGGAAGACGACCCTATCCCGGAAGAGCTGAAACCATTGATGGGAGCAGCGTAACCGAGACAGGGGCAAAAGCATCTGCTTTTGCCCCTGTCTTTTTTCAAGACATATCTTCGGATTATCATCCAGATTATTTTGGAAAGATCCCTGGAGGTGTCCTTTTCCCCTTTCAGGTAAGCTCGAAAACGGCGGCGCTTTCAGCGGGAAGACGAAATGAGCCGTTTTCGGCAATGACACCGTCCCTGGATTTCATCCTCAGAAGGGCTTTCCCTCCTTTTTTGTGAAAGGGGACCACCGTCTGTTCCGACCCGAAATTGCACAAAAGCAGGACATCATCCCGCTGCACCATGAGCCAGCGATCCTGTTCATCAAAGGTTACCTGCATATTCCGTCTTCCCCGTCTCAAGGCCGGATGAGACCGCCTGAAAGCCGCCAGATTCTTATACCATTGCAGCATGTCTTTCCCTTCGGTTCTTTGTGTTTCAGCCCAATCGAGTTTCGAGCGCGTGAATGTCGACTCATCCTGGGGGTCCGGAATCTCCTCCGGCTTCCATCCAAAGCCGGAGAATTCCCTTCGGCGGCCCTCACGAACAGCCTCGGCGAGTTCTTCGTCAGAATGGTCCGTGAAATAAAGAAACGGGGAAGAGGCGTTCCACTCCTCGCCCTGAAAGAGCATCGGAACAAAGGGCGCAATGAAAACGCATGCGGCGGCCACCTTCTGGAGATTCCGCCCACAAAGATGTCCGAGCCTCTCACCGCACGCCCTGTTTCCCACCTGGTCATGATTCTGGATGTACCCGAGGAATCTTTCAGGTGGAACGTTGCCGGCATCGCGTCCATGGCGCCGTTTTCGAAAAGGTGAATACGTACCGTCGTACACAAAGGTTTTCTCCAGAGCCTTCGCCACGTGGCCAACCTTTCCGAAATCACCGTAATATCCCTTTCGCTCGCTAGTCACCAGGGCATGAAGGGCATGATGAAAATCATCGCTCCACTGGGCATTTAGACCGTATCCGCCTGCACCCCTTGTCCATACAAGCCGTGGATCATTAAGATCGCTTTCGGCGATGACGCAACGGTATTTCCCCGTTTTGGTCTCCACCTCCTGGACAACGTCGGCCAGTTCCTCCAGAAAATGCAGCGCCGACTGGTCGAATATGGCGTGTACGGCGTCGACTCTGAGACCGTCGATGTGGTAGTCCCTCAACCACATGCGCGCGTTGTCAAGAAAATATTTCCGGACTTCGTCGGAAAGGGAGCCGTCAAAATTGATCGCGTCACCCCAGGGTGACGCATATTTTTTTGAAAAATAGGGAGCGAAAAAGCCGAGGTAATTCCCTTCGGGACCAAGATGGTTGTACACCACATCAAGCACCACGGCGATTCCTTTTTCGTGAGCCGCATCAACGAGTTTTTTCAGTCCTTCCGGACCTCCATAGGTCTCATGGGGTGCATAGAGGTTTACGCCGTCATAACCCCATCCCCGGTTTCCCGGAAAACCGTTGACGGGCATAAGCTCAAGGTGTGTTACACCAAGGGATTGCAGATGATCCAGCCGGGATATGACGCCTTCAAAGGTTCCTTCGGGCGAAAAAGTCCCCGTGTGGATTTCATAGAACACGGCCGATGCAAGGGGCGGAGGCTGCCAGGCATGGTCGGTCCAGTGAAACAACAGGTGGTCCACGAAAGCAGAAGCCCCGTGAACCCCTTCGGGTTGCCTCATGGATCTCGGATCGGGGAGGTACGGACCGTCGTCAACGGAAAAGGCGTATCTCTCACCATCTTCCAGATGGACCTTCGGTGCTTCCCACCATCCCCCACCGGTTTCGGCCATGACAGAAGGCCCATGTGCCGTCAATATCGACATCGAAGAAGCTTCAGGCGCCCACACCACAGGCTGTTTCACAGTCGAACCTCCATTCCGTTTCTCGTGAGTGCCGCAACGGGAAAACAGGAAAACAGGTCCTCTGCAAGAGTCCATCCTCCAAAGGTTCCGGCATCACCCAGAAGATTTTTCCAGCTGCCTTCCGGCAGGAGGACTTCCGTTTCGTCCATGGCTGTGGCGGATGTAAATCTCAGGGGGACCACGACAGCAAGGCCATCCCCCCTGCTGAAGGCGAAAATATCATGACCTCCCTTCCCCCTGGTCTCAAGGGGGGAATACCCGGAATCGGGGCCGAAAAGACCCGTCGTTTTCTTCTTGAAATCCAGGATTTTCGAAATCACCCACAGTTTGGGCATTCCTTCCTCCCAGTGAGCCGACACCTCCCGGGCTGATGCTGTTTTAACTCTTTGAAGCAAATGAGCGTTCCTATCGAAATCCACTGCCCGCCTGTTGTCCGGATCCACGAGCGAAAGATCCCAGGTCTCGGTTCCCTGATAGATGTCAGAAACACCAGGGGCCGTCAAAAGGAGCAATGTCTGCGCCAGCGATGCGACCCTGCCGGGGAAAACGAGACGTTCCACAAAAGAAGTAAAATCCTTCAAAAACAGCTGATCTTCGAACAGGGCTTCAAGAAAATCCATAAGGGCCTTTTCGTACGTTTCATTTACTTCCGTCCAGGAGGTGTACATCTTGGCTTCCCTCACGGATTTGCGCATGACAGCGCGAAGTCGCTCAAGGGAAACAGGCCAGGCACCAACCATGGTTTGATAGAGAAAATATTCCGTGTTCGAATCCGGCATCCCGTCAGTCTTTTTATCTTCATTCATCTGAGCCCACCCTCTTACCGCCTGAGCCCAGGCCCCTGGAATCTCCGAAAGCACCGCAAGCCGCGCGCGTACATCTCCACTCCGTTTCGTATCATGAGTCGCCAGAGTGTTCATCGAGAGCGGGGTCCTTTTGGCAGCCTTTTCCATGTACGTGTGGGCTCTTTCAGGAGTGACGGAAAATTCGCCGGGCTCCCCACCCACTTCGTTGAGGGGAATGAACCGGTTGTAACAGTAAAACAGGGTATCCTCCAGCCCTTTCGCTGCGAGGGGCCCCGTCACCTGCTGGAAACGGGCCACAAACTCGGCGTCTTCGGGCGACAGGGATTCTTCCAGGAAGAGGTTCCCGAAAAAATCGAGGAGATGGGGATCCATGTCCGGAAGTCTTTCATGCGTTCTTGCGAGGGCTTCCTCCATGACGTCCCGGTCCCGCTGTTGCCCTTCCGTATTGCGCCAAGGCGCAAAGTAGGTTCGATACACGTCGAAAGAGGCTGCGAGGGTCTTGATGACCTTCATCACGTCACTTCGCGTCGAATCCCTGAATCGGGGCCGGTTTTCGCAGATCCTCATGGCCAGGTGGGTCAACCTGTGAAAATCGCTTCCGAAGAGCTCGTCGGCAACCTGGGCTTTCTTCTCGAAAACCACATCCTCGTAAGCCTCGTGCAGGCCTGTAAATTCCTCGTAGAGTCGGGTCATTCGATCTTCCGATTCCTGTCTGATAAAAAGACCGTTTACGACATTCAGAAAATCATATCCCGTCGTGCCCTGGACAGGCCAATCCTCACGGAGCCGTTCCCCGGGAGCCAGAATCTTTTCGACCACGATCCACGCCTCGGAGGCCGCGCGGCGAAGCCTTTCGAGGTACTCCGCCGGATCCCTGAGTCCGTCGATGTGGTCGATACGCAGCCCTTGCACCATCCCGGAAGCAACCCACTGAAGGGGCAATCGGTGGGTCTCGGCGAAAACGGTGTCATCTTCGACCCGAAGGGCTACCAGGCTATCGATATCGAAAAACCTCCTGTAACCAAGATCCTCACGGCTTTTTCTCCACCATGCAAGACGGTAATTCTGTTTTTCCAGGAAGCTGTCGAGGCTCGATATATCACCGTTGAGCTCTTCTATGCAGGCATCAATGACGGATGCCTCGGCGGGATTTGCATCAAGGTGCGCTTCCAGGAGGTGAAAGATGACCTCCTTGTTCCGGTGACGCCGCCTGGTATTCTCCAGATCCGTCGCCGTGGGAAGTGGAAGTTCTCCAAGCGCTTCGCCGAAAAACTGCAGTCTTTCGGAGGCGCACCGCCACCCTGCCTTGATAAGAAGATCCTTCATGGACCGAGGGGCCACGGGGAAAAGATGATCACGATATGTGACAAAAAGTCGGGCTCCTTCGCGCCTGACGCTGATCAATCCTGCTTCGAGAACCCTGCCGTACTGGTCTTCAAGGACGGGAAGCATGATCCGGTTTTTCAGATATGCCTCGGGGCCTTCCCACTCCACGTCGAAAAAGGCGGCATAGGCGCTGGATGGGCCGTTTTCGAGGACATCCTGCCACCATCGGTTCCCGGGCCCGGAAATCGCCATGTGGTTGGGGACAATATCGACCACCACGCCAAGCCCCTCCGAATTGAAGGCTTCCATCATTTGTCTGAATCCCTCTTCGCCGCCAAGCTCTTCATTCACCTTTCCTGGATCGACCACATCGTATCCATGCGCGCTTCCCGCCGCCGCCTGCAGCACCGGCGACAGATACACGTGGCTGATCCCCAGGTCGGCCAGGTATCCGGCAATTCCCGCAGCATCCCGGAAAGTAAATTGCGGACAGAGCTGAAGGCGATACGTACATGACGGCAAGGTTTTCATTCTTTCATCCTTTTCATCAGGACTGCGATGGCACGGCTTTCAAGTTGAACTGCGGAACCACCGCGCACCGGTTGCTCCTCTTCGGGAAATCCGCCTCTGCCTGTGTCGAGCACCCATTCCCACTCGTCACCCCAGAGTGGGTCCGGTAAGGTGAATTCAAGAGGCTCGTAATGGGCATTGACGAGAAACAGGAAGCTGTCGTCGAAGATCTTTCGTCCCCAGAGGTCGGGACTTGGAATAGCCTCCCCGTTCAAAAAAACCATGAGGCTCTTCGCGAAATCCTGACGCCAGTTCTCATGGGTCATGAGCTTCCCATCTCGTGTAAACCATCCGATGTCATGAAGATCACTCCCGTTGATGGCCCGTCCCATGAACCAGCGCCGGCGCCTGAAGACAGGATGCTCCCATCTGAGGCGGATCACCTCGCGTACAAACTCCAGGAGCTGTTCGTCGATATGGTCCCAGTCAAACCAGGAAATCTCATTGTCCTGGCAATAGGCGTTGTTGTTTCCCTGCTGTGTCCGCCCTATCTCGTCACCTCCCAAAAGCATGGGAATGCCCTGGGAACACATGAGGGAAACCAGGAAGTTCATCTTTTGGCGAAGCCTCAACGCGTTGATTCCCGCATCATCCGTCGGCCCTTCGGCACCACAGTTCCAGGAACGGTTATCATCCGCTCCATCGGCGTTTTCTTCGCCGTTCGCCTCGTTGTGCTTCTCGTTGTAGGAAACGAGATCGTGCAGGGTAAAGCCATCATGGGCGGTCACGAAATTGATGCTGGCAAAAGGCCGCCGCCCGGTGTTCGCGTAAAGATCAGAGCTTCCGGTAAATCGATAGGCAAATTCTCCCAGGGTCTGATCCTGCCCTCGCCAGAAATCTCTCATGCAGTCACGGTATTTCCCGTTCCATTCCGACCAGAGAGGAGGGAAATTGCCCACCTGGTAACCGCCTTCGCCCACATCCCAGGGCTCCGCAATGAGCTTGACCTGGCTGACAACCGGGTCCTGCTGCACAAGATCGAAAAAGGCCGACAGCCTGTCCACATCATGCAATTCCCTGGCCAGCGTCGATGCCAGATCGAAACGGAACCCGTCGACATGCATTTCCGTAACCCAGTATCTGAGGGAATCCATGATGAGCTGGAGCACGTGAGGATGTCGCATGTTGAGAGAATTGCCCGTTCCTGTGTAGTCCACGTAATTCCGGGGGTCTTCGGTGCTGAGCCTGTAATACGCGCCGTTGTCGATTCCCCGAAAAGAGAGCATGGGTCCCATATGGTTTCCTTCGGCCGTGTGATTGTAGACCACATCGAGGATTACCTCGATATCGGCCTCATGAAGAGTCTTCACCATCTGCTTGAATTCCTGGACCTGCTGCCCGATCTGGCCGTAGGCGGCATATTCGTTGTGGGGGGCAAAAAACCCGATCGTGTTGTAACCCCAGTAGTTGCGAAGCTCCTTTTCCACCAGATGAGCGTCCTGGATGAACTGGTGTACGGGCATGAGTTCCAGCGCGCTGACACCGAGCTTCTGGAAATACTCCACACTTGCAGGATGGGACAAGGCCGAATAGGTGCCCCGGATGTCCTCCGGAATGTCCGGATGGCGTTTCGAAAAACCTTTCACGTGGACCTCGTAGATCAACGTCTCGCTCAGGGGGCGTTTGATCAGCGCATCATTCCCCCAGTCGAAAAAGGGGTTTATCACCACCGATTTCGGCATGAAGGAGGCGCTGTCCCGGTCATCGCGGATTTCGTCGGATTCTCCCAGGGTATACCCGAAGACGGCGGGATCCCACGTGACACCCCCTTCCAGGGCTTTTGCATAGGGGTCGATCAAAAGCTTTGCCCCGTTGCATCGCAGTCCCCGGTCGGGAGCCCATTCGCCGTGAACCCGATAGCCATACCTCTGACCAGGCGCGACACCGTGAAGAAAGCCGTGCCAGCAAAAGGCGGTCATCTCCGGCAATTCCACCCTGGTCTCCTTTCCTTCCTCGTCAAACAGGCACAACTCGATTTTCTCCGCCGCTTCGGAAAAAATCGAAAAATTCGTTCCCATGCCATCATAGGTTGCTCCCAACGGGTAGGGCTTTCCCGGCCATACATCCATATTACTTCCTCCTGTCACGATAACAGTGCAAAATATCAATCTCTCCTGCTACCATTTTATAGTAAACCTGACGATCTGTTTCACCGTCTTCCTCGCCATATGTTAATAAGGTATACTATTTTCACCGCAATGTCGGGCCCTTGACCTTCAGGCAGGCACTCCAGGAAGCAGACCGGAGAATGTACAGAAAAAATCGCGATCAATGAAGGACGACCCCCTTCCCAAGAAATTCCAGAAGGTCCCCCCGCGGCTTTGACCGGTCAGAGGCAAAGCCCTTCCTTCCGACACCGATCGCTTCAACCGGACAAAGGGAAATGGATCATCTACAGCCTGCGCAATTTCGTTTTCAATACACCCGGCCGGTACGACAGCGAAAAGACTCCCTTTGAAACCAATGAACGGGGCAAACCCTTGGTTTACCCGCCAAGTTTTTCCAGGATGCTCATAAAGAGGGCCTTCCGGTCTTTCAGCGTCTGCCTGTATGTTCCGCTGTCGGTATCTGCGATTTCCATCCGGATCTCAGACAGCGCATAGGTCAGAAGCTCCCTGAGTGCTTTTGTCTCTTCCCCGGTAAAATCCAGCTGCATGGCGTTTCACCACACATTCTTGCGGGTATTTTTCACGTCATTCTGTTGCTATTTTATCACGAGCGTATTTTTCAACGGGTCACAGTGCTCTCAAAATGCGCGCTTTTGTACGGCAAATACCCGCTTCAAACCCGGCAAGCAGGTGGTCAGACGCCCGGACCTGCAAGAACGGCGCCTGAATTGGTACAATACGACAGTTGACGTCAATCTGGAAGACGTCTTTCCATATCCGGATTACAGGGGATGATGACTGGCCATGACGAAACAGCTTCCGGAACCAACGAATTTTATCGAACAGATCATCGTGAATGATCTGGAATCCGGCCGGGTACAAACCGTGTCGACCCGATTTCCACCGGAACCAAACGGGTACCTGCACATCGGCCACGCCAAGTCGATCTGCCTGAACTTCGGTATCGCAGAGAAGTTCGGTGGAACGTGCAATCTCAGGTTCGACGATACGAATCCCACCAAGGAAGAAGAAGAGTATGTGGAATCCATAAAAGAAGACGTTCGGTGGCTCGGCTTCGAATGGGAAAACCTGTGCTACGCATCGGATTATTTCAACCAGTTCTACGAATGGGCTCTCGAACTCATCCAGTCGGGCAAAGCCTATGTCGACCACCAGTCTCCCGAGGTCATCAGGCTTACCCGGGGGACCCTGAAGGAGCCCGGCGAGGAATCCCCTTTCAGAAACAGATCCGTCGAGGAAAACCTCGAGCTTTTCGAAAAGATGAAAAATGGCGATTTTGAAGAGGGAGAATGCGTGCTCCGTGCAAAGATCGACATGTCCCATCCGAACCTGAACATGAGGGACCCGGTCCTCTACAGGATCCTCAAAAAAAGCCACCACAATACGGGTGACAAATGGTGCATCTACCCCATGTACGATTTCGCCCACGGCTATGAAGACGCCATCGAGGGAATCACTCATTCGATTTGCACCCTCGAGTTCCAGGACCACCGTCCCCTCTACGACTGGCTTCTGGACAACGTCAGCGTTCCCAACAGGCCCAGGCAGTACGAATTTGCGAGACTCAACCTGACCTACACGGTCATGAGCAAGAGGAAACTTCTCGAGCTCGTCAACAAGGGGTACGTAGCCGGATGGGACGATCCGCGGATGCCCACCATCTGCGGCGTCAGAAGGCGCGGGTTCACTCCTTCATCGATCCGTCGCTTCTGCAAGGAAATCGGCGTATCCAAGACGAACAGCATGGTGGACATCGAATTCCTCCACCACTGCATCAGGGAAGAGTTGAACAAGACCGCAGACAGGGTGATGGCGGTACTCAAGCCTCTCAAGGTGGTCATCGAGAACTACCCCGAGGGCCAGGTTGAAGAAATCGACGCCCTGAACAACCCTGAAGACCCGGATTCCGGTTGGAGGAAAGTCCCCTTCAGCAGGGAAATCTACATCGAGCGGGAAGATTTTATGGAAAACCCGCCGAAAAAATTCTTCCGTCTCGCCCCGGGAAGGGAAGTCCGGCTCAAACATGCCTACTTCATCACCTGCAAGGAGGTCATAAAAGACGATAACGGTGAAATCAGGGAACTCCGCTGTGTCTATGATCCCGAAACGAGAGGCGGTGACGCTCCGGACGGGCGCAAGGTAAAAGGCACACTGCACTGGGTTTCGGCTTTCCATGCGGTGAAAGCTGAAGTCAGGCTCTACGACAACCTGTTCACCTTGAGAAACATGGATGACATGGATGAAGGGAAGGATTACAAGGAATATCTGAATCCCGACTCCCTCGAGATTCTCCATGACGCGGTGATCGAACCAGCTATGGCCAACCCTGACCCGTACACGCGTGTGCAATTTCTCCGCCATGGCTACTTCTGTGTCGATCCCGGCACGAAACCGGGGAAGCCGGTATTCAACCGCATCGTTTCCCTCAAGGACACCTGGGCGAAGATCAAAAAGAAGGGATAGGATTCTCTCAAAAACATCGCGAGACCGCGGCACATTCCGTCCTGCATGGAGTGCGCCGCGTCTTATCGTGTTCCTTCTGCAGGGATGCATGTTCGGAAAAAAGATCCGGCTGCAAAAGTCCGGGCCTTTCCCCAAGTGAACTCTATGCTGAATCCTGTCGCTTCTCCGGGATGATTGCTTGTCCGAACGCTCTACCGCAGGAAATCATGTCTGTTGAAAGATCGGGGAAACGTCAAGCAGCCCGTGAACACCTTCCAGTGCTCCATCAACAAGTTCCAGGCTCATGAAGGACTCGTCGGGGACCTCAAAAGGTGCGGTGATTCCCCATAACGAAGCCGGCTTGAAACCGAAACGGGGATAGTACGCCGGATGACCGAAAACAAAAATTGATCCATAACCGAGATCCCTGGCCCTCTCGATTGCAAATTCCACGAGCCTCGAACCCACGGCACGCCCCTGGTATTCCTGAAGGACAGCGACAGGAGCCAGAACGAGTGAAGGCAAGGCGTCAGGAAAGCCATTTACTGAAGCTGGAACAAGCATGACGTACCCGATGATCCTGCCATGACGCTCCGCGACTATGGAAAGATCTTCAAGGTAATTATCGCTCTCCCTCAGCATCCTGATCATATGACCTTCATCACCCCGGCTGTACTTGTCATCTCTGAAGGCATGATCGAGCAGTGCGTCGACCTGCTCGAAATCACCGGAGCGCTCGACACGGATATAGATATCCAGCTTGCATGCCTCCTTTCCTTCAAACCATTTCCATGCTCACCGGGTAAACCTCGCCCAAATCATCCTGGAATTCCGCGACAAGCATGTTGTCTTCGCTCTTCTCGATACCCACAAAATGGCGACATCTGGTGGCTACATGGTAATGTCCCGTCCGCAGGGAGGCACAGGCTTCAATACGTTCCCTGCACAAGGGACATTCGAAAGAGTAACAACCTTCTGCAATGTCCTCAAGATATACGGGGACTTCAGCTCCCAGGGCATCGGTGAAACAAGCAACATGCTCCGTGCGATCATACCGGTCAAAATGAGGACATTCAACCTTTGGCCCCGCATCTTCCGAATACTCCGCCGCCGCTCCGCAGATGGGACAGGTCACCTTCCAGAACCTGAGCATCTTTCCCCACCCCCGGTACACATTGTACCTTTTACTGCAGCCCTGCGATATACCCTCCCTTTGCCTGACTACATCGGTAGAACCCAGTCAAGTGTTTCGGGCTTGCGCAAATGTTTGTGACGTATCACGGGAATTTCCAAAGCTTCGGCAAGACGTCTGCACGCGTCCCGAAAGGGGCCCTTTATCCCTTCGTGGAAAACTATTGCCTTGAGTTTCCCTTTGATGTTTGACGCGGCCGCTTCGAGCTTCCAGTAGTTTTCTTCCTTGTCATATCCTCCGCTCACCAACCACTGATTGGGCAGAATGTGGGAAATCCCAAAGGAATATCCCCTGTTTTTGGCCGCTTCGCAAAAGGAACGCTCGAAATGGATGCCTCCCACGCAAAGGACCGGATCAAGGACCTCATCGCTGTCGAAGACACCACCGAGGCTGCGAGCCAGGACATGGACGGCTTCAGGGTTTTCCCAAACTCCCGGCGTGCTGCCGATCTCTACATCTACCATCGGCAGGGGCAACGACTTGAGGTCTTCTGGATTCTGTCCCTTGAAAGAACCCGTCCAGTGCGTGCCTTCCGTAAGAACTGCAAAATCCTCCAGACCGGCCCTTTCGCGTTCTGATTCGAGCGAAAGGAGAAGGTTTCTGAAAAAACGAGGGTTTCCCTGCGTGAAGACACCTGCTTCCACATCTCCAATGGTGTGAACCGTCAGCACCCTGTCCGGGGCGTTGGCTCCCTCATGCCAGTTGACTTCAGCCGCCAGGTCAAAATCATGGAAACGGTCCTGAAGCACGGGAAGGTATCTTCGGAAATCATAACTGATGAGCTCCTTCTGTCGACAGAAGTAAAGACGATTGCCATTTTTGTCGTGACAATGGAGTACAGGGTACCCGTCGATTTCAAATCCCGCGTTTTCCGGAGAATAAATCATGGAAAGGCGCTCGAAAACGGACCTCGCAACATGATGGTGGGGTTCTTTCACGCAAAAGAAAAAGACAGCCTGTTTCATGGACATCAGACCACCTCCATTTGATTATCAAGTTTACATGGTTGCAAAACCGCGTCCAAAACCGGAGCCTGCCACGGCCCGATTCCCGTTGACGTCTTTCATGAAAAGAGCTATGCTTCCTTTCAACGAGACATTTGAGAGAACTGATGGGAGGCAGATCATGAAAAGCCTTTTCTTCAGGACAGGAAACCCCAACCCGTGCGTCCCGTCGATTTTTCGGAAAGCCTTATTCCCGGAAAGGGTTGGCCATGTCCTGAGTGTTCACTGAGAATTATCCACAGGTTCAGAAGGATCACGAGCCGCCGACTTCCGGGTCGGCGGCTCTTTTTTACTGAAGGAGGAGATCAACTCATGAAGGACTTGAAAGATCTTCACATCAGCGTCATTGGAGCAGGCGTCATCGGAGGAGCCATCGCGGAGGCCTTGTCCACCCGATGCCGGGTTACGGCGACACGCCGTCAGGTCAAACGACTGAACGGTCTCGAAGAAAAGGGGGTCACCGTCACCACTGACAACATCAGGGCGGCATCGGAAGCCGACATCATTATCCTATCCGTCAAACCATCACAAGTCGTTCCCGTTCTGCGGTGCATCGCTGAAGCCGCCGCCGGGAAAACCGTCATTTCCTTTGCTGCGGCCATCGCACTGGATATACTGAAAGATGCAGCACCAAAATGCCGTTTTGTGCGGGCCATGACGAATATTGCCGTCAAGGTTTCAAAAGGTTACACCCTTTACGCTCCCGACGACTCCGTCCAGGAAGATGAATTGAGTCTCATCGAGAACATCCTTCGAGTGCCTGGAGAAATCTGTCTTGTCGACGAGCAATACCTTGATGTGCTGACGGCCATGTCCGGATCGGGGCCAGCCTACATTTTTACCGTCCTGGAATCCATGGTGTATGGAGCCCTTCGTGAGGGGCTCCCCCGGAAACTTGCCCTGGAGGCGGCGGCACATACGGCCATTGGGGCTGCGTGTCTTTTGCTTGAAACCGAAAAACACCCTGCGGAACTCAAGGACATGGTCCTGACGCCAGGTGGGGTTACGATCGACGGAATTTATGAACTGGAAGAAAGTCGTATACGCACGGCCTTTATGAAGGCCATCAGCGCCGCTTCATCGCGTGCGAGGGTGCTTTCGGAGGAAGCCCGGGAACAGGCCAGAAGC
>CAZERC010000036.1:0-12830 GCA_964515395.1 uncultured Synergistaceae bacterium | reverse complement strand
CAGGGAAAAGAGCAGACTTTCCGTTATGACGGCGGCATCAAGTCTTTCGTGGAATACCTCAACAGGGGGAAAAACAACCTTTTCTCGCCGCCCATGGTGATCACCGGAGAGAGGGAAGGCGTCACTGTGGAAATCGGCCTCCAGTATAACGACAGTTACCTGGAGAGGATCTTCCCCTTTGCGAACCTCATTCACACCATTGAAGGCGGAACCCACGTCTCGGGATTCAGAACGGCCCTTACCAGGTGCATCAACGAAACGGCGCGCAGGAACAAGGTCCTCCGCGAGAAGGATCCGAACCTGGGCGGCGAAGACCTCAAGGAGGGACTGACGGCCGTCATTTCCGTCAAGCTTCCCGAACCGCAGTTCGAGGGCCAGACCAAGACGAAGCTGGGCAACAGCGAAATCAAGGGCATCGTGGACTCCATCTTCTACGACGGCCTCATGGCGGAACTGGACGAAAGGCCGGACATCCTCAAGCCCGTCGTCGAGAAAGCAATGCGTGCACGCCTCGCCAGGGACGCAGCCAAGAAAGCGCGTGAACTGGTCCGCCGCAAGACGGCCATGGCCGGACTTGATCTGCCGGGCAAGCTGGCCGACTGTTCCAGCAAGGACCCCTCGGAATCGGAGGTCTACATCGTCGAGGGCGACTCGGCGGGAGGCTCCGCAAAGCAGGGACGGGATCGGCATTTCCAGGCCATACTCCCCCTTCGCGGAAAGATCCTCAATGTCGAAAAAGCCAGGATCGACAAGGCCCTGGACAACCAGGAGATCCGCACCATCATCCAGGCCCTGGGCGCAGGGATCGGCGACGATTTCGACGTCTCGAAACTCCGCTACAACAGGATCTTCCTCATGACCGACGCCGACGTCGACGGAGCCCACATCAGGACGCTTCTGCTGACATTGTTCTACCGGTTCATGCCGGATTTGATCGAAAAAGGACACCTGTACATCGCCCAGCCGCCCCTGTATCGCGTGCAGGCGGGGAAGGAAGTCCACTACTGCTACACCGAAAAGGAATTGAAGGCCCTCAGGGTGCAGCTCAAAAACCGCAAGCTGGTGATGCAGCGCTACAAGGGACTGGGTGAGATGAACCCGTCACAGCTGTGGGAGACCACCATGGATCCGGCCACCAGGACATGCAAGCGCATCGAACTCGAGGACGCCGTCGCGGCCGACGAGTACTTCAGCATCCTCATGGGCGACAAGGTGGAGCCCCGGAGGGAGTTCATAGAGAACCACGCCAGGGAGGTCCGGAACCTGGACGTATAAAGAGTCGAGAAATAAAAGCAAAGAAAGCCAGGGAAACAAGAAGACTTTCCTTGGCTTTCTTTGTTATCTGTTTTTCTTCTGACCTCAAAACTGGTTCTTCCCATATGCCATGTTTGATACCATGAACTTTCAATTTTGCACAAACCAAATTACTCACTCTGTCGCGCAAGAAACACCCGTTCGCTGAATCGGTTTGGTATTAACTCCCTCCGTCTTGACATATCCAAAAGCACAGCTGTCCAAAACAACAGGAAATTGAAAAGATAAACCTTGTAACGGCAAGGGACCAGAATAGGGCCTTGAAAAGTTTCGATGAGCGGTGTTACTTCGCGTAGGAGAGGGTCGACTTGTTCGGCGATTTTAGGACCCCAAGGTGAACGAGCTTGCCGTTGCAGCACCAAAGACCGTGGCATATCTCGCGCAACGAGGTGAGCCCTTGCCAGATGACAGAAGAGCATGGCCACGAACTGGGTCCAGGACCTGAAGCCCTTTGCGTTTCGTTCGGTCCCATTGGTTCGCTACCAGTTTTTCAAAGTCCCTACGCGGAATTTCCGCGAGAATTTGACTGAACAGGCTCGATATCCTTAGCATGAAGTTCGCCTCCGCTTGCACGGGATTTTGTTGTCTTGGCGAACCAATGATATCCTAAACTCGCGGGGGCGTTTTTAATTTCCGCAAAGACCTGTTTTGGACAAGTCTGATTCCAAGTGTCCTCTGTGGTATAGTTTATTTGCGGTAGCCCCCTCGGGATTGATGTTTGTGACCTCTAACCTCAAACATAACCCTTGCGGGGGCTACTACTTATATGGAGCTCAAACCAATGTGCGAAAAACATCGTATGTTATCTCTTGCCTGGAGTGGGTTATGTTATTTTTTTATTATAGGGGGTGTGCCGACGTGGCGCGAGGTTGCAGCCTTTGTTGGAGAAAGAGGGGCAGGGCCTTCACCCTGGTGGAGATTCTCATCACCCTGATCGTCATCGGTATCCTTGCAGGTGCCATGATGATGGCTTTTGGATCCCAAGGTTCGGCCCTGGGAACAAAAATAGCCGCGGACCTCAGGACTCTGGGGTCGGCTTCGGTCATCCACAAGTCTTTAAACGGAACCTGGCCGGGAAACCGCGAAGACCTGGAAGTCTTTATAGACGGGTCGATTGAATGCGGCGACCGGGTGTGCTACGACACGGCCCTGGATGAAGAGGCCGGCTTCGTGGGCATAGAGGCCAGACTTATGAACGTGGGCACGGGAGCCAGGAAAAAGCTGTCAAAAATGGCCACGGCCATGCCGTTTTTCTCGGACATCCAGATGACTTCCCGCTACAGCGGAGAAGACATCGTTTACTACCGGGTAGCCTACGGAGGAGCCGCGGCGTCAGGGGAGTGGCTTTTCAGCTCCGCGAACGCTTCGCCCCGGGATTACAGGTTTTACACCAGTGGGGCCCGGAAGGACTGGCGGATCGAAGGCGGCACCATCGTCTCCCCGGAGGGTGGTGGCGAGGCCAGACTGGCCTTCGGGGACGAAAACTGGACTGATTATACCATTACACTGACGTCTGTTTTGGAAAAGGGAAACGGTTTTGGCGTCTATTACAGGGCCACTGGGGACCCGGAAAAGATCACCGGCTATGCTTTCCAGTACGACCCCGGGTACGGTAAGGGCGAGTTTATCGTCCGCAAAGTCTATGACGGGAGAGAACAGGGCCCCATAGCGCGGATTAGCTTCAGCGACGCCTTCCCGGATGGATTCGATGTCTACGGGAAACAGCACGAGATCGGGATCACCGTCGTTGGTTCCAGGCACGTCGTCACCGTGGATGGGCAGGCAGTGCTCGACTTCGAGGACAGCTCTTTCCGTTCGGGTGCAACAGGCGCGAGGGTCTGGAGCGACTCGGTTGCGACGCTCGATGACATCACCGTCACCAAGGTGGATTAACACCCCCGGCTCGCCTCCATGTCGTGAAGACGGAGGCAACCTTGAGGGAGCACAGGTAGTTGACGATCCTCGTCGCCCTGTTGAAATGTTGGGCTTTCCAACTCAACATGAAAATTATGGCCAAAATGGCAAATCTGTTCTCTTGGGAATCTTGCTGACCCGGTTTTCGCAGCTATTACCTTTCAAGGACGATTTGGGGGCAATCTTCCTGGATAGTATCGTTATCCGGAGCAACTGGCGGAAAGAAAGCATTTAAATTGCCACCACCTACCGTTGAACCTACTGTCTTCGCAGAAACATTCCAAAAAAGGGCTTCTGCGCTTGTTTCAATGACATCTTGAGGTCACCCACATTCTTCTTCATATTCATAATTCTGACTCATGGGGGATGACATTTTCCCTGTCCGGTCACATCTGGTCACAGGCCTATTGACAGTTTTAATTTTTTACCTGATGATAATTTAGAGTGTTTGTATCTTGGTATTATTTATGCGCACCATATTTGGGGAATTCCGGATGATGCCATCGAATGGGACAAAGGGAGATCCGGTTAATATGAAGAAGCTCTCTCTGCGGAAAAAGCGTAAAGGTTTTACGTTGGTGGAAGCCCTTATCTCCATCCTGATATTGACTATTGTCCTTTTTTCCATTGCCGCACTCATCGTGAACGTGCTGGCCCTTCAGATGACCCTGAAAGACAAGGAAAACGCCTATCTCGCAGCGACACTCAAAACCCGCGAAATGGAATCCCTGGTAATTGACGACATAGTCGCCAGCTCTGATGAGATAAGCATTGATAACAAGGAATTCGAGATCACCCTGGTCGTCGATGAGGAAAAGGTTGTGCAAGGTGAAACGGTAGGGAAAACAGTAACCTTTAACGTTTCCTGGCATGGCGTGAATGGCGGAAAGAACATGCAGATTCAACGTACGTTCAGTTCAAAATCCTCGGAAACCCGGCGGAATCGCCTGGGTTACCAACATGAAGAGGGCAAGCCCGGCTATGGGTACGGCGATACCGGCCACGGCCACACAGGACCTCCCGGACAAGACGGGAATTAAAAACCTGGGACGGTCGATGTACAATTCTTGAAACAGGGGTGAAACCTGTGACGGGGACAAGCAGGCTACGGTCAGGCAAGGAAAAGATTTTCCCCATGGCCTTTCGAAAGGGCATATCACTTACAGAATTGCTCGTGACGCTTCTTGTCACAGGCATCATCATGGGTGCCGTAATCGGGCTCATGTATCTTTTCATGACCCACTTCGAATTTACATCCTCAGGTGTTTCGGCACGGCAACGGGCCGAGATGGCTCTTTCGGTCCTCGCAAAACCCGTCTCTCATGCGGGCCTTGGCATGCCCATGGATCCTGATGAGTTCCAGGATGCTTTCGAGGATATTTACGACCTCAATATCACGACCAGCGAATATCCGACGCCGCTGCATATCATCGACAGCCATGACCTGTATGTTGTTTACGGAGAACCCACAGGGTTTTCGATCATCGGCCCGGAAGACCGTAGTGACACCGATACGGTGGACCTGAACGGCGATGCAGACAAGATAGCCATAGGCGACTGGGTGGTCTTCCCGACGGGGGAGATGCCTTTCGAGGTAACGGCAAAACCCGCGAACAGCCTGACGCTTGCGGGTAACGGGTCTCTTCAGGACGTGGCCCTTCTTGATGAGGTGCATCTTGTTCGCTTTCTGAAGGTTTTTGTCGATGATACAGGACTTCACGCCATCCACCCACGGTCGGATGGCGCAGATATCCTTATCAAGGGGATCCATTCCGTAGAATTTGACTACGATCCCGACACAAGCGTCCTGGAAATGACCCTGGAAGGACATGGACGGGAAGGACGCCGGGAAGATATTGAAGAGATCATAGTAAGCTGGAGGATACGAAACCTGTGAAAAACCTGAGGAAACGCGAAGGTGCCGTTTTAGCCCTGACACTTGTCGTGATGGTTTTCGGTATCGCCTTTGCCGGTGCGGCCTTCTATCTGGTTGAAAACATGTTTTCCACAACGATGAACGTCATCCATGATGTCAGGTTAAACAACATTGCTGAAGGCGGTATCGAAATTGGCAAAGAATGGCTGGAAACCTTTATCGAGTCCGAGAACCGCCTGCCGAGGTTCGCTGGTGATATCGAGGGACAGATCAACGTTCCCGACGAACTCGAGAGCTTAAGGATCAAGCATTTCCCCCTGGCACCGGCCTCAGCGGATTCCGACGTGGAGATTGAAGTGGAAATCTACGACTTGAAATACGGCATCAACGCTATCGATACGGGCGACCTGACTCCGGGAAACATCTTCCCTCCACAGCTGAATGAAAGCATGATCGAGTATATCGGATCCCGACACCTTTTTTCTTCGTACGCCGCCTCAAACAGAAGCGAAGGGACTACCGGAGCGGGTTTCGGGACGGACAACTATGGCGCTTACCTCGTACGAAGTCGGGCCGTTTTCGGGACGAGGGAAAAAGTATTGGGCGAGGCCGTTCTCCGTAAATTGCGGGATTAAGGGCAAAGATGGTTTTTCAAAAGAGAATCGTCCCGGGCGGGTGACTAAAAATGTCTGAGAAAAAGAAAACAGGAAACAGACTTTTTCTTTTTGTGATGGTCGTGACAATGATGGCCTTTCTCCTGACGGGACGGGCCCAGGCCACGAATCTTGCCGTCACAAAGACCGTGGACAATGCGACGCCAGCTGTGGGCGAGACAGTCACCTTCACAATCGTTGTTGAAAATCTCGAAGATCATGAAGAACCTGCAGGAACTATACTGAGCGACGACCTTAGCCTGTTCGAGGATGTCCAATACCGCTTTCGGGAGTCATATTGGAAGTGGAGGTTGATTTCCTTAGGCTATTATTACGTTACAGGGAGTTTCAGTTCCTGGACGGACTGGCCAGGAAGCGGACAGGTTTCTCTTGGTTCTCTCGACCGATGGCTAGACAGTTCGATTTGGAACGATCCCGCAGGAGGGCGATATGAGTTTGAAATCAGGGCGACAGTTCCATCGAACCTTTCCGGCCAGGAAATCACCAACACGGCCACCGTCGAAAAGAATGGTTTTACAAACAGCGCCTCTACTTCCGTTTACGTCGAAGGCGAACCCTGGACGGGCGGAGAGACTTTCACACCCTTTCTCAAGCCGCTCCCCTCGCTTTACGAGACTAACCTTGAACCCAACGTTCTCCTCCTGATCGACACGAGCGGGTCCATGACCTTCAATATGACCGATGACAACACAACTTACGGAGACGGGTCAAAACCCGTCGACTACGGGTTTGATGATACGCAATTCTATTACGGATGGGACACCGATTCCGCCAACAACGACCCGGGGGCCGAGCACAACTATCATCCGGCGTTGAAGTACATCCCCCAGTCGGAGATCGACCTGGTAAAGGCGAAACAGGGAAGAGGAGCCACTAGCTGGCTGGGAGGACCGCACCCGAACGACGATCCCCCCAACGGATATAGTGATTATAAATACCCCAACGACAGCCGGATGTACCAGACAAAACTGGTACTCGACGAGATTTTTTCGGATCAGCAGCTGGTATCGGGCCTCAGGGTGGCCCTTTCGACCTACGACCAGAATGACAACGATTCGGAGGAACCACCAGTAAGCTGCTGGTACGAATTCTACCATGGATACTACGGGAGAGAACAACAAAACCTCCACTACTCCACGGGCTCCGCAAAAGCGGACCTGAGGGTGCCCTTTAATTCAACCGACAACCCTTCACATGTTGCGGAGGTACTTTCCTGGTTCGACGGAACCGAAGCTGAAGGCAATCCCGAACTACGTGCCCAGGGTGGAACTCCTCTGGCGGCTTCCATATATGGTGCCAGATCTTCTGGATGGAGTTGGACCTGGGACAAGGACGTCAATTCAGCAGTCAAATTCTTCAGGGAAGATGGCGTCATCCAGGCCTGGTGCCAAAGAAACTATCTCATCGTACTCACCGACGGTGCTGATACGGACATAGGCAACCCGGTGGAAGCAGTCAAAAAACTGTATGACGAGGCTGAAACCGGTGACTGGCCTGAATATTTTGGCCGGAAGTCTCTTCCCGTCAAAACACTGGTCATCGGCCTCATCGATCCAGACGAAATGGACGACCTTGCCGACACTTTGAACGAAATGGCCGATTACGGCTGGGACGGCGAGGAAGGCAACGCCGACCCCTCGGACGACCCCTTCGAAAGCGGGGACCCCGGCGCATATTTCGCGGAGAATCTCGACGAATTGCTTGCGGCTTTCCGGAACATCTTCGCCTTGATCCAGGCCGACCAGACCACCGGCGGCGCGCCGATGGTCAGCCCGGCCAGGACAGAAACGGCTGATTCCTCTGTCTATGTGGCATCCTTCCTTCCGCAGAACTTCAGACAGTGGAAGGGGCATTTCTACCGTTTCAACATCACCGAAGAGGGCATGGAGGATTCTTACGAATGGGACGCGGCGGTTTCGCTTAACAACCGAAGCCTGAATAACAGGCTGATCTGCACCATCGACTGGGAGGGATCCACCGGGGCAACCCCGGTGGAATTCGACGACGAAACGAATTTTGTCAGTTTCAACTCCTCTGCCGCCTCAACCTTTGCCGACGAAATGGCGCCTGAGGGGTATATCATTCCCTCTTTATTCCTGGATAAATTCATCGACTGGGTCCGAGGTTATGACGAGTGGCACGAATCTCCCGGGTCAGAAAGACGATACATATTCCCCGACATATACCATGGCGGCGTCACGGAAGTGGGGGTTCCTTCCGCAAGCTACCCGTCGGCGACCTATGCCGAATTCGCGAATGACAATAAAGACAGGCAGAAACTGTTGTACTTCCAAAGCAACTCCGGGATGCTTCATGCGATTGACCCTGAGTCGGACGGATTCGAGAAATGGGCCTTCATCCCGCCGAACATCCTCGCCAGGGGGCGCCTGCTTGGCCTCAAGGCTTATTTTGAAAACTGGGGCTCCGTAAACCTGCTAGACGAAACACCTTCCGTGCCACGCTACCTCCTGGACGGTCCTCTCGTGGCAGAAGACGTGGTCCTCTCCGGTGGATGGAGCACTGTCCTTTTCGGATGCCTCGGCTACGGCGGGCAAGGCATGTATGCCCTGGATGTCACCAATCCCGACGATCCCGTATTTCTTTGGGCCGTGGAGAACAACATCGTATCCCCCGATGATTCTTCCGTCCTTCCTGAAGACAAAAGAAAAATCCATTACTGGCAGAAAGACACCACTGTCAAGGTGCAGCACACCAGCTACGCCCATGAAGACGTTAACGAGGAACACGAACTTGATTACCGCGCATTGTACAAAACCCTCAGCACGCCCGTCATCGCCTACGCCAGATCGGTGGCTTACGACAACGACCTCTGGGAAGGCAGATGGATTGCCGCCATGGGCAACGGCCACCCCGGAAAGTTCGACGGCACCTTCAGCGAGGGCTTCGTTTACTTTATCGATATCGAAAACGGGGAGATCCTGAAAAAACTCAAAGCCGAAGACAACAGCGGCGATAATATCCTCAAGCCGGTCTGCGCACCTGTAAGCGGATTCTCGTCGAGCATAGCTTCCCGGGTGCTTGATTACCTTTATGCAGCTGACACAGGCGGGAATGTGTTCCAGTGGACCGCTGATGATCACTGGGAAAACCACATGCAGATTTACGAGGCGCCGGAAGACGAGTCAGGGATCACCTACCGTATGGACGTCGGCATGGTCGACGGAGAGCGTTGGCTTTTTTACCAGACAGGCGATATGGAAAACCTCACCGATTCCGGCACAGCCTTCAGACTCTATGCCTTAAACACGGAAGAGGCTTACTACGATGATCCGCTTGAAATCAATGACTTGCAGGAAATCTCACCCACGGGCGGAACATCCTCAAATGAGGCCGGCTGGTACATGACCTTCGCCACAAACCCGGCGGAAATTCCGTCGACACCGGTAACTTTCTACAACGGATACCTCCTTTTTGCCACCTTCGCAGAAAGCGATGACCCCTGCGAACTGGGGGATTCGAGAATCTACGCCATGGAAGCCAAAACCGGTAAAGGCGTCTGGAATAACGACGCAAAGTTCCTGGAGCTTCCCGGACTTCATATTACGGGGATCACGGTCTTTGACGACAAGGTGTATTTCGGAGTCGTCGGTTTCGCCACGGAACAAGATGTGCAGGATGTCCTGGGGCAATCGGCGGTTCTGGCGAACAATCTTTTGTCTTTCGATTTGCCGGATGAAATCCCTTCAGGCGATGAGCCTGGACAAGGAGCAAACACGGGAGTCATCTTCTGGAAAGAATGGAGGGATGAACAATGAGATACAAATCTCTTCTCAAAGCCCTCGGGTTGTTTCTTCTGGGAGTGTTTGTTCTTTCCGGATGCACTCTTCCCGGCAAATCTGTAGCGAAGGAAGCGAAGGATCTTCCCGAACAGGAAGAGATCCACTATGAATCGGTAACCGGAATAATGCTCGAGGCATTGGGCACAAAGCCACCTCGGATCATTTCGAAGAAGGGGAATCGATATCCCTGGGTTCCCGAAAAGACGATTTTCCTTTCGCAATCCGGGGAACCGATGGACCCCATGGAATTCATTACAGCCTACAAGGGAAAATCCATCGCACTGCACCTGGACGAGGAAGGGACCGTGGTGCTCGCGCGACGTGTTGACATGTAAGAAAGGACGAGTAAAACCGGATTTGAATCTGTAGAAAACGGCCCGGTTTTTTATTGGGCCGTTTCTGTTGATAACACCTTCCATTTTATTCAACCCTCCTTGTGGTAAAGTACCTGAAGGAACCAAAAAGCAGATTTCAGGATGAACCCTGCAGAAAGAGGCCTTTTCATGGAGATGTATCCACCCTGTGTCACCTGCGTGATGAATAACGTGCTGCACGTTTCAAGAAGGGTCCTCCCCGATGATGACAGCCGCTTCGAACTGCTTCGCGAGATCACCAGACGCATCGACGGCAAACTGCAAGGGACGGGGCTCCCTCCTAGCCGACAGGGCGGACGCAACTTCATTCCGTAATTGATGGAACAGCTTCGAGGGGTTCCGGTGAGAGCCTCCTGGATGTATAGTTCAAGAATGCAATTTGCTGAATAAAGAAACCTTTCAGGGAGGTGCGGGAAGTGATTGCTTTCGTTACTGTCGCCGCCTTGGCACTTGCGCTCGGTCTTTTCGCCGTCTCCGTCTACAACAGGATGGTCCGCATGCGGAACCTCGTCGACGAGGGATGGAGCGGGATCGATGTCCAGCTGAAACGGCGGAGCGACCTGGTTGGAAACCTCGTCGAGACCGTCAAGGGATACGCAACACACGAGAAGGAGCTTTTCACCCAGGTCACAGAGGCCCGCGCCGCCGCCACCCGGGCGGGGACAGTTCAGGAACGGGCCCAGGCGGAAAACGCCCTGACCGGAACGCTCAGGTCGCTTTTTGCCGTGGCCGAAAACTACCCCGAGCTCAAGGCCAACGAAAACTTCCTGAACCTCCAGAACACCCTTTCACAGCTGGAAAACGAGATCCAGATGGCCCGGCGGTATTACAACGGAAGCGTCAGGGACTACAACACGACCATACAGGTATTCCCCAACTCCCTGCTCGCGGGAGCTTTCGGCTTCGGGCCCAGGGAGTATTTCGAAGCCGACGAACAGGACCGTACCCTTCCCAGGGTCGAGTTCTAAGGCTATCGGGAGAACGGCCATGTCACGGGCTTTCCGCGGTTTCCTGCTAATTGCCGCCATTGTCCTTCTCTGTGCCGCGCCTGCATGCTGCGAGGAGAAGATCATAGACTTTTCGAGCACTGTGATGGTTTCCCCGCAGGGTCTGATGACCGTCAGGGAGGACATCACCGTCCAGGTGGAACACCGGGAAATCCGGCGGGGGATCTTCAGGAACTTCCCCACAGACTACAGGGACAATTCGGGGAAGCTTCACCGGATGAAATTCGACGTGCAGGAAGTGCTTCTGGACGGGTCGCCGGTGGAATACTCCACGAGCCGCGAGGGAGGGGACATCCGCCTCCGGATCGGTGACCCCTCGCGGCTTGTCGAAAAGGGCGAACACACTTACACGCTCGTCTACGAGACCGAACAGGTCGGTTTTTTCGACGACCACGACGAAGTCTACTGGAACGTCACCGGGAATGAATGGGCCTTTTCCATAGAACATGCGTCTGCTCGAATCATCCTGCCTGAAGGAACGCCCATCGACAAAACCGTTTCCTTCACAGGCCGGAAGGGCGCCAAAGGAAGCAATGCCACAGGAGAAATTTCGGGCAACGTCGCCACGTTCAGGACGACGGCGCCATTGCCTCCAGGCTCTGGTTTGACTGTGGCCGCTTCATTTCCCAAGGGGTATGTCGAGCCATCGAAAAGCGGTTTTGAAGCAAGGGAAAGTCATTATCGACTCGCATGGACCATCGGCAGGACCCTGCCTCCTCTTTTCGTAGTCCTCCTCATTGCCTATTACCTCTTCGTGTGGTCCAGGTACGGGAAAGACCTCCGAGGCGGAAGAATCATTCCGCTTTTTTATCCCCCCGAAGGTGTTTCGCCGGCTCTGGCTTCCTTCATGACACAACAGAAATTCAGGGACGATGCCGTTACGTCCACGGTGATAGGTCTCGCGGTGAAGGGTTACCTTACCATCAACGAGAAAAATCCCGGCGGCGGATTCTTTTCAAAAAAACGGGACACCTATGACCTGCACCGGACGGAGAAAGAACCCGCCAAAGACCTTTCCACCGAGGAAAAACTCTTCCTCGACACCCTTTTCGACGGGAGACCGGTCCTCTCCATCTCGAAGGCAAACGCGGGGGTTCTCATCGAGGCGAGAAACAATCTGCGCGGATGGCTCAAGGACAACGCCTCGCGGTTCTTCCTGAAAAACCGCTGGTGGGTTCTTTTGGGGACGGCAGCAACCTTCGTGGTCATGCTGACGGCAGGCGGGTTAGTCTCCTTTGTCTATGGCTCCATTGCCCTTTTCGGGCTTATGCTGATGTGGATGTCCATCTGGTCACTGGTGACCTCAGGGCTCGTGCTCAACACGGTTTCATCGCTTCATGAAGGCATTGCACGCAAAAAACTTCGTCCGTTCCTGCGGGGCATTTTCACAAGTGTTTTCTCGCTTTTCTTCCTGGTGGGCCTTCTCTTCGGGGTCTGGGGCCTGGCCGAAACCACCTCAAGGAAGTTCGCCCTGTGCCTGGTGGCGGCCTTTTTCATAAATGTCCTCTTCCTGAAGCTCATGAAAAATTACACACCCCGTGGGCGCGAATTGCTGGACAAGCTTGAAGGTTTCAGGATGTACCTGAAAACCGCCGAAAAACACAGGATTCGGAATCTGGCTTCAGTGGACATGCCTGAGGACACGCCGGAACAGTTCGAGCGCATGCTTCCTTTTGCCATTGCCCTGGGTGTCGAACGGGAATGGGCGGCACGATTCGAGGAGGTCCTGGTGGCCTCGAATTACCGTCCTGAATGGTACATCGGGGCCACCCCCTGGCACACCGTCGGGAGCGGGCGTTTCGCCGCAGGACTTGCTTCCGGGCTGGGTACGGCCATGGCATCTTCGGGTGCGGTCCCGGGTTCCACATCAG
>CAZERC010000035.1:0-13519 GCA_964515395.1 uncultured Synergistaceae bacterium | reverse complement strand
GTAATGCCGGAGATGATCTTGGTGATGCCGATCGAGGCGCGGGGATAATCGGGCATGACCGTCTTCATGCCGGAGATGATCCTTCTTGCGACGGTAGTTCCGAGGTCGAGGCTCGAATTGTCGAGGACGATGACGAATTCCTCTCCGCCATACCTGGCGAGCATGTCCTCGGACCTGATTTTCTCCAACAGCATGGCCGCCGTTTTCTTGAGGTATGTATCACCCACGAGGTAACCGTGATTTTCGACGATCTGCCTGTACTGGTCAAGGGAGACAAAAAGAAGGACCTTCTCCGCATCGTCCTCGATGAGGGATCTGATGAAGTTGTCGAAGTATCCCCTGTTGTATGTTTCCGTCAGCGTATCTTTGGTGGCCATCTTTTCCGCCTGCTTGTGTGCCTTGATCAGAAGCGATATCTGGGTCACGTTCATCCTGAGAATGTCCAGGAAAAAGTAAGAAAAAAGCAGGGTAAAAGAATAGATGATCACCACGTAGGCCAAAGTCATCTGCACCGTGCCGCTTCGGAGCATGGGGATGTAGAAACAAAGTGCGTTGTAGAAAAGGATCAGGAAGAAAGCGAAACTTTGGGGCCTGATAAAGTAGGGGCCCAGAAGGATGGCAAAAAGCAGCGAAACCACATGCCTCAAGAGCATGAATTCCAGCTGGATCCCGAAGTAAGGGGTAAAAAGCGGCAACGATGTAATCAAAAGCAGGTTCAGGATGACCAAAATGCCCGATGCCCGTTTGGCCTTTTCGGACATGGGAAGGAGGACGAAAGGAGCCGCCACGAGATAGGCGACGGCCAGAACCCCGTCAATGATCTTCAGCGTGGCGTGCCCGAAGACAAAATCCGTCAGGAACATGGCGCCGAACCAGGCTGAAAGCACAAGACAGTTACTGATTTTCCGAACTTTCTGCCTGTCTTTGAATGACGCTTCCATCTGTTCGGCGTTGACTTCGCTCATCCCGGGAACCTCCCCATGCAGGGCTTTCGAAAGCTTTCCAGATTAGCATACTATAAAATCCTGGCTTCTACCAAGCCGGGAGTTCATTTGCTCAGGACCTTTCACGTTTTGAAAACCATCCCCTGAGGAAATCAGCAGCCTTTTCGGCATCCATGGGGCCTCGTTGTTCCATCTCCGCGGCAATGGCCGAAAGTGCCTTTCCGATCAGGGGGCCTTCATCCACTCCAAGAATATTCATGACGTCTCTTCCGTCGAGGGGTGGCGTAACACCTGAAAGCCGCAGCACAATCTCCACAGCGATTCGTCGGTTTTTATGCCATGTCCACAAGTCCCCCGATCCTGCAAGGAGGTCTGCCTTCGAGAGCAGGAAGAGGCGGTCAACCCAGGATTCACCGTGTGATGCGATCAGCCGACGCAAAACCTCGTGATCGCATTCTCGCGAGAGAAGCCCGTGCCACTCAACGAGCCGCGTCACGTCTTTGACCAGGTCTTTCGGCCAGGCCCATTGGTTCAGGATTTTGCATGTTCTGTCGGCGCCGGCCTCTTCGTGTCCCCTGAAGGAGGTCCCGCCTGAAGTTTTTCGGGCGCATTCACTCTTCCCGATGTCGTGAAACAGCGCAGCCGCCCTGAGCGCGGGGTCAAAGCTGAAATCCTCCATGATCCTGCAGCAGGCCAGGGTATGAGCGTAAACGTCCCCTTCAGGATGAATCCTTTTGTCCTGCGGGATATCCCGAAGCTCGGCGAAAAAGGGCAAGGCTGCCTCGACAAGCTCAAGGTTCTCCAGTTCAAGAAGAAAACGTGAAGGCCCTTCCCGGAAGGCCTTCAGGACTTCCCTGCCGATGCGTTCTTTTGGCATCCCGCTCAGGGCTTTCGCCGACAGCCTGCAACAGGCGGCGGTCTTGCCGTCGATTACGAAACGGGGGAGCGCGGCGGCGAGGCGTACGGCCCGCAATGCCCTGAGAGGATCTTCATACAGGCGATCTTCGGGGTTTCCCGTAGCCCTTATGATCCCATAGGAAAGGTCCCGGATACCGCCCCAGGGGTCTTCAAGGTCTCCCGCCTGCGACAGCGCCATGGCATTGATCGTAAAATCGCGCCTGAGCAACTCTTTCGAAAGCTCTTCCCCGGCAAAGGAAACGATATCCACAACACCTTCGGCAAGGGGGAGGACCGCAGATTCCGAGCCCGGTTTTCCCACGATGCGAACCTCGGGCCACATGGCGGAGACCTGTTCCAGTGTCGCCGATGTGGCGATGTCGATGTCAGCCGGCATCTGGCACAAAAAGATGTCCCTGACGGCACCTCCGGTGATGAAGGCGGAGAATCCCGATCGGGACAGTTTTCTCATGATTTCGAGGGCTTTTGTGATACCGGGAGTCAGCATCCTTTATCCTCCGGCACGGCTGTAGAGTTTTTTCGCCTGGAGTCCGGTCACGGAACGAGGCCGTCGGGTATCACCGGGCGGACAGCGGCGTCGCTGAAAAGGTGCGGCGGGTTTGCCTCATCTGTGAGGAAGGCATCGGGTACAGGAAAGGCCGGTTCGGCGGAACCGGCCTTTCCATTTTGAAAAATTTTCTTACTGGGAGATTGCGTTGACTGGGCAGACTGCGACACAGGCGCCACATTCGACGCAGGTATCGGGATCGACTTCGGCCTTGCCGTCAACCATGCTGATAGCCGAGACGGGGCACGTTCCGACACATGCCTCGCATCCTACACACGTATCCTTGTCAACAACTGCTTTTGCCATGTTGGTCCCTCCTTGGCACGATTTTTTCAAAAATGCTGTCACATTGCAACGCAAATCACATTGTAGCGCATAAAAATCGGTGAAACAACATCGCCGCCTCCTGGAGCATGGGATATAATACCCCTACCATCCAAAAGGAGGAATCCTCCATGGCTGAGAAGTCGAATGTTGCTGCAACGGAAAAGGTGATACTGGAGTTGCTTGACCGGCAGATCCAGAGCATATGGGACGGCGATGTTGCCACCTACAGGGCGACAACGGCTGCCGACTGTTCCTTTTTTGAATGGTACATCTGCCCCCATCGCATTGACGGGCTGGACTTTCATATCCGTGAACTGAGCGTACACCGGCAGGTCCTGGAAGGAAGCCCCGATCCCCTCGAGGAAACAGAACACCTGTTCGAGCACGAGATCGTCCAGCCCAGGGTCCAGGTCTATGACAAGACCGCCATCGTTTCCTTCACCTTCATGGTCAGGGCGGTCCTGCCGGAAAAACTGGTGCACAAAAGCCATAACGAAACCCGCGTGTACCACAACTTCGGGACCGACGAGGTTCCTGAATGGAAACTCGTGCACTGTCACAAATCGCCCGTGGTGACCAGAGACAGCCTTGACGTCCTGAGGATATGAGCGCCGCTGTCCGACTGCTTGAGTGGTACAGGGAAACCAGAAGGGAACTTCCCTGGCGTCAAAAGGGTTCGCCCTATGGAGTGCTGGTCTCCGAAATCATGCTGCAGCAGACCCAGGTGGAAAGGGTCGTGCCCTTTTACGAAAGATGGATGAAACGGTTCCCGGATTTTTTCTCACTTGCCTCGGCGCCTGTGGATGAAGTCCTTTTGTACTGGGAAGGGCTCGGTTACTATTCCAGGGCCAGATACCTTCATGTCCTGGCCGGCATCGTCAGCACACAATACGGCGGAGCGTTGCCCCGCAACCGCCGGGAATTGATGGATCTGCCGGGGGTAGGTCCCTATACCTCGGCGGCAGTCATGTGCATTGCCTTCGGAGTGGCGGAGCCTGCCGTGGACGCCAATGCCGCCCGGGTCTATTCAAGGCTCGGGGACATAGAAGAGTCTCCCGAATCTTCAGGCGGGAAAAAACGCATCGAGGCCATGGCAAGGGATTTTCTTGGAGAGGGGCCGCCGGGAGAAATCACCCAGGCGGTCATGGAACTGGGAGCATTAATTTGCCGCCCCCGTGTTCCTTTGTGCGGAGAATGTCCCCTTTCCGATGAATGCCTGGCTTACAGCAAAGGCAACCAGTCCCTCAGGCCCGTGACCGGCAAGAGAAAGGGCGTCGTTCAGGTTCGTGCCGTTGCTGCGGTCATTTTGTCCGAAAAGGGAGCCCTTTTGTATCAGAGGCCCCGTGAAGGCCTTTGGGCAGGCCTCTGGGCTTTTCCCGCCGAAGAGTACAGCGGGGACGAACCCCTCGAGAAAATTGCAGGGCGCATCGCCGCGAATTGTGGCATCCACGTAACGACTGGGGATAAACTTTGTGTCGTCACCCATTCCTACATGAACAAAAGAGTCACCCTTCACGCCTTTTGTTGTCGAGCCGGAAAAGGCGAAATCGCCGAAGGGGCTTTCTGCTGTTGGGTTCCCCTCTCTTCGCTGGAGGAATGCCCCCTTGACGCAGGGTCAAGAAAAATCGCAAAAGTCCTTGAGGCGACGCACCGCTGAGTTTTTTGCTGCAGACCTTTTTTAGTCTTTTTCTTCCTGCCCCCAGAAGATCTCAGGAGAGACTTCCGATTTGAGTTCCCTGGCAAAGAGCTCGTCCACGGCCTGTGTCGGGGAGACGTTCTCGTAAAGGATGCGGTAGACTGCTTCTGTGATAGGGAGGTCCACACCGAGTTTCCTGGCCTGGGCAACCAGCGCGGCCACCGTATAGAATCCTTCCGCCACCTGGCCGAGCTCTTCTTTGGCCTGTTGAGGGCTGATGCCGTTGCCGACGGCTTTTCCGAGCCTGTAGTTTCGGGAAAGGTCACTGTAGCAGGTGACCATAAGGTCCCCGATACCCGCAAGTCCCGCCAATGTCAGCGGGTGGGCGCCGTTTTTCGCCCCGAACCGCATGACCTCCGCCAGGCCGCGACTGACGAGAGCCGCAAGGGCGTTGTCTCCGAGCTCCATTGACGCCGCGATGCCGGCGGCGACGGCGATGACGTTCTTGACGGCGCCGCCCGTCTCGACGCCGGTGACATCATCGCTGGTATATACCCTGAAATATCTTGCCGTAAATATCTCCTGCCATAAGCGCGCTTCTTCGGGGAACCTGGAAGCGGCAACGACGGCTGTAGGTTTCATCCTGGCGACTTCTTCGGCATGACTGGGGCCGGAGAGAACGCTGTATTTCACTCCGGGAAAGACGGTCTCGACGATCTGGCTGATCCTGTATCCCGTGGAGATTTCGATACCCTTCGCCACGTTGCAGAGCGGACATTCTTCCGGGAGGACCTCAGCGGCGTGAGACAGAAACGAACGGATACCTTGCGTGGGAACGGCCATGACGTAACGTTCGGCGAGGCTTGCCGCTTCTTCGAGATCAGAGGTGGCCGTGAGTCCGGCCGCGAGGTCGACATCGGTGAGGTAGTCCGGGTTTCGTCCCGCCAGGTTGATGGATCTGGCCTGTTCGGCTCTTCGGCACCAGAGCGTTACATTATGCCCCGCCCGGCAGAGATGGTCGGCAAGGGCGGTACCCCAGCTTCCCGCCCCGAAAACGGTAATGGATTTCATGACGTCACCCTTTTTCTGAAAGACTCTGCATGGTGTCTCCGCATTGGATACTTTCCGACCCGTAAACAGCATTTTGTCTTATTTTATGGTAAAAAAATATATAGAGCAAAAAGGCCTCGCGCCCGAAGGCATTTTGTCATACCATGATTGGCGTGAATGACATAAAACTGCATAGCGCTTTTGAACGCCTTGTCTTTTGCCTTTATTTCTGGTGGCTTTCCTGAAGGTGATGTGTTGGTGAAAGATTTATTCTGGCCGGGAGCTTTCGGGCTGTCTCTTGCCCCTGCGTTGATGTTTGAGGGTTCCTTCCCGGGCACGGGAGTCCTCTTTGCGATTGTTGCATCACTGCTCTCGTTTCTTTCGGCTTTCAAGGCGTCCCGGAAGGGCTTTGTCACATACATGGCCGCCCTTTTCCTCTGCATGCCCCTGTATTTCCCCCTGTTTCAAGGCGTCCCGGCGGTCTTCACCGCTTTCCTCGTCCTCAATGGGGGCCTTGCCCTTTTCGTCTGCTTTGCCGGACGCCGCATCGAGAAGGAACACCTCTGGGTTCTGGAGTATGTCAGGGAACTCGGCCGTGCCCAGACTCCCGGCGAAGCCTGCGGGCTTGCGACGGAGTTCATAGGGCGACTGAAAAAGTATGACCTTGCAGCGGCCCTTCTGTATGACCGGTGGCGGGACCGGCTTGTTCTGAGAGGCCACAGCGGCATTCCGATGGCTTTGACCTCCCTTCAGAGGGGCAAGGGCGTTTGCTGGCGCGTCTACCTTTCGGGCGAACACGAGTGCATCGATGATGTAAAAAAAGCCCCCGATTATATTGCCGGGATCCCCGGCATGCGGTCGGAACTGTGTGTTCCCATCGAGTGGGACGGCATGGTTCACGGGGTGCTCAATATCGAATCCCGGCGGCCGCGAAAGTTCACCTCTGAAGAGATTCGCCTCGTTTCGCTTCTGGCGGGGATCCTGGGGCAGGTTCTCGGGCACATGCTGGCCAACGAGGATCTAGGCTCCCGGTACAGGCAGCAACGGAGCCTGGCGAACATGCAGCGTTTCGCCCTTGACCTTTTTCACACCATGTCCACCGCATCGACCCTGGACGAACTTTTCCACGCCGTTATCGAAACGGTACACGAAAGGTTCCGGCTCGGCGAGGTGTCTATTCATATCAGGGAAAGCGAAGGGCACCCCTTCAGGCCCGTTGCGTCCACCAGGCCTTTGAACCCGGACCTCGTTGAGTCCTTGGTGGAACAGAATCGGGGGATCATCAGCCACATCATCGAAACGGGGGAACCCTATCTGACCAACGATGCCGAGGCGGACCCCCATTTTCATGACGATGACCCGCGGGTCCAGTCGGAAATCATCGTTCCCGTGGCCTTTGGCGGTCGGCTCCTGGGTTTCATCGTGGCCGACTCCTTCAGGAAAAACGCCTTTTCCCGGAGTGATCTGGAACTTCTGGACCTTATAGGCCTTCACATGGCGGCGGAGCTGGAAAACAAGCAGATCCTCGGGCAGCTCGACGAGGGATATGAACGGATGAGGCTCCTTCACGAAGTGACCCGTGAGGCGGCAATGGCTCCTGATCTTGAGAGTATGGCGGAAAGGGTGGTTCACTCCCTGACGGAGACCATGGGGTACAAGGCCGTTGCCGTCTTCGTCGCCGAAGGGAAACTGCCTGAAAACGGCCTGCCGAGGATGAGGTTTCTCGCCTCGAACCTGCATGACAGAAACGAGCTCGAGGGACTCACGAACTACCTGGCGGAAAACGGGGGAGGCCTTGTCGCCAGGGTCGCTGCAAAAGGAGAGATTTCCCATCTTCGCGATGTAAAACAGGCGGACGACTATCTCCCGGTTCTCGAATCCATTGTCTCCGAGCTCGATGTTCCCATTATCCAGGGAGACAGGGTGATGGGGCTCCTCTCGGTGGGCGACGAAAAGCCCTTTTCTTCCCAGGACGAGGAAGTGTATCGCATTCTTGCAGCCCACCTGGCCGCCATTTGGCGCATACACGAGCTGATCGGACGACTCGAGACACAGGCCCTGGTGGACGAACTCACAGGCCTCTGGAACCGCCGGTATATTTCCACCCGGATCAAGGAAGAATCCGAGCGCCTTGCCCGATACGGAGGAACCTTCTCGGTGGCCATGATCGACCTCGCAGATTTCAAGTCGATCAACGACAGGTTCGGCCACGCCATGGGCGACACTGTCTTGCGGAGCCTGGGGTTCTTTCTTGTGGAATCGTCCCGGGAATGTGACGTGGTGGCAAGGTACGGAGGAGACGAGTTTCTCCTCATGATGCCCGACACTGACAGGAAAGGAGCGGAGGCTCTTCTCGAGCGCCTGAGACGGAAAGTTCGGGATACACGGTTTCCGTCGGTTCCTTCGTCGGTCTCGGTGGGGCTTGATTTTGGTGTTGCGTCCTTCCCCGAAGACGGGATGAGTTTCACATCCGTCATGCAGATAGCGGACCAGCGGCTGTACGCCTCGAAGCCTGCACGACAGTTCGTGCCGGTGGAACGCGGCCGATGACCCGCCGGCACACCATCATGGCGAAGAGTGAGCATCATGCTAGAATAAATAACGTCAATATTGACTGGTGTGTTTGAATTGCGGAGGTCAAACAATGCGTGAAGCTGACCTACTTGACCTCATAAACAGGATCGAAAAGGTCCGGTCCGTTCCATATGCCTGCCAGGCCGCCGTCGATGTGCTCACCGAGTCGGTGTGGCACTCGTCGGCTGCGGTTCACCTCATGAACGCCCGATGTGACAGGCTTGAAGCGATTGCCTATTCCAGGTACCCACCCGGCGCCTTCCAGCTTTCCAAAGGCGGCGGCTTCCTCTGGAGAACCCTTGACAAGGGGGTAACACGCACTATTGAGCTTCCCTGCGCCAGAGGATACCAGCAGGGGATGCCGGAGGCCCGGTATGCCATTGTGGTCCCCGTCATTTCAAAAGAAACACGATGGGGGGTTCTGGCTGTGGAATCGGCCGACCCCCGTGGGTTCAGCGAGGCTGACGGCCTTTTCTGCAGACTCGTCGCCGCCGTTTTGGGAAATGCCATCAGCCACATGAAGATGGAGGAACGTTTTTCCGCCAACCTCAAGACCCTCTCGGAGAGAAACACCCAGAACCGGATTCTTCTGGATATCTCCCTGGAACTTTTTTCCTCCAGGGACAGACAGGAAATTATCGAGAGGTTCGTGCGTTCCATCTACAGCAATCTCGGGTACGACAAGGTCTACCTGTTTTTGCGTGAGGCACCGTCGAGTCCCCTGACTTTGGCCGCCTGTCGCGGCAGGTCCGTCGCGATGGATGTCATTGACGAGATTCTTACAGGCGAGAAAGGGCTTGTTGGGCGGGTGCTCCAGACCGGAACACCCGCCTTGAGCAACGACGTAACCCATGACCCCGATTACTTCCTTGATGACGAAAAAACCCGCTCGGAAATGGTGATTCCCGTCAAATATGGCGAGACTTTCTGGGGTGTGCTCGTCCTCGACGAATATCATGAAGCTGCCTTTCGCAGGGAGGATCTTCAGCTGGCGTCGATCATTTGCAGCCATCTGGCGGTGGTGCTGGACAACATAGAGTTTTTCCGCCGGCTCCAGCGGGACCTGGACCTCATGGAGGCTCTCCATGACATCGTGACGGCGGCGGCCACCGAATCGGACATAGTGTCCCTCTGCAACCGCATGGCCCTGCAGCTCAGGGGGAGGACGAAATATTCCCTGGTCGAGATCATGGCGCTGATGGACGAAAAAACAGGAAAAACACGGATCCTGGCATCAAGTCGTCCCGAAGCCGCGACTCCCGGGTTTCTGGAAGAGCGCAGCAAAAAGCTCCAGGAAGGCGGAGGTGGCCTGACCGGCCATGCCGTCCGGACGAGATCGGTGGTGAACGTTGCCGATGTCAGGGCTTCGGAACATTACGTTCCTCTGGACGAGGAGACCCTTTCCGAGGTGGATATCCCGATAATCTTCGGGGAACGGATATACGGCGTACTTTGCGCCGAAAGCGGTCAGGCGAACGCCTTCCACGAGGAGGACATCAGGTGCCTGACCATTCTGGCAAGGCATCTTGGTGTCCTTTGGGCCCATTACGAACTGTTGGATCGGACCATGGCACGATCGCTTAAGGATCCACTCACGGGGCAATGGAACCGACGCTGTCTCCACGAAAAAATAAAAGAGGAAACCAGCCGTGCCGCCCGGTATCGGACGGTTTTTTCCATTGTCATGATCGATCTCGCAGATTTCAAGGATGTCAATGACAGATACAGCCACCCGGTGGGGGATCAGGTGCTTATCGAGATCTCCGGCTTCCTGGCGGCGGACCTCAGGACCTCGGATTCCTTTTTCCGGTACGGAGGCGACGAGTTCATCGCTCTCTTGCCCGAGACGGGGCAGGCCGAGGCCCGGGTGATTATGGAGCGGATCGAAAACGAAATGGCCGGGAGAACCTGGAGCGAGGAAGGAGTCAGGATTTTTGCAGATTTCGGCATTGCCACTTGCCCCGATGACGGCATGGAGGCCGATTCCCTGGTCAGGCTCGCCGATCTCCGACTTTATGAGGCAAAGAGGAAGCGAAAGTCCTTGAAGACCGAATGGGGTGGGGATCGATGACCAGCCGGGGCAATTTGTACGAAATCCCGGAAAATCTTCCTCCCGGAGAATTCCTCGAGGTTTTGCTGGAGACGCCTGATATCCGCGTTGAACGGATCCTTTCGCGGGGTGATGTTACTCCGCCCGGGGAATGGTACGACCAGGAGGAGGATGAATGGGTCCTTCTCCTCCTTGGTGAAGCCTTCCTCGAATATGCTTCGGGAGAAACGGTGACCCTCGCCTCCGGAGACTGGATCCTCATCGAAGCCCAAACCCGACATCGCTTGTCATGGACATCCTCGGATCCCCCCTGCCTGTGGCTGACCGTTTTCGGAGACCTGCGGGAAGCATAAAAAGATCAGGGCTTTACGAAAGACCTCTCGGCTGCAAGCCCCAACGCGGGAAAATGCATCACAGAAAGGAAGGAATTATTCTGCATGGGCGAAGGACAAATTGTCCTTGAGGAAAGTGAGCGGAAATGGCTCGAAGAGCTTGCCGCGGCGTGGTCGGTGGGACTCCGTTTCAGGGAAGACCTTGGGGCCGACATGTTTGCCAGGATTACCATCAGTTCCGACGAGGCTGCCTGGGTGGAAATGCTCCAACGTTTCGACCCGGAAGACTATTACCGGCAGTGGGGAAACCGGGACATCAAGGCTCCGGATCTCTTCAGGTTCCTTTTGCTCCACGAGATTGCCCACAGGGAGCTGGGGCATGAAAAAGAAGGCGTCCCGAGGGATGTGCGAAACCGTGACGACTGGAGGGAAACGATCAAAAAACGGGAGTCCGAAGCGGACCGGTGGGCCAGAGAACGTCTCAGGAACCCCTGGCCGAAAGGCAAGTCGGGCGAAAACTGCCTGATCGGTTGCAGCGGCTGGTCCTACGATTCGTGGAAGGGGAAATACTACCCAACCGGCCTGAAGTCCAGGGAATGGCTTCCGCATTATGCCGGGGATTTCCCCACGGTGGAAATCAACATGTCCTTTTACCGATTGCCGAGCGAAAAAATTCTCCGTTCATGGGCGAAAAGAGTGCCGCCACGGTTCGTTTTTGCCGCGAAAGGTTCGAGGAGGGTCACTCACTACCGGCGCCTGGAAAACTGCGAAGCAGAGGTCGGACGGTTTCTCGAGCGCATGGCGCTCTTGCCGCAGCTCGGTTGTATCCTCTGGCAGCTTCCGCCGTCTCTTGCATTTGACCCTGACCTTTTGGATCGTTTCTGCGGGCTTCTGCCTGCCCATCGCCGGAATGCCATCGAGTTCCGCCATGCTTCGTGGTGGCAATCCCTTGACGAAACGGTGAACGTTCTTTCGCGGCACCGTGTCGCTTTCGTCGGGGTCAGCCGCAAGGGCCTTCCACCTGATGCCCTGATGACGGCGGAATTCTCCTATTTCAGGTTCCATGGGCTTGGTGACAGTCCCTACCAGTGGGATTACAGCGAAAGGGAGCTCGAAACCTGGGCCGACAGGATCGGATCCCTTCTCGAAAAAGGTGTCGATGTCTACGCCTATTTCAACAATGACGCAGATGCCAGGTCCGTGCAAAACGCCCGTGATCTTGCCGAGATGGTTTCACAAAGGCAAGGCCGGGGCGGACGATAAATTCTGGTACATGAAAGCTTCAATCAGGGGGATCCTTTTTTGCCCTTTGCAGGAGACTGCAGCAGGCGCATACTTCGCCCGTGGTCGGCTGACCACAGATCCTGCACGGTGCAAGTTCGGCATCGTCCCCCTGAAAGAGGGACTGCCCCCGTTTGAAAAAGCCCGGAAGAAAGTGGTGCTTCGTTCCTGGTGAAATATCCTCCAGCCGGTTCAGCACTTCCTTGTATTTGAGTGATGTGGCCCCTGATGACATGAGGCAGTCCTCCAGGATGTAATCTATTCCCCTCAAAACAGTGTAAGCCGCCGTTTCCCGTTCCGTCAGCCTGAAGAGGGGTTTTGCCTTTCCAAGAGACAGGTTTTTCCTCAAGCTATCCAAAAAATACGGTGGTTGTCAAAGCGGGTACCTTAGCCTTTTCATGACTTTGCATTTTGGAGGATTACCGGGAAACGAAATGGCGAAGCGTGGTCTGGAGGGTTTCGTGCTGGACCCTGGTGGTTTCGAATCTGAGCAGGGAAAAGACGAGCTGGATGCAGAACCCGATGCCGAAGGCGGCAAGGACGGTCCCGAGGCCGACGGGACCTCCGAGAATCCAGCCCACGAGGACGGCGGAACCTTCTACGATGGCCCGACAGACCCCCACAGGAAGGTTGGTCTTTCGTTCAAGCACAACCATGAGGCTGTCCCTCGGTCCCGCTCCGAAACCCGAGTCGATGTAAAAATAGGAAGCCAGGGAGATGACCAGAAGACCTGCCGCCATCATGGCGACCCCCTGGATCCACCCGTTCATGGTCGGGATGATGCCCAGAAAGAGCGCGGCGTCCACAACCAGGCCGATGACGAGCATGTTCAGGATGGTCCCGAGCCCCAGTTTTTCACCCGCCAGGGCGACGACGATGCATATGACCAGCCCGATGGCAATGCTGGCCGAACCGATGGTAATGCCGAACACATTTGCCGTTCCCTGGTGGAAGACGTCCCAGGGTGCGAAGCCCAGATTGGCCTTCATGGTCATGACGATGCCAAGACCATAAAGGATGAGGCCGAACAGGAGTTTCGTGAAACGCAGCCAGAAATATCTCAAAACATGGACCCCGCTTTCGGTTCGAAAAGTATAAAATGATTTGGCCGGTGCCTTGGAGAATATCACATACCAGGATTTTTCGGCCGGAGCGACCAGAATCCGGTGTGATTTCGCGGCATTGCAGGCCGCTGTGGATGTTTTCGGATTCCCCTTTCGCGATTTGTGGAGTCCTGTCGGCAAGGTGTATCCTGTCAACATAACCTTTCTGCCGGGAAAGGGAAAATGGAGAGTCATGATGAACGATGAGGTCTTCCTCGACCTGAGCCGTCTTGACACACACAAGCGCGAAAAGCTGAAAAGGAGCCTCGAAAGATTGCGAGGCCTTGATTACACTGCCGAATCGGTCGTTATCAGACCCCGCAGGGAAGGCGAACTTGGCTGGATCACCTGGCGGCATTGCGTTCTTTACAAGGAAGAATACGGGTTTGACGAAACCTTCGAATATTATCTGCTGGCGGGTATGGTTCAATATCTCCGGGACCTGAAAGGCAAGGGACAGGTCTGGGTGGCCGAATGCGGCGGGACCGTGGTTGGCTCGATAGCCATGGTCGAGACTTCTCACGTGGAAGCCCAGTTGCGCTGGTTTCTCATAGAGCCTGGTTTCAGGGGGATAGGACTCGGGAAAGCCTTTATGGAAACAGCCCTCGACTTTTGCCGGGATAGAGACTATGAACGCGTCTTCCTGTGGACGGTCAGCGACCTTCTGGCTGCGCGTCACCTCTACGAAGCCTATGGTTTCACCCTGAGGGAAAAGAAGTCCCATTTTATCTGGGGCAGGGACATTGTGGAGGAACTC
>CAZERC010000034.1:8418-13934 GCA_964515395.1 uncultured Synergistaceae bacterium | reverse complement strand
TATTTCGGGTTTTCTGCCAACCTCTTGAGCCCTTCCCTCAGATCCCCGGCCCTGGAAAAGGTGCCCCGCCCTTTTATGCCTGACGTTGAAATTAGGTAGTGTAGCTGTCCTTTGTGTTCCTGAAAATGTCCTTCTTCTCATTGCCTCTTGATGTCACATGATACTAGGCCCCTGGGTACTCGATCCTCAACGGCCTGCCTTGTTTTCCCCACCTCCACCATTTAGTCAAAAGTGTAGACCTGACCCCCCATTTCGGAATATCTGCTACACTTGTGTAAAAAGTTTGATTTTTCAGAAAAGGCGAAGCGAAGGTCGGCGGATTTCATACCCGAGAAAGGAGTGTTGCTCCATGAGTCTGGAAAAATGTTCAGGAACGGTGTTTGTGGACAGGTTCACCGACGGGGTGCTTGATCCTTCGAAGCCTATGCTCGGCCCGGTGAGGGACGGGGGATTCATCGTGGCGAACACGGCGCCGGGGTGCTGGGGGCCCATGATCACGCCGGAGCTGAAGGGCGGCCATGAGGTGACGGTGCCTGTGGCTGTCGAGGGTGCCGAGCCCGGGGACGCCATCGCGATCCGGATCAGGGACGTGCAGGTGACCTCCATCGCCACGGCGTCGGGGAACGATACCACGCCGGATGCAAACCGGTTCAAGGGCGACCCCTACATTGCGAAGCAGTGTCCCTCCTGCGGGGCCTACCACCCGAAGACCGTGCTGGAGGGAATCGGCCAGGGTGCCGTCCGGTGCGCCTCCTGCGGCGCGGAGATTTCCCCCTTTGCCTTCACCAACGGCTACACCATCGTCTTCGACCACGAACGGAAGCTGGCCTTGACCCTGGACAAGCAGGGAGCCGAGAAGGTGGCAAAGGATTCGCAGCATTACTCCGCCAAGCCGGAGCATTCCATCCAGAACCCCATCCTCACCTTTGCCCCGGCGGACCTCGTGGGGGTAGCGACCCGGATGCGCCCCTTCCTTGGCCAGCTTGGGACCACGCCGTCCCTGCCGTTCCCCGATTCCCACAACGCGGGGGACTTCGGCGCCTTCCTCGTGGGAGCTCCCCATGAGTACGCCAAGGAAAAGGAGGAGCTTGCCTGCCGCACCGACGGCCACATGGACGTGAACACGGTCCGGGCCGGGGCGGTGCTCATCTGCCCGGTGAAGGTGCCGGGCGGCGGCGTCTACGTGGGGGACATGCACGCCTTCCAGGGAAACGGCGAGATTGCCGGGCACACCGCAGACGTGTCGGGAGTGGCGACCCTCCAGGTTTCAGTGATCAAGGGGCTGAAGATCGATGGTCCCATCCTGCTGCCCGTGGAGGAGGACCTCCCGCACCTGGCGAAGCCCCTGACCTGCGCGGAGAAGCATGTCCTGAAGTCGCTGGCGGAGAAGTGGGGCGTGGCAAAGATGGAGGAAGACGCTCCTGTCTGCTTCATCGGCACCGGGGCATCCATGAACGAGGCTATCGACAACGGCCTCGAAAGAGCGTCCTCCGTGCTGGACATGCCCCTGCCGGAAGTGAAGAACAGGGCCACCGTGGCCGGATCCATCGAAATCGGCCGGGCTCCGGGAGTGGTTACGGTGACCTTCCGCTGCCCGGTGGACAGGCTCGAGCGCATGGGCCTCATGCCCTTCGTGAGGCAGCAGTACAACCTCTGACGCTTTTCAAGTTGAACGGGAGCAAAAAGCGCCGGAATTCACCGGCGCTTTTTTCAGGTCAGGCCTACACTTTTGACTATTTCAGGTTTTCTGCTAACCTCGCGAGTCCTTCCTTCCCTCAGATCCCCACTTCTGTCAATGAAAGTACTGCCCTGATTTCCTCCATCTTCACCATTTAGTCAAAAGTGTAGACCTGACCCCCCACACTCCCAAGAAGTGATATGATTTCTATAAAGGAAGAGTTTTAGAAAAGGGGAGGCGTCGATTGTGACCAACGTGACTTTAGAGATAAACGGAAAGATGCATGACGTGGACGTCGAGCCCGATACACCGCTTCTGTGGATCATAAGGGAGCATCTGGGGCTCACCGGAACTAAATACGGCTGCGGCATAGGCAGATGCGGGGCATGCACGGTACTCGTAGACGGCAAGGCCAGGCGTTCCTGCCAAATGTCGGCGGAACAGGCCCAGGGGAAAAAGATCGTCACCATAGAAGGCATCCCCGAGGATCACCCGATAAAAAGAGCCTGGATCGCCGAACAAGTACCTCAGTGTGGGTATTGCCAGCCGGGACAGATTGTTCAGGCCGTGGCCCTCCTTTCGGAAAACCCGAACCCGAGCGATGCCGACATAGAGCGCTCCATGCGAGGAGTACTCTGCCGCTGCGGCACCTACCAGCGCATAAAGGGAGCGATCCGCCGGGCCGCAGAGGGCAATTTGCCGCCTTTTAAGAAGGGTGTTCTTTCGAGCAAATTTACCGATACGGAGGGTCTTTACATCGGACTCTTGCCAACTCCTCCAGGCGGCACACTTGCGATGTCAAAGACAAAAGCTCCATGGATAAAGATCTCACCCGACGGCATCGTAACGGTGATAATCTCAAAATCCGAAATGGGACAAGGCATTGTGACGTCCCTTCCCATGATAGTGGCCGATGAATTGGGTGCCGACTGGGCGAAAGTGCGGGTAGAGTTTGCCCTCCCCGGCGATAACTACAGAGATCCCATATTAGGTATGCAGATAACCGGCGGCAGCTCATCTGTTCGAAACCTGTTTGTTCCTTTGAGGAAACTCGCGGCGGCGGCGAGATCTATGCTTATCGAGGTTGCAGCGCAGTCGTGGGGGGTGCCCGAAGGTGAATGTTCCACCTCTGACGGTCTGATCTTTCATAAGCCCACGGGGCGTGCCATCTCTTTCGGCAAACTCATACCGAAGGCTTCGACACTTGACGTGCCTCAGGACCCGCCCCTCAAGGGCGATGAGGAACTCGCCCTTATAGGCAAGGTCATTCCTCGCATAGATATACCCGATAAAGTAAACGGCAGGACGCGTTTCGGCATCGACTCCTTCCACGACGAGATGCTCTACGCTTCGGTAGTGCGCCCACCGGCTTACGGCGCCAAGCTCATATCTTACAATGCCGAGAAGGCCACTGGCATTTCGGGGGTACAATCGGTAGTTCCGATATCGAGGGGAATCGCTGTATGCGCCGATTCCATCGAGACGGCATGGAAGGGACGCAAGGCCTTGGAAGTCAAGTGGAGCGATGGCGACTGGTCCCAATGGGATGACGATTACCTGAACAACACGCTCATGGAGCATCTTAAGTCCGGCGGAGTCATCGCCGAGAATGAAGGTTCCGTCGATGAAGCTATCCCCGGTGCGCACAAAAAGGTGGAGGCCACGTATATCCTTCCCTATCTCTCACATGCGCCTCTCGAGCCTATGAACGCCTTGGCTTACGTCAAAGAAGACAGGTGCGACGTCTGGGCACCAACACAAGCACAGGGCCCATCTCAGATCGCAGCTGCAGAAGTCGCAGGACTCAAAATGGATCAGGTTTTTATCCACACGACCTACCTCGGAGGAGGCTTCGGCAGGAGGTTTGAGGTTGATTTCGTCCGCGAGGCCGTAGAAACCTCAAAACTCGTCGGCAAACCGATCAAACTCATATGGACACGAGAGGAAGATTTCAAAAACGACTTCTACCGCCCGGCCAACGCAACTTCGGCCGTAGGGGCATTGGATGCCAATGGAAACCTCATCGCCTGGGACCACAAAATAGTCGCGCCCTCCATTTATGCCCGCGTTCGCCTGCAGGAGATGTCGGGCGGAATCGACCCGGCGGCTGTCGAGGGGCTCGTCAATATGGACTACCGGGTCCCCAACTTCAAGGTGTCTTACGTGCCCTTTGAAGCACCTGTGCCGGTGGGTTTTTGGCGTTCTGTGGGCAGTTCTCATAACGCCTTCACTGTGGAGTGCTTCGTCGATGAGCTGGCTCATGCATCGGATCAAGATCCGTTGGAATTTCGTCTCAAGCTTTTGGAGGGAAATTCCCGGGCCCAGAGGCTGCTTGAGGCGTTGGCGGAAGATTGCGGATGGGATAAGCCCCTAGCTAAAGGTTCAGGGCGTGGGCTTGCGTATCATTTTTGCTTCGGCACTCATGTGGCAGAAGTTGCTGAGGTTTCCGTCGACGAGGGGAAGGGAACGGTGCAGGTCCACCGTATCTTCTGCGCAGTAGACTGCGGTAAGGTGGTTCATCCCGATACCGCGAGGGCCCAGATAGAGGGGGGTGTGCTCATGGGACTCTCCGCAGCACTCAAAGAGGCCGTGTCATTCAAAGACGGCGAAGTCGTCACTTCCAACTTCGACAATTACGACCTTTTGAGGATCCATGAGGCCCCTGAGGTTAACGTTCGATTCATAGAAAGCGATGCTCCTATAGGCGGACTCGGAGAACCCGCCGTGCCTCCTGTGGCCCCGGCTGTGGCCAACGCGATATTTGCCGCCGCCAAGGTGCGAGTGCGCCGTCTGCCCATCACACCTGAAGCCATTCTTAAAAGCAAGTCGAATTAGAGGGGTCATACGAATTAGAGCGAATTAGAGGGGGTCAGGTCTACACTTTTGACTATATAGTCAAAAGTGTAGACCTGACCCCAATTGCTGGCTAACCGACAACCTCCAACTTGTATTCGGAACTGCCAAGGCCAAGCTTTTCCGCCTCGGCAATCTGCAGCCGGGCATCTTTTTTGTGGAGAAGGCTGAAGATATCCCACCCGTCCTTTGGAACAAGATCCGAAGCCCTTGAGTCAGGCAGGGGACTGACTTTGCTCAATATGTCCAGGGTCGCCGCATCGATGGCAACAGGGTCATCGGAGATCAATATTCCCTGATCCTGGGCTACGGGCGGGTCGGCAAGGGGCATGCAGTCACACTCAGGCTGCATCTCAAGAAGGAAATTTACGTACACAACCTTTCCCGGCTCGAATGTTTTCAGAACCGCACTCGCCCCTTCTGCAACGGCTTTCATGAAGACCTCATGCGATACCGGGACTTCGATAGCGTCCACCGGGCATACCCGTGCGCATCTCCCGCATCGCCAGCACTTGTCTTTGTCGACAGTGTAGACATTGTCCGGAAAGGTGATTGCCTCAATAGGGCATATATTCATGCAATTGAGACATAAGATGCATTTCGTCTTATCCCATTGCATGGTCTCACCCATGAGAAAATGCATCTTTCCCCTTCCCTGGTGCCAGTCGCCGTCCCGCGGGGCTGCAGATATACCGCCCATGGAGATGTTCTTGATGGCCCCTCCCAGCACAGCCTGGATGTGCCCTTTTACATGGGTCAGCACGACCATCGCTTTGGCATCGTGAATGGCAGAAGCGATGGCCGTCTCACCTAAAATCTCTCCGGCATCCACCTTGATGGAATCGTTTCCGAAGATCCCGTCTGCCATGATCACGGGCGCGCCGAGTGTCAGGTGCGTATATCCAACATCTTTGGCAATCTCCAGATATTCATAGCCGGGGACCCTCACCGAATCAGTGACAAAGGGTTTGGCAGGTACCTTTTT
>CAZERC010000034.1:0-8318 GCA_964515395.1 uncultured Synergistaceae bacterium | reverse complement strand
CATAGCCGGGGACCCTCACCGAATCAGTGACAAAGGGTTTGGCAGGTACCTTTTTGACTGCATCGACCACCTTCTTGACAAACTGGGGGCGGATGGTTTTGAAGGCACCATGATTGCCGAGGTGCATCTTCAATGGGACAAGCTCATCTTCAGGGATATGTTTTCCGAGATCGAACCGCCCCAGGAAGTTTTCGAATTTACCCATCAGCCCCGAGTCATAGGTGAAAGACTTGGACTGTGCAGTTATCTGATAGACCTTGGATTTCATATATCCTCCACCTCCTCCTGATTGTCCTAAAACCGTCTTTGCAGCCATGATTCATGTTTTCCAATAGATAACCCCAGCCTAATCCTTGATCCTCACGACCTCATGAACTGCCCTGCGGGTGGCTCTGAACCTGTTTTGTGGACTGGTCGTATCAATCTTGCCGATTGCTATGCCGATGCACACAGACAGGTTCTCTGGAATACCCAGTTCCTGGCGGATCAAATCAGGATATGATGCAAACTGGACCGCCACCGCTGTGCCCAGCCCGTATTCACATGCTATAAGCATAATGCTTTGCGATATGGCACCCAGATCAAACAAGGACCAGGGCGTCAGGGAACGGTCCATGCAAAGGAAGATCACGGCAGGGGCATCGAAAAAGCGGAAGTTCCGCACCATGAGATCACGCATAGCATTCTGGCCATTGCGGTCAAGTCCCAGAAACTCTGAGAGATCATGCATTAATTTCTCACTTCTTTCTTTCAGTGCCGGGGGCCAGTCCTTTGGACCTGGCCTGGTAATATCGGGTTTTAAAGGCACACCACTGGATAATCTCTCAGAATAGGCCTTCCGCAGTCTGTCAGTTGACTTGCCATTGGCCACGAATATCTCCCAGGGCTGGGTGTTGCCCCAGGAAGGAGCCCACCGCGCAGCCTCGATAATCGAAAGAATCGTCTCATTGTCTATCGGTTCAGAGGTAAAAGCACGACAGGTAAAGCGTGTTTTCATATTCTCGATTACATTCATATGTTACTCCCCCAATCTTAATCTATATTACAGGATACTATTGATTCCAGCCTTCACATTGATATGTTAAGCCCGCCGTCTACCGGCAAAAGAGCTCCGACGATATGTTTCGCCTCGTCCGATACAAGGAAGGCTACGGCCTCTGCCACATCTACAGGTTCACCAATATGTCCTATAGGTATCCTCTCGTTCTCATAAGGCCTGTTGACATACTTCCTGTAACCAACGGGCGTCCCTACAAGTCCGGAGCCCACTGAATTGACCCTGATGTTAAATGGGGCAAGGTCTATCGCCGCACACATGGTAAGGTAATTGATTCCTCCCTTGGACGCCATGTAGGAAAATTTATCTTTTGTTCCCCTTGAACTGGAGACGGTGATGTTCACTATGGAACAGCCTCCCTGAGGTTTCATGATCTCAGAGGCCGATTTCGTGCAGAGGTAGTAGCTTCTGAGGTTTGTGTTGATGGTATACTCCCATGTGGCCAAGTCGCAATCAAGAATCGATTCATTTTTTGTGTAAGCAACACAGTCCAATACCTCTGCTCTCGCCTTCCCCAAGATCCCCTGCCTTGGAAAAGGTCCCCTGCCCTTTTATGCGCCTGACCTTGCGAAAACAGGTAGTGTAGCCGTCCTTTATGATCCTGAAAATGTCCTTTTTTCACATTACCTCTTTTCTATAATATCACATGACACAAAACCCTTGGGGACTCGAGCCTCAATGGCCTGGACAATGGAAAACCCCCTGTCCAGAAACGTGCTGCCTGATTTCACCCATCTTCACCCTTTAGTCAAAAGTGTAGACCTGACCCCAATTAATTAGCCTCCACTTCTTTTCGTATCTTTTCGAGATATGCCTTGCTCTCAGCGGTAAGGAAGGTTTCCCTGGTCTCCTCTTTCTCCGGGGCATTATTTACGCCATCACCATTTATTTTTTCGTCATCCTCTCCGGCCATGAGACCCCATCCTCCACCGACGGCCTTGTAGATGCGTATGATGTTGGAGATCATTTCGCCCCTGCTTATAGCGTACTGCTCCTCCATGTTCAGCAGGGCACTCTGGGCGATGATGACGTTGTTAAAATCCGTAAGGCCGTTTATGTATTGGTCCTGGGCTATCTCATAGGCACTTCTTGCCGCTTTGACGCCGCGGTTCAGTGTTGCGTTGCGTTCCTTCTCCTGGGTCTCGGCGGTAAGGGCGTTGCGGACCTCGGAAACCGCATTCAGCACGGTTTGTTCATACATGGCCAGCGCCTGTTCATGCCGTGCCGTCTGTACTTTTATGTTGCTGCGTAGCTGGTTGCCGTGAAAAATCGGCAGCGAAAGAGACGGTCCTATGGTGAAACTCTCGTTGTCGTTCGAGAACATGCCATTTGGTGAAGAAATAGTCTGGAAGACGATGTTTCCGATCAGCGAGAGTTTCGGCCACAGGGCCCTTTTTGCAGCTTTCGTGCTCGCTACCTGAGCTACCAGCTGGCGCTCCGCCGCATAGATATCCGGACGCTGACGCAGCGCCTCGGCGGGAATACCCATAAGATTCAGATGTTGTGGTTTCGGAAGTGGCTGGTATCCTCCCAGTTTCTCTTCCAAGTTACCCGGAACCTCTCCGGTAAGTATGGATAAGAGGTTCATCATCTGCTCGATACTCGTCCTGATGGGGGGAATGGTGGACCGCGTCTGTTCCAGGGTGTATTGAGCCTGGCGCAGGGCCAGTTCGTCCGTCAGACCGGAATTGTACTGTGACTGGACCAGATCCAGCGTATCCTGCTGCAATGCCATGTTCCTCTCCGCTACCCTTAACCTTTCCTGCAGGGTGCGAAGGGATATATAATCTATGGCTACCTCGGACGACAGAGAAACCCATGTATTGTAGAGCACACCGTATTGTGCCTGCAGACTGGCCTTGCTGGCCGCTATTTTGTATTTCTCCCTGCCGAAAAGATCGATCTCCCATGATGCATCCAAGCCCGTACTGTAATAGTCAATAGGACCTACCTGATCTCCGGTGTAGGCATTGTTGGTCTGGGTACGCCCGTAACTGTTCGTGCTGTCCAACCACGGCAGGATCGCCGATTTGGTGACCCCCAGCTGGGCTCTCGCTTCCCTGACCCTGGAGCGCGCCACGGCCAAATCCCTGTTCTTCTCCAGGGCTTCTTTGACAAGTCCGGAAAGAACGGGATCGCCCAGGGTTTCCCACCATTTCGACAAAATCTCGGCAGTAGGAGCCTGCTCATATTTGCCGTTGGCAGCAACATAGGGCATGGGATACCTTCCTACGAGAGCCGGCAAGTTCCCGGATTCCAGTTCCACATCTTGAGATGCGGCGGCTGTCTCCTTAAGCGGCGTTTTGTCCGTATCCGCCCCCCATGCCGGCAGCGCAAGCAGACATAGAAGTATTGCAAGGACAGTAAAAGTTCTTTTTTTCATGATTTTCCCTCTTCGTCTCTTGATAATATACGGTGCAGTCGTGATTTTATGCCTTCCCTGCACCTCGTGAGGAAGACGTACAAGCCGGGGATCAGGAATATCCCCAGTGCCGTCGCCAGGCTCATGCCGAAGACAATCGTAGTGCCCACATGGAGACGGCTGCCTGCCCCCGCGCCGGAAGCGAAGAGCATGGGAAGGATTCCTATCACGCATGTCAGGGCCGTCATCATTACCGCCCTGAACCTTTCCGATGCGGCTATGCTGGCGGCTTCAAGGATCGGCAATTTATTGACATCGTGCTGTTCCTTGGCGAACTCCACGATAAGTATAGCGTTCTTCGCCGACAGGCCTACCAGCAAAAGGATGCCCAGCTGTGCGTAGATGCTCAGGGAGATGCCCATTATGGAGATCCCAATCAGAGCGCCCAACAGCGCCACCGGAAGAGAGAGAATAACCGCCATCGGAACGGACCAGCTCTCGTACTGCGCGACCAGGAACAAGTAACCAAACATTACGGCGACCACCATGAGCAGCCATGTCTGTCCCTTTGCCGCCTGTTCCTGGTATGTCATTCCAGACCACGCGACGGTATATCCCTCGGGAAGTTTCGACGCCAGTGTCGTGATAGACTCAATTCCCTGTCCGGTGGAGAAGCCCGGAGCCATGAATGCGCTTACGGATGCGCTCGGAAAGAGATTGTACCGGCTTACCGACCTCGGTGCCACCCGCTTTTCTGCGGTTACGATGCTCCTTACGGGGACATGTGCCCCGAAGTTGCTGTCCACGTAAATGTTATTTATGGCGCTGATCTCGTCCCTGTATTTCCACTCGGACTCCAGGATGACCTTGTTGACCGTAGTGCCGATATTGATGTCATTGACATAGTAGGTCCCGAAATAGGTCTGCAGGGTCCTGAAAAGGTTGCTGACCGAAATGCCCATTTTCTCCGCCTTTTCCCTGTCGATATCCATGTACAGATGGGGGGTATCGGAGGTATAGGGACTGAAAGCGTGCATGAACTGCGGCGACTGGTTGATCTGTCCAAGGAAGTTCGTGAGAACACCGGTCAGCCTTTGCGGGTCATTGTCCATGGTTGCCTGGAGCCTGATATCGAGGCCGCCCGAAACGCCGAGTCCCTGGATGGGCGGCGGTGTGAAAACGTTGATTCTGGCTTCCGGCGTCGAGGCCGCTATGGCGCGAACCTTTGCGACGATGCTGTTGATGGACTTATCCGGCGTCTTCCTGAGGTCCCAGTTTTCAAGGATCAGGACACAGGACGCAACATTCTCGCCGGAATCCCCGAGAAGGCTGAAACCATTGATGTTTATGACGTATTTGACTCCCGCCAGGTCTCCGAACTGGGAGATTAGATCATTCATGAGAGCATCGGTCCGCCCCCTGGATGCTCCCTCGGGAAGCTGGATGGTCGTGAATACCGCACCCTGGTCCTCGTCGGGGACGAAGGCCGTGGGAGTCTGCTTCATTATGCCGGCGGAAAGAGCCACCACGAGCGCGAGGAAGCCCAGGGTCACCAGGGTGCGCCGGGCGATCCATATCGAGCCTTTGACGTACCCCCTGGATGACGCTGAAATCAGTTTGTTGAACCATGCCAGTGGTCCCCTCTCCTTGGGTTTAATACCCTTGAACAGGATGGCGCACATGGCCGGACTTAACGTAAGGGCAACGACCAGCGACAGCACAACCGAGAAGGCCACGGTTATGGCGAATTGACGGTAGATCTGGCCCGTTATGCTTCCAGTGAACATGACCGGCACGAAGATCGCCAGGAAAACCAGGGTCGTTGCGATCATCGGGCCCGAGATGTCCTTCATGGCCTGGACCGAGGCCTCTTTTGAATCTACATTGTCCCGATGCATTACGTATATGACCCGTTCGACCACAATGATGGCATCGTCCACGACCGTCCCTATTACGAGGACAAAGGCGAAAAGCGTGAGAATATTGAGGCTGAATCCAAGAGCGATCAACCCTGTGAAGGTTCCGATAAGCGAGATCGGTATCGCTATGACAGGTACCAGGGTCACCTTCCAGTTCTGGAGGAACAAATAGCATACCAGGACGACCAGCGAGAAGGTCAGGAACAGGGTCAGCACGATCTCCCTGATCGTCGCCTTAACATAGTCCGTGGAATCGTAGCCGATGAAAAAGGCCGTGTCGGAGGGCAGCTCCTTCTCCAAATCGGACAGTGCCTTTCTCGTCGCCGTCATGGCCTCAAGGGCATTGGCTCCGGAAGCCTGCGAGAGGAGCATTACGGCGGAAGGAGACCCGTTGGCGCCACCGTGGAAGGCATAATTTTCAGAACCGAGCTCCACCCTTGCTACATCTTTGAGTTTTACCATGGTTCCGTCTGGCGTAGTCCTGACCACTATGTCCTCGAACTGCCTCACACTTTGCAGGCGTCCCCTGGTGATAAGGGTGTAGACCAGCGGTGTATTCTCGTTTCCCGGGGCGGCTCCTATCGCCCCGAGGGATGCCTGCCTGTTCTGGTTTTCGATCGCCGAGATGATATCCGAAGTGCTGAGTCCCAGCGACGCGAGACGTTCGGGGTCGAGCCAGATACGAATGCTGTATTTGGATCCGAAAACCCTGACGTCTCCGACGCCCGGGACCCTGCCGAGGGCATTCTTGATGTTATTGCTTGCGTAGTCCACCAAAAAATTGGAGTCCCTCGTGCCGTTCGGCGAAATCAAGGCAACAAACCCGAGAGTATCTGAGAACATGGTAGCGGTCTGGATTCCTCGTGCTGTTACCTCGCGCGGCAGCAGCGGTTCGGCCTGCTGAACCCGATTCTGCACCTTTACCTGGGACATGTCGGGATCGGTCCCGGTCTTGAATGTTATGGTCAGCGTATATCTTCCGGTATTGCTCGACGTGGATTCCATGTAGATCATGTCGTCCACACCGTTTATGGCCTCTTCGAGGGGCACACCCACTGTGTTGGCAAGGGTTTCCGCATCTGCCCCGGGATATTCCGCCGTTACCCTGACCTGCGGCGGCGCAACGTCCGGATACTGTTTGATGGGAAGGTTGAATGCTGCAATTGCCCCGGCCAGAACCAGAACAACTGAAATGACCATCGCAAAGCGCGGATGTTCGATAAAGAATTTTGAAAGCATGAGTTAATTGTTACCTCCTGCAGAATCCTGCCCACTCGCCCCGTTGTCGTCCAAAGGAATGAATTTCAGGTCGTAGCCGGATTCTTTCGCCAGTTCGGCGGGCGTCTTAGCGGCATTGTCATCCGAAGCAGTTACCGGCTGCACCTTCGAACCGGCACGAACCATCTGTATTCCCTTGCGGACGATCCTGTCACCGGCGTCGAGTCCGGAACGGACCTCGTACATGGTGCTGCCGATTGCGTCTCCCAGCTCTATTCTGCGCTGGCTGGCCACATTCTTGTCGTCCACCGTGTAGACATAGTTTCCGTCGGTGTCAGCCATTACCGCTTCTTGGGGTATGACCGCGGCGACATGAGATTTGACGGGTTTGACGTTGACGCGGACCATGGATCCGGGTACAAGGAACCCATTCGGATTATCGAAACGAAGGCTGACCGTTATGGTGGCAGTCTTTGGGTCCATCACGTTATTTTCGAAATCCCTGGTTCCTTTCAAGGGATAGGGAGTGCCGTGGGCGAGACGGACAGAAGCGTTGTAGACAGGTGCACCCGGAACCCTGAAAACAGCGAGCTGTTCGAGGTAATCCTTATCCGGCAGAGAGAACGTCACCCTTATGGGGTCGATCTGAACGATGGAGGCCAGGCTGCCGCTTGCGGGAGTCACATAATTTCCCTTGGTGAGCAGGGCCTCGCCGATCTGACCGGAAACAGGGGCGGTTATTTGTGTATGTGCGAGGTCTATTTCGGCAAGCCGCAATGAAGCTTCGGCCTGATCTACGGCAGCTTTTCCCTGGAGGACGTTGCTTTCCGACATCTCTATTTCGGACGCCGAAACGCTGCGCTTGTCGGCAGCCTTGAGACGTTTGTCATATTTTACAGCCCTGTCGTAGTTAGCCTTTGCCTTGGACAGTTCGGCCTTCCGAAGAGCCACCGTAGCCCTGTACTGGCTGTCGTCTATGGAGAAGAGAAGATCCCCTGCCTTGACCATGGAGCCTTCCTTGAAATAGACCTTCTCGATCTGGCCGCTTACCTGCGGCGTGAGCGACACTGTCTGGATAGGATCGACCCGCCCGACATATTCCTTGCCTATGGCAAGGTCCGCCTTCCGCACGGTATACATTACCACTACCGGAGCGTTGGGTTGTTGCGGTGTCTGTGCAGTTTGTTTGCCGCTTCCTTCACCGTTCAGGAACGATTTCCCAAAGTAGGCCACTCCTGCTATCAGCAGGACGACGATGATCGTGTTTACGATCTTCCATCTGCGTTTACCAGCTTCGTTCGTCTTTTTTTTGTTTTGTTCCGAAGAATTCATCGTGTGGTATTCCTGACCTTTCTATATTTATTTTTATTTTTTACTTTTCCCTGTGTGTTTTTTCAAAAGCACCTTTTCCTCGAACCAGTCAGGGGGAGGGGTCAGGCCTACACTTTTGACTATTTCAGATTTTCTGTTACCTCTTGAGCCCATCCCTCAGATCCCCAGCCCTGGAAAAGGTGCCCCGTTCTTTTATGCCTGGCGAATAGGTAGTGCAGGATCCGTTGATGTGCTTCATGATCCTGGAAAGGTTCCCGAAAGGGGTCTCGACCATCAGGTGGAAGTGCTTGCTCATAAGACAATCGGCGTAGGAGACTGCACCGCGCCGCTCCCACGCCGATGACAGTTAAGACAGGAACTTCTCCCTGTCCTTTATGCTCCTGAAGATGTCCTTCTTCTCATTGCCTCTTGATGTCACATGATACAAAGC
>CAZERC010000033.1:0-14122 GCA_964515395.1 uncultured Synergistaceae bacterium | reverse complement strand
CCGTATACCAGCAGGTATCCCTTGTTCCTGTCCTGAATGCTCATGCGATAGTTCTCGGGCATTGTGCAACCTGTTTCGAAAACGGAATTGAAATGTCTCTCCCCAAGATTCCCGGCGATATCCATTGCCTGATCGCAATAAAACGACGGAAATGTCTTGATGCTTGCCGTAACATATCCTGACCCTGTTTCGATATACTTCATCACCTGCGTATAACGTCCCTGGCACAGAAGCTGTCCCGGGCTGATGGTAGTCCCGGAGTGGCAGATAATTTCAATAAATCCTTTCGGTGCGCCGTCACACAGTTTGTACAGTCCCGTCGATGTGGTTTCAAGAGGCACGCCCTTGCGGCGGAAGATGGATTCATAGTTTGTCGAAGAAACAGCGGCGATGCCAACCTGTCCTGGATCGATCCGGATGTTCCAGATCTTCTGGTCTTCGTCGATAAGGCCGATCAAAGGGGAGACGATCACAGAAGAGGCGGAAACCTCATTCAGGCATTCGAGGGCCTCGGTGACATTGTCTTTAGGACAGGTGATGACATTAACGATAAGTTTGCCTCGACAATTTTCCACGTCGAAGTCACATTCCAGGAGCATTTTCTGGGTTTCCAGTGATGCGAGACCGATCCTGTCGAAGACCAGAAGCGTTTTGGCCTCCTCGATACCCCTTTTGGTAAGGATCACCCCTTTTTTCCCGAGGCGCCGGACAATTCCTTCTTCTTCGAGGTTGGACATGTGGTAGCGGATGGTGCGGGAATCGAGCACGATTCCCGCCTTTTTCAGGGCTTCCTTGAGGTCGATGGAATGCAGCGGCGAGTTCGAAAGATACAGGTTCCTGAGAATTTCAACAACCGTACTCGGATATGTTTCCTGTTGGGGCAAGGGGTAAAACCTCCTGTTTATTCAATCTAGCTGTTTTCAAAGAATTATACGAACCAACATGATACCCCATCAACGGCAATCTTTCCAAAACACTCGGCAATTTCACCGGAAGAACCAGCTTTATAACGTCTTTCGGAGGTGCATAGACAGCCCCTGCAAATGCGTTTTTGACCAACTTTCTAAGATACTAAGAAATGAAGACGGATTATTCCTTCCACCAAAAATATAATGGAAGTATATTTCCTTGTAATCTTTCCAAAAATCCAGACTGATTAAAAAGGGAACCTTTTTTCAAAGCATCAAAAACCACAGAGGGTATTTGCTCGAGAAGAATAAAATCCCTTTGGAAAGGAGTTCGCAAAAATATAATTTCCACGTTTTGCCGGTGACCTGAGATGAACTTGACAAAATACATTTGCAAGGGCTATTGTAAATAAAGAAACAAAACGGATATAGACTTCCGCAAAAAGAGGAAAATATTTTCTTTTTGTTTTGCCTGAACGTTTGTGGCGTAAGGAGGCTACGGAAATGGACAAACTCTCTTTGTTGGTATCCACGGGAAACCTCGGCGACAATATTATCGAAGAAGGGTCTTTCTACGAGGGAGTCAAGCGGGACATCGACTGCTTCGCAGCCGATGCGGGGACGGCCGATGCAGGCCCGACCTTTCTTGGTGCCGACAAGCCTCATAACCCTGTGGAATGGGAGGAGCACGATCTGGAGGTCATGCTTGTCGAGAGCCGCAAGAAAGACGTCCCCATGATTGTCGGTTCCTGCAGCACCACCGGGACGGACAGCGCCGTCGACCGCTATGCCGAGCTGATCCGCAAGATTGCGAAAAAACATAATCTGAAACCTTTCAAGATGGCCAGGATCTATTCCCAGGTCGACAAAAAGGAACTGGCGCGCAGAATGGATCAGGGTGAAACGGAGCCACTGGGGGCGCCGTACGCTTTGACGCAGCAGGTTCTTGATGAAACTTCCAATGTGACGGCCAGCATGGGTGTGGAGCAGATCATGCACGCCCTTGAAGAGGGGGCGCAGGTTATTATGGCTGGCCGGGCCTGCGATGATGCCGTGCTCGCCGCTTACCCGATATTCAGGGGTTTCCCGAAAGGCATCAGCCTCCACATGGGCAAGGCGGCCGAATGCGCGTCCCTGGTTTGTTGGCCGCAGATGATCAAGGAATCGATCATCGCGACGGTTTACCAGGACTCCTTCACCATAGAGCCCATGCACCCGAACCAGCGCGCGACGCCCCACAGTGTGGCCGCCCATTCCATGTACGAACGCGTGGATTCCTTCACCCAGGCTGTTCCGGGAGGGATCCTGGACATGCACGAATCGGAATACAGGGCGGAAACCGACAGGATTACCAGGGTTTCAAAGAGCAAATTCATCCCCTCGCCGGACGGCAGTTACAAGGTAAAGCTGGAAGGCGCTGGCGAAGTGGGGAAAAGGGTCTACCATCTCGTGGGAATCAGGGATACGAGGGCCATAGAAAACATCGACCGGATCCTCGAGGATACGCGGAAAAAGGTATCTGACATCATCGGCCCATCCAGGGATGACCAATACGAACTGTACTTCCACGTTTACGGCAGGAATGCCGTCATGAAAGACCTCGAGCCCGTCGAAAGAACACAGTCCCACGAACTTGCCATAGTGATCGAAGTCGTGTCCAAGGACGAGGAACTCGCGACCTCCGTTGCGAAATGCGCCAAGTTCCGCTTCTTCTACATGAGTTATCCCGGCCAGATGAATTCCTCCGGCGGCTCTGTCGCCCTTCTGACGGACGAACCCCTCTATCCGAAAAACAAATGCTACCGCTGGACCATCGACCACCTTCTCAAACTGAAAGATCCACTGGATGACAGGATTTTCCGTTTTGCTTTCGAGACAGTAGGCAAATAAGCGGAGGCCGGCTCATGCAGACGTACCTGATGAAGCTGACGGAGTATTACGCCGAAAGGGGTTACGAATCCATACCAGGGGAAGTGACGGAAAAGGCCCGCCGGGTGTTGGCGGATTTTCTGTCGGAACTCGCGGTGGGGTACCGTGAAGGCGGTTTCGGGAAGATCTGGAACGAATACGTCCTTGAGCTGGGAGGCAAGGAGGAGTCCACGATCCTGTGTGTGGGCCGCAAGGTTCCCGCCATGAACGCGGCGGCGTCAATGGGGATCATGGGACATGCCATCGAGCTTGATGACGGTCACCGATGGGGGACGTCCCACCCTGCGGTGGCGGTGATTCCGGCCGTACTTGCCGTTGCCGAGCGGGAGGGGAACTCCTTCAAAGACATTCTCGCGGCGATCGTGATCGGCTACGACGTGATGCTCCGGTCGGCCCGTGCAATCAACCCGTCGCACCTGAAGCGGGGGTTTCACTCTACTGGCACTTGCGGGAGTCTCGGTGCGGCGGCGGGGTGCGCCCGTCTTCTGGGCCTGGATCCGGAGCAGACGGCTTACGCCGTATCCATGGGCGGACTGCAGAGTGCGGGACTCCAGGAGATGCTTCACGAGCACCCGGGGATCAAAACGCTCCAGCCGGGGAAGGCGGCCCTGGCAGGGGTCCTTTCGGCGGACCTGGCGGCGCGCGGGGCAAAATCTCCGCGGACCTTGTACGAGGGGGTCCACGGGTGGCTGAAGGCCATGTGTGACGGCGAATATTCAGAAGAGGCCCTCATGGGGGATCTCGGGAACCGCTGGGAGATCATGTACACCTACACGAAGCTTTACCCCACGTGCCGCCACTGCCATGCGGCCATTGACCTGGCGCGTGAGGCGCGGGAGAAGCTTGGGTGTACGCTGGACGATGTGGAAGCCATCCGGGTCAGGACCTACAGCCTGGGCAACGCCGAGGTAGGACAGATCCGCCATCCGCGGAGCTTTGAAGAAGCCATGTTCAGCATGCCCTTTTCAGTGGTGCTGGCGCTGGATCGGGGGAACGTGACGCTCCAAGATTATACGGAGGAAGCTCTTTCCGATGGCAGGCTGCAGGATGCCGCCGGGAAGGTGTTCATCGAGATCGATCCCGCCATGGACGCGAAGTATCCTGAAGAGCGCGGTGCCTGGATGGAGGTCCTTCTGAAGGACGGCCGGCGCTTCGAGAAGGCGGTCCCCGTGGCCAAGGGGGAACCCGAGAATCCTGTTGACGACAGTGACTACATCGAGAAACTGAAGGCCATGACGTCACCTCACTATGGGCCGGAATTTTTTGACGGGCTGTGGAAAATCGCCGTAAAAGGGGATGCGGATTCCGTCTCCTACGGAGACATCATCAATCACTTCAGGAGGAGTATCCGATGAAGACAAAAAATATCTGCGAGCTGGCGCGGACTATCCGGAGCAAGAACGCCGGGTATTTTGCGGTGACCTTGGAAATCATTTTCGACGACCGCGAAGTATACAACAAGGTGAAAGAAAGCGGTGCCATAACAAAAGAGGCCATTGCCAGGGTCTATCGAGTCCCCGTGGAGAAGGTGAATAATTTCCACTTCTTTGACCCGGGTATGGGTATCAAGGCGAACTTTCTGAGCGACACGGCAAGCGGAGGTCCAGGTGAAACCGATGTTTATGGTTGCCAGCAATATGCGCCGCTTTTTAGCCTGGAGATCCCCTGGGAAGACTGAAGATATCGAAGATGGGAAAAATGTGAAGCCTGGCTCGAACTCGAAAAAGGGGGAGATTTCGTGAGCACCCTTGCGCAACATCTGGCTGAATTTGCCTGTTCCGCCCGTTATGATGATTTCCCCTATGACGTTGCTGACTTGGCGAAAAAGTGCCTTTTTGACACCATGGGCGCCATTATTGCCGGAAGTTTCCATTCGACGACGGGCAGAATCGCCAGGGAAATAGCCGCCGAACACAGGGAAGAGGAGACGGCTACCGTGGCTGGACCGCTGATGAAGCGAAGCGCTTCGACTGCTGCTTTGGCGAACGGCATGATGGCCCATGCATTGGAACTGGATGACGGATCGAAGCATGCCACCTACCACCCGGGATCGTCGATTGTCTCGACCTGCCTGGCCATGGGCGAGGAAACGGGTTGCAGCGGGAAATCGATGCTTGAAGCGATTGTCGTAGGTTACGAGGTATCTCTCCGAATAGGCACTGCAGTCAATCCCTCTCACTATCTCAGGGGTTTTCATCCCACCGGAACGGTGGCGGTTTTCGGAACGGCGGCGGCCGCCGGGAAACTCCTCGGGCTCAACCCCGTGGAGATGACCAGTGCCCTTGGAATCGCCGGGAGCATGGCTGCTGGCATTAACCAGTATGAGGTGGACGGGTCCATCGTCAAGCACCTTCATCCTGGAAACGCCGCAAAGAACGGAATTCTGGCCGCCCGGCTCGCTCGAAAGGGTTTCACGGGCCCCGAAGGTGTCATCGAGGGGGGGCTGGGATTCTGCCATTGTTTCGCCGATGAGTACGACCTTGGGATAATCGTACGGGACCTGGGGAAAGATTTTGAGTTCCTGAAGATCTACTTCAAGCCCTTTTGCAGCTGCCGCTATGTTCATTTCGGTATCGAGGCCGTGCAAAATATTCTCGGCGAACATCCCCTCAAGCCTGAAGACATTGACAGAATCACCATACGGACCCACAAAAATGCGAAACAAGGTTCAGATATCCCCGATTATCGTTCGGTTCTCCATGCGCGGCTGAGCCTTCAGTACGGTATCGGGTCTCTTATCGTCCGGGGGAGCGCTGGCCTGAAGGATTACACCGAGGAGGCTATAAAAGACGAAAGAGTGCGTGAGATCGCGCGGAAGATCACCATCGAGGTGGACCCCGAGATCCAGAAAGTCTATCCGAACCCGCGCTCTATGATCGTTGAGATCACGGACGCAAAGGGGAACCGGTATTCAAGCAGGGTGGACCATGCCAAGGGTTCCCCGGAGAACCCAATGACGGAAAAAGAACTTCGCGCCAAGTTCGATGACATCACAGGCGATGTTATCGATTCGAAACGTCGGGATGAAATCGCAAAAGCTGCGGCGGGAGCCCAGAATGCCGAGAGAGCCTCGGATATCGCGGAGCTTTTGAGTTTTGAACCGAAAACATAATATAGGAAGGGGACGGTCAAAAGATGGCCAAAGCCAAAACGATTAATCAACAACTGTCTGAATTTATCGTCGGGTTGAGATATGAGGACATCCCCAAAGATGTGATTGCACACCTGAAGGATGTCATGCTGGACAACTTCGGGTGCGGTCTTTTCGGGTCCACCACACCATGGATGGACATCTACAGGAGAGTCCTCATGGAGAGAACGGACAGAAAGGAAGCTTCCATCTGGGGAACGGACCTCAAGTCCTCGGTCATTGCCGCCATGATGATCAACGGTGCTTCCATCAATTCCTTTGAACTCGACGATACACACACAGACGGCATCATTCACGTCGGGACCGGTGTTTTGGGTTGCGTGACTTCCTTCGCGGAATTGATGGGGTCCGTCACCGGGAAGGAATTTCTGACGGCTGCAACGCTGGCCTACGAAATATCCTGTCGCATTGCGGCACCAGTGGGAATGGAGATCGCCCACCAGGGCTTTAATAACACCGCCAGCACCTGCTGTTTCGGTTCCACAGCGGCTGTCAGCAAATTTCTCGGCCTTGATGTCGAGCAGACGAAGCATGCCATAGGCATAGCGGGGAATTGGGCCGGCGGACTCCAGGCGGTGCAGTTTACTTCCATGGCGAAACGGATCGTCCCCTCGAGATCATCGGAAGGAGCCATACTGGGAGGACTTTTGGCCAAGGAAGGATTCACCGGGATAGAAGATGTGTTTGAAAACGAGTTCGGCGGTTTCTATCACTGTTTCTCCGACCATGTTTACGACAAGGAGAGAACATGCGGGGATCTCGGAAGCCGATGGGAGCTTCTGGGCATCGGGCTGAAATACTATTCCACCTGCCGCAGCAAGCACACCACAATCGGGGGCCTGCAGAAGTTCATGAAGAAGCACCCGGACATAACCCCTGAAGACATCGAGAAAATAACCGTCTATACTACTTCGATCACACAGAAATATGCCTTGCAGAATCAGGAAATCACCAGCGTGACGGCCGCGCAACTAAGCCATCCTTATGTATGCGCTGTGACGATCCTTGAGGGCAATGCCTTTATCGAGCAATTCACCGAGGAAAAGCTCCGTGACCCGAAGATCCTGGATTTCATGAAAAAGGTTGAGGTCGTGGCCGACGAGGAGATTGAAAACCTGCCGAGAGCGCTCCGGTACACCGTGAAAATTGACATCGCCACGAAAGACGGCAGGACTTTCCACATCAGGGAGGAGTACCCAAAGGGTCATCCGAAAAACCCCTTCACCAGGGAAGAGCTGATCTGGAAGTTCAAACAGCTTGCAGGAAGAGCTTTCCCGGATGAGAACCGTCTCGATGAAATTATCACGACGGAACAGAATCTGGAAGATGTGGAAAAGATTGATCGTTTTATCAACCTTCTTACGAAGCAGATTGAAGAGTGATCACCCAAAGACTTCTGCGAGGGAAGGAGCCGGAAAATGGGCAGGACGGTAATCGAAAAGATCATTTCGAAACATTGCGGCAGGGATGTACAAGCCGGTGATTTCGTCGTCGCCGAAGTTGATCTCGCCATGAGCCACGACAGCACCGGTCCGATTGCCGTGGAAGCCTTCAGAAAATACGGGCGCGACAAAGTGTGGGATCCCTCGAAAGTTCTCTTTGTTCTCGATCACGCCACCCCGAGCCCTAACGAGCGCGTCAGCGCCCTCCACAGTCTGTTGAGGAGTTTTGCCTCAGAACAGGGAATCAGTCTCTACGATGTCGGAGAGGGAGTCTGCCACCAGCTTGTGGTGGAGCGGGGGCACGTCAGGCCCGGTGATTTCGCCGTCGGGACCGATTCGCACACCTGTACGTACGGTGCCCTCAATGCCCTGTCTTTCGGGATCGGTTCCACCGACATGAGCGGGGTTCTCCTGACGGGGAAACTCTGGCTCAAGGTCCCTGAAGTCCTCAAGATCGTTTACAGCGGGAAACTGGCTCCCGGCGTTTTTGCCAAGGACCTCATGCTTTATACCATCGGGAAAATCGGCTCATCTGGCGCGGATTATCTGGCTATTGAATTCTCCGGCGAGGTCATTAGGAACATGGGAATGTCCGACCGTCTGACCATGTGCAACATGAGCATCGAATGCGGTGCAAAGGCCGGATTCATGGAAGCCGACGAAGCGACCCTGTCCTGGCTTGAAGAAAGAGCCCAGGGTCCTTTCGAACCTGTTTTTGACGATCCCGACGCTTCTTACGCAGACCTGTACGAATGGGATGTCAGCGGCCTCGCCCCGCAAATTGCCTGCCCGCATGCGGTCGACAATGTTGTCCCGGTGACGGAGGTGCTTGGTACAAAGATCCAACAGGTGTTCATAGGGACCTGCACGAACGGGCGCATGGAAGATCTTCGGGTTGCCGCGGATATCCTCGAGGGGCGGAAGGTAAACAGGGACGTCCGTCTTCTGGTCTGCCCGGCCTCGCGAGGGATTATGCTCGAGAGCATGAAGGAGGGGATCCTGCCGGCCCTCGTGGAAGCGGGCGCGACAGTGATCCCGCCGGGTTGCGGTCCGTGCCCTGGAACACACCAGGGTATCCCTTCGGATGGTGAGCGTGTCCTTTCCACGGCCAACCGGAATTTCAAGGGGCGGATGGGAAACAACCGGGCCGAGATTTTTCTGGCGTCGCCCGCGACATGCGCCGCATCGGCTCTCGAAGGCCGCATTGTCGACCACCGGAAGTTTTTTGAAGGGAAAGGGGCGTAGGAGGCGATGGAACGATTCCTCAAGGGCAGGGCCCATATTTTTGGTGACGATATCAACACCGATTACATCATCGCGGGGAAATACACGAAAACGCTTGATTATGAATCCCTTGCGTCCCACCTTTTTGAAGATATAGACCCGGAATTCACGAAAAAAGTATCTCCCGGTGATTTCATCGTCGCAGGAGAAAACTTTGGTTGCGGATCTTCCCGTGAACAAGCGCCGATTGCCATCAAATACGCTGGAATAGGGGCGGTCCTCGCCAGATCCTTCGCGCGTATTTTCTTCAGAAACGCCATAAACCTCGGGTTGCCGGCTTTCGTCTGCGATACGAGAGACATCGAGGCAGGCGACGAGCTTGAAATTGATCTTTCCACCCAACGAGTGACGAACCTGAGGTCAAAAGCCGTTGTGCCGATCAAGCCCCTTGCTCCAGTTATGGTGGGCATCATCAACGAAGGCGGGCTTGTTCCCTACCTGAAAAAACACGGAGATTTCCAAATTCCTGACTGATATCAGCCGAGCCCGTGAAATCTTCACTTAAAAAGCGAGGTGGTGCGGTTTCCCCTGAAGCGGCAGATGGCGGAGGAATAAGATGTTTCAGGGAAAGATCCGGGAAAAACGGGTTTTCGTGAAAAGTACCAAAGAGGAGGGGAAGCAGATGAGAAAAAGCCTTCTTGTACTGACGGCAGCGGTTATGGCGATGTTCCTTTTCGCCGGGGCATCCATGGCCGCCGACGACACGGTGTACCTGAACATGGGTAGCACCTCTTCCACATCGGGGCTGTATGCCTGGTGTGTCGCCGGGGCGGCCGTCATGAACAAGGCCGACATCGGTGTCAAGGTGACGGTCATCGAAAGTGGAGCGGCCCTGGACAATCTGCGGAGAATGAAAGAAGGTGCCTTCGACTTCGCTTTCTGCGTCGACCTGCCTTCCGCCATGCAGATGTACAAGGGCATGGATACTTTTGAGGGAGAACAGTGGCAGGACGTCCGGTGGCTTTTCGTGCGGAATATCATCGCCGACAGGGTATACGTCAGGGAAGATTCCGGAGTAAAAAGCTGGGCTGATCTCGCAGGGAAATCCTTTTGTCCAGGAATGCCCGGTTCGTCCGGTGCGAACTACATGATGAAAATCGACGAGGTTCTCGGCACGGGAGTGAAATTCCGTCCTGCAGCATACGGCGACGCAATAACGCTGCTGAAGCAGAAACAGATCATCGGTTTGCAGAAGTCAAGTACCATGGACGCCATGGATTCCTCGCTCATCGAAGTCAACCTCACTACGCCCATCACCGCCATCGGTTTCACCGAGGAGCAGGTTGACAAGGTCCGGGAAGTCTATCCCTATCTCAACTTTCTGAAGACAGAAAAAGGTGCCATTAAACAGCTGCCCGAAGCCGGACCGATGTACGAGGAATGCCCCATCGTCGGTGCCGTTGCCTCGACGCTGATGTCCCAGGAAACGGCCTACAAGATCATTAAGGCCTATGTCGAAGGATTTGAGGAAGTTGCGGCGGCTTATTCCGGAGTCAAGGGATGGGATCCCATCGCCGATTATTTCAAATACGCCGCTCCGGGCGGTGAAATCCCGGCCCATGCCGGACTTGTGCAGTACGCGAAAGAGCAGGGTATTGACGTTCCGGAACGGTTCATTCCTCCGGAATACGAAGAAAAATAGCGTGACGGAAACAGGCCTGGAATATGCGGGGGCGGGAAGACCGGATACCCGCCCCCGGTTGTCAGGGGGGAAGACCTCGGTTAGGCCGGAAAGGGGATGGGCATGTCCACGGAATCGACCCAAAACCAGGAAAAAGGACTGAAACCGCAACTCGTCATCTGGGGAGGACTCGTCTTTGCAGCAGCCCAGCTCATTGTCCCTGTGTTCGTACCACTGGTGGACATCCAGCTCAGGGCATTGCACATCATCATGGGGCTGAGCGTGGCGCTTCTGGCTTTCCCGTTCAGCCGGCGTGCGGCCGAAAAAGGATTGAGTCTCATCGACTATGTCCAGATCGGGATCGTCATCGCCGCGAATATCAACATAATGGCTCATGCCATGCAGATCTACATGAGGCCCGGATCAGCGGGAACGATTGACCTTGTCCTTGGAGTGGCGCTGATTCTTGTCATCCTTGACGCCGCGAGACGGTCCGTCGGCTGGGCGATTCCGATTTTCGTGGCTCTTTTGTTGCTTTACATCTTTTTTGGCGAGCATCTTCCGGGCATATGGAAGCTCAAAGGCCTCTCATTGAAATATGTCTTGAATTCACTCTACTGGTCTGCTCTCGGTGTCTACGGAAGCGTCACGGGAATGTCAGCAACCTTTATCGCCATGTTTATCATCTTCGGAGCCCTGATCGCCGGAGCAGGGGGAGGCAGGACCTTTATCGACCTTGCCTTGGCGCTCACCGGGCGGTATTCCGGGGGTCCTGCAAAAACAGCCGTCATAGCAAGCGCTCTTTTCGGCAGCATCTCGGGAAGCGGTGTCGCCAATGTCTCCGTTACGGGGAATTACACCATACCGCTCATGAAACGTCTTGGGTACAACAAAAATTTTGCCGGAGCCGTGGAGGCCATAGCCTCTACGGGCGGCGGCGTGACACCACCCTTGATGAGCATAACCGCCTTCATGATGGCCGAATTTTTGGGCATTCCCTACATCAAGATCATCGGTTATGCGCTCATCCCGTGTCTACTCTACTATACGGGGGTGCTGGGCGGTGTCCATTTCCAGACGGTGAAGGCCGGACTCGGTGCAGTTCCCGAGGAAGAAATACCTTCCTGGAAGGAGATCATGACCTTCCGTCGCATGGCGCCTCTCGTTATCCCTACGGCCATATTGCTCTACTCGATAGGAACCGGTCGGCCGTTGGTGTTTGCCGGGTTTTACGCCTGCGTAGCCTGCCTGGTGGTCTATTTCATCAGCGAAGTTCCCAATGTAGGGATCAAGGCTGCGCTCAGGCATATTGGGAATGCCCTGAGTGACGGTGGCGTAGGGTTGGCCCGTATCGTACCGGTCCTGGTGGCCGTCAACATTCTCGTCAACATGATCGGCATCACGGGAATCGCACCAAAGCTGAGCGGGCTAATCATGTCCATCGGCGGGGATAACCTGATCCTGTCACTTTTCATTGCAACGATAGTCCCGTTCCTGTTGGGGACCTCGCTGCCGGTGGTGCCGACGTACGTACTGTGTCTTTCAATCCTCGTGCCGCCCCTTTTGAAACTCGGGGTCGACGAGGTTGCAGCGCATCTGTTCTTTATCTATTGGGCCCTCCTGGGGGGTGTGACACCGCCTACCTGTACCCAGGCCATCGTCGCCGCAGGCATTGCCGGAGGCGACTGGGTGAAAACGGGTTTTCTGGCCGTCAAACTTGGGATCGTTGCGTTCATCATCCCATATTTCTTCGTTCTGAATCCGGCTCTCGTCGGAAGGGCTCCCTTTGTAAACGTTTTGATCGCTGCGGGAACGGGTTTTGTGGGAGCACTGGCGCTCGCCTATTCTCTGTTCGGCCGCTTTTCTGGGGTCTTGGCGTATCCCATACGTGCTGTGTACCTTGCAGCCGGCATCTCCCTCATGTACCCGAACAGGTACGTCTCTCTCATAGGTTTCGCCCTTGCGGCAGTTGTATGGAGTCTTGAAAGGCTCCACAAGAAACGATTCGTGCGCCCCGACGAGGCGAAATAAAGGCAACCCGGGGAGACGCGGATTTGAAGTGGGAGCTGATCTGACCAACCGGTCTGTACGAGTTGGAACGGGATTGAAAGAAACCATTTTCTGAGACGGAGGTGCGGAAAAACATGAGAAAGGAAAATACTCTCGTTTTGGCCATAGTCATTTCCCTTGTGGCGGTATTTTGTATGGGCGCGGGGCTTGCCGCCGCTGCAGAGGATGCTGTCCTGGTGATAGTGCCCGAGGAAGGCGTGCCCGGAGACAAACTTGTCTTCGTCGGGTGCGGTTTTGAAAAAGGCGAAAAAGTCCGGGTCATCCTGAACGACGGGGACGTTCCCTATGCCTTCGGTGTCGTGGGAACCGGAGGCGTGGTCACCGTGAAAGAGAACGGGACCTTTGTACTGCAGCCAAGGGGAGGCATCCCGAAAGTCATGTCCGGTGCGGGAACCTATGTTATCGAGGCGATCGGCGACAAGGGGACAAAAGCGACGGCGGAGTTGAAAGTACTCGAAAAAGAATAGCAGGCTAATGCGCCCCCAAAACGGATAAACCATCAACAAAGGTGGCGGGGAGGAATCTTCCCGTCACCTCCCGTTCGGGGATACCCGCCCTGGATGGGGTGAAAACGGAACCACCGCGGCTTTATCGTGAAAACACCGGTGAACCTATGGAGGGGATATCATGAAAAAGACTGCACGACTGAAACAGCTTGTCCAGGAGAGGAAAGCCCTTGTGTGTCCCGGCGCTCATGACGCCATATCGGCAAAGCTGATCGAAAGAGCCGGTTTCAAGGCTCTCCAGGTCAGCGGCTTTGGTCTTTCGGCGACTTACCTCGGCCTTCCCGACATGGCCTTTATGTCCTTCTCGGAGGTCCTGCACTTCTCGAAAAATATCATTGACAGCGTCGATATCCCTGTCATGGTCGACGCCGATACAGGGTATGGAAACGCCGTAAACGCCATGCATGTCACCCGGGAATTCATCAAGGCAGGAGCCGCAGGAATGAACATCGAGGATCAGCTTTTCCCCAAGCGGTGCGGCCACCTTGAAGGAAAAAGCATCGTCCCCATGGAGGAGATGGTCCTGAAAATCAAGGCTTGCAGAAAGGCCGGGGATGAACTTGACCCCGACTTTGTCATCAATGCACGAACCGATGCAATAGCCGTTGCGGGAGTCGAAGAGGCCATCAGGCGGGGCAACGCCTATGCGGAAGCGGGAGCCGACCTTATTTTTGTCGAGGCCCCCAGATCGGTGGAACAGATCAGGCACGTCATCGAGTCCATTGACGCTCCGGTAAGCATCAACCTTATGGATGCCGTCGTCGGCGGCAAGACGCCGCTGATCGACATCGACACCCTCAGGGAGCTTGGCGTCGGTCGCATCAGCATTCCTGTGGGGCCCCTTTTTGCTGCCATCAAGGGAATGTTAAATTATCTTGATGCAATAAAGGGAGACCGCATCGCCGAAGGGCGCACCGACCTTGTGGCTGATTTTGACTTTTTCAAGGAAATGGTCGGATTTCCGAAGTTTCGTGAACTCGAAAGGGAGTATCTCCCTGATTTCATTCCCGAATAAAAAGAGCTTTCGAAGTGCTACGAAAATTCTTTTTTGGGATGGAGCGAAGAGAAGGAAATGGCGTAAAGACCCATTCCGTGTCTCTTCCATTGACAAGGAAGCGAATTTTCTTTACTGTTTTGAATAGTCGATCGAAATTTATCGACGTATTCTTATTCGGGAGGCAATATCTGAAATGCAGGGAACAGTGAAATGG
>CAZERC010000032.1:13017-14939 GCA_964515395.1 uncultured Synergistaceae bacterium | reverse complement strand
CGTGGCGGTGACTATGTAACCGGGTCCGAATTTACAGCAGTTCTGGGACTTGACTAGCCGGGATCCTTTTTGAAGAGTCTTCCAAGAAAAGATTTCTTTCCGGCTTTGCCTTCCGTCCGTTTTTCCTCGGTCATAACCTCACCTCCATCACTTTTACGTCAGGGCGTTGAAAAAATAGCCTCCGAAAACAGCGGTAAACCATATCGCGGCAACAATGGCCCCAACCAGCCGTTTCCGGAAAATGCCCGCCAACATGACCATTTCCGGAATTGCCATCCCGGCACCACCGATGATCAGGGCAATCACCGCCCCGAGGGACATTCCTTTCTCTGCCAGGGAAAGCCCGATAGGTATGGCCGTTTCGGCCCTGATGTAGAGTGGGACTCCAATGACAGCGGCGACGGGAATCGCAAACGGGTTGCCGGGACCTGCAACCCGTGTCACCAGGTCACCGGGGATATAGCCATAAATCAACGCACCGACGGCAACCCCGATCAACAAAAACTTCAGCACTGCCAAAAAGTCCCACCAGGCGCTCGAAAAGGCCGATTTCAGTTTTCCGGCAAAGCTCTCGGGTTCAAGGTTTTCAGAGGGATTGGATGAGCAGCAACCCGTCTTCAGGCGGACCTTTTTTACGAAATTTGCCCCGCCGGTCTTTTCGATGGTCACGCCGAACAGGACTGATCCCAGAAAGGTAATGACGAAATAGAGTGCACATGCCTTGAATCCGAGGAGGGTCCCTATCATGACGATGATTATCGGATTGAGGAGCGGGGAAGCGATGACGAAGGACATCACAGGTCCAAAAGGGGCTCCGGCGTTGAGCAAGCCAAGGGTCATCGGGATGGTGGAACATGCGCAGAACGGGGTCAGTGAACCGACGAGGGCTCCCAGGAAGTTGCCTTTCAGACCCTGTACCGAGAGCCATCCCCGAAGCTTTTCCTGAGGGATGTACATCAATGCCAGGGCGACGGCGGCGCTTATTCCGACGAACAGGATCGATAACTCGGCAGTGATGAAAAGGAAGTACCTGACAGTATCAAAAAAGCTGTTCAAACTGTTGACCTCCCCTGCATAATCCCGTGCCTTTTGTCACTTTTCCAGGGCTGCAGCAAGCAGGGATATTGAATTGATGATTTGTCTGGCGGTGTCGTGCGGTAGTTTCTTGACGATTTTTTCGAACCTCTTCTGGTAATTTTCTTTTGCCGACAGGAGAGCGGCTGCTCCCAGGTCAGTGATCGTGACGCAGCAAACCCTCCCGTCTTCCGAAGATCTTACCCTTCGGATGTAGTCTTTTTTCTCCAGCCGGTTCACCACGCGGGTGGCTCCGCTTTTGGAGAAACCGAGCACAATCCCGATTTCGTGAACAGGGCAATCCGGCGTGACCGAGATTTTGTCAAGAGCCAGGAACTCAGGCATGGTAAGGTCTTCGCAGCATTCACCCAAGGGTTCTTTCGGACCGAAATGCCAGGCTATCTGTGCCAGGGCCCGTCCTGTCGCGTCAAAGCCGCTTTTGGGCATGGGTTCGCATCCTTCCCTTTTTGGGGACTCAAAATTTGACGAAAGTAACCTTAACATTTTTTAGTTGCCGGTGTCAACTAATTGTCGACTCTATGATTTGAAGCTTGGAAAGAAGGCAACAGGGGAAAAGCCAGGACGACCGCAGGGTCATTCCTTAACTGGAGCACACGCTGGATGAATTCAGCCAAATCGATTCCGAACGGCTTGAAGGCCTGAAAAGGCGCATCAGCAAGGTGTCGAAGGCGGAGGTGTAAATCAGTCTGAACCGGGGCACGTGGTGAGAGAAATCCCCAAGGCGTCCACAGAAGACAGTCAAAGCCTTCCGGCGTGTGCCAGGATAGGGACCGGCTTGACAATAGGTAACTATGTGAGTATATTTTCACACAGAAAGGACTGGGAGC
>CAZERC010000032.1:5511-12917 GCA_964515395.1 uncultured Synergistaceae bacterium | reverse complement strand
GGCTTGACAATAGGTAACTATGTGAGTATATTTTCACACAGAAAGGACTGGGAGCCATGGAATCGCTTTTAAACAGGAAAGCCGAAATCTTCAAGGCCCTGTCCCACCCCGTACGGCTGGCTATTGCAGAAAAACTTGCGGACAGGCCGCGGTGCGTTCATGAAATCGCCGGGTGGTTCGGGTGTACCCGAACCAACGTGAGCAAGCACCTGGGCATCCTTCGGCAAAGCGGTATCGTGAAGGACCGCAAGGAGGGTCTGAAGGTCTATTACTCACTGGATCTTGAGTGCCTTGAACCTTTCCTGAAGTGCCTCGACGGAACCCTGCGAGAGGAAACCAGAAACCGGTACGAGCGATGGTGTTGCCAGAACGGTGCTTCAGGCAGGGGCGCTGAAAGTTCAGGAAAGAGAAAATGGACGATCCAGGTTCTTGGAACGGACTGTCCCGATTGCCTCGAACTGGAGAACAGGGCGGAAAAGGCCGCCCTTTCGGCCGGCCTGGAATTCGAGATCATCAAGCTGGGTGAAATGGAAGACCTGCTCGCTCTTGGTACGGCTATCACCCCGAGCCTTGCCCTTGAAGGGGAGATCCTCTTCGAGGGGCAGGTCCCGTCCGTCGATGAAATCGCCGCTGTTTTCAAAAAACGGGCGAGCGGCTTTTTCGGCTACGAAGGAAGCGAAAGAAAACAAGAGAAAGCAGGTGACCTGATGGAGGGCAAGATGAAAATCCTTTTTCTCTGCACGGCGAATTCCTGCAGGAGCCAGATGGCCGAAGGCTGGGCCAGGGCCTTGAAGGCGGACTCGATAGAAGCATGGTCAGCCGGTACCGACCCTGGTGAAGTCAATCCCATGGCCGTAAGGGTCATGAAGGAGGCCGGGGTGGACATTTCCGGCCAGAAAAGCAAGCACGTGGAAAGCCTGATGCATGTACCCTTCGATGTCGTCATTACCCTGTGCGGGGATGCCAGGGACACCTGTCCGGTGTTTCCAGGCGATGCGAAGGTGGTCCATCGGGGCTTTGACGACCCGGCACGGGCGGAAGGATCGGAGGAGGAGATCCTGTCCTTCTTCAGGAGGGTCCGGGACGAAATACGCGACTTCGTTGAAACCCTGCCGGCAAGTGTCGTCGACGAATAGCGCCCCGTGAAAGGGCCTGGTCTGTCACGAAAGAGAGGAGGGCGTCGGCATGAGATTTGTACGGATAACCTCGAGGTTCTGGCTTCAGCAGGTTGCCGGACACGGTGGAGAGTTCAATATCGTAGTCCAGACGAACATCGCCGGGTGATGAATGGCCTACAAAGGCCCGGCGGGCCTTTTGGGAAAACCGGAAAATACGGAGTCCTTCACGCCGTTCAAGGTAAAGGGGGAGGATATGACGTGCTGGATACACGATGAGGCGATGGAGTTTTTCAGGGAGCGGGGCTCCATGCCCGATGGCTCGTACCTCTTTGTGGTGGAGGGAAGCGGGCGGCTTCGCCTCTGGTTCGAAGATGAAACCGAAGGCGCGGAAGAAAGCCCGTCTGATTGAATCGGGGTTGCAGCTTTTTAAAAGAGACGCCCGCTTTGTAAGCGGCCGGACAAGAATTGACCGGAACAGTATATGGAGGGAAAAATCGTGGCGGAAACGAAAAAACTTTCGTTTTTCGAAAGATACCTGACGCTTTGGGTCGCCCTGTGCATTGTGGCTGGAATCATCCTCGGCCGCGTCGCCCCCGGCGTTGCAAGAGCCCTGGATTCGATGGCGGTCTACGAGGTTTCGATCCCCATCGCGATCTGTCTGTTTTTCATGATGTATCCGATAATGGTGAAAATCGATTTCGCCGAGGTGCTGAGAGCGGGCAAGACGCCGAAACCGGTCCTTTTGACACTCTTCGTGAACTGGGCGGTCAAGCCCTTTACCATGTATCTGATAGCGTATTTCTTCCTCGGGATTGTCTTCAGGGATTTTCTGCCCGGATCGGAGATCATCAAGACGGGACAGGAAGTGGAACTCTGGAGAAGCTACGTTTCAGGTGCCATCCTGCTCGGGATAGCGCCCTGCACAGCCATGGTGCTCATGTGGGGTTATCTCGCCGAAGGCAACAACGGCCTCACTCTGGTCATGGTGGCCATCAATTCGCTGACCATGCTCTTTTTGTACGGCCCGCTCGGGGGCTTTCTGCTCGGAGTCAACGCCATGCCCATACCTTGGCAGACCATTCTGCTGTCCGTTTCTATCTACGTGGCCTTGCCCCTGGTGGCGGGGTACTTCTCGCGCAAATGGATCATCAGGAACAAGGGGTACGAATGGTTCGAGTCGAATTTTCTTCACTACCTGACACCTGTCAGCATCGCTGCGCTCCTTGTGACCCTTGTGCTCCTTTTTTCCTTCAAGGGTGACATCATGGTCGAAAATCCCCTGACGGTGCTGTGGATCGCCGTTCCGCTTTTCGTGCAGACCACGCTCATATTCACCCTCGGGTACATCCTGGCCAAAGTGCTCAAGCTGCGCTATGAGGACGCCGCGCCGGCGGCCATAATCGGGGCATCCAACCATTTCGAGGTTGCCATAGCGACGGCGACGATGCTTTTCGGCCTTTCTTCGGGCGCTGCTCTGGCCACGGTGGTGGGCGTCCTGATCGAGGTCCCGGTGATGCTCATGCTGGTCCGCTTCTGTCTGAAGACCAGAAACTGGTTCCAGGAGGTGTAGGGAAGTTCAGGAAAGTTTGCTTCCAGGTGGTCCTGACCCACAAGATGGAAGAATCTTTGCCCTGTGTCTCCGACATGGTGGAAGCCGCATAGAGCAGATGGACCTCATACACGTCGTGGACCTCGGAGATGCCTGGTGGCGCCCTCGAGATTCTGCACGTTCACGACAGCAGGGTCATGGAACACATCAGCGTCGGATCGGCAGGCTGTTGCGTGACCACAAAGGGGTTCGACGAATCAGCAAAACCATTGCAAAACGACAAATTGGGGAGGAAGCACTTCATGAAAATCCAGATACTCGGAACAGGTTGTCCGAAATGCAGGAAACTTACCGCACTGGCCGAAGAAGCGGCGAAGGAACTCGGCATTTCCTATGAACTCGAAAAGGTGGATGATGTGAACGACATTATTGCCTTCGGCGTTATGACCACACCGGGACTGGCCGTGGACGGCCGGGTCCTGACGTCGGGAAAGGTTCCTTCCGCGGCGGAAGTCAAAAAACTGTTGCAACAGGCCGCGCAGGCCTGAACAAGGGCTCGGTGAGGCTTCTTCCGGCAAAAAATTGTGAAAATATTTGCACAAAAAATCAGGACGAGGTGTATCGAACTGAACTCTGAAATAAAAAAATTCCTGTATCTTGCCGGGGCTTTCCTGGCGTTCTATTTCATGCCCGTTGAAAGCGTCCGCCTGCAGCAGGCGTCGATCGAGGCTTTGGCCATGCTCCACGAGTATGCCAGGGAGCACGTACTCCTGTGCCTGGTTCCGGCATTCTTTATCGCCGGTGCCATCAGCGTTTTCGTATCCCAGCAGGCGGTGATGAAATACCTGGGGGCAAATGCGAAGCGGTGGATCGCCTATTCGGTGGCCTCCGTGTCGGGGACGGTCCTGGCGGTGTGCTCCTGCACGGTTCTGCCCCTTTTCGCGGGGATCTACAAGCGGGGGGCGGGTCTGGGGCCGGCCTCGGCCTTCTTGTATTCCGGCCCTGCCATCAATGTGCTGGCCATCATCCTGACGGCCAGGGTGCTCGGGTTGGAACTGGGCGTGGCCAGGGCCGTGGGAGCCATCCTTTTCAGTATCATCATCGGGATTCTGATGGCGGTCATCTTCCGTGAGGAAGAGGGAAAAAGGCAGGAAGCCTTTGCCGGAATGCCCGAGCCGGAGGCGGCGAGGCCCTTGTGGCAGAACGTCTGGTTCATGGCCGGCATGGTGGTCTTCCTCGTTTTCGCCAACTGGGCGGCGCCGAAGATCCCTGTCGGGTTCTGGGCGACGGCCTATCGCATGAAATGGGTCATAGCCGGCGCCGCGCTGGTGTCGACGGTGTTTTCCGCGGGAATCTGGTTCAGCGGCGAGGAGCGTTCCGAGTGGTACCAGTCGACCTGGGGATACGCGCTCCAGGTCCTGCCCCTTCTTTTTGGAGGCGTTCTCGTGGCTGGCTTCCTGCTGGGTCGGCCGGGTCATGAGGCTCTGATTCCGAGCCGGTGGGTGGCGTCCCTTGTAGGCGGGAACTCCCTGTTTGCGAACTTTTTCGCCACCGTCTCGGCGGCGTTCATGTATTTCGCTACCCTGACGGAAGTCCCCATTCTCCAGGGACTCATTGGAGCCGGCATGGGAAAAGGCCCGGCACTTGCGCTCCTGCTGGCGGGCCCTGCGCTGTCTTTGCCGAACATGCTGGTGATCAGGAGCGTCCTGGGGACGAAAAAGACGGGAACCTATGTCGGCCTGGTTGTTGTCCTGTCAACAGCGGCAGGGATGATTTTCGGGACCTTTTTTGCGTGAGGATACCGATGCCTCGAGGCCCATGTGAGACTTTGCGAGGAGGCGCGACCGCAGACGGACCAACTGCTTCGGGAGTTGAAAGAGGCAATCGGAGACCGTTGCTCCATCGCGTGACGCTGCAGTTCGAGTTCGGCCACTGCTGCTTTTCGGGAGGATGCCCAGTATAAACCTTCGGAGTTGATGGGCCAAAGCCAAAGCCAAAGCCAAAGCAAAAAAGCGATCCTGTCTTGAAGAGGGCGCTTTTTTGTGTGCAGCCTCCTGCTCCAGGTGATATCCTGTTGGATGCGGGCAGGGGGCGATGGCGTTGGTGGTGGAACCGGGCAGCAGGAAAGCGGTGCTTCTGGCGGACGGGGCCATGTTCGTGGCGGCCGTTTTCTGGGGGTCTGGATTCGGGACCACCAACTGGCTTTTGGGGTTCATGTCGCCCTTGTGGCTTCTGGCCGTGCGTTTTGCCGCAAGTGCCGCCGTTCTCTGGGTCGTCTTCAGAAAACGGGTTTTGCAGCTCGGACGTAAGGACCTTTTCCTCGGCTTTTTGCTCGGCGGTCTTCTGGCCGCCACTTTTGTGGCCCACATTTTGGGTCTGCTCTATACAACCCCCGGCAAGCAGTCCTTCATCGCCGGCAGCAACGTCGTCATGGTCCCATTCCTGTACGCCCTGTTCTATCGGAGAATGCCCTCGATAATCGCAACGGCGGGGGCCGTCCTGACGACGGCCGGGCTGCTTGTCATGGCCTTCACTCCGGGGATGACCTTCAACGTGGGCGATGCCCTCTCCCTGCTTCTGGCTTTCGGCATTGCCCTTCATGTCCTTGCCGTGGGGAACCTGAGCCGGAGGATGGACCCCGTGGCCCTTACGGTGGTCCAGATGGCCGCGGCGGGTTTCATCCTGACAGTCTCGGCGGCTTTCTTTGAACCCCTGCCCTTTTTCAGGGACGTGCCGATATCTGTGTGGGGGGGGATCCTCTACGTGGTCCTTTTTGTGACGGTCGTTCCCTTTCTCATCCAGACCGTCGCCCAGCGCTACAGTCCGGAGACCCACGCGGCCATCCTGCTTTCGCTGGAAAGCCCTTCCGGGTATGTCTTCGCCGTACTGATCGGACAGGAAATCCTGAATGCCCAGATTGTGCTGGGCGGGCTGATCATCCTCTCCGGGGTCTTTCTGGCCGAGACGGAGACCTTTTTGAGGAAGCGGCTCGGCAGGCCTGCCATGAGCGGGGCTGTTATTGACGTGGATGAAAGGGATGGGAAGTCCGCCCCGGAAAGTGACAAAAGGGGGGGAGGATCGTGAAACGCATCAAAAAGCTCCTTCCCAAGCTGATCATCGCCAATTTCGGGATCATGGCCTTCAGCCAGATCTACTTTTTGCTCCCTGTGTATCTCGAATGGGTGGGGGTTCGCGGTCCGGAGACAGTGGGCTGGATTCTCGGCGCCTTCTTTGCGGCAAGCACCCTTCCGCGTCCGTTTCTGGCACAATTCGTAGAGCGTTTCCCCCTTCGGAAAGTCCTGGCCGCCGCTGCGGCCCTGGGTGCCATCGGAAGTGTAGGGCTTGCCCTTTCGGGTGCCAGCGTCCCCCTTCTCGTTTTCTGGAGGGTCGTTGGCGGATTGGCTTTCGGCCTTTTCCTGGTGGCCCTGACTACCTACCAGACCATGGTCATTCCCGATGAGGTCCGGGGCGGCGCCTTCGCGCTCATTGCCGTTGGAGCCATGGCGCCCTTCGTCATTTCACTTCCCATGGGTGACTGGTTCCTGCACTCCGGGCACTTTACCGTGTTCATATGGATGGGACCGTTGCTCGCCGTCCTTTGCGGCGTCATTGCCTTTATGTTGCGGCCCGCCAAGGGGTCTTCAGGCACATCTTTCGGGCAGAAATGGGGAACATGGATGGACCTTTTCCGTTTGCGGCCCATGCAGGTGCTTCTCGTCTCGACGACCCTGTATGGCCTTACCGACGCTGCCATCCTCTCCGTCACACCTCTCGCCATGGATCGGGGGCTTATTCCCTCGGCCTTCATGTCATCTTTTGGAGTGGCGGCGCTCCTCATACGGATCGTGGGTTTCAGGATTCTCGATCTCTTCCCCAGATATGGTACCGCTGCCGTGGTGATCTCCGTCAACGCTGCGGCTCTTTTTGGAACGTCCTTCGCCGAGACGAACCTGGCCTTCGCCTTTTGGGGTGTGCTGTACGGAATTGGCGTGGGTATCGGGTTTCCCCTGTATCTTGCGCTCATCGGAGATGTGGCGCCCCAGGCCTTGCGGCCCAAGGCCACGGCGCTGGTCTGGTTCATCCTCGACGGGTGTTTTTTCGTGACTCCCGTCATCATGGGGTACCTCACGTCGATCCTCGGCGCGCCGGGGGCCTTCCGGCTATTGCCGGGTCTTCTCTTTTTTACCGCGCCCTTTCTGTACTGGTTCCTCTGGAGGCCACTGATCGCAGCAAACAAGGGGGACTCACCACGGTAAGCCCCCCTTGTTTTTCGGTTATCTTGCCTGCCAGGATCCGCTGCTTGTGACGTAATCGCTTCCGCCTGACCAGGTTCCTGACAGGACTCCCTTGTTGAAGCTTCCCTGCAGCGTCCCCATGACCGGTTCGTGCACGTTGTAATTTTCCCCTTCGTATCTCATGCTTCCAGCGGCCTCACCCGACCATCTTGCGGCTAACGTTCCGGTCTGCGGGTCAAAGGATCCTGAAATCTGTGCCGTAACGGCGACATTCTGGTCGGGGTCGGTGTAATTGCCCGCGAGCCAGCCGGTCAGGGAGGTCCCCTCAATAGTCAGGTGGATTTCGCCCGAAATTCCCCTGGCGGAAAAAGCTCCGTTGTAGCCCCCCGTAGCGTCAATCTTTCTCTTGTGTACCGAGCTCACCCGGTCCGAGCCGAGGGCCTTGCCATTGCCGTAAAAGGAGAAGGCCAGGCCCTTCACGTCGCCCATGGCCAGGGCCGTGAA
>CAZERC010000032.1:0-5411 GCA_964515395.1 uncultured Synergistaceae bacterium | reverse complement strand
GCTTCCTGTTCGGCCCGTGCAATCTCCTGCTCTCTGGCGATTTCGGCGGCCACCTCGGCCTCGATCCGGATCTCCCGCTGGAGGTTGTCGTAGGTGCGCTCCTTGCCCTCAAGGCCGTATTCGTCGCAGAGACGTTCGAAGTTCCCCTTGGCCAGGATCATTTCAACGGCCACGTCGTAGGCCTCGTCCACGTTGTCGGCATACCCTTCCTTGATGAGGTATGTCTCAAGGTAGCGGTACTCAGCGGCCATGGTGGCCTGGAAGAACTCGTCTCTTTTGGCCGCTGCGGGCGTTTTGGGCCATTTCTCCACGGGGCCCACCGTCTCGAGCATGGTGGTGGAGATCTTTTCGAAGTTCTTCTGCCCCACCCATTTGGCGGCGGCGTCGCCGGCCATCTTGCCCAGATTCCCGATGGCGATGACCTGGCCGATGGCGGGAGCGGTGTAGCTGATCATCCTGACCGCCGTGAACTCGCCGAGCTTGTTCGTGGCACCGGCAAAATCGCCTTCAAGCACCGCCTTGCCGATGGCCGACAGTTCCTGGGCGTCACCGGCAAGGCCCAAGGCCTGCGGCGAGCTTCCAGTCAGCCCGGTAATGAAGTTGTTGGCCGCAGCGACGGGGTCGGGGGCGATTTCGCCATCGAGGGGTTCCGCCGATGCGGGCAGGGGAGCCAGAAACACCATTGCCGCGAGGATCAGGAGGGATAGCTTCAGGCACCTCATGATATGTCTCAGACCTATCCGTTGATTTGCTTACGGAGCCGGTCGGCCAGCGGGCTCCCAAGGTTTTCAAGGATCCGAAGCTTTTCCCTGGCGCCTTCCGTGTCGCCTCTGACGGCCGAAATCAGGCCCAGACCGAAATGGGCTTCCGGTGAATCGGGCATGAGTTCCAGGGCTTTCCGGTAGGCGGCTTCGGCGGCACTGATGTCTTCGGCCCCAAGCGAAGCGAGCCCCAGGCTGTTCCAGGCTGCGACCAGTCCCGGCTCGAGTTCGGTGGCCTTTCGGGCCGCCACGACGGCGTCGACGTAATCTTCGCTCCTGAGCAGGCACTGGGAGAGGTTGTTCCAGGCATAGGCGTAGTCGGGATCCAGTTCCGTTGCCTTCCTGAAGGCCCGGGTGGCCTCGGGCATCTGGCCGAGTCTCCAGCGTGCGACGCCCAGGTTGTACCACCCGAGGGCGAGATCCGGCTGTCTCTTGAGCAGTTTTTCGTAGGTCTCCGCCTGCCCTTTCCAGTCTCCCAGGCTGCCCATGGCGGCTCCGAGATTGAAGAGAGAGATGTCCAGATCGGGTTTCAGCTCCAGGGCTTTCCTGTAATGGCGGATGGCTTCGTCGTACCGCTTCATCCTTCCGAGAATGACGCCCGCCCTGTGCCAGGCGTCGGGGAACTCGGGTGCCAGCTCGTTGACCATCTGGAAATGCTCCAGTGCCTTTTCTTCATTTCCGAGTTTTTCCCATGCGCTGCCGAGGTTGTAATGAAGGCTGGGGTTTTCGAAGTCCGCCTGGAGTCCCTTTTGCAGGACGCCGACGGCATCACCTGGCCTTCCCAGGTCGTTCAGGACGCTTCCCAGGTTCACGTAGGCACCGGAATAATCCGGTCGCAACCGGATTGTTTCACGGAAGGATTCTTCGGCCTGCTTCAACATGTCCAGATGCTGGTATGCCACTCCGAGGTTGTAGTAAGCCGCAGCGGATTCGGGATCGGCCTTGACGGCCAGTCTGAAGGCTGCTGCAGCTTTCTCGTAGTTGCCTTCTTCGACCGCAAGTGCGCCTCGCTCGATGTATTTTTCGGCCGGCGACGCCAGGACGGGCCCGGCATAAACGGTGAGAGCGAAAAGGCCCATGAGCGCAAGAATTGCCCTTTTCCGTACAGACAAGGCAGTTCACCTTCTTTCCCGAGTCTGGGTTCCCGACGCCTTGTCCCATGCGGGAACATGATTAGTGATTTGATAGCATAAATCATAGAAGGGCGCAAGAAACATGCTTGTTATAAAAACTGTTATGATGTCAGTATGACAGTGCGTGGTCGGCGAAACGAAAAAGGAGGCCGACATGGAAGGGCTTTTCGATTTTCTGAACTTCCGATCCTTTGTCAGTCCGGGTATTCTCAAGGTGACCTATTTCACCGGAGCCTTTGTCGTGCCTGTACTGATATGGCTTTTCCTGCGCAAAGCGGGGCGAAAGTATCCATGGCTTTCGGGAAATCCGGCAGGCAAGGGCTACAATACCCTGAATACCGAGGGGAAAGTGCGGTTAATCGCTTTTTTTGCCGTTTTGGTCGTTGTGACGGAAATCCTCTGGCGCATGGTCATCGAATACCTGATTGCCTACCTCCAGATCCGGGATGCATTAATGCTTCTTTTGGGGAGATAAGGTTTTTCGTCAGCGAGTTGACAAGAAAGGAAACGGGGCGCCTTCTGCAGGTGACGCCCCGTTTTTTTAATGGATGGATCCGTCAATGTTACTGATGATTTTTCATGTACCTTTCCGCTTCCAGAAGCGCAGAAAAGGCTTTTCCCCTTGAAGTGAGCGTCGAACTATAGAACGACTTGTACCCGCCGGGCAAGGTATCGAACTGGAGGATCCAGTTTTCTTCCCAATCAAAGGTTCCGGGGATCTGTTTTTCGTCGAAAGTGGCACGTTTCGTTCCGTCGGGGATGTACCCTTTCGTAAGGTCGTCTTCAAGAGCCCTGGCGGCGAAAAGGCTGCTGCCCGCGGCGGAGATGAATTTGCTTTTCGCTTCCCTCAGTTTCGCCCCGGCTTTTTCGGGCAGGAAGGGGGGGATCTCCGTTGCGATCATCCTGTTTTTAGCCGACTGGAAGGTCTCGCAGGCGTCGTTGAATACGGTTTCTCTTTCCTCATTTATCCCTTCGAGATATGAAATCCTGACAATGCCGTTAACGCTTTTCCATGCGTTTTCGCACGTTTCCCAGGCTTCCAGAAGAGTGGTCCGTGTCTGGTCGAAAGCGGTTTGGTCCCTGAACTGCACAGACTGTTTTACCCGTATAAAATGACGTTTGCCGGATCGTTCCACCGTCAGGAGAATGGAGCCTTCCGCAGCTTCCTGTGCGGCCAGCCGTTCCTGAAGGATTTCCGGAGAGGTCCCGGCCACAGGAGCGAAGTCCGCTTCCCTGATGATGTCGCCCGCCATGAGGCCTGAAGCTTCAGCCAGAGTCCCTTCATCGACGGCCATCACCTTCAGGCCCCTGAAGTGATCTTCCAGAAGAACGCCGCCCTCATAACCCAAAGCCGGTGTAAGCGGCAGTACGAGGAGAGCAGCTGCCAGGCCGAGCCACACTCCCCATTTTGCAAACAACTCTGCTGGACTCTTCATCCTATCATCTCCCTGCACCGGAACATCCTCGACTGCTTTTATCAGTATACCGCGAAAGACAGCGGAAGAAAGCCCATGAATGGGTCTTCAGAACGGTATCTTTTCCCAATCCGGCAGATCCCCGTGGGAAAGGCGTCCTCCGACGAAAGTCAGGACGGGTTGTACGTCGGGCAATTTTTCGACTGGTGTTTCGAAAACATTCTTGTCAAGCATTACCAGGTCCGCCGGCTTCCCCGGAGAAATCGACCCGAAACGCTGTGCCTTTCCGATAGCCCGCCAGGGATTGACCGTGTAGAGCGTCAAGGCTTCAGCTAGATCGAGTTTCTGATCTGGGAGCCATCCGCCGGGCGGGTATCCTTCGTCATCGACACGGGCTACGGCGGCCCAGATGCCGCGCCAGGGGTTTGCAGGTTCAACGGGCGCATCGCTTGAGGCAGTGAGCAGGATCCCCTTTTCAAGCATGCTTTTCCACGCATAGGCCCAGCCCAGGCGATTTTTCCCGATCCGGAGTTCGGTGATGTGGATGTCATTGGGGACGAAAACGGGCTGGACGTCGCAGACGGTTCCCAGTCGGGCAAGGCGGTCCATCTGCTCCGGTCTGCAGACCTGGGCGTGAATCAGCCGGTGATTGAGTCCCTTCGGCAATGGTTCAAGGTCCTGAAGGCTTTCGACGGCAGTGATGAACTGGTCGATGGCCGCATCTCCTATGGCATGAACCTGGACCTGTATGCCTCGTTTGTGACACTCCGTCAGCCTTTTGCTGAAATACTCCTGGTCCATATTGAGGATTCCCCGGGTCGAAGGCTCATCCACGTAGGGAAAGGACATTGCCGCCGTCCGTCCCCCCAGGGAACCGTCGAGAAAGAATTTTTTCCCGCCGTAAGAGAACCAGTCATCGCCGTCGCCTGTGGTCTTCCAGCCCTCGATGTCCTCGTCGGCGTATAGCCGAACCCTCAGGGGCAAGGCTTTGCGGTCTACCAGAGACCGGTAGGCCTCGTGGTTCTCTTCCAGGCCGTAGGAAGCGGCACTGCACGTATGTACCGATGTAATTCCCTTTGCTGCAAGGCCTGACATGGTTTGTCGGAGAGTGCCTTCTTCCGTCTCTTTTCGGTACATCGTCTTTTTCATGGCTTCCACGACGGGTTTTGCCGCGTCCTCCAGGAGGGTCCCCGTCATGCTCCCGGTGCCGTCTCTCATGACCCCCTGGCCGGACATGTCTTTGGTCAGCCCGGCCGCCTCCAGGGCCCTGGAGTTGACCACATGGACATGGGCACAGACCCTGAGCAAAAGCACCGGGTTGGGTATTTTCAGGTTGTCCAGTTCTTCCATGGTAGGGAGCCTGCCGTCTGGCCACCTTGAATTGTTGAACCCCACGCCGTAGATCCACTCCTTCGGGCTTGCCTTTGCGGCCCGCCGGCGCACAAGTTCAAGGAGCTGCTCCCTGGATTCGGCGTCATGAAGTGAAAGGGCCGCCTGTTGTCGGGACAAGGCCGTCAAATGCAAATGGGAATCGGTCAACCCCGGAACGACGGAGGTGCCCTTCGCATCTACGCGGTACGCTCCGGAAGCGCCCGGAAAGGAGGAGACCTTGTCAAGGCTCCCGACGGCAGCGATGGAGTCGCCTTCTATGAGAACGGCCTCGGCGGTGGGCCGGGAGGCGATTCCGGTCCAGACGGATGCTCCAAAAATGAGAAGTTTCCGGTTTTTCATGGCGCACCTCCAGGAATATAACGGAATGTCAACATCATATCCTATCGAACCCTTTTGGGGAAACCCAAAAGTTTCCAAATAGTAAAATCTGTTACGTATACAGAACTAAACTTGCGTACCGGAACAAAGGTTTGACAAGCCCAGATTTTGGGGTAAAGTATTTCTCAAACAATTCGTTATTTTAATGCTTTTCAGTCTATTTGAAACAATCCGGCGGACGAGCCGCCTTGAAAACAAAGGAGTGTTGCTTTCATGCAGGATTACCGCAAGATTCCCCTGTGGAAAGACGTGACGGAGTCTGAGTGGAATGACTGGGAGTGGCAGTTTTCGAACAGTATCACCACGGTGGAGCAGCTTCGGCAGGTGATCAA
>CAZERC010000031.1:0-15874 GCA_964515395.1 uncultured Synergistaceae bacterium | reverse complement strand
GGCACAGCTTCTGGCTGATATCGAAAGATACGAGAGCATTCTCGGAAGCTCCGAAGTCCTCGATGCCGTTGTGCGCGAAGAGTTGCTTGATGTCAGGAAACGGTTTGCCGACGACAGAAGGACCGATATCCTGGATGCCGTGGAGGACATGTCAATCGAAGACCTGATTCCCGAAGAGGAAATCGTGGTCATGCTCTCCAGGGACGGGTACCTCAGGCGGATGCCCCTGGTGACGTACCGGTGCCAGGGACGGGGAGGCAAGGGCGTCAAGGGGGCCACGCCGAAAACGGGCGACGAGGCCGCCATATTGACTGTTTCAAGCACCCACAGGGACCTGCTGTTCTTTACCTCCAAGGGCCGGGTCTTCGCCATCAAGGGGTATGTCCTTCCGGAACCGAAAACCGGCAAGGGCCGGCTCGTGGGTCAGTTCATAGGCCTTGAAAAGGACGAGTTCGTGGTGGCGATACGGGACAGCTGCCTCCATGGGGCAAACTTCGTCTTTTTCATTACCGAAAAGGGCACGGCCAAACGCCTTCCGGCAACGGAGCTGCAAAACCTGACCCGTGCAGGAAGACGGGTGCTTTCCCTTTCACCGGGAGACCGGATCGCGAGGGTTCGCTTTACCGTCGGAGATGACGATATCCTCCTTGTAACGTCAAAGGGCAAGGCTTTGAGGACCACGGAGAAGGAATTCCGTGCCATGGGCCGACAGGCCAGGGGAGTCCGCGGCATCAGGCTTGCTGAAGGGGATACCGTCGTGGGATGCGATATCGTTCGTGAAGGGCGCCAGTCGCTTTTGGTAAGCAAAAAAGGCATCGGCAAGCGAACGGAGTTTTCCGAGTTTACGCCGCACCACAGGGGAACCGCCGGAGTCAGGGCCCTGCCGATTTCCGACAAGACGGGGCCGCTCATCGGTTCCTGGGGGGTCAGTGCTGAAGATGAAATCATTTTGATGACCAACCACGGCCGTGTCGTCCGAATTGAAGCCGGAGACATCTCCGTTCTGGGACGCGGCGCCACGGGCTATCGCGTCATACGCCTCGACGAAGGCGATACGGTGGCCGATGTCAGCATCATCCACGTGGGCGAAGAAGAGGAGGAATAGTCATGGGACTTGCCCCTGAAGGGCGCAAACCCGTTCTTGCCGGTCTCGCTCTCGGGGTGCTTTTCCTCGTCTTTTGGGTGCCTGCAGGCGTCCTCTTTCTGGCTGGTACGGGACTGGTCGCCTGGTTCTTCCGGGATCCTGAAAGGAAACCACCGGAAGATGACCGGATATGGGTGAGCCCTGCCGACGGGAAAGTCGTCGAGGTCCGCCGGGCGAGCCATCCTTTTTGCGGTGAATGCCATTACGTCGGCATTTTCATGTCTCTTCTTGACGTTCACGTGAACCGCATGCCCGTTGATGGACGTATCGAATACCTGGAATATGTTCCCGGCAAAAAATGGATGGCCTTTGCTCCAAAGGCGTCGGAGGAAAACGAACGGTTTCTCGTCGGTTTCGAGGGCTCTTCTGGAAAAGGAATGGTGGTGCAGATCGCCGGTTTCCTGGCCAGGCGCATCGTTTGTTCAAAGGCGCGTGGAGACGACCTTTTTCGCGGAGAACGGCTCGGGATGATAAAATTGGGTTCACGGGTGGATGTCTATATGCCGCTTGCGGTGGAACCCTGTGTCAGGCAAGGTCAGCGAGTGAAGGCGGGGACCACAGGAATCGGAGTGATTGAAAATGGCACGAAGAAAACTCAGGAAGAAACTTCCCTTTAGGAAGATCGTTCCCAACATGATTACCAGCGGGAACATGCTCTGCGGCATGCTCTCCGTTGTGATGACTCTTCATGGCCAATATGTCCCTGCCGCGTTCCTCGTTTACATGGCCGTGGTCTTCGATTTTCTCGACGGCAAAATGGCCCGACGGCTTGGCGGCAGCAGTGAGTTCGGCATGGAACTGGACAGTCTGGCCGACGTGGTCAGTTTCGGTGTGGCGCCTGCGATGCTCCTGTACGGCGTTTACCTTCAGGGTTTCTGGGGAGTGACGGGGGCTTTGGCGGCTGCGTTTTTCGCCCTATGCGGTGCCTTGAGGCTGGCGCGTTTCAATGTGCAACATGTGGCGGGTTCTTTCCAGGGGCTTCCCATTCCTGCAGGAGGCCATTTCCTGGTGTCATTCGTGTTTGCAGGGCTGGCAGTCCCGGCATGGCTGATGGCGCTCGTTACCGCCGGAACCGGTCTGCTCATGATTTCGAGCATTCCCTTCGGCAATCTCAAGGCCCTCAAAAAGGGGAGCCTGAACAAGGCCAGGGCGGGCTTTTTATGGGGGACCGCAGTGACGCTTATCATTACCCTCAGGGAGCTGGCCCCCCTGGCAGGCATTGCCATATACATCATGAGTGGTCCCCTGCGTGTGGACTGGGGCAAATGGTTGAGCCTGAAAGAGGATGAGAAAGACTCCGTAGGGTATCATCACAACGTGTAATTTCCCTGACGGAGCGAATGGAGGCGGAGCATGCAGAACAGCCTTTTGGCATTTCTTGTCATCGGTGTCCTTGCCGGCTGGCTTGCGGGACGGGTTATGCGCGGCCGCGGGTATGGTTTCTTCGGGAATATGCTTGTCGGCATCCTTGGTGCTTACGTCGGCGGCGTCCTTTTCAGCTCGGTGGGTCTTTATCCCATGGGATTCATCGGATCTCTCCTCATGGCCTTTGCCGGGGCTGTTGTGCTGCTTTTCATTATCGGCATTTTCAAAAAGCACAGGTAAAAAAACGCGATGTCAGGCATCGAAAATACGATCCGGGAGGTGCAAGGCCTCCCGGATTTTTTTTACCGCCCCTTGAGCCTCGGCCAGAGGATATAGGTGAGGATGATGGAGAGGCCGAGATTGGGAAGCATGTAGCTGCCGTTGTACACTGTGGAGTACAGCCAGACATTCGTTCCTTCCGGGGCGTAGCTGGCGAAGAAGACGACGCCGGAAAGGACATGGCAGACAAGCCGCAGGAACGTCCCGAGCGTCAGGCCAAGCCAGAGTGGCCTGGGAGTCAGGGCGGCAAGTCCGAGTACGCCGAAGGCGAGAGGGTAATCCAGCAGAGCCTGAAGCGGATGGACCACATAGCCGCCCAGAATGAGCTGAAGGAGCCCTGCCACCGCTCCTGCACCCAAACCTGCCTTGAGACCCCACCTGAGTGCGAAAATCAGGATCGGAACGTTTTCCAGGGAGACCGACCCTCCCTGGGGCATGTGCCAGAGTCGCAGGTAACTCAGGGCGAGGGCCAGCGCAGCCGCAAGTGCGGCCTCAACGAGAATTCGAACTTTTTGTTGCTCCATGTTTTCCTTTACTCCTTTCGGGTCGAAAAGAGAGGACGTGTTCAAAGAAAAAGGCCCTCCCGGCCGGAACCGGAGGGCCTCATCAGCGAGCGATCTTTCCGAAACCGCAATTTCCTTCGCCGGCATGACCCGGATCAGGTTCCAGGAGTCGAGACGGTGTCTCCTCTCAGCCGATATTCCGGCTCCCCCATTGCCAATGATTCTTATACGCTCCAGGAATTGTTTTGTCAAACCTTCATGGCAGAGGGAGCTGTGGTATATTCAGGATGGCTGCGGTTTTTCGAATGATGTCTTCTGTCATTTTGGAGGCGGCGAATTAAGATACCGTTGGGGGGTCCCCTCTGCTGAGAATCTATTGTTCAGCCTGTGGAAAGAATTACGAGCCCCGGCTTCGACCGGTACGGTGTGATTGTGGACAGCCTTTGTCCTGCGTCATGGATTGGAAGGAACTGCGCATCAACCGGGGAACTCCCGGCATGTGGCGCTACGGGTCTGTTTTGCCCCCCATTCCCGGAGGCCTTTCCATGGGCGAGGGGTGGACTCCGGTCATCCCGTCACGGTGTGACGAAGACTTGCTGTACAAGCTGGAATTCATGGCTCCGACGGGATCTTTCAAGGACCGGGGTGCGGTGATGGTGATATCCGATGCCCTTGCCTGCGATTGTGACTCCGTTGTCATCGATTCTTCAGGAAATGCCGGCGCTTCCGTGGCTGCCTATGCGGCGAGAGCAGGCATAAAGGCTACCGTGGTGGTACCGGAAGGGACTCCAGAAGGGAAAAAACTTCAGATCGGCTCCTTTGGGGCCGAAGTCCTGGCGAAAGGCGGCAAACGTTCTGAAACGGCGGCGTTCGCCTGGGAGATGGCAAAGGACGTCTTTTATGCAAGTCACGTATGGAATCCACTGTTCCTCGAGGGAACCAAGACGGTGGCTTTTGAAATATGGGAACAGCTCGGACACAAGGCACCGGACACGGTCATTTCCCCGGCCGGAAACGGCACGCTCCTTCTCGGACTTTTCAAGGGGTTCAGGGAACTCTCACAGAGGGCCCTCATCGACCGACTGCCGAGGCTTGTTGCCGTGCAGGCGGAAAAATGCGCCCCGCTCAGGAGCGCTTCCGGTGGTCGGAAAACATCCTGCGCCGGGACCTGTGCCGAGGGTATAGCAGTATCCAACCCTCCCCGGTTGGAGGAGATGCTCAAGGCCGTGCGATCGAGCCGCGGGGACATCGTGACAGTGAGCGAAAAGGAAATCATGGAGGCGAAGGAACGTCTGGCACAAGATGAAGGCCTGTATGTGGAACCCACGGCGGCCGTCGCACCGGCTGCGGGAAAGGCCCTCCGGGCGTCGGGATATTTCAGGCCCGGTGAGACCGTGGTTATTCCCCTTACGGGTTCGGGACTGAAGTGTCCCACCCACTGACCCGGGAAACGATCAAGATTGTTTCCCGGGATTTCGAGCTGAAGGCTAAAACGGGAGGACTGCGGATTGGAAGAAATCAGGCAGATCAAGTCGGACCTTGTCGAAGATGCCGTCAAGGCCCTTTTCCTCAAGGCCAATACGTCTATCGGGCAGGACATCTACAACGCCCTTTCCGACGGATTGAACAAAAAGGAAGAATCTCCCTGCGGACGTGACGTTCTGGGGCAGATCCTTCGAAATCACGACATCGCCCGTGAAGAGGGAGTGCCCATTTGCCAGGATACCGGAATGGCCGTGGTTTTTCTGGATATCGGTCAGGATGTTCACATCACGGGAGGCGGCCTCGAGGAAGCCGTCAACAGGGGTGTGGCAAGAGCTTACGAGGAGGGTTTTTTCAGGAAATCCGTCGTCAATGATCCCCTGTTTGACAGGAAGAATACGGGGGACAACACTCCCGCGGTGATCCACGCAAGGATCGTGCCGGGGAGGCTTCTTGACATCATGGTCACCCCGAAAGGCTTCGGAAGCGAGAATATGAGCGCTCTCAAAATGCTGACGCCGGCAGAGGGTGTACAGGGCGTTGAGAATTTCGTCGTTGAGACGGTGATTTCCGCTGGTCCGAATCCCTGTCCGCCGACAGTCGTCGGTGTCGGTGTCGGCGGAACCATGGAAAAGGCTGCGCTTCTTGCGAAGCGGGCGACCCTCAGGCCCGTGAATGAAAGGCACCCCGACTCCAGATACGCAGAACTCGAAATTCGGATGTTCGAACGGATCAACAACTCCGGCATCGGCCCCGCCGGACTCGGCGGCAGGATCACGTCCCTGGCGGTCCACCTCGAGCATGCCCCGGCGCACATAGCCGGCACGGCCGTGGCCGTAAACGTTTGCTGCCATGCCTGCAGACACGCGCAGGTTACGCTTTAGGCGGAAAGGGGAACAATCCGATGGAAGCCCTTTCATTGACGACACCTCTGGACACGGAAACCGTAAGAAATCTCCAGGCCGGTGACAGCGTCTTGCTGAACGGGGTCATCTACACTGCCCGCGATGCGGCACATCAACGACTCGTGGAGTCGGCCGATGCCGGGAGGCCCCTTCCCTTTCCAATAAAAGGGCAGGTCCTGTATTACGTGGGCCCCGCACCGGCTCCTTCCGGGTGGGCTGTAGGGCCGGCCGGTCCCACGACGAGCGGCAGGATGGATCCGTATACTCCTCGGCTTCTGGAACTGGGCCTCAAGGGCATGATAGGAAAGGGATCAAGATCCGCCGGCGTCATAGAGGCCATGAAACGCCATGATGCGGTGTATCTCGGTGCCGTGGGCGGAGCAGCCGCGCTGGTGGCCAAGAGTGTCACCGGCGTTGAAATCGTCGCTTACGAGGATCTGGGACCGGAGGCGGTATATCGTTTTACCGTGAGTCATCTTCCGTTGACGGTATTGATCGATTGTCAGGGACGCAATCTTTATGTGACAGGACCGGAAAAGTACCGTCGGCAGACTCAAACCTGAAAACGCATTCGGGATATACCCTGCGCACGGCCGAAGAGAGGACCTTTCCATGATGTTTTTCACCGATCTTTTTAAAAACGATCTGTTTGTCATGAGCTTTGCCGTCTTGACGGGCCTGGCCCTCGGGCAATTGCGACTCGGGAGGATCAGCCTGGGCATTTCGGGCGCACTTTTCACGGGCCTGGTCATCGGTTTTTTCGGCCATGGGATCAGCCGGGATCTCTTTACCTGGAATCTGGTCATATTTGTCGTCAGCGTGGGGCTTTTGGCGGCGGAGGATGTGGTGATTTTCGTGCGACGATTCGGCTTCCGTTTCGTTGCCCTTTCAGTGGCGGTCACGGGATCCGGGGCGTTGACGACCTGGGCTTTCACCAGATTGTTCGGATCGGGAATTCACCCTCATGTGGTGGCCGGGACCTACGTTGGGGCATTGACAAGCTCCCCGGGGCTGGGCGCCGCCATGGAAGCTGTCAGTGGAGGGTCTGCCGTCGCTGCAGGGTACACCATTGCGTACCCTTTCGGTGTCCTGGCTGTCGTGCTTTTTGTCCAGATCGTGCCCCTGGTCTTCGGCATCGATAACGAGATAGAGCGCCGCAGGCTGAAGGATTTCCTGAGCGGGTACAAGGCAAAAAAAGATGTAAAAGAAGAGTCGGTGTTTTTTTCCCTTGCTTCCTTTGCGGTCTGTATGATGGCAGGATTGTTCATCGGAACGGTTTCCATCCCCGTTCCGGTGATCGGGAGCCTCAGGTTGGGAGGGACGGGAGGCGCCCTTATCGGGGCCCTCGTCCTTGGCGCTTTCGGAAGCATCGGTCCATTGCCCATGCGCATGGATCGACGGATGCTTTCGGCTCTCAGGGATTTGTCACTGGCTTTTTTTCTGGCGGCTGTGGGGCTCTTGTCCGGGCCGGGTGTGGTGGACATATTCCGTGAAAGCGGCTGGGTGCTGGTTTTCGTGGGAACCGTTACGGCACTTGTCTCCCTCGGTGTGGGCTATATTCTCGGTCGTATGATCTGGAAGATGAATTGGGTCCTTCTGGCGGGAGCCATTTGCGGCGCAATGACAAGCACTCCGGGCCTTGGAGCGGCCATTGATGCCACTAAAAGCGAAGAATGTGCCGCCGGATACGGGGCGACGTATCCGGTTGCACTCTTTTGCATGGTTTTGTTCACGACGCTGATCGTCAAAAGCTTCGCTACGGGATAATCCCGGGAAGCAAAGCGCTACAGGGGGATGTCCCGTTGATGGATGTTTGGCGCCCTTCGGGAGGCATGTCATGGTTGACACCGGAGTCCGGGTTATCTGGATTGTATTCTTTTCCCTGGTTTTCGCCCACGTGGTCATCGCCGGAAAGTGTTTCGGCGCATTCAGGATGTTTATTGCAGACTAAAAACGGGCAACAGGACAAACGCAAAATCCCCGTCCACCGTTCATCGCGTAGCCTCGACCACATGGTACATGTCCCGCCGGGGAGCGCGACCCTCTCGGGACTTTTTCCCAGGCCGCTCAGGTCCCGTCCCGGCCTTTCGGTGGCACAGTTTCATCTTTTCCCGGCACGATCGGCCCCTCTCCGGAGGAGAAAGCGCAAGAGACATTGCTTTGCAATCAGGCGTGCCGCCGAGAACCGTACGCCGGCACATCGATGCTCTCAAAAAGAGCGCGAAACCCGGAGCGGTTTCTTCCCCTTTCGTGTGGTTTCGCGCGAAGGATGAAAGCGTTCGATATTGAACAGTTATTCGAAAACGGACAGCAATGAGTCCCGTAAAAAAGGCAGCATCTTCAAAAATACGGCCTTTCCCGTGGGTGCTCCTCTGGCAAATTTTTTGCATATTATAATGTAGGTAGAAGGAGCCCGAAACCCCTTGATATTAGAAAGGAGGGAGAGAGGAAAGCAGCCTGAAACATTGCTCCCATGTTTCGGCGGATTTCGGTGCGGATGGAGGAGGGAATCCGGCGGGAAAGGAACGGAAGCGTTCCGGAATCTGCCGGTCCAGGCCTGTCATTCCTGGCAGGTGTATCAGTTCGGGAGGTGTTGTTTACGTGAGAAAGATCCTCAGCCTTGCCATGCTGTTTCTATTTGTCGTGATGTCCTGTGGTATGGCGGACGCCGCAACGCGGCTGGATGCCAATTCAGTCTGGCCGCCGAAAAATCACCAGACGAAGGCGCTTGAGAAGTTTGCCGAGCTTGTCGATGAAAAAACAGGCGGCGAAGTGGAAATCATCGTCCATGCAGGAGGTGCTCTTGGATACAAGGGGCCGGAGCTTTTGAAGGCGGTCAGGGACGGTCTCATTCCCGTTTCGGACATGCTCACCAGTGGAGTGGCCGGAGACGAGTCGCTTTTCGGCATCCCCACCCTGCCATTTCTCGTCAGGGGATTTGATGAGGGGAAACTTCTCAGCGAAATCTGCAGGCCCTATTTCGACAAGGTGGCGGAAGAAAAATGGAACCAGAAAATCCTTTACATTGCACCCTGGCCTGCAGCCGGATTGTGGACCCAGAAGGAAATCCACACCCTGGAAGACATGGGAGGTCTCAAGACAAGGACCTATGACAAGAACGGAGCACTTGTGATGAGGGCCGTCGGCGCGACGCCCTATCCGCTGCCTTTCAGCGAAGTCTATTCCTCACTGGCAACAGGGCTGATCGACTCCGTCCTGACCTCGACGCCGACTGCTGTGGACGCAAAGTTCTGGGAAGTCCTCAAATACTTCCACCGTTTCGACGTCACCATGGCCACCGACCTCCATACGATCAATCTCGATACGTTCAACAGCTTGAGCGAAGAAGAACAGGCAGCGTTGGTCGAAGCCGGCGAGGAAGTCGAAAAGTACATGTGGGACATGGTTGCCGAGCTGGACAAGGAACAGGAAGCCATTTGCAATGAAAACGGCATTGTCAGTGTCCCGGTTACGGACGAGATCCTTGACGAACTGACGCAAGTCACTGAAGAGATCCGTGCGAACTGGCTTGCGGAAGCATCACCCGAAGCACAGGAAATTGTCGACAAGTTCCTGGAGGAAGTCGGCCGGAAATAGCAAAGAGGTAACAAACAGCGCCGGCACACGGCCCTTTGCGGCCGCGTGCCGGCGCATCCGGAACCTGGAGGTGGAATGTATTCATGGAGCGTATGATCCGGTTGACGGACAAGCTGTCCGACCTGGGCGGGATCCTTTCCGGAATAATGATCTGTGCCGGGGTCCTTCTGGTGACCGCAGAGATCGTGATGCGGTCGGTGTTTTCCCGGACACTGTACATCACTGAGGAATACTCGGGGTACCTCATGGCGGCTTTGACTTTCCTGGCGCTGGGGTACACCCTTCGGCACAGGGCGCATATACGGATGACCTTTCTGCAGCATGTCATTTCAGAGAAGAGACGACTTCAGCTCGATATGGTCTGTTTTGTTTTCGGCTTTGTCTTCTGTGCATTGTTGACATGGGTAACCTTTCTATTTTTCTGGGACTCTGTCGTCAGCGAAACCAAGTCGATGCAGATCTCCGGAACTCCCCTGGCGATCCCTCAATTCTTTCTTCCGGCGGGATCGTTCATCATGATGGTGCAGTTTATTGCAGAGTTTTTCAAAAGTCTCCGTCTTCTCAAGGAAGGCGACTATAAATCTGTACCGGAAGAATCGGAGGCCCTTGGCAGATGAAGTTTGCGACGATCGATTTTCTTCACAGTGAAGGGGGTTGCCCCCCTGCAACGATGTCCTGGGCGGCCCATGCGGGGAGGAGAGACTGATGGATCTTTTCACTGTTTCCCTGACTCTTTCCGGGATCCTGGTACTCTTGCTCGGCAGCACCGTATGGATCGGCATCTCCCTCTTTGTTGTAGGACTCGCCGGTCTGCTGATATTTACAAGTCTCCCGGCAACAACCATCCTTGCCAATATTGCATGGAACAATACCAGTGGTTCGACGATGCTTGCCCTGCCGCTTTTTATCTTTATGGGAGAGATCCTTTTCAGGAGCAAGATATCCGAGAATCTTTTCAAGGGGCTTTCCCCGTGGATGGAGGGAATACCAGGGCGGCTTTTGCATGTCAACATTTTCGCGAGTGCCCTTTTTGCAGCGGTCAGCGGTTCTTCGGCCGCGACGACGGCCACTGTCGGAAAGATCACGCTTCCCGAATTTCAGAAACGGAATTATGACAGGAAACTGAGTATCGGCTCCCTTGCCGGTGCAGGGACTTTGGGTTTTCTCATCCCTCCGAGCATGATGATGCTGGTCTACGGAATCATGGCCGACGTCAGCATCGGAAAGTTGTTCATGGCTGGATTCATACCCGGGGTTATCATCGCCGTGGCCTTCAGCGGCTACGTCATGGTCCGGTGTGTCAGAAACCCTGCTCTTGCTCCGGGTGGAAGCCGGGAATTTACATGGCGGGACAGGATTCATGCGATACCCTTGCTTGCGCCGGTCATTATACTGGTCACCGCTGTTTTGGGGAGTATTTACGCCGGATGGGCAACGCCTACAGAAGCTGCTGCAGTCGGTGTGGTTGGGGCCCTCTTTTTTGCGGCCTTGACGAGAAGTCTTTCCCGCGATGTGTTTCGGGAAGCGTTGATGGGAGCGGTGAAGACAAGCTGCATGATCATGTGGATCGTTTGTGGTGCCGCTTTCCTTTCCGTTACGGTCGGATACCTGGGAATCGCGCGGAAACTGACGGAGTTCATCGCAGAAATGGGGGTTTCCCCTTACATGCTTATCGTCGTTCTCTCGGCGATGTATCTTTTTATGGGATGCCTTCTCGACGGTTTTTCGATGATCGTCATGAGCCTTCCCATCTCATTGCCGCTTATTGAGCAAGCAGGGTTTGACCCCATCTGGTTCGGCATCTATCTTGTGATCATGATTCAGCTGGCACAGATCACGCCGCCTGTCGGGTTTAACCTCTTTGTCATCAACGGACTCATCCAGGACGACATCGGGAAAATTGCCGTTTCCGCCCTGCCCTTTTTTGTGCTCCTTCTGGTGGTCACGACCTTTCTCACGGTCTTTCCCGACATAGTCCTGTATCTTCCGAACCTGATGGGACGGTAACGTGCATTATTCATGGAGAAAGGAGGGACCGTCGTGCCGATAACCGGAGATGCTTTCCCGCGAGCCGGCTGGGCCGGCGATTCCTGCTACGTCATTGAGTTCGGTGACGTCATTGATGAAGAAATCAATGCCAGGGCCGTGGCCTTTGCCGCACATGCCCGAATGTCAGCGCCTGACTGGGTTGTGGAAGTGGTTCCCACCTACCGGTCAGTGGCCGTCTACGTTGACAGCTTTCGTGCGGAGAGGGATGTTGTCGCGGAAACAGCCGCCCGCTGGCTTCGGCAGTATTCGGTGACGGGACGGGAGGAACAGGTGCCTTTTGGGATTCCCGTTTGTTACGGAGGGGACTTCGGTCCGGACCTTGCCTCTGTCGCGGCCCATGCCGGAATTGATGAGGACGAGGTCGTGAGGCTTCATACCGGACAGGTTTATCTTGTCTACATGCTGGGGTTTACCCCCGGGTTCCCCTATCTCGGGGGAATGAACCCGAAGCTGGAAACTCCCAGGCTCGATGAGCCGAGGGTCGCGATTCCCGCCGGAAGTGTGGGGATAGCGGGAAAACAGACAGGGATTTATCCTGTCGAGAGCCCGGGTGGATGGAGGCTCATCGGACGGACTCCGCTTACCCTCTTTGACCCGTTCAGGGACCCGCCGGTCCTCCTGGAAGCGGGGATGAGGTTACGGTTTACGTCCATTGACGGTGATCGCTTCCGCAGGATACAAGAAGGAAAGGAAACATGGCCGCAATGAAAATGACCGTCGTGAAACCAGGACTTTTTACCACGATTCAGGACCTGGGACGATGGGGCCATCAGGCCATTGGCATGCCCGTCGCCGGGGCCATGGACTGGTTTGCCCTCCGCGTGGGAAACATGATTGTCGGAAACCCCGAGGATGCCGCAGGACTCGAATGCACCTTGTCCGGGCCAAAACTGCATTTTCAGGGTTCGGGAATCCTTGCTGTGGCGGGGGCGGACCTTCAGCCGAGGCTGAACGGCGAGGCGGTCGCCATGTGGCAATGTTTCAAGGTTCATGATGGGGACAGTCTCTCTTTCGCCGGTCCTGTCGGGAAAGGTTGCCGCAGTTACATCTGTTTCGGTGGAGGGCTGGATGTCCCGGTTGTTATGGGAAGTCGCTCCACATATGTCAGGGCGGCCGTCGGAGGACTTCACGGGCGCCCGCTGAAACCGGGGGACGTCCTGGAGACGGGGAAGGAACAGCCGCTTGTGGAAAGGACCGTGGGTTTTGCTCCCTCCTTTGAAGACATATACGCTGTGGAAGACGTGCGGACACTGTCCGTCATAGAGGGTCCCCAGATACACATGTTCCCCCGGGAATCTTTCGAAAGGTTTTGCGCACAGATCTACGAGATAGGTCCGAATGCCGACAGGATGGGATACCGGCTTGAGGGGCCCACCATAGAGCACAAGGCCGGAGCGGATATCGTATCCGATGCGATTCCCCCTGGATCCGTTCAAGTACCGGGGCACGGCAAACCGATTATCATGCTCGCCGATCGGCAGACGACAGGGGGATATGCGAAGATCGCAACAGTGATTACGGCGGATGTTCCCGCGGCCGGACGGATGGGGCCCGGGGACAAAGTCTCCTTCAAAGCCGTAGGTTTGCAGGAAGCGGTTGTTCGACTGAAAGAATTGGCCAGGAGGCTCCGGGACATCAGGATCCAGGCTGCGGATTACCGTTCCAGGCCGAGGCCCGTATCTTCCGCACCGTTGAAACGGCCTGACAAGGGCTCGATGATCGTAACCGTCGAAGGCGAAAAACATCGGGTGGATTGGGAAACCCTCTAAAGAGGTCAGAAGAGAAAGGTGGAAAGTTGCATGAAAGCTTTAGTCGACCTGAACAGCGATCTTGGCGAAAGTTTCGGAGCCTATACCCTGGGCAACGACGGGGAGGTCATGGAATTTGTGACCTCCGCCAACGTGGCTTGCGGATTCCATGCGGGGGATCCCTCAGTCATGTTGAAGACCGTAAAGCTTGCTGTAAAAAAAGGGGTTGCCGTCGGGGCGCATCCTGGTCATCCGGATCTGGTCGGATTCGGTCGGCGCAAGATGAGTTGCACTCCCGAAGAAGTTTACGCTTTCACCCTCTACCAGATAGGATCATTGAGAGCGATTGCCAGGGCGAACGGCAGAGAACTGCAGCACGTCAAGGCCCACGGCGCTTTGTACAACCAGGCTGCCTCGGACCCGGCCCTTGCTGAGGCCATAGCTTCGGCCGTCAAGGATGCCGGAGGAAGCCTGATACTGGTAGGCCTTGCGAATTCGGCGTTCCGCAAAGCTGCGGAGAAAGCCGGCGTCCCCCTTGCGGAGGAAGCTTTTGCGGACAGGGAATACATGCCGGACGGTTCCCTGATGCCACGTTCCCGACCCGGGGCGGTGATCCATGATCCGGAGGTCGCAGCCAGAAGGGTGCTCCGGATGGTAAAAGAAGGAATCGTCACTGCCGACGGAGGTGTTGATATTGCCCTGAAGCCTGACACTATCTGCCTTCACGGGGATACTCCCGAAGCCGTTGAGAACGCGAAAAAGATCCGGGAAATACTCGAAGCTTCCGACGTCACCATCATGCCGATGGAAAAAGTCATTGCCTCCAGGGATTGCAGAAAGTAACAGGTGAATACCGAACCCCCTTTCCCGGGGGTTTGATTATTTGTAGCCAGTTATCTTGCAATTCTGCCTAAATGGTTGCATTTTCCGCTTGTCTGCGGAATAATTGTTGCGTTTGTAACTCAGTTCACCTATTGTATGACGGCGAAAGGGGAATTCCCCCCTTTTTTGTCGCCGGTACCCCCTGAAAAACGAGGGAAAATCCATCCAGAACGCAGCGATCAAAGGAGGCGTCCTGAAGTGTTTGACAAGGAAGAACTTGAACGTATCCAACAGGGCCGGAAAAAGTATGAGGAAAAGCTTGAAAAGGGCCTGGCAAAGCACCCTGAACGGCGCGAGAAATTTGAAACCGCCGGCGGACTCGAGGTAGAACGCCTCTACACGCCGGAATCACTGGCGGACAGGAATTTCATGGAGGATATCGGATTCCCCGGAACGTATCCCTACACCCGGGGCGTTCAGCCGACGATGTACCGCGGACGGCTGTGGACGATGAGGCAGTACGCAGGGTTTGGCACGGCGAAAGAGTCGAACGAAAGATACCGTTACCTCCTCGAACAGGGCCAGACTGGGCTTTCCGTCGCCTTCGACCTCCCGACCCAGATCGGATACGATTCAGACCATCCAATGGCTCAGGGCGAAGTGGGCAAGGTCGGAGTCGCCATCGACAGTCTGGCGGACATGGAAGTGCTCTTTGACCAGATCCCCCTCGAAAAAGTCTCCACCTCGATGACCATCAACGCCCCCGCCTCTGTTCTCCTCGCCATGTACATTGCAGTCGGCGAGAAGCAGGGCGTTGCGGCGGATAAACTTTCCGGAACCATCCAGAACGACATCCTCAAGGAATACATTGCCAGGGGGACCTACATATTCCCGCCTGAGCCATCCATGCGTCTGATTACCGACATTTTTGCCTTCTGCAGCGAGAATGTGCCGAAATGGAACACCATCTCCATTTCGGGATACCACATCCGTGAAGCCGGTTCGACGGCAGTGCAGGAAGTGGCCTTTACCCTCGCCGACGGGCTTGCCTACGTCAAGGCCGCCGTCGATGCCGGGCTCGATCCGAACGTGTTCGGAAGACGGTTGTCCTTCTTCTTCAACGCCCACAACGATTTCCTCGAAGAAGTGGCGAAATTCAGGGCTGCAAGACGCCTTTGGGCCAAGCTGATGAAAGAGCGTTTCGGAGTCACAGACCCGAAATCTCTCATGCTGAGGTTCCATACACAGACGGCGGGAAGCACGCTGACGGCGCAGCAGCCCGAAAACAACATCGTCCGCGTCGCCATTCAGGCGCTCGCTTCGGTACTGGGAGGCACCCAGTCGCTGCACACGAACAGCTTTGATGAAGCCCTCGCTCTCCCCTCTGAAAAGAGTGTCGGGATTGCCCTGAAGACACAGCAGATCATCGGGTACGAATCGGGCGTCACCAATACGGTGGATCCTTTGGCCGGAAGCTATGCCGTCGAAAGCCTGACCAACGAAATCGAACAGCAGGCTCTTGAATACATCGGGAAAATCGATGAGATGGGCGGAATGGAAGCTGCGATTGAGAAGGGTTACGTCCAGCAGCAAATCCAGGATGCCGCCTATAACTATCAGCGGGCCGTCGAAAGCGGCGATCGCGTGGTTGTCGGAGTGAACCGTTTCCGCAAGGAAGGCGCCGAGGGAACGAAGGGACTCCTCAAGGTGGATCCCAAGGTCGGCGAAAACCAGGTGAAGTCCCTGGGCGACATGAAGGAAAAACGGGACGGCGAAGCCGTGCGTCGGGCGCTGGAGGAAATCAGGCAGGCCGCCCGCGAGGAAGGCAGGAACCTGATGCCGCCGATTATCGAGGCCGTGAAGGTCTACGCTACGGAAGGCGAAATCTGCGGCGTGCTTCGGGAAGAGTTCGGTGAATACAGGGAGAACATCGTCCTTTAGGGGACGTCAGGCGAACGGACGGGAGGTACGAGACGTGAT
>CAZERC010000030.1:8777-16664 GCA_964515395.1 uncultured Synergistaceae bacterium | reverse complement strand
GTGACATTTTCCCTGTCCCCTTAAAGGGTGACATTATCCCTGTCCGGTCACAAAAGACTATCCACGGGCGTGACGCTGGGCGATATGTTAAGCTTCCTTGAGAGAGGAAAGGAAAATGAGTGGGATCAAAGTAGCTATCTTTTACGCCTCCGTGGGCACCGGCCATAAGAGCGCTGCCAAGGGAATATCGAATTGGTTTCTCCGCGAGGTCCCGGGAGCTGAGACGATGTGCATGGATACGCTTACCTATGCGTCCCCCTTGGTGCGCGGCCTGTACGCACGCTCCTACTTGGAGATGGTGCGGCGCGTCCCGCAGCTCTGGGGGTATCTATATGAGACGATGGACACTCCCGATGCCATCGATGGCTTTTTGGCCACCATAAACGAGCTCACAGAAAGGTTGAATTTGCGCAAGCTTCTGCTGACGCTCGCCGAGTTCGATCCTCAGGCCGTCTTTTTCACCCACTTCTTCGGAGCCTCCGTAGTGGCGGATGCGCTTCAGGGGCAACGGCCGGTCTTTTACGTGAACACCGATTTTTTGAGTCACATCTTTCACAGAAATTTTAGCTTTTCGGGGTGGTTTGTGGCGAGCGACGAAGCCGGGCGCCAATATGCCGCAGATGGCATAGATGGAGATCGCGTAGTTGTCTCGGGCATACCTGTAGACCCTATATACCTGTCTCCACCCACCAAAGAAGAAGGGAGGCGCTTTTTGGGCATAAGCGGCGATTCTCCTATGTTCCTGGTGATGGGAGGAGGGATAGGCGTAGGGCCCTTTAGCGAGGTCGTGGATTCCCTAAGTCAGTTAGATGGGTGCCTCATATTCGCCCTGTGCGGCAACAACAAAAACCTCTTCGAGAAGTTGAGCGAACGCTACAGAGAGAAAAAAGGCGTGCGAGTATTAGGCTTCGTGAGCGGCATGCCTTACTACTATGCCGCAGCCGATGCGGTGGTCATGAAACCGGGTGGACTTTCCACGTCGGAATCGCTCTGCGTAGGATCCCCTCTGATATTGTGGGGGCCCATCCCTGGGCAAGAGCAACGCAACAGCGACTACCTGCTGGACCGAAGGGCTGCGCGCATGATATTCGAGCCGCGCAGGGCGGCAGAAAAGGTGAAGGAGATCTTAGAAGACAAAAGCGCCTTGACCGACCTGAGGGCCAACATGGCTCGTATCGCCCGACCTGACGCCGGCGGAGTGATAGTGCGCCATACGCTCGAATGGATAAGGTAAAAGGGCGATGCTTGGAGCCATAACGGGCGATATAGCCGGTTCTGCCTACGAAGGAAGGCGCTTCAGGACGAAAACCCTCGACTTTCCCCTCTGCGGTCCGCGCACGCGCTTTACGGACGACACCGTGATGACCGTGGCGGTTGCCGACGCCATCCTCAGAAAGGTCGATTATGCCACTTCCTATAGGGAGTGGGGGCGCGCCTTTCCCCACGCTGGTTACGGATACCTTTTTAAGCGCTGGCTTACATCGCCGGACCCGAAGCCCTATAACAGCTTCGGAAACGGTTCGGCCATGAGAGTATCGCCCGTGGCCTACGCTTTCTGCTCCCTGGACGAAGTGTTGGTCGGGGCCGAAGGCACGGCCATTCCGACCCACAACCACGCTGAAGGGATCAAGGGCGCCAAAGCCGTGGCGGCATGTGTGTTTTTGGCCAGGAATGGTTGCTCCAGGGGCGAGATAAAAGACTTCGTGGAGCAAACCTTTGGCTACGACTTGAACCACACGACCAACGAGATCCGCCCCGCATATTCCTTCGACTCCACCTGCCAGGGGAGCGTCCCTGAGGCGATCATCGCCTTTTTAGACTCTCGAGACTTTGAAAGCGCCATAAGGCTTGCCGTATCGCTGGGAGGCGATGCGGACACCCAGGCCTGCATCGCCGGCGCTATAGCCGAAGCCTTTTACGGTGGCGTCCCCGAACCGATCTTGAAGGAAACCCTCACCTTCCTTCATCCATCTTTGCTGTCGGTGGCGAGGCGCTTCTGCAAGATCTATCCCTGCCCGACCGAAGTCCCAGAGGGGTGAGTGGCCGGCGCTGGTAAACGTCGGGGGTCAGACCCTGACGGTTCGCGCATTTGCCAGTTCTCGTAGAAAACTTTCAGCCCTTCCGGCCCTTCCAGCCCTTCCAGCCCTTCGAATAATATATCGAAAACTCACGAGAATAATGTACACACACCTGTACAAGTTGTCATTTTAATTGAAAATATGTACAATCCGGCGTCCGGCATTCGATTGCAGCTAACTGGACGCAGACAGGGTCAAACTTGACATTTGACACAACTGACGGGAGAGCCGGACGTTTGGTCGCCCGTTCCGATTTCGGGTTTCCTCCATCTTGACAAACTGCGGTAGCTTGAAAATACTATTCCCGGTTTATAAAAGACGGGAGGGATCAGTGTGGCAAGGCCTTTGCGCATCGAGTTCCCCGGAGCTTTGTACCACGTCACATCCAGGGGAAACGAAAAGAAGAATATCTTCAAAAACGATTCCGACCGAAGGAAATTTCTTTCTTATCTTGAATCGGCAACGCAAAAACACCAAGCGGTGATCCACGCGTTTTGCCTGATGGACAATCATTATCACCTGATGCTGGAGACTCCCGAGGGGAACATTTCACGGATAATGCAGCACATCAACAGCTCTTACACAATCTACTTCAACAAGAAGCACGACCGCACCGGCCATCTTCTTCAGGGCCGCTACAAGGCCATGCTCGTCGAAGCCGATGCGTATGCAGCCGAGCTGTCGCGCTACATTCATCTGAATCCTGTGAGAGCGGGGATAACGGAGCTTCCGGAGGAGTATCGATGGTCAAGTTTCCGATTCTACCGGGAAGGAACGGAGCCCCCCTGGCTGATCACTGATTTCGTTTTGGGCTATTTCGGTGGGAATTCACAGGCGGCAAGGGCGGAATACACCAAATACGTACATGAGGTGCTCGGGCGGACCCACGAGACACCTCTTGCAGATTGCCCCACCTCGACGGTGCTTGGCAGCGAAGAGTTCATCAACTGGATCAAGACGGAACACGCGGCAGCTTTCGAAGCGAACCGAGAGCTTCCGAACAACCGGCAACTGGAGGGGAAACCGGATCCCGAAAAAATTCGCGAAATCGCGATAGAAGAATTCCCCTATGACAAGAGGCTGGCCCGTTCTGCGGCCATCTTTCTGGCCCATCAGTATACTTCGGCAAAACTGAAGGAAATCGGTGCGCTTTTCGATCTTACTGATTCGGGTGTAGCGCGTGCAAGCAAGCGCTTTCGGAATCTTATGGAAAAGGACGAACACTTGAAAAAGAAAATCGAAGAGATCCGGCGGAAAAACTTCATTGTGTCAAATGTGCGGGTCTGACCCCACAGACAATTTCGGACAGTTGTGCCCAAAACACATTTTTTGAAGTATAATGCACAAATGTAGCCAGTTTTGTGCATTATGAGTTGACAATTGCATGGGAGGGCACAATGCTTCAGGACATCCTGGTTTTGCAACGCCGTGAAATCGACAAGCGGCTGAAGGAACGCTATATCGAGCGTGAGGTCCCCGCAGGAATCATGGATACCGACCTCGTCAAGGTCATCATGGGTCCACGCAGGGCAGGGAAATCATTCTTCGGAATCCATGCCATGAACCGTCTCGGACCTTTTGGTTACGTCAATTTCGATGATGAACGCCTTGTGGATCTCGAGGATTACGATGCCCTGGTCGCTGCAATCGAAACAGTATATGGAAATACCAGGTTTCTGCTTTTTGACGAGATCCAGAACATTCCGCGCTGGGAGCTTCTGGTCAACAGGCTCCAGAGACAAGGTTACAACCTGACCGTCACAGGCAGTAATGCCCACCTCCTGGCATCCGAGCTTGCCACTCACCTGACGGGACGGCACATCCCAATGTACATTACGCCATTTTCATTCAGTGAGTATCTAAAATCCCTGGATCGCGAGCTCACGAGCCACGAAAAGGTCGAAGCGCTGCGGAATTACGCTGAAACAGGCGGATACCCCGAAGTCGTGCTGAAAGACATTCCGGCAGGCCAATACCTTACCACGCTGCTTCACTCGATTCTTTACAAGGATATTGTTCTCCGGCACCGCATCAGGGCTCCACAGGGCCTTGAGGATATGGCGTCTCTTCTGGCTTCCAATGTCGCCCAACTGTATTCGCTGAGGACGTTAAAAGACACGTCACGGCTTCGCAGTGTCCACACCGTCGAAAAGTACCTGAGACATCTCGAGGAAGCCTTTTTGTTCTTTTCTCTCAAGCGCTTTTCTTTCAAAGTCCGGGAGCAGGCAAAATCCAACAGGAAGATTTATTGTATCGATAACGGGCTCGTGACCTCCGCTTCCTTCCGTTTCAGCGGAAAGACGGGAAGACTCTACGAAAACCTCGTCGCTGTGGCTCTCCTGAAGCAACAGCTGGAAGGGGATCTGGAATGCTTCTACTGGCAGGGACCGAAACGGGAAGAAGTTGATTTCGTCGTCAAGGAAGGGACAAAGGTCTCTTCCCTGATCCAGGTCTGCGCGAATCCCGAAGATCCAAAAGCCAAAACCCGCGAGACACGAAGCCTGCTCAAGGCCTCTGAAAACCTGGGCTGCGATAATCTTCTTGTTCTGACGGAAAATCATGAAGGAGAGGAACATCATTCATGGTATGGGATGGAAGGAACCATCCGGTACATCCCCTTGTGGAAGTGGCTTTTGGCATGACCGGACAAGAAAAAACTCTTGCAACAAGTCCAATTCAGCCTCGACTGGAAAGCTATAAAATAAAGGCAGACGGAGAGGTGGCTCCTGGGGGTCTGTCAACGCGGTATTTCGCACATCAAACACATCAAACAGTGCCAGACCTACATATTTGAAAGATTGATTCCGAAGGGCAATCCCGGCCCCGTAGGCTCTGGGAACTTCACGACAGATCCGCAAATGAGTGTGGTCAGAAGCAGCTCTCGAGGATAGAATATCCTGATCTTACAAACCGCAATTGTAAAGGAGGGGGAACAAAAGGTGACGAATGAAAGGTTGAAAAAACGACTCAAGGAACTGACTTCCCGCTCCGGGGTATCCGGAGCCGAACAGGAGGTCGTCTCCTACCTGAAAGAAGCCTTTTCATCTCATGCCGACTCGGTGGAAATAGACAGCTGGGGAAACCTTTACGCAAAAAAGGCAGGGACCGGTGAAGGCCCCGTACTCATGGTTTCGGCCCATTCCGACGAAATAGGCATGGTCGTCAAAAGTATCCACGAAGATGGATTCATCAGTTTCGACAGGGTCGGAGGCGTGAGCGACATCCTGCTCCCCGGAAGGAAGGTCTTGATCGGAGGCAGGATTCCCGGAGTGATCGGGGTCAAGGCGGGACACCTGCAGAAAGAAGAAGAAAAGACCAGGGTAAGGTCCATCAGGGACAGTTATATAGACGTGGGAGCTTTCACACGGGACGAAGCCGAAGCCATGGGTATCCGGGTGGGAGACCGGATAACCTTCCAGAGCGACTTCATGGAAATGTACAATCCCGATCTTGTCTCGACGAAATCGGTGGATAACCGGATAAGTTGCGCCATTCTCCTGGAACTGTTTGAGCAGTTGTCGAAAGAAGATTTTGCCGGAACCCTTTTTGGCGTGGTCTGCGTCCAGGAAGAGATCGGGCTCAGGGGCGCCACGATGGCCGGAAACCGCATCAAGCCGGACTGGGCGATAGTGCTGGACACGATACCATGCGGGGATACCCCGGACATCAACACCGAGTCTGAACTCCCGGTGAAACTGGGGAAAGGCCCCGTTTGTCCGCTCATAGACGGTATTTCGGGGGCCTTTATGGGTAACGTGGTGCATCCGAAAATCCGGGAATTCATCGAAAAGCATTCCGAAAAAACCGGCGTAAATGTCCAGTACGTGACATTGAGCAGCGAGTTCTATACCACGGACGCCACACATGTTTCCATGTCGGGAACGGGTGTTCCGACGGGGTTGCTCACCACTCCCCGACGTTATTCCCATTCGCCGGTGGAGCTCGTGAATCTCAACGATGCCGCCGGACTTTTGAAGCTTTTGAAAAGCCTCGTCGAATCGAACGGTTCGGAGGAAATTTCGTTTTTGTAACCAGAGAGCGGAAAGCGGGGTCAGACCCTGACGTTGACGTCAGTAACGTCAGGGTCTGACCCCGTAGAGAGAGATTACTGGATTTCGTAGGATTTAAGAAGCTTCGCACCTTCGAGGATGTCTTTGGTGTAAGGCCGGTCCTGATCCACAAAGGGGACGACTTTCCTGTAAGCATCGTAGAGTTTTTTGGTGGCTCCGGACATGAAAAGACCGTCTTTCATCCGGGCTTTCCTCAGGTCCAGGGCCTGGGCGGAATGCAAGAGCTGGAGCGACGAAATGTCGTAGAGGTTTTCCGTTATCTGCTCCAGCGAGCGCACCGACACCAGGGTGCAACCGGCGGTGTCTTCGATGTTGCCCGCCAGGGCCGTGGCTCCCAGCTGGGTCGGCGTTGCCAGCATCCTGTTTTCGATATCCATTGCTACGAGGGGCTTCTGGATGGCTCCAAAGGCATGGCCGGGGTTATCCGGACCCGAAAGGAACCTCGAGAGGTTGGTGAATTTTGGGTCCTCCAGTCGAATGGTCTGCATGACAAGACGGTTGGACATTTGGGCAAGGGCCACGTTGAGACTGTCCAGCTCCCTCAAAACGGGAAGGATCTCGAAGTTGGAGGTCGGGAAAATAGCGCCCTCGTCGCCTATGAAATAACGGGCGGTCTGGGGATCTCTATCTTTTTCCTTTTTGACGTTCCAGACGACGGCTGGGTTGTCGTCGGTGTGGTTGGCCGCCAGGGTAACGGCGTCTTTGGCCCGCTTCAGGGTTACCTCGACGTTACCGAGGGTATAGGCCATGGAACGGATGGAAAGAGGATCCTGCAGTGCTCTCGTTTCGCTGGGCTTGTAGAGGTATGAACCTTCCAGGGTCTTGCGGAGTTTCTCCGCCGCTTTCACATATCCTTCAAAAGGCCTCATTTCGGCGACTTCCTTCATGAAGGGAGCGACGTTGCCGTTGTATCCTTCGAGGAAAAGCCCGAATACCGGGTAGGACACGGCGAGATAATGATTTATGTCCGAGATTGCCAGGGCCGCCTGGCCAAGGGCAAGGGCGTTGGTGCTAAGGATGGAAAGGAAGTCCTTCCCCACGGGAACCAGGGGCTCTATTCCGAGTTTTTCCATGACTTCGCTCGCAGGGAGCGTCTCACCTTTGTAGATTACGTCCCACTCGCCGACCATCGCCAGACCGATGTGAGAGGAAAGGGTTATATCGGCCTGACCTACTGTGCCTTTAGACGGAACCAGCGGAGTGATGCCCTCGTTGAGGTATTTCTCGTATATTTCCACTACGTAGGGCTGCACGCCCGGAATGCCCGTCAGAAACTGGTTCAGCCGTACCAGCATCCCTGCCCTGACGACTTCGACCGGCAGGTAGGGTCCTACTCCCGCGCAGTGTGCCCTCAGGGAAATGATGTTGAATTTCCTGGACATGTCGAGGAGTTCTTCCGACAGGACTTTTTTGCCCTCCACGGTCTTGAAAACGGGACGGTCCTTGTTCCAGCCCACGCCCACGGTGAGACCATAAACGGGGATTCCCTCCACCGCTGCCCTTGTCACGGTGTCGTAGCTGCGCGAGACATTTTGCATGGCTTCTTTGGAAATGGAGACTTTTCTCCCCTCTGCCGCGACACTCGCTATGTCCTCGATGGTCAGGTCATTGCCGGTGAGTACCAGGGGTTTTTCCGAAGCATACACCGCCGTCGTGAGCGCAAGAAGTACCGCAACGACAACTACTACAGCCAACGACTTTCTCTGCCTTTGGAACATCGCTCTGCCTCCCCACTTTTT
>CAZERC010000030.1:0-8677 GCA_964515395.1 uncultured Synergistaceae bacterium | reverse complement strand
CGGGGTCAGACCCTGACGTTACTGACGCAACAGCCCTTATTAAAACCTTGAGCACCACCTCCCTGCCGGTCCGGGGTCAGACACTGACGTTACTGCTGACGTTACTGACGTTATTCCACAATCCATGCCGCACAGTGAGAAATACTCGAAGGTCGTCATTTTTGCGTCATTTGCGTGTGGCAGGGCTCCCCGCGGAGTCGACGTCAAAAAAGACGTTTTCGTGACGTTCTCCCAGAAAATGCAAGATACAAGTTATGACATGACAGGGAAGGAGTGGTCGGGTTGCAGATACGCCTGATGGTGAATGACCGCCGATATTCCCTTGGAGTGGACCCGTCCCTGAGGCTGGTGGATTTGTTGAGGGATGTTTTGGGATTCACCAGCGTCAAGGAAGGATGTTCCGAAGGGGAATGCGGAGCCTGCACGGTCCTGATGGACGGCAAGGCCGTCACTTCCTGCACGATCATGGCCTTTCAGGCCGACGGCAGCGAGATCCTCACCGTAGAAGGACTTGAAAACCGCGGTGAGCTGGAGCCGATCGAAAAGGCCTTCATAGAAAACGATGCGGTCCAGTGCGGCTTTTGTACTCCGGGAATGATAATGTCCGCTAAGGCCCTGCTGGACAAAAACAGAAAACCCACCGAAGAAGACGTGAAAAGAGCCATAGAGGGAAACCTCTGCCGCTGTACCGGCTATGTCCCGATCATCAAGTCGATACTGGACGCCGCGGAAAGGATGGAAGAAGATGCGGGCACGTCGTCCTAGAGACCTTTCCGAACTGAGAAAAATCCTTGGAAGCGGAAAACCGGATCTGAAACTTCTCGCCGGGGGTACTGACCTGGTGGTTCACCTCAACGCAAATCCCGGTGAAGACTGGGACCTTGTGGATCTTACCGGGATAAAGGAACTGAAGCGGATCGCCGTGGAGGGGCCTTTCCTGGAGATCGGGGCCCTGGCTACGTTCCAGGACCTTGAAGACTCCCAACTGGTACGCTCCAAAACGGCATGCCTTGCCGAAGCCGCCGCCATGGTCGGTTCCTGCCAGATCAGAAACAGGGGGACACTTGGCGGCAACGTGGCCAATGGATCCGCTGCGGCCGACATTCCACCGGTTCTTTGCGCTCTTGATGCCCTTTTGGTCATTGAAAGCCGCGACGGCAACCAGAGAACGGTACGCGCCGAAGAAGCAAACCCCGACGACTTCAAGTCCCTTGCGGCAAGGGGTGAATTCATAAGAAAGTTTCTTGTGCCCCTGGAGGAAAGCGATTTTTCCTTCTTCGACAAGGTGGGAAGCCGAAGAGCCGTTACCGTATCGAAACTGAATCTCGCTTTTTCCTGCAAGCTTCAAGGGTCGCGCATCGAAAAACCACGCCTTTTTCTGGGAGCCCTGGCTCCATGGCCCGTTCGCGCGGTCGAAGCCGAAAGCCTCTTGACTTCGGTAACTTCAAAGGACCTCGCGGAGACCTCTTTTCTGGATGCCCTCTCGAAAACTGTGGAAAAGACAATCCCCGACAGGGCGTCCATGCCCTATAAACGCCAAGCCGTGAAAGGACTCGGAAACCATTTGTGGGCGAACCTTTTGGAGGTGATCCGATGACCAAGACTTTATCACCCGTCAAAGAGCCCGGGATTATCGGGGAAAAGGCCGAAAGGGACCTCAAATACGTCGGACGGGACGTAAGGCGGGTCGATATAGAAAGAAAGATAAAAGGCCGTTTCAATTACCTTGCGGACCTGCCCCCCGGGGGAAGTCTCCATGCCCGGCTCATCCTGAGCAAGGTCGCTAACGGAAGGGTTCTGTCGATAGACGATTCGAAAGCCCTCGAGATACCCGGCGTTATAAAGGTTTTCACTCCCGTCGACGACCCGGGCGTAAGGTTCAACAGCCAGGTGTCCATGCCGAATCAAGAGGACTTCCGGGATGAAAAGATTTTTACCGACCGGCCCCTTTTCGTGGGTGATCGTATCGGTGCGGTGCTCGCCACAGACCCAAGGACCGCGCAGAAGGCTGCCGACCTGGTGAAGGTGGAATACGAAACCTGTGAACCCGTCATCGACCCGGAGCAGGCGCTTTCTTCTTCGCCTCTACTTGAGGGTCGCCCCCAGGTTATAGAGGGCCGGATCTCTTACGGAGACGGCGAAGCCGATGAAAAAGGTCTTGTCGCCGTCGAGTCCGTCGTCAGGACCCCCAAGATCCATCATGCCGCCCTGGAAAACCACATCTGCCTGGCCTACGTGGATTATGACGGAACTCTCACGGTGGAATCGCCCTGCCAGATGATTTTCACCGTTCGCCACATCCTCGCGCAAACCCTTGGCCTGCCCCTGAACAAGGTCAGAGTCATCAAGGCCCCCGTCGGCGGTTCTTTCGGCGGCAAACAGGACATAATCCTGGAACCTGCCTGTGCCCTGATGGCCATAGAAACACGAAGGCCCGTCAGGCTCGCGATGGACAGGAAGGAAACCATAATCGCGACACGCACCAGGACCGCGACTATAGGCAGGGTCAAGACTCTGGCCCGCTCCGACGGGACGCTCGTGTTTCGCAGAATGGACGTGATCTCTGACACAGGGGCATATTTGACCGGCGGCCACCGGGTCACCATGGCCATGGGGAAAAAGACGTCGAGGCTGTACAGGATTCCATCCCAGGTTTTCGTCGGCAAAACCACCTACACCAACACCACGCCGAGCGGAGCCTGCCGGGGCTTCGGCTCTCCCCAGATTCACGCCGCCACCGAGATCAACCTGGACTTCCTCGCGAAAAAACTTGGGATGGATCCGGCCCTGTTGCGCCTGAAGAACCTGGTCTACCCCGGCGAAGCGGACCCGACAGGCGCTCCTCCCCTCGGGAACGCCCGTGTGAGAGAATGCCTGGAACTGGGCATGGAACGCTTCGACTGGAAGAGACGCTACCGCATGGCGGGCGGAACCGGCCGCTACCGCAGGGGAGTCGGCCTTGCATGCAGCACTCACGGAAACGGCTATTACGGAACCCCTTACCCGGACTTCACCGGCATGAGCCTGCGCGTGTGCGAGGACGGCTCCGCCATATTGAACGCAGGATTTCATGAACTTGGAAACGGAACGCTGACGGCGATGGCTCAAATCGTCGGGGAGATACTGGATATCCCTCCCGAAAAGATATACGTAACCGAGGGAGACACCCAACATTCACCCTTCGACACGGGATGCATCGCAAGTCGCGTCACCTACGTCTGCGGGGCCTGTGCCCTGGAGCTCGCCGAGAAAGTGAAAGACCGTTTCATCAGGCAAATCGGAAAGCTTTACGGGGAAATCCCCGAGGACATAAAATTCGAGAACGGTTATGTCTACATAAAAGACAAGCCGTGCAGCGACTACGGGACCATGGTCATCGAAATCGCAAACAGGCTGAACGAAGAGGTAGGCGATTTCCTCACTTACAAGCCCGAGGCGAACCCCGCGTCCTACGGCGTTCATTTCGCGGAGGTCGAGGTGGACGCCTTTACGGGCCTCGTCAGGGTGACTGACTTTCTGGCGGCCCACGATGTTGGCAAAGCCATAAACCCCAGGATGGTCAAAGGCCAGATCTACGGCGGAGTGCAGATGGGAATCGGCATGGCACTCACCGAAGAGATGATTTATGACCCTTCGGGACGTCCCAAAAATGCATCACTGGGCAGGTACCACCTCGTAAACGCCCCGGACATGCCTGACGTCGATATCATCCTCGTCGAGGAAAACGAGCCGGGCGGCCCTTTCGGCGGGAAAAGCATAGGGGAGATCAGTACGGTGCCCACCGCGGCGGCCGTGGTCAACGCCATAAACAGGGCATTGAACACGCAACTGACGCACCTGCCTCTTACTCCTGAAAGGATTCTGGACGCACTGTCGGTTTTTGTCTAAAAGCAACTTTTTGAAGGGGGTAATCGTCTTGAGTGACAGCGGAGCCAAATCAGGGACGGAGAAAGGGTTCAGGTTTCCCAACGGCATAGTGATCCTTTTTTGGATCATCGTTTTCGTGGCGGTCCTGACGTACATCGTGCCGGCGGGGGAATTCGAAAGGGTAATGATCGACGGACGCAGCGTCGTAGACCCTGACAGCTTCCATTATGTTGAACAGACGCCCGTAAAGGTTTTCGATATCTTCAAGGCCATACCGATGGGCATGAACAACGCGGGAGCCCTCATTTTCATGATCCTCATCATTGGGGCGGCGATCCAGCTTTTTGACAGCACCGGGGCAATCAAGGCGGCGATCTTCAAGCTTCTGGATACCATAGGGGAAGAGCGCAAGGGATGGGTAATAGCGGCGATCATGGCCTTTTTCGCCGCCCTCGGCGGTTTCCCGGGGATGCTGGAAGCCGCCATCCCTTTCGCCCCGCTTTGTGTGGGCATAGCCCTGAGCCTTGGATACGACCCGCTCGTGGGAATAGCCATACCTCTGGTCTCTATCGTCGTGGGATGGACGGCCGGACCTTCAAACCCCTGGACGGTGGGCATAGGACACAACCTGGCCGAACTGCCCCTGTTTTCCGGCTTCGGATACAGGCTTGTGATTTGGGCGGCCCTCCTGATTTTGAGCATTCTCTTCGTAGTGAGATACTGCAAAAAAATAGAAAAGGACCCTTCTTCAAGCATCGTCGCCGATCTCGATTTTTCGCACCTTGAAAGCAACGTGCTTCACGAAAGGATCCCCTTCACGAAAAAGCACATGCTGATCCTTTTGACCTTCGCCGCCACCATAGGATTTATCCTTTTCGGGACTTTCAACTGGGGATGGGGCCTTTTCGAGATGTCCGGCACCTACATCATAGGAGCCATCATCGGAGGGATCATCGCGGGATACAACAGCAACAAGATAGCCGAGACGCTCCTGGAGGGAGGAAAGGCTATCTTCATCGGTGTCGTCGCCGTGGGCATGGCCAGGGGCATAAACGTTATCATGGATCAGGGAAACATAACGGACACCATGATAAGGACCATCGCCATGCCCCTTTCGGGACTCCCGGAAAGCATTACTTCCATCGGGATGTTCATCGTCCAGAGCATAATCAACTTTTTCATTCCCTCAGGAAGCGGGCAGGCCATGGTCACGTTGCCGGTCATCATTCCCGTGGCCGACATCATCGAGCTCAACCGGCAGATAGCCATTCTCGCTTTCCAGTTCGGGGACGGTCTTTCCAACCTTTGCTATCCCACTGTGGGAGCGCTGGTGGCCTTTTTGCTGTACACCAAGGTCCCCTTCAACAAGTGGCTGAAGTTCATCATGCCCTTTATGCTGCTTTCCTGGGGTGCGACCGCGGTTTTCCTGCTTATAGCCGCCGCCATCGGCTACGGCCCGTTCTAGAAAGTAAACGGCGTCTTTTAAACAAGGCCCGTCCTGCGCAGGCGGGCCTTGTTGCTTTTACCAGTACCTTTAACGAAGTTGTTGAGTGAAGGACTCCCGCATTTTTATGACTTTCTCCGCCATGAAATCCATGCCCATGGCCTCGTAGAGTTTCCCGGCCTCGCCGAAATAATCCGTCGGTTGCCCCGAAAGATACGCCCTCAATTCGTCGGAATCAATCTTCCTTCTTTTCATCATCCCCTTGACCAGAAGCTGCAGTGCGAGCCAATATCTTTTATTCAACTTGCCGCAGAGGTCGTCGGCCTTTTCAAGATATTCCAAAGCCTGTCGCTCGTCATTTTCGGTCAGGGACAACATGGCCTTTATGCTGAAAACAACGGAATTTCCCCTCCACCATTTACGTTCCTCCATGAAGTCAAGAGCTTTGCTGACATGTATTTCAGCCAGTTGAAGTTCGCCCATATCAAAATACACATGAGCCAGATTGCTGTGGAAACTGAAACTGCCCCTGTGGATACCCCTGGACTCGCAATTTTCAAGGCATTCTGTAAAATGCTCCACTGCACCGTCGAAAAAGCCCCGCTTATGGCAGATTTCGCCCTTGTATTTTCGGGCCGCTTCTTTCTGAAGCGTAAATTGCCCTCCCGTGGCTTCCATATCTTCAAAACACTTTCTCGACAAGTCAAAATCTTCCAGGGCCTTGTCGAATTTTCCCATAAAGGTGGAAGCCAGGCCCTTGAACCTTAAAGCCGCCCCATAGGCCGCCTCGTCAAAACAGCGTTCCGCGGCACGCAGGTATTTGCCCGAAACGGAATCCAGGTTTTGTCCTTCCTCGGTCTGGATGAAAAGGTAACAGAGGTTCTGGAGACTCTTGAGCTCCAGTCGTTTCTCTTTTTTCAGAGTCGCCCATTGCAGGGAGCTTTTGAGGAAATTGCCGCCTCGCTCGTGATCTCCCCACCACACCAGGTATCCGCCCAGAAGCGTCCGGTAGGTCATTTCCAGTTTTCTGTAATCATCGGTTTCGCCAAACTTGCCCCTCACTTTTCCAAGAAGCTCTTTCGCCTCGAGGAAACGCCTCTTCGTTTCGCCGATTTCCTCAAAAGCCGCCGAACTTCGACGCAACGTGTCGTCACCCAGAAGGGGGAACAGCTCGTAGTTGAGTCTCGTCTGAAAGTCGAGCCTCTTCAGGGAAAAGTACAATTCGTCCAATATCATGCCAGCCCTGCGACAGTGAAAAATTATCCTGGAGTCTTCGAAATCTTTCCAAAGGTCCTGGTTGCTGTCGGCCTTGAGGATGCCCGCAAGCCTCTGGTGGAGCGTCCGCCTTTTGGCCTCCGAGAGCGAGCCGTACACGTGCTCTTTCACTTTCGAGTGCCTGAATCCCAGGAAAAGACGACCGTCGGGTTCAGGAGAAATTTCCATTATAATGCCTTTCCGGCAAAGGCTTTCTGCGGCCTCGGCCAAACTTTCCGCACTGCAGTCGCAAATATTCACGAGAAGATCCCAGCCCGCCTCGTTCAGAAAAACCGACATACATTCCAGTATCTGCCTTTCCCTGTCGTCAAGTCCCGCCAGGGTTCTCTCGACGGCTTCCCTGACGTTGTCCGGTATGTCCTCTATCGGCTTTCCCTGCCTGATGAGATCCACGTAGCTTTTCAGGTAAAGCGGGAGCCCGCCGCTGTACTCGTAAAGCTTCCGTATGGTTTGATCGGTCAGCCGTTCGTCCTCCAGGGCTTCCCGGCAGAATCGTTCCACATTCGACATATCGAAGCTTTCAAGACCGATGGCCCTGTACTCTATGAGCCCCATCGCAGCGAAGGTTTTCAACGCTTTCGTGATTTTGGGGTCCATATCGGGCCTGGATGTTATAAAAATCTCAACAGCACCCGGGTTCCCACCCAGAAAACTCTCCAGCACTTTCAGGGACGCGTCGTCGAACCACTGCAGGTCTTCCAGGACAATGCGGATACGCCGTCTTTTTGACAGGATCCGGAACAACTCGGCCAGCATGAGGCCGGTCCTCGAATAGCTCGCCGATTCAAAGGAGACTTCCAGATTGAGCGCCGGGAAGGCCTCCCCTAAAACCATCTTCACCCTCTCGGGTAAAGCCTTGGAAAAACTCCCGATATCGATTTTCGCGGCCAGGTTTTTCGCAAGGTCGTTAAAAGGGAAAAGAGCCAATTCCCTTCCCTCTTCCATGGTCCTGCCATAAAGTGTTACCCCGTCTCTTTCATCCTCGAGGTATTTTTCGACCAGACGGCTTTTGCCGACCCCCGCTTCTCCCGTCACCAAAAGACAGCGCGCCGCTTCGGAAGGCCCCTGGAGAAATGAGGTTATTTCGTTCAATTCCCTCTTTCTGCCGTAAAACCAGTCTGCACCACAGGTTCTTCTCAACCCTTCCTCAAGGGAGACGTTTTCGGAAAGGGAATCGTAATCTTTAACGAGGTCTTTGTAAACGCCTGTTACCAGGTTTCCGGGAACAGTTCCAAGTTCTTTTTTCAAATTAAGCTCCAGCTCGCGGAAGAGCTCCCTGACCTTGTTTTCTTTCTTCTCTCTTCCACAGGCGATCATCAAAAGGCGGCAGGCGTCTTCGTCAAGCCTGTTCCTCGCGTAATAAGCCTGTATCAAACTCATGCCGTCTTCGTAAAAACCTTTTTCGTACAACCCTTCCACCTTTTTCTTCAAGGCGCGGGCAGCCCGTTCCTCGTATATGTACCTCGTCTGCTGCAGCCAATCGTCGTAGACAGGACAGTCTTTGACATGCACGCCTTCGAGAAAGGGATGTACGAAATCCATGCATTGCCCGACACTCATCGTTTCAATACTGTCGAGCTTTTCCAGGTCTGTTTCGATTTTGTCGCCGGATGTGAGGGCAATCCACTGTCTGTCGGAAAGGACAAGGGTTTCGGGAAGGGTTTTTTTAAGCAGATACAAGGTATTACGGAGGTTCTTTTGAGCCGCCTTCTCGTTTCTTTCACTCCAGAGCAAGCCTGCCGCCTTCTCCCTGGAAACCCTTCTTTCCACCAAAAGGTAACAGAAGAGGGCCAAAGTCTTGCGTGAAGGGAATAAAACTTCCTCATCTCCGTAAAAAAAAGCGGGTGGTCCGAACAACCTGGCAATAAGCATACAATACCCCTTGTAAAATTCATTTATGCTATTGTAGGTTATTCGGACCACTCTGTGGTAATCGTTTCTTTATCTTATGAGCTGATACGTTGCCGCGGGACTGAACCCCCGGGAAAAAACACAAGGTCAGACCATAGGATATCCCGCTTCCTTCCAGGCGGGGGCCCCGCCTTTGATAACCTTGACGTTTTCGAAGCCCTTTTTCTTGTAGGATTCCGC
>CAZERC010000029.1:0-16680 GCA_964515395.1 uncultured Synergistaceae bacterium | reverse complement strand
GAATCCATCCTGATCCTTCAGGGGCCGATCGGAACATTGTCGGGCCCGAAGGCTCTCCTGTCGGAAAACAGCGAGATCCCGCCCGCCGTCTTTGTCCTGCATCCCAAAAGCAACGGCCTGTCCGGGGAAGATCCCGGCAGCGTGGCCTTGCTCGATCCTGTGCGGATGCGGGAGCATGCACTGTATCTGGCGGCCGAGCATCAGGTGGACAAAAAGCCTGTTCGGGGTACGGAGTTGCTCAAGCGGCTCGAGCAAAGCCGCAGGTGGATCCAGCAGGGTTGCCTGAGTCTCACCGAAGCCAGCCGTATGGATCAAAGTCTTTCTCCCATCGCCGAGTGGCTCCTGGACAACGAATATATCCTCGAAAGCAATGCCCGCGATGTTCTTTTGAACCTGCCCCCGCGGTTTTATCGACAACTGCCCCTGCTTGCAAACGAACCGGACCGAGAGGTTCCGCGGATCTATGGTCTGGTGAGGGAACTTGTCATCCACTCGGATCTTCGCGTGGACAGGGAAAACATCATGGAGTTCATCGAATCCTATCAATCGGCTGAAACGTTGTCGATCGGCGAACTCTGGGCAGTTCCCCAGATGCTTCGTGCCGTGTTCATAGAAGGTATCCGGCAACTTGCCGGGCGCGCTCTGACCGAGTTGCACGAGCGCGAGACGGCCAATTTCTGGGTGAACCGTCTCATTACGGCCAACCAGCGGGGTCCCAACCGGCTCTTTTCGATGGTGGCGGATCTGATCGAAAGCCAGCCTGACCCGAGTCCCTATTTCGCCACGCAACTGTTCGACCTTTTATATGACAAAGGATCGGCGCTGATCCCGGTGCAAAACTGGTTGGAGCGCACCTTCCAGAAACCCGTGAACGATCTTTTGGAACGTGAGAAAAACCGGCAGACAAAGGATCAGATATCCATCGGAAACGCCTTTGGCAGCCTGCGCCAGCTCGCTCTTATCGACTGGAAGGAATGCTTTGAAGGGTTGAGTCGGGTGGAACGGACGCTGCGCCAGGATCCGGCCGGTATCTACACCCGGATGGATTTCGCAACACGAGACCGTTATCGCAGGGCGGTTGAGGATCTGCATCGAGGATCAGGCCTCTCGGAAGATCAGGTTGCCCGACGCGCCGTCGAGATGGCTGCCGGATACGTACGGGACCAGGTGAATGATGAACGAATGATCCATGTCGGCACCTATCTTGTCGGCGAACAAAGAGGAGAACTGGCTCGACTGACAGGATGCCGGGAGACCTTCCGTTTCCGGATCTTGCGCTGGGTTTATTGTCATCATACAGCGGTGTATCTTTCGGGTATCGGTTTTTTCTCTGCCGCATTTCTCTTTCTGTGTCTTTTGCCCTTACTGCCCGAAAAGGCCGCCTGGATCCTGCTTCTGGTCGCCTCTTTTTTGCTGGTGCCCGTCAGTCAGCTGGCGGTCGAGATCGTGAACTACCTTGTGATGCGGCTGTTGCCGCCGCGCACTCTGCCCAAGATGGATTTCAGCGTCTCGGGCATTCCCGATTCCTGCCGGACACTGGTCGTCGTGCCGATGATGCTGGCAGGCGAGGATGAGATCAAGGCCGAGGCGGAAAAGATCGAGATACGCTATCTCGCCAATAAAGAAGCCAACCTCTTTTTTGCCCTTTATTCGGATTATGCCGATTCCACGCAACAGCAATGCGAAGCGGACGCGGGCTTGCTGCAAACGGCCGAGGCGTGCATAGAAACCCTGAACCGGCGCTACGGCGGAGAGCGGTTTTTTCTGCTGCACCGTGAGCGGAAATGGAATGAATCCGAGCAGGCCTTTATCGGGTGGGAACGCAAACGGGGAAAACTTGAAGAGCTGAATGACCTGATCGTCGGGACGCGCCCACGCGACGCCGGACGCCTGGTTTACTCGGGAGATCCAAAACGGCTTGCCGGCGTCAGGTTTGTCATTACCCTGGACAGCGACACGCAATTGCCGCATGGTACCGCCCGGAGAATGATCGAGACCCTTGCCCATCCCCTGAACCAGCCGCGCTTCGACAGCGCAGGGAAGGTAATGGCCGGTTCCTATACCATCATCCAACCCCTTGTCACTCCTTCCCTGCCAAGCACCGGCGGTTCACCCTTCAGCCGGCTGTTTTCGAATCCCGTCGGTATAGACCCCTATAACAATGCCGTTTCCGACGTCTATCAGGACCTCACCGGTGAAGCATCCTATCAAGGCAAGGGTATTTATGACGTACGCGCCTTCAACCGGGTGCTTTCCGGCCGCTTCCCCGAATCCAGGATCCTCAGCCATGATCTGATCGAAGGGGCTCACGTCAGGGTGGGGCTGGCCAGCGACATCGAGCTGTACGATGAGTTCCCCCAGGATTATCTGAGTTACGTGAAACGACAGCACCGCTGGATCCGGGGAGACTGGCAGATAGCGGGCTGGATCTTCCCGCGCGTTCCCAAGGCGGGCGGCGGCAGTATGCCGAATCCGCTCTCCCGGTTTGATCGCTGGAAGGTATTCGATAACCTGCGCCGCAGCCTGCTGCCCGCAAGCAGCATGGGTTTGCTGCTTGTTTCATGGCTGGTTTCCCCGCAAGCCGGGAAGATCGCCACCGTTGTGGTCGCCACGCAGCTGTTCTTTCACTCTCTGGTGCAGCCTTTTACCTGGGCGACCACCGGTAAGGGGATCAAGGGGGTCTCCGTTGCCAGGATAGGACATGATCTTCTGCGGGTTCTGGCCGAAGCGGCGCTGCTGCCTTATCAGGCATGGCTGACTCTGGATGCCGTCGCCCGAGTCTTCTATCGAAGATATATCTCGCACAGGTTGATGCTCGAGTGGGCTTCCAACAAGGTTCTCCATGGAAGAGACCAGACCAGACTTTCCCTGTTCCTGCTTTCCATGACACTTGTGAGCCTGTTCAGCATCATTGCCGGATGGACTGTCCTGCGGTTTCAATCGAAAAGCTTCTTGCTGGCTGCTCCATGGCTTTTGCTCTGGTTCTTGTCTGTGGGGGTCGGCTGGTTCCTTACCCGCCGACCTCAGGCGGTAAAGCCGGAAAACATGCTTTCCGAGGATGACAGGCGCTTTCTGCGAAATACAGCGCGGCGAACCTGGCGCTATTTTCGGGATTTCGTGAATGAAGAAAGCTCATGGCTGCCGCCAGACAACTACCAGGTTTCCCATAAGGAAAAGGATCAGCTGGCCATGCGGACCAGCCCGACAAATATCGGCCTCTACCTGGTCAGCATTCTGGGCGCCCACGATTTCGGCTATTTAACCATAGATGAAGTTGCACTCATGCTGACACAGACAATGGATACTATCGGGAAGCTGGAGCGCCATGAAGGTCATCTTTTCAACTGGTACGACATTCGGACCCTGGAGCCGCTCAAGCCGCACTATGTCTCCACTGTGGATAGCGGCAACCTGCTCGGCGCCTTGTGGACACTGGACCAGGGGCTTGGATCTCTGGTACGGGAACCGCTGTTTGACGGGGAAGCCTTTAGGGGTCTGCGGGATACCGGAGAGGTCCTGCGGCAAACCGTCGGCGGGACGAAGCTTTCCGGTATGGTAAAACACGGGCTGGATGAACTGATGGACGCGTGGGAATCTCCTCCGGAAAACTTCCTGGAGGCCCGTCACCTTCTGCGGCGGGCGGAGCGCAGCGTCGGCGAGCTTGCCGAAGAGGTGAGTGGTGTTGCTTCTGGTTCAAAGGACGCGGCTTATTGGGTCGGTCAGATACAGGGTCAATATGCGGCCTGGCTGAGCATTGCCGACAGGTATCTTGAATGGATCGAAATCCTGGCCGAGAAGACCGAAAAAGAATTGAGTGAACTGATCCCGGAAGCAATACCGTCTTTTCGCCGGGTAACGCATTCCGTGCCGTCACTGAAGGATCTCGCTGACGGAAACGTATCCTGTATTTCGTCCCTTGTGGCGATCCGAAAGCGTTCTTTGGAGGGTAAAGGCGGGATCGGGAACGAAATGACAAACTGGATCGACCGCGTTACGGAAGCTTTCGATCGATCAAAATGGCTTGCCGGTGAAACGCTGGCCGCCGTTGAGAAGATCTCCCGTTCCTGCCGCGAACTCTCCGCTTCTATCAACATGAGTTTTCTTTACAACGCCGAACGCCGGCTCTTTTCGGTCGGATTCAATGCCTCGGAAGGGCGTCTGGATAGAGCCTATTATGATCTTCTTGCAAGTGAAGCGCGTCTGGGAAGTTTCGTCGCCATCGCACGGGGAGATATCCCTCCCGCGCATTGGTTTGCCATGAGCCGTCCCTACGGCTCCATCGGCCGACGTCGGGTGCTGCTCAGTTGGACCGGAACGATGTTCGAATACCTGATGCCCCTGCTTTTCCAGAACTCCTACGGGAATTCGTTGCTGGGCAAAGCCGCGGAAGAAGCCGTGGAGATCCAGATCGCCTATGGCAAAAAGAACGGGACGCCGTGGGGGATCTCGGAGAGCGCTTTCGGGGACCTGGATCATAACAAGACGTATCAATACTTTGCCTTCGGGGTGCCGGAACTGGCGCTTCATCGTGCCTCTGCGCAGAAGCTCGTGGTCGCACCTTACGCTTCCTTTCTGGCCATCGAGATCGCACCGCAAAAGGCCGTGCAGAATTTGAGACGTCTGGATGCACTGAAATTGTTGAGCGATTACGGCTATTACGAAGCCCTGGATTACAGCCGGCAGCCAAACCGCGACGGCGAGCCGGGAGTGGTTGTCCGAGCCTATATGGCCCATCATCAGGGCATGAGTTTCCTGGCGCTGGATAATTTGCTGCACGACGGAAGCCTGCGACGTCATTTTTCCTCCGACCCGCGAGTGCGTACATTTGATCCTTTGCTGCAGGAGCGCGTTCCGGACCTTCCTCCGCTGCATCACATTGCGACGCGCGAACGGATCACGTCCGTGTCGGCCGTCGGAGAAGTTGAGCCTGCGGTCAGGCAGTTTGAAACGCCCCACACGGTCACACCCAGGACCCACCTGTTGGGCAACGGTCAATATGGCCTCATGGTGACGGCCGCGGGCGGCGGCTACAGTCGCTGGGGCGACATCGACATAACGCGGTGGAGGTCGGATCCGACCAGTGATCCCTTTGGAACCTTCTGCTACATCCATGACGTCGATTCGAAACTGTTGTGGTGCAGCGGCTATCATCCGACAGGCGGAACGGCGGAGCAGTATGACGTCAGCTTCACATTGGACCGTGCACGGTTCAGGCGCCTCGACAATGACATCGAGTGTGACACCGAGATCATCGTCGCGCCGGAGGACGATGTGGAGATCCGGCGTATGACGATCACAAATCGATCCTCCCGTACCCGCAGGCTGGAACTGACGAGTTATGTCGAACCGGCTCTCGCACCGCACAATGCGGACCGGCAGCATCCGGTGTTCAACAAGATGTTTATCCAGACCGAGGCGCTGCCGGAGCAGCATGCTCTTCTTGCCTGGCGCAGGCTCCGCAGCAGCAGCGAGTCCCCCGTCTTTGTCGCGCACCGGTTTACGGTGGAGAAAGCTTCCAATGGATCCGCGGATGAAGCCTTGCGCTTTGAAACCGACAGGGGGCGTTTTATCGGCCGCAACGGGACGCTCGCCGATCCTCCGGGTGCCAGACAGGAACCTGGCAACAGCCAGGGGTTTGTCCTCGATCCCGTTCTCAGTCTGCGCCGGGACCTTACCCTGGCTCCCGGCCAGAAAGTCCAGGTTTCACTGATCCTGGCGGCCGGTCGGGAGCGCGAACAGGTTACAGCCCTGTTGAACAAATACGGTGATCCTCACGCCATCGACCGGGCAATGGATTTTGTCTGGGCTTCGGCACTGCTTGAACTCCGGCTGCTTCGCATACAGCCCGAGGATACGCGTCTTTTCCAGCAACTCGCGGGGTACCTGATCTATCCCGATTCCTTCCTTCGTTCAGGTGCGGAACGCATTGCCGAAAACCATAAGGGACAGGCGGGATTATGGACATACGGCATTTCAGGTGACGTGCCCGTGGTTCTGGTTTCCATCAGCGAATCACAGGATCTGGGGTTGATACGAAAAATGCTTCAAGCGCACACGTATTGGCGTCGACACGGACTCGTGGTCGATCTGGTGATCCTTAACGATGAAGCTGTCGGCTATGCGCAGCCGCTGAGGGAAGAACTCGAACACCTCATCCGGTCGAATGCGGCCGATACGGGGGGAGACGGCTCCGGTGGAGTCTATTTGCTCAGCACGGAAATGATCCCGGCGGAAGATCTTACGCTGTTGCAGGCCGTGGCGGGTGTGGTGATGGTCGCCGGCTACGGTTCCCTGCCCAAACAGTTGGGAGCGCTGGTGCGAAACGCACCCGATTCATCGAAACCCGTGGTCAGAAAACGTCGCCCCCGGAACATCCCGGCGGCTCTGCCCTTCAGGGAGCTCCTGTTTTTTAACAGTCTGGGCGGTTTCACTCCTGACGGGCGCGAATATGCGATATACCTCGGTCCAGGCGTAAACACACCCGCGCCCTGGGTCAACGTCATCTCGAACCGGACCTTCGGGACGATGATCAGTGAAACCGGGGCCGGTTTTACCTGGCAGGGGAACAGCCAGCGCAATCGTCTGACTCAATGGTCAAATGACCCGGTGATGGATCCGTCGGCTGAAGCGATCTATATAAGGGACGAGGAAACGGGAGTCTACTGGACACCGACGGCGTCACCCGTTCGTGAAGAAACGGCTTACAGGGCCAGGCATGGGGCGGGTTACACGGTATTCGAACATAACAGTCACGGCATAGAGCAGGAGCTGACCGTCTTTGTCCCCTTGAACGAGCAGGGGGGGGATCCAGTCAAGCTGCAGCGGCTGGTCTTGCGCAACGACACCGGCGAACCGCGAAAGTTGTCGCTGACGTATTTCGTCGAATGGACCCTCGGCGAGGATCGCGAATCTTCCCGGATGCATGTCGTGACAAGCTGGGACAACGAGCTCAAGGCAATGATCGCCCGAAATCGTTACAATCCCGATTACGGCGACTGGGTGGCCTTCGCGGCGATGAGCGTGCCCCCTGCGTCTTACACGGGCGACCGCAAGGACTTTCTGGGCCGGAACCGATCGCCGGGCGATCCGGAGGGTATGGAATATGTCGACCTTTCACGGCGGACAGGAGCCGCACTGGATCCGTGCGCCGCGTTGCGGGTCACCATCGATCTCGATCCGGGCGAACGGAGGGAGATCACCTTCATGCTGGGTCAGGCATCATCGCCCTCGCAGGTCCACGACATCATCGTCGCCTATCGGGACGATGTTGCGCTGGAGGCGGCGCTCCAAAAAACCTGGACTTGGTGGGACGATCTCCTTGGCACCATTCAGATCCGCACCCCCGAGCCTGCCGTTGACCTCATGATAAACCGCTGGCTGCTCTATCAAAGCCTGAGCTGCCGGATCTGGGGGCGCTCCGGTTTTTATCAGTCCGGCGGCGCCTTCGGTTTCCGCGATCAGCTGCAGGACGTTATGGCACTGCTTTATGCAGATCCCCTTTTGGCGCGCGACCACATCCTGCTTGCGGCAAGCCGTCAGTTCAAGGAGGGCGACGTACAGCACTGGTGGCATCCGCCGGGAGGAGGAGGGATCCGCTCGAGGATCTCCGACGATCTTCTGTGGCTTCCATTTGTCGTCGCGCAATACCTGCGGATCACCGCCGATCGGGGTATCCTGAATGAAATTGTCCCCTTTCTGGACGCACCCGTGTTGAAGGACGATCAGAGCGAGATGTTCCAGACGCCTGGGGTTTCTTCCGAAAGCGCCACGCTCTTCGAACACTGCCGAAGGGCGTTGACCCATAGCCGAAGTTTTGGAGTTCATGGCCTCCCTTTGATGGGGGGCGGGGACTGGAACGATGGAATGAACCTGGTTGGGGCGATGGGCCGGGGCGAGAGCGTATGGCTGGCCTGGTTCATGGTGGCCGTCATGGGAGAAATGGAAGAGATGTCAGTCCTGATGGACCAGCCCGAGCTGGCCCGGTCATATGGTCTGGACCGGCAAAGGCTGATAGAGAACATCGAGAAATTCGCCTGGGACGGGGAGTGGTATCTGCGGGCTACCTTTGACGATGGGACACCTCTTGGTTCCGCGGGGAATTCCGAAGCGCGGATCGATTCCCTGCCGCAATCCTGGGCCTGGCTCAGTGGCGCCGCGGCTGATCCGGTCCGTGCCGAAAAAGCCCTGGATTCGGCCTGGAGCCATCTTGTCCGCAAGGATGAAGGGCTGGTCCTGCTTTTTGAACCCCCCTTCGACAGATCAGAACCATCTCCCGGGTATATCAAGGGCTATCCTCCCGGCGTCAGGGAAAATGGCGGCCAGTATACCCACGCCGCCATCTGGCTGGCCATTGCCTTTGCGCATCGCAAAGATGGAACCCGGGCGGCCGAGATCCTGCGAATGCTCAACCCGACAGAACACGCACAGGAACCGGGATCCGTCCGGCGCTATGGGGTCGAACCCTACGCGGTGGCCGCCGACGTCTACCGTCTGCCTGGGCGGATCGGCCGGGGCGGCTGGTCCTGGTATACCGGTTCGGCGGCGTGGATGTATCGGGCCTGGGTGGAAGAGATGCTGGGCCTGAAGTTGCGTGGACAAACCATGCAGATCACCCCGGTCATCCCCGGGTGGTGGGACGGGTTTCAGATGAGCTACCGTCATGGAGAGGCGTTGTACGAGATCCATGTCGAAAACCCGGAACATTGCGAACACGGCGTCGCCTGGGTCGAGATGGACGGTCAACGCATGGAGGATGGGGTGGTCCGGCTTGACCGTGATCCGGTAAAACACCGGATCGTCGTCCGCATGGGCAAATAGCTCAGAAAAGGCAACAGGGAATGGATAATTTCGTTTTTACAGCACTTAGGCCATTGATCGGCTGAATGATGAAGTCGGCTGTTATAACCAGAAAATTCTGACACTTATATAAATAACATTGACAAATGGTTGGAAAGTTTTATAACACTAGAAGTGTGACCGACCAAGGAAAGTGTGGTGTTTCGGGGGTTTTGCACAGCATGAATGTTAAGATTTGAAAATGTGAATTTTTGAACACGACATCCGGCAGGCCGGCTTGCCGGGTCGGCATAACTATTCAAGGAGGCGGTATCATGAATTCGAAACCCTACGTTCCAGCGGAAAAGTCGATGCCGGAATATACCGTCAAGGCTTTTATTATCGGTATCCTTCTGGCCATCATCATGGGTGGTGCAAACGCGTATCTGGGAATGTACGCCGGTATGACCGTTTCGGCCAGTATTCCCGCGGCGGTCATTTCCATGGCCGTCCTGCTGGCTTTCAAGGACAAGAACATTCTGGAAAACAACATGGTCCAGACGGCCGCATCGGCGGGTGAATCCCTGGCGGCAGGGGTCATTTTCACCTTCCCGGCGTTGGTCGTTCTCGGGCAGTACACGGAATTCCCCTATGGCGTCATAACCACCATTTCCGTTCTGGGCGGCTCGCTGGGGGCCCTTTTCACCATCGCCCTCAGGAGGGCCTTCATCTCCGAGGAAAAACTTCCCTACCCCGAAGGGACCGCCTGCGCAGAAGTGCTCATCGCCGGAGACAAGGGAGGCAGCCAAGCCAGGCCCATTTTCTATGGCGGCATCTTCGGCGGGATATTCAAGTTCCTCGGCAACGCCGGAATGTGGTCCGGGACGGTGGAGGCGGCGAAGATGGCGGGGTCGAAGATCCTGTACTTCGGGAGCGACCTGTCCGTCGCCCTTATCAGCGTCGGGTATATCGTGGGCCTGAATATCGGGTTTATGATTTTCCTCGGGGGTGCCATCGCCTGGTTCGTGGCCATCCCGCTCTACGTGGCACAGACCGGGAATCCCGAAGGAATGGGAGCCCTTGATCTGGCCTGGACGATATGGAGTTCGAAGATCCGCTACATGGGCGTCGGCGCCATGGTCGTCGGCGGTTTGTTCAGCCTGTTGAAATTGCGGGGCCCCATTTCCAGCGGGCTCAGTGCAGGTCTTGCCGCCGCCCGTCACAGGCAGAGCGGGAAGTCCGTTCCAAGAACGGAGGAGGACATGCCCATCAACATAGTCCTCATCCTGATTGCGGCGTTCATCATCCCCCTGTTCTTCCTCTACTCCAACATCATCGGGTCCGTGGGGATCGCCGCGGTCCTGGCGGTGGTCATGCTCGTGGTCGGTTTCTTCGGAAGCGCCATTGCGGGATACCTTGCCGGTGTGGTCGGATCCTCGAACAACCCCGTTTCGGGAATCACCATCATGAGCCTTTTGTTCACGGCGCTGCTTCTGAAGGCTCTGGGCCTCGTCGGGACCGAGGGAATGGTGGCCACCATTCTCGTGGCGGCCGTTATCTGCACCGCGGCGGCAATTTCGGGCGACACCATGCAGGATCTGGCCACGGGCTACCTGGTGGGCGCCACACCGAAACGGCAGCAGGTCTTTGAAATCGTTGGCATAGTCTTTTCCGCCCTGGTGATGGTCCCGGTGCTCAACCTGCTCATCCAGGCCTACGGCATCGCCGGGACGGAAACGGCGAAAGAAGGTGCCCTGGCGGCTCCACAGGCCTTTTTGATGGCCAAGGTCACCGAGGGTGTCTTTGAGGGGACCCTCGAATGGACCATGGTCTTCATCGGGGCGGGGATCGCCGTGGTGCTGATCGTCCTGGACGAGTATCTGGCGGCGAGGAAGGCGAGTTTCAGGACGCCCGTCATGCCCGTGGCTGTCGGGATTTACCTGCCCCTGAGCCTTGGTGTCCCCATTTTCCTCGGCGGGCTCGTGAAATATTTGGTGAACAGGGCGAAAGGAAGCGGTTCTGAAGTTTCGCCCACCGATCCGGGGACTCTGGGTGCCGCCGGGCTCATTGCCGGTGAAGCCCTTATGGGGATCATTTTCGCGGCGCTGATCGTCATGGGCGCCGTGCCTTCGATAGGCTTCAGCAGCAATATCCTCGGGATCCTGCTTGTGGTGGCGGTCATGGCCTGGCTCTTCAGGACCGGAACGAAGAAGGCCTGATGTGTCTCGGGAGCACTCTTTCGTGGATGCAAAAGAGAACCTGGAAGCATGGCTTGACCTGGTGCCGGAACCGAATGAGGACGTAAAAACCTCGGAAGATGAGGGGGGAGTGGTTCTGCTGATTCCCATGGACTCCCTCCTCGACTTCCTTGCGAAGCGGATTCACGGTGGTTACCGGAAGCTGAAGCTCGACGGGCAAGGGGCTTTCGTGTGGAATCTTTGTGACGGAAAGCGCAGCGTCAGGGAGATCGGAAACCGCCTTCGGGAACGGTTCGGCGAAGAGGCGGAACCCCTCTACGAACGGCTGGTGGTCTTTCTCATGGACCTGCGCAGGCGGCATTTGATCGACCTCAAAAGCCCGGAAGAAAGAACGGTTACGGGGGTGTGACGGAAATGGCGGATCAGAAGAAGCTGTGTGCCGAAGTGGAAAACCTGAGGGACGAGATGGTCTCGACCTTGACGAAGCTGATCATGATCCCGGCCATCAGCCCGGATTACGGGTATGAAGGCGAATGGGACAAGGCGGCGGCGCTCAGGGAGATCCTCGAAGGCTGGTCTTTCGACAGGATCGAGCAGTATGACGCCCCCGACGAACGCGCGAAAAAGGGTGTGAGGCCGAACATCCTGGCCTTTTATGAAGGTGAGGACCCCGAAGCTCCGAGGCTCTGGATTCTCACCCACCTCGACGTGGTTCCGCCGGGGGACCCCGGGAAATGGACGGTCACGGAACCTTTCAGCCCCCTGGTCAAGGACGGGAAGGTCTACGGCCGCGGGAGCGAGGACAACGGCCAGAGCGTCGTTTCGTCTCTTTATGCGGTGCGGGCCATGATGAACCTGGGGATCAGGCCGAAGGGATCCGTCGTTCTGGCTTTCGTCAGCGACGAGGAAACGGGAAGCGCCCACGGGCTGCGGTGGCTCGTGGAAAACCATCCGGAACTGTTCGGGGAGCGTGATTTTGTCCTCGTCCCGGACGGAGGAGACGGGGAGGGGACCTTCATCGAGACGGCGGAAAAGAGCATCCTCTGGCTGAAGGTCAGGGTCGAGGGTCGCCAGGTGCACGCCAGCATGCCCCAAAAGGGGATGAATGCCCACAGGATCGCCCTGGAATATGCCCAGCGGCTGGACAGGCTGCTTCATGAAAAGTACGCCGCTTCGGACGACCTCTTCGAACCCCCGGAGAGCACCTTCGAGCCCACCATGGTCTCAAACCCGTCGGGTTCACCCAATATTGTTCCCGGCGAGCACGAACTGGTTTTCGACTGCAGGATCCTGCCAGGTTTCACGACGGAGGAAATCCTGGATGATGCGCGGGATCTGGCCGAACAGGTGCGTGACGAGTTCGCGGAAGGCGAACTTCCCCGGTTCAGTTTCGAAACACCCCAGCGGCTCGACGCGCCGGAACCGACGGATCCAAAGTCGCCCATCGTGAAGGCCGTGAAACACGCAATCTCGGACCTGCGGGGAAAGGAGGCCTTCGTCGGCGGTATCGGCGGGGGTACCTTCGCTGCCTTTTTCAGGAAACGCGGGATTCCTGCCGTGGTGTGGGCGTCCCTCGATGAGATGGCCCACCGGGCTGACGAGTACGCCAGGATCGACAACCTTGTGGAGGATGCCAAGGTCATGGCGAGCCTGCCGTTGTTTTACCTGTAAGGTCCCAGGCACAAGAGCCGCAAAAGGACGGAAAAGGACGATCTGCGGGACCGGGCATCGGCCTGGTCCCGCCTTTTTTAAACAAGCGGGTTTCGGAAAGATTCAAAGCCCGAGGGCCCGGGGCAGGGCGACGGTGATCCAGGGGAAGGAGATAATGCACAAAAGCACCGCCAAAGCCACGGCAATAAATGGCCAGATAGCGCGGAAGAGCTTGCCGATGGGGACGTTCCCCACGGCGGCGACGATGTAGTTGCAGGCCCCCACGGGCGGGGTGATGAGGGCGATGGTGACGTTCAGGGTCATGACGATGCCGAAGTGGAAGGGGTCGACGCCGGCCTTCATGGCCAGGGGGGCGAAGATGGGCGTCAAAAGCGTGAGTACCGCCACTTCTTCCATGAACATGCCGATGAGGAAGATGACGCCGCTCAGGACGATCAGAAGGGCCCATGGATGCTCGATAAGCCCGGCCTGCTCGATGAGGACCGAAAGACGCCAGGTCACCCGTTCCCACTTGAGGTACCAGCCGACCACCGTGGCCGCCCCCATGATGAGGAAGATGGCGCTGGTCAGTCGGACCGTCTCGTACAGGCCGTCCCAAAGGCTCCGAAGGGAAAGCTCCCTGGTCCAGAAGAACCCTGCGGCCGCGCAGTAGGCCACGGCCAGGGCCCCGGATTCGGTGGGGGTGACCACCCCCGTGATGATGCCCCCGATGATGATAAAGGGCGCGATGAGGGATGGTATTGAAGAAAGCAGGATCTGCCTGGCCCTCGAACGGACGTCCCTGGCGTCGGCCTTGGGGACGTTGTGCCGGACGGAGAACCATGCGTTCATCGCCATGAAGGCCGCTCCCAGCGTAATGCCGGGCAGGATGCCCGCAGCGAAGAGTCCTCCAACGGACGTGTTTGTCATGGAAGCGTAGATGATCATGAAGATGCTGGGCGGGATGATGGGGCCGATCAGGGAGCTGCCCGCCGTGAGCCCAGCCGCGTAAGGCCGGGGAAAGCCCTCCTTGACCATGGCCGGAATCAGAATCGACGAGAGGGCCGAGGCGTCGGCCGCCGCCGACCCGTTGACACCGGCCAGGATAATGCCGCTCACCACGTTGACGTAGCCCAGGCCGCCCCGGACGGACCCGACCAGAAGGCGGCTCAGCTCGATGAGCCTGTCGGTGAGGCCGCTTTTGTTCATCATGATGCCCGTCATGATGAAAAAGGGGATGGCCATGAGGGAAAAAACGTCCATGCCGCCGAAAAACTGCTGGGGCACCACCCTGAGGAGCTCGACGCCTCCCGTGGTGAAGATGCCGACAATGCCTGTAAAAAGAAGCGACACGTAGAGGGGCGAGCCGATAAGCATGAGGGCGAAGAACAGAAAAAGCAGCAGCAGGGCGGCCACAGTTCATTCCTCCCTTTCCCGGTAAAGGATCCACAGCAGGTGCTGCGCCAGAAGGAGTCCCATCCCCACAGGGACGGCCATGAGGACGATCGCCTTGGGGATGCCCAGGGCCATGGTCCGCATCTCCCAGAGGCCGGAGACGTTTTTGGCGCCGTACCAGATGAGAAAGGCCAGGACAAAGAGGGCGATGCAAAAGCGGAGCACGCCGGCAAGGCGCCTGAGGGGGGCAGGGAACCGGGGGACAAGAAAGTCGATGGCCATGTGGTCGCCGTGACGGAAGGCGCAGGAGGCCCCGATCATGACGAACCACACGAGAGTATAGCGCGCCACCTCCTCGGTCCAGACAAGGGAACTCTTGAGGAGGTAGCGCGCGAAGACGCCCAGGAGAATATCGGCGATGTTTACGGCCAGAAGGGAACAGGCCGCCACGGCCGTTACGGTTTCAAGGCGTTCAGCCGCTTTGCGGGCGTCCATGGGATCACGTAAAGGCTACTCGGCCGCGGCCTTCTCGTTGGCGTTGGCGGCGCACTCCAGGGCCAGGTCGAGCCATTCGTCGCCGACCTTGCTCTTGACCCACTCGATAAAGGCTGACTGCCCCTGGTCACGGAACTGGTTCATCTCTTCCTCCGTGGGGGCGTAGACTTCCATGCCCTGTTCCTTGAGGAATTCGATCTGTTCGGCGTCGGCGGCCTCAACCTCGCGGCGGCTGATGACGTTGGCCCGCTTGGCCGCATCGACAACGACCTCCTGCTGCTCGGGCGTAAGGGAGTCGAAGAGGTCGCCGTTGATCACCAGAAACTGGTCGGAGTACTGGATGTTGGCCAGGGTCATGTAGTCCTGGACTTCGTAGAGGCTCCCGATGATGATGTACATGGCGGGGTTCATCTGGCCGTCGACGACGCCCGTCTTGAGCGCCATGTAGAGTTCCGTCCAGGGAATGGGCGTGCCGCTGGCGCCGAAGGCCTCGTAGATGGCGATCTGCCCCTCGTCCATGGCCCGGAACCTCAGCCCCTTGAAATCCTCCGGGCTGTGGATGGGCCGCTTGGAATTGGTAAAGGCCAGGAACCCGCCTTCCTCGACGGCTTCAAGAAGCACGGCCCCGGTTTTCTCCCGGAAAGTCTCCTGTGCCCGGTTCCAGTAACGGCTCTTGTCGAAGAAGATGTGGGCCGCTTCGTAACTGTCGAACATGAAAGGCACGGCGGAAGCGTAGATCTCGGGGAAGACGGGAGCCATGCCGGCAAAAGATGCGATGTTGATGATGGGCTGGTTCAGGCCGCTTTTCATGAGGAGCTCCATGCGCTCCTCCTCCGTCCCCAGCTGGCTGTCGGGGAAAAAGTCCATTGTTATGGCGCCGTCGGTGCCTTCCTCGACGAATTTGGCGAAGTTCACCGCAAAGGCGTGGACGGCGTTGCTTTCTGCGTCCGGAGGTCCGTTGTAGGCCAGTTTCACCGTCAGGGGCGCGGCGGCCGCCAGGCCGGCCGAGAGCGCCACCACCGCAAAAACAGCTGCCAGCAAGACGATCGATCTTCTCATTATCCTTCCCTCCACTCTTGCTCCGGTCACCCGGTTTTCCTCATATGATACAACAACCTCCGGGTTCTGGTATCGAAACAGATTATCGATCAGGTCGACTCTTGGTATACTCAAAACAGCAGGTGCCTGCCTATTTGAAATTTTCCGCAGATTGCGACTTCGATATTATCACCGGGGGGATGGGAGCGGATGTTCACGCTGAAGCAGTTTCTGAAGGAGGAAGTCAAGCCGGCCTTGGGCTGTACCGAGCCCGGAGCGGTCGCGTTGAGCGTCGCCCGGGCGTGTGAGGAACTGTCCGACAGGAACGTGGAATCCATCGAGGCAACGGTGAGTTCGAACATCTACAAAAACGGCATGTACGTGGGAATACCCGGGACGGACGGTCTCAAGGGAAACCCCGTGGCCGCCGCGCTGGGCGCCCTCTGCGGGGAGTCGGCACTGGGGCTTGAGGTGCTGAAACCCTGCAGGCCGGATCATGTCAAAAAGGCTGTGGCCATGGTCGACGAGGGAAAGGTCCGGATCGTGCCGGACCTGAAGCGGAACGGTGTTTTTATCAGGTCGGAGGTTATCTCGGCTTCAGGCGAGCGGGCGGCCTGCGTCATCGAGGGATCCCACACGGGGATCGTGCAGGTGGAAAAAGACGGCACCGTCATCGAATCCGCCGGTTCCCCCGCATCCAGGGGAAATTCGAAAACCGGGGATATCCCCGTATCCAGCCAGATCGAGACCTTGTCCTGGCGCCAGACGGTATCCGTCCTTGACGAGATGGACGCCGATGATGTGGACCATATCATGGAAGGCGCCCTCATGAATGTGGCCGTGGCGGAGTACGGCTTCGACAATGACATCGGTCTGGGTTTCGGGTCCATGATCCGGGAACTGGCCGGCGCAAGCTGGAACACCGAAGCGGGGCTCCCGGCCAAGGTCAAGGCCTGGTGTGCGGCGGCTTCGGACGCGCGGATGGGCGGCGCCCCGCTGGCCGTCATGAGCAGCGCCGGAAGCGGGAACCACGGCATCACGGCCATCCTGCCCGTTTACATCGTGGGCGAGCATGACGGCAGAAGCCGGGAGGAGATCGCCGGAGCCATCGCCCTGAGCCACCTGACGA
>CAZERC010000028.1:0-17351 GCA_964515395.1 uncultured Synergistaceae bacterium | reverse complement strand
TCCCTTTCCGGGTTCGCTTTGTGTGTCAACAGACACCTGAGGAGCCATCCGGTTCTTCGCCTCCGTTGTCCTCTTCCCCGTTTTCATCCTCGGTTCCGCCGCGGCAGGCTTCGCCCAGGGCTTCAACGTTTTTCCGCAGCCTCGCCGCTTTTTTCATCCACTCATGCAGTTTCGCCATGGCCTTGCCATGGATGGAATCGGACGGGTAGCAACCATTTTCATCGGGTACGCCGGCTTCCACACCGGTGAGAATTTCGATTCCCTCATCAATGGTTTCAACCGGCCAGATGTGGAATTGCCCTTCGTTCACGGCTTCTATCACGTCATGGTCCAGCATGAGATTCTGGATGTTGCGATGCGGGATAATAACGCCCTGGTCTCCGGTCAGTCCCGAAGTTTTGCAATATTCGAAGAACCCCTCAATTTTCTCGTTGACTCCGCCGATAGGCTGGATGTTGCCATGCTGATCCACCGACCCCGTAACGGCTACGCCCTGTTTCAAGGGGACATCCGAGAGCGCCGAAAGCAGGCAGTAAAGTTCCGTCGATGATGCGCTGTCGCCTTCGACACCGGAGTAGGTTTGTTCGAAGGTAATCCTTGCCGTGACGGAAAGCGGCATGTCCTGGGCATATTTTTTGCCAAGGTAACTGCCCAGTATCAAAAGTCCCTTGTTGTGAATGGGACCGGTCATCTTGACTTCCCGTTCAATATTGACGATGCCTTCTGTACCCATATAGACGTTTGCCGTGATCCTTACGGGGTGTCCGAAAACGTGATCCCGCATGTCTACGACGGTCAGGCCGTTAATCTGACCAATCAGATTGCCTTCCGTCTGAATCCGTATGGTTTCTTCCGAAAACGCCCTCTTCAAGCGCTCCTCTATCAGGTTTACCCTGAAGGTTTTCTCCTTGAGGGCTTTTCTGACATGTTCGGCGTGGACCATTTCCTTGCCTTCCGTTCCCGCCCATGCCGAAGCTTCGACAATAATTTCGGTGATTTTGTTGAACTGGGTCGACATCCGTCCTGAATGTCCGGCAAGGCGTGAGGACCACTCGATAAGTTCCGCAATTCCGTCAGCCGTAAAATGCCGATGCCCCTCCTTGGTAACGTAGCTGCCCACGAAACAAGCCATTTGCTGTTCCGTCGAGAGTGTTCTCGGCATGTCAACGTCGAAATCCGCCTTGATCTTGAAAAGCTTCTGGAATTCCGGATCATAGATATTGAGAAGGTAATACAACCAGGGTGTCCCGATGAGGACTACTTTCACTTTCAGCTGGACCGGCTGGGGCCTAAGAGAAGATACGGGAATTACGCCCAGTTGTTCGCTCAGGTTTTCAACAGCCAGTTCCTGTGTTCTGAGGGCTCGCTTGAGGGCATCCCAGGACATGAAATTCCTGAGAACTTCCTCGATATGGAGTACCAGGTAGCCGCCATTGGCCCTGTGAACCGCTCCGGCGACAATTTTTTTGAAATCCGTGGTCAGCACGCCCTGCTTGCTCTCGTATTCTATTTTGCCGCAAAGGTTGTAATAGGTGGGATTGGTTTCCCAAACGACAGGAGCCCCTGATTCAGGAGCGTTACTGACGAAAACGTTGACAGAATAACGGCTGAAATCCACTTCGGCTCCGGAGTCATCCCTGGCGGCGGCGACAAAAAGATTGAAGTTTTCAATGATGTCTTCAGTGAGCGCATCAATCCACTCGCCGAGCTTTCCTTCGGCCCCGAAGCGGTCTTTCGTCTCCTGAAGATATGGCCGTATAGCCGTTCTGCAGATTTCGGCTTCAAGCTCCCGAATCTTCTCCTTGAGTTTTTTCTCCTTGTCCCTGATGTTTCGCAAAACTTCAAGTGTTTTTTGGGATACTTCCTCGGAAGCTTCCTGCAGCGCCTTCTTGTCTTCTTCTGAAAGGGATTCGAAATCTTCCTGCTGCATTTCTTTCTTTTTGGGTCGACCGTTGTCTCGTTTTGTCTCTTCCGTCTGTTCTTCAGGCGATTTGTCTTCACCCTGATCGTCTTCTTCGCTTTCTTCTTCTTGGTCGTCAACGAGGGGGATGTTGACGAATCCCTGGGGGGTCCTCTTGATGGCAAAGCCTTTTTCTGAGGCCCACGAACGCAGCTCCTCCATCAGGGAATTCACCTTTTCCTGGAATTCCTTCACGAGCTGAGCCTTGGCGTCTTCATACTGGCTGTTCTCGAAGGCTTTACTCAGGGTGTTTTTCAGTTCTTCCACGAGTTCATCCAGGTGCTCCGCAAGCTTTTCACCCTGACCGGCAGGAACGCTTATCGCCAACGGCTCGTCGGGATTTTTGAAATTGTAGACGTAAATCAGGTCGTCGGGCGTTTGTTCCGATTTTGCCTTGCTGCGTATCCTTTCGAGGGAATACGTCGTTCGCCCGCTCCCATGATCACCAACGACGAAGATATTGTATCCCTTGTGCTGGACTTCCAGACCGAATGAAATGGAATTGACAGCCCGTTCCTGGCCGATGAGTGCATCCAGACAACCAACATCCCGGGTCGACTCGAGGCCGAGGGACGTCGGATCCGTCCGTTTTCGAAGATCTTCAGCTTTCAGAGGGTGAGGTGTTTGCTTCATGGGAAGGCCTCCTCCAATAGGTTTTTTCAATGATACCACCTCCGATGATTCTATCACCGGAATAAAGCACCGCAGATTGTCCCGGTGCGACACCACAGGCAGGTTCATGACATAAGATTCGGAGTTTTTCCTGCGAAATGGAAAGGACCTCGGAATTGACGAAAGGCGTCCTGTAGCGGTGCCGCATCGAGACGACCTGGCCCGCAAAGAGATCCTCGTGCAAAACGATGTCGGAACATTCTACCACATTGACGGCAAGGTTGTTCCTTCGACCGACCACCAGTCTGTTGGATGTAGTGACTTTGTCCACCACAAACCACGGACCGTTTGAAAGTCCCAGTCCCTGACGCTGGCCTATGGTGTATTGCGAAAGGCCGTGATGTGTGCCGATGGTTTCCCCGTCGATGGTAACAATTTCTCCGGGACTATTGCTCACGTTCTCTTCGAGAAAATCAGGGAGCCGTCCTTTTGCCAGAAAACACAAATCAGTGCTTTCGACGGTTATGTCCTTCAGCGCCGGGAAAAGGTTTTCGGCCCTTAGCTTGATCTCTTCCTTCGTCCGGCAGCCTAGTGGAAAATGTATCGTTTCATACCAATCTTGAGGAAGACGATACAGCATGTAACTTTGATCCTTCCTGGGGTCTATCCCCTTGAAAAGCCCCGAACGCCGTCCATTGCCCATTCTTGCATAGTGTCCCGTTGCTACGGCTTTGCAGCCAAGCTGGCCTGCGACTTCGAAAAGGCCGTTGAATTTTACCTTTTCGTTGCAATAAATGCAGGGATTAGGCGTCCATCCCCGTTCATAGGATGAAAGAAAGGATTGGATCACGCGCTTCTGGAAAAGGTCGCTCACGTCCACGACAATGGGTTTGTCCAGGCCTGCGGTCATGGCAGCCGTGCGGGCCCGCCAAAGTGTTTCCTCCCGGTTTTCTTCATGGAAAACAAGTGTCACCGGAATAACCGAATGTCCCTCTTCACGGAGGAAACAGGCTGCCATCGTACTGTCAATACCGCCACTGAAACCGACGATGATTTTCAATTGCTGATTTCATCCTTTACTTTGGTATTTTTGGTAATTACCCTGTGCCCGACGATTTACCGACTCCTGAAAAAATGAAAGCCCTTCCAGAAGCACCTGGCATAATTTACGTTGCTTTTCGAGACAGCCCTTTCGACGTGCAGGTGCGCAACGATGTCTTGCGTTCAATATTCCGCGCCCTTGCGTCCTGCAACTCCTTTCCTGAAAGGGTGTTTCCGCTCCACCATTTCTGTGACGTAATCTGCATATTCCATGAGTTCCAGGGGGGCGCCTCTCCCCGTGAGTACCGTTTCGACATGAGGAGCTCTTGAAACGAGGGCTTCGAGAGTCTGGAAGGTGGAAAGCAGGCCATAATCAATGGCAACCAGAATTTCGTCAAGCACCACGAGGTCATGATGTCCCGCCTGCAAGATTTGGACAGCCTTTTCGAACCCTCGACGAGCCTCGGCGACATCCACAGGATCCGGGTGCAATCTGTCAACGAAATCGGGGCGGCCGGTAACGATGTGATCTACGCCCTCGAGAGCAGCCAGGCCTGCTGTTTCTCCGTAATGGGGCCAGCCCTTCATGAACTGGATAAACGCAACCTTTCCCCCGTGACCTGCAACACGCAGGGTCATCCCTAGTGCTGAGGTGGTTTTCCCTTTTCCGTTACCTGTATACACATGAACGAGACCTTTTTCAAAGAATCCCATGAATCTGCTCCTTGTCTGGCCGGATGGATGATTTTCAGTTCCGGCCGGGGTTGAGCCCTTTTGAACTCAGCATTACAATGCCTTCAGACTGGAGGCTTGTCAATGTACAAAAAGCGTATGCTTATCGTAACGGGGGTGGTTCAGGGCATCGGGTTCCGCCCCTTTTGTTTTCGCCTTGCAAACGAGATAGGTCTCTCCGGAACGGTTTCAAATACCTCTCGGGGAGTGCATATAGAGCTTTTCGGGACGAAGCGACAACTGGACGAATATGAATCCCGCATTGCTACCGACGCACCTCCGTTGGCGAACATACAGGATATTGCGCGAGTCGGTCCCGATGAAGAGGTCCATGTCCGGCCAGGGGAGTTTGTCATCCAGCCGAGCAAGGCGGAGCGTGAAAACACAGTCCTGATTCCCCCTGATATCGCTGTCTGTGATGATTGCCTTCGGGAAATGAAAGATCCCGGCGATCGTCGTTACAGATACCCTTTTATCAACTGCACCAACTGCGGACCGCGGTACAGTATCATTCGCGAGCTTCCCTACGACAGGCCCATGACGACGATGTCTGAATTCAGGATGTGCCCCCTTTGCGAAGAAGAGTACAAGAACCCCGGAGACAGGAGGTTTCACGCGCAGCCTGTTGCCTGTCCACAATGCGGGCCCCATGTCCGGCTCATTGCGGGCAAAAGCGAAGCTCTCGTTGCCACCAGCGGGAATGCTCTTGATGTTGCTGCGGATCATCTGCTTGAAGGGCGCATTTTGGCCATCAAGGGCCTGGGTGGGTTTCACATTGCATGTCTTCCGGAAAAAGCCCCCGTTGCCCTTTTAAGGAAGCGCAAGCAGCGGCCTCACAAGCCTTTCGCCGTTATGGCCCGCGACATGGAAACGGCCAAAAAACTGGTTCACATCAGTCCTGAAGCCGGACAGATGATGCTCTCACCCCGAAGCCCCATTGTGGTCTGTCCCAAAAAAACAACAGCGGACGTATCTGAACTTGTTGCCCCGAACCAGGATACGCTGGGCGTCATGCTTCCCTATACACCGCTTCACCATCTCATCATGGAACGGATCCCCGTGCTTATCATGACCAGCGCCAACTTTTCAGAAAGTCCCATATTGGCGACAAATGAGGAAGCCCTGGAAAACCTGTCGGGTATTGTCGACTTCTTCCTTCTCCACGACCGGAAGATACAAAACAGGATTGACGATTCCGTCGTGACCTTTGCGGGAAAAAGGCAGATCCTTCTTCGCAGGGCCCGAGGATTCGTTCCCCACCCGATAGTTGCTTCGAGAAAATTGCCTCCTGTACTTGCCAGCGGTCCCGAGATGAAGTCCACATTTGCCTTTTCGCTGGGGAAATCCGTCATTTCGAGCCAGTATCTGGGTGATCTCAAACGCCTGGAAACGGCCCTGTATTACGAAAAAACCTTGCGGCATTTTCTGGATCTGTTCAGATTCACCCCGCGCCTTGTTGTAAAAGACATGCATCCGCAATATGTCTCAGGTTTTATTGCAGAAAAGGTGCTTGGCAGCGAAACGGATTTCCTGGAGGTCCAGCATCATCATGCCCATATGGCCTCCTGCCTTTTGGAAAAATCAATAGAAGGCCCGGCTTTGGGATTGATACTGGACGGGACAGGATATGGAACGGACGGAACCGTATGGGGCGGAGAAATCCTCTTTGGCGACTGTCGCTCTTTCGAAAGGGTGGGAAACCTTCGACCCGCCCCGTTGCCTGGCGGAGAAAAGGCGATTATGGAACCCTGGAGATATGCCCTTTCCCTGCTCGTTGAAACCTTTGGTAAAGAAGAAGGTATCGAAAAAGCTTCGAGGATCTGGCCCGATCATGGGGCAATAATTCCGGCCATCGTTGCGTCAGCAAATGAAGCGCCTCTGACCTCGTCTTGCGGAAGGCTTTTTGATGCCATTGCGGCCATGGCAGGGATCAGGGACAGAATAACCTACGACGGGCAGGCTGCAATGGAGCTGGAAGCTGCTTCTGACCGGTCAGCGGGCGGAAGAATCCCTTTTGATATCTATCACGATGACGGTGGGTACAAAATAGATTGGCGGCCTGCTGTGGAGTGGGTTTACCAAAACCGGCCGAAAATCGGGTTACATGCAATTGCTGGAGCCTTTCACCTGGGTCTTGCGGAATCACTGACCGAGGCGTGTCGCAAGGTATCGGTGGATTGTGGTATCAGGAAAGTGGTCCTGTCGGGAGGAGTCTGGCAAAACCGTCGGCTTCTTGCCCTGGTGATTTCATCCATGAGACGGAGAAATCTCGAACCCCTCTGGCATTCCGCGCTTTCTCCCAATGACGAGGCGGTTTCTGTGGGACAGGTAGCGGTAGGTGCCGCGTACTTGCAGGATTTACAGGACTGAGAAAAGAAAGAAATACCCGGAGCTGGACACCTCCGGCTCCGGGTATTCGTTTTATTCGTATTTTGGACCGTACTCGATATCGCTGAACATTTCCAGTTTTGTCAGGCTGTGAATGGCGTCAACATACCTGATGGTGCCGCTTTTGGAACGCATGACGAGAGAGGTTGTCTTGATCCGGTTTCCTTCATAGCGAACTCCCTTGAGCAGTTCGCCATCGGTGACTCCCGTTGCAGCGAAAAAGACGTTGTCGGAAGTCACGAGATCATTTATTCCGAAGACCTGCTGAAGGTCCATTCCAAGTTCCCGGCATCGGGCCGCTTCCTCTGAATTCCGCGGCCAGAGTTTGCACTGCATGTTTCCACCGACACATTTTAATGCGCAGGCACTGACAACGGCTTCGGGTGACCCGCCTATCCCGATAAGCAGGTCGATGCCGCTTTCCTCCTTGCAGGTCATCAGGGCTCCGGCGATGTCACCGTCCGGAATAAGACGGATCCTGGCCCCCACCGCACGTATCTCTGATATTATCTGTTCGTGCCTGGGGCGATCGAGAACGACGACGGTCACATCTTCTACAGATTTGTGAAGAGATGAGGCCACGCTTTTCAGGTTTTGCGAAACAGGCGCTTCGATATCGATGGCATCTGCAGCCCCTGGACCGGCCGCAATCTTGTTCATGTAGAAAATGTGCTTGGGGTCGTACATGGTATCCCGTTCCGACATGGCAACGACGCTGATGGCATTGGGGCGTCCAAACGCGAGAAGCCGGGTTCCGTCTATGGGATCCACGGCGATATCCACAAGAGGCTCTTCACCCGTCCCGAGTACCTCTCCGTTGAAAAGCATCGGGGCCTCGTCCTTTTCGCCTTCTCCGACGACAACAATTCCATCCATGCTGATGGTGTTCAGCATGTATCTCATTGCGTTGACTGCGGCGTTGTCGCAAGCGTTCTTGTCCCCTCTGCCCATCCATCGACCGGCCGACATGGCGGCCGCTTCAGTGCCCCGGACAAGTTCCAGGGCCATGTTCCGTTCAGGCTGAGCCAATTTTCCCCACCCCCTTCGTTTGTATCTCAAAGAAAAACGACGCTACTGCCGATCTTCGACTTCCGATTCACGAAACCTGTCGAAGATTTCATCCACATATCTCACATAATACCCTACATCGAAGAGAGAATTCAAAAAATCTTTTCCGAGAACGCCGGTTATCGAGGGGTCCTGGAGACAGAGATCACGGAAATCGCTTCCCTCCTTCCAGGATTGCATGGCGTTGCGCTGGACAACCTCGTAGGCCTTTTCTCTTTCAACACCTCTTTCCACCAGGGCCAGGAGGATCCTCTGACTGAATATAAGTCCCCTGGTCAGTTCAAGATTCCTCGCGATATTCTCCTCGAAGACGTCAAGGTCACGAATTATGGACAAGAGGGTTCTGAGCATGTACTGGGTGATGTGGAAACTGTCGGGCCATATGACCCTTTCCGTTGAAGAGTGGCTGATGTCTCTTTCATGCCACAAGGCAATGTTCTCCAGGGAGACATTTGCATATGCCCTGAGCAGCCGGGCCATTCCGCAGAGTTTCTCCGACAGGACAGGATTCCGTTTGTGAGGCATTGCAGAAGAGCCTTTCTGTTTCGATGAAAAGGGTTCCGCCGTTTCGAGAACTTCCGTCCGCTGAAGATGCCTGAGTTCCAGAGCTATTCTTTCAATCGTGCCGCCAAGCACGGCAAGGGTGATTAACGCTTCGGCATGAACATCACGCTGAATGATTTGTGTTGATACACGTGCGGGACGCAATCCCAGAATCTCGCACACCCTGCGCTCTATCCCGGGCGGACAGTGTGCATAGGTTCCCACGGCCCCGGAAATTTTCCCGATCCTGGTTGTGTGTTTTGCCTGGGTAAGTCTCTTCTTGTCCCGCAGCAGCTGATCGTACCAGTTCAACATTTTGAGACCAAGGGTCGTAGGTTCCGCATGAATGCCATGTGTTCGACCAATGCAATGGAGATATCTGTATTTTTCAGCCTGCTGAAAAATGCTATTCATCAGGCTTTCCAGATCAGACAGGATGACATCCATCGCTTCTCCAAGCAACAATGACGTGGCTGTGTCGATAACATCACTGCTGGTCAGTCCCAGATGAATAAAGCGGCCTTCAGGTCCCACACTTTCCGCGACGGAGGTAACAAAGGCGATGACGTCATGATGAACTTCCGTCTCGATTTCCTGTATGCGCTCTTCATCAAAAGATGCCTTTCTTTTGATCGTCTCGTTTGTTTCCGGTGGAATACGTCCTTCCTCCGTCCACGCCTGACAGACGGCGAGTTCGACTTGAAGCCACTTCCCATAGCGGTTTTCGCTCGACCATATTTTATCCATGTCGGATGTGCTGTATCGTTCGATCACAAGATGTCATCCTTTCCTTTCGCCTTTGACGTCGCGCAACCAATCGGTTCTTACGGCGTCAAGGAAGGCGTCGTATATTCCGGAAGCGAAATCCGGGAAGGTATGGTCATAGGACTGCCATGTCTTTCTCGCATAGCGAAGCGTAACCTCGGCGAAAATCCCGTCGCGGAGATAGATCCTGTGGGCATGATCTTTTGTGGACGCAAGAACAAGCCTTGCACCATCGAGATAACCTGGATCGATGTTGACTTTCCTTGTCAATCCTGACAGTTTTTCCAGTTCACATGAAGCTGTTTTCCAGTCCGCCAGCCCTCCGGCTCCTCTCAGACCGGTGAAAGAGAGAAACCCCTTGAAAAGGCGGGGAGCGATATCGCTGTAGTAATCAGTATGGTCAAAAGGTATTCCCCACAGGCTCCGTTCCGATGGTCCGAAACGTTCTTCAAGTTTTTCATGCACCCATTCGAGATACACCTGATCCGGGTAGAGAATACCTGTGACAAGTTTTACACGTGGCTCCATGGAAAATTCCTCGCTGTTTCCTTCATTCGAGAAGGCCTTCTACGAATTCGTCAGGTGAAAAGGCCGTAAGATCCTCCATGCGTTCGCCAAGACCGACATATCTTACGGGAAGCTGCAACTTTGCTGCAACGGCAAGAAGAATGCCTGCCTTTGCCGTGTGGTCATATTTCGTGATGACAACTCCCGAAAGGTTCAGAATCTCGTGAAAAACCGATGCCTGGACGAAGGCGTTTTGCCCCGAAACGGCGTCCAGAACGAGCAGTGTCTCTCTTTGCCATCCTTCACATTCCCTGTCGATAATTCTTGAGACTTTTCGAAGCTCTTCCATCAGGTTTTTCTTCGTGTGCAGTCGTCCTGCCGTGTCAATGACAAGGCAATCCGCATTGCCGGCTTCGGCTGACCGTATTGCGTCAAAGACGACTGCAGCCGGGTCGCTGCCAGGCTCGCGGGCGATAACCTCTATTTCAAGAGTTTTTCCCAGCTGCCTCAGCTGGTCGATGGCTGCCGACCGGAATGTATCCGCGGCTACGAGAAGCGGTCGTTCCCCTTCTTCCTCGAGTTTGCGAGCCAGCTTCGCTGCTGTGGTTGTTTTCCCGCTTCCGTTGACTCCAGCAAGGAGGATGACGCATTTACGACCGTCTTCACATCTGATGGGCTCTCCCATTTTCGGTATTGTTTGCAGGTTTTGCCGGAGTATGTCTTTCAGGACGCTCCGGATGTCGTCTCTTGACCGCGTTTTTCTTCGGCGGCTTTCTTCCTGGAGATCGTTGATGATCTTTTCGGAAGTTTCGATACCGACATCGCCCCGTATCAAAAGGCTCTCCAGGTCGTCCCAGAATTCCTCATCCACCTGTCCGCCTGTGCCCAGAAGGGAGTCGATACCCCATTTTGAGCCGACGCTTTGCAGTTTTTGGCGAAAGTTTTCAAGCATTACAGACACTCCCCGAAAACATTAATTCATGGCTGCTTCATACACCAAGGCGGTTTTTATTTCTGGTCCCGGGACGGCCGATTTCTTTTCCTGGGTCTGCGGCGTCTGGATTTTCCCTGTATGCCGTTTTTATCAGAAGGCTTTTCCTTTTTGTCCCCCTGGGCGCTTGTCGGGCTTTCATCCGGGGAAGCGCCGGTTCCTGCTTTTTTGCGTCTTGATTTCTTTCGTGAGGAGCGTCGCCTTTTTTTCTTCTCCTCTGTTTTCGGTGATGAAGTCTCTTCTTCCTTGCCGTTTTGTTGCCTCTTGTCCTTTCTTTCAGGACGTGATTCTCCAGGCGGAAGGGCTTCGCTGCTTCGGGAATCCTTTTGGCAGGCTTGATCTTCCATTACTGCAACGTCGTTCCCGTTCATTGTCATTTCCTGGGTCAATTCCTTTTGTGCAACCTTTTCGGCATTGCCGCCTTCCCAGGTTTTCCCTTCCTGGACACACGCCTTGAAGTCATCGAAATCTTTTACTGCCACCACTATTTCACCTTTTTCTGGGTGAAAAACATGGACAGACTGGGAACGGATGTCAACACTGGAAAGGATGTAGTTTGCACCTGGTGTTTTAATTTTGGTCCCCGGGTTGGGAAGGTTTTGCCAAAGTTCGTGGTACATGTCGTGTTCAAAGGCCATGCAGCACATGAGCCTTCCGCAGATTCCGGAGATCTTTGCCGGGTTCAGGGCCAGGTTCTGTTCCTTGACCATCTTGATGCAGATGGGATCAAAACGCTCCAGCCAGTAGGAACAACAACATGGCATACCGCACGGCGCCAGTCCCTTGACAACTTTCGCCTCGTCTCGTACACCTATCTGTCTGAGTTCGATACGTGTCTTGAAGGCCCTTGCAAGATCCCGCACGTAAGCCCTGAAATCGATCCGCTGTTCCGCAGTAAAATAGAAAAAAAGCTTCTTTGCATCCAGAAGATATTCAACGTCGACCAGTTTCATTGGGAGTTTGTGTTCCCGAAGCATTTTCCTTGCGGAAATCAGGATTTGCTCCTCTTCCTTTTCCTGGTGCTGTCTGGTTTCAATGTCGTCCCCTGTTGCAATGCGCTCGAAGTCAAGGTCCTGGAACGGCGGTTCTCCGCCCTTGGCCTGTGAATCCGTTGGAGCGCCAAGAAGACGCTTCCTGCACGCTGCGACTTTTTCAGGATCCGATGGCCCGATGTTCAGGGCCAATTCAGTCCCTCGTGCTGAAGAAACGACTATTCTGGTCGCTTTCTCAAGATTGTATTCGGATTCGAGTACTCCCAGGAACCTCGGTTTACCAAAGGTCATCAAATATGTCGTCAAATTGCGATCCCTCCTGCAAGACTTCATGTACCAGGTCCTGTATCATTGCCGTAGAAAGATTGGCTTTTTCAGTCATGATTCTGGCAAGTTCCATTCGTGATGCCTCCAGGGGGTGCCCCTTTCCTGCCAGGGTCGGTACCCAGTCGGCCAATTCCACGAGGAGTTCGGCAGGCTTCCTGTTTTTGGTGGATTCAATCCATTTGAGGAGATCTTCCGTTCCCTGCGGCATCGTGACTGCGTTCTTTTCCTGTCCCCCATGGCAGGTAAGGACATGGAGCCGGCTTCTCAGGGTTGGTATGAGATTGTCTTCCTCGAGAACCAGAAGGACACGTCCCCTTTCGGGAGGTTCTTCCGTGATTTTCAGAAGGCTGTTGGCAGCCGGAAGGGAAAGCCTGTCACAGCCGAAAAGCACTGCAAGACGACATGCCCCGACGACAGGCACCAATGAAACATCCTCCCATATACGCCGGCAGTCTTCAATCCCGGGTGCCTGTTCAGGTGCGCCTGTCGTGATGAGATCGGGATGATTTTCACCGTTCCACGCAAGGCAGGAAGGGCACCCGTCGGCGCCGTCTCCTGCGTGGCAGAGAGCACGTGATGCGAACCTGATAGCCAATTTCCCCTGAAGGGGTTTCGGTGCAACGATGGCGACGCTTTGGCTCGTATCCAATGCAGCAGCCAGGGATTCAAGCATCTCGGCTGGAACCATCACGTCATTGTCCTGTTCGTGCATTGTTTTGCTCCTTTTTCAGCTTTTCCCGGCTCGACTGCCGTTGCCTCCTTCACGGGCCATTAATGCAGACATATAGCAACGGAGCTCATTTTCAATCTTTTTTGCGGTGTCTTCAGTCGTTCCGCCGGCGTTGATCCTTCGAATCCTTTGCGGTTCCTTTTCCCAAAGTGATCGGTATCCGGCAGAGATTCGACTGAGGAGCTTCCTGTCCGACTCGATCCTGTCGGGTTTTCCTCTTCTGGAGATTCGTTCAAGGGCCGTTTCCACATCCAGGTCAAGCCAGAAGGTGAGATCGGGTTCCGGGAGGTCCGTTGAAAGAATCACTTGTCGTACGCCATCCAGGGAAAGCCCTCTCCCCCATGCCTGGTAGGCGAGGGTCGAGTCGTTGTATCGTTCGCACAGGACGATTTCATTCCGCTTCAGTGCCGGAAGGATAACCCGCCTGGCATGTTCGCATCTGTCGGCTATGAAGAGTAGGACCTCCGTCCAGGGGTGGCGGAAGTGCTCTTTGATGATAAGCATTCGTAGTGCTTCTCCACCTTCCCAACCGCCGGGTTCCCTCGTCCTCAGGATGGGTCGGCCTTCCGAAACTTCCCCCAGGAGCTCTTCCAGAATCCTCGCCTGTGTAGTCTTACCGGCACCATCTATGCCTTCAAGTGTGATAAACACCCTTGCGTCCCCCTTGAAGTCGGTAAACAATTACGTCCGAGAAAAAATCGTTTTTTCTCTTTTGCCGTCGGATTCGCTGGTCTTGAGTAATCGACGCGAGGTGGTCAGAATCGATAGAAGACTCCGACGGAATGCCGTTCCTCTGGATCCCTGTCCTGATACTTGTAAAAGGCACCCCATTTTTCACCGAGTTTGAGGCGGCTTTCCGCCGACCAGCTCCCGCCGGATTCGTCCCACCATTGGGCACTAACGGAAAAGGGTCCTCCTGAAAAATCGTCGTTGAAGGCGACACCGGTCCCCGGATATCCATGAACGGCTCCGGCCCAAAACCTGGCGAAGTCCGTCGAGTAACCCAGAGCCGCCGTTCCGCCCTGTCTGTCGCCAATGTCCTGGGCTCCCAAAAGAAACGAATATGGGCTGCTTCCCCTTTCAAAAAGAATGCGCGCATCGAGAACCACATCACGCTTTGAATACCCTGAACTGACACCATGGAGGGCAACTTCAGAAGTGATGTCGATCTCGTCGAAAAGCGACATGATCCTGTCTGTTTTTTCAAACAACTCGCCTACTTCGTTCATCGTAAAGGGAGTCCCCTCGCCTTTGCCACCCTCCAGGAAACCACGGAGCGAACGTGCCATTGACTCGATTTCCTGGGCCGCCATCCCGACCTTCTGGACGGCAAGCCTTACATCCCGCCCCGATGGACCTTCTTCATCGAAGCGTCGGGCCATATCATCAAGGCGGACTGAAAGGTCGCGGAGTTTCGTGACCGCCTTTGAAAGCCCCTCCCGGTTTTCGTTTACGACTCCTTCTATGCGATTCGCCAGGCTCTGGATCGAAAGGCTCGTATCCCTGACGGATTTAGCCGTATCGTCGAGGAACGCCTCCAATTTTGATGTCGCTTCCGAAAGGTCGGAGAGAAAGTCGTTGACGTTCTGGAATGTCACTTTTATTTCGTTCAGGCTTCCACTGGCTTCTGCCATGAGTTCGTCGAAGGAGGGCGGGATCGTTCCCACGCTTTTGTCACCGGGTTTCATGTAGACAGATGATGTTCCACGTCTGACGGTCACACGTGGCTCACCGAGCAAGCCACCCATATCAATGCTGAAGAGGCTGTCCTCGGGAATATGTGTACCCTGTTCGATCTCCAGTTCCACCAATACTCCGCGTTCGAGTAATTTCAGGTCGGACACCTTGCCTGATTCGATACCGGAAACCAGGACGGGTGCGCCTTTCACAAGGCCCATGGCGTCTTTAAAAACAACATCCAGCTTGTATCCCTCTTGACGGAGCCTGCTGCCTCCGCTTATGAACACAAGAGTGCCGGCGAAAATCAATGCAAGCAAAACAGCGATTCCGACCCTCATTTCCCTGTTCATGGGTGGCTTTCCTCCCTGATGGAATGCAGTCCCCACGCGAAACGCCGGACAGGCCGATCCCTTGAAGAGACCCATTCCTGGCGGGAACCTTCCCAGGCGATTCCTCCGGATTCCATAAGTATGAGATTGTCACCTATTCCAAGAGCCGAAACAAGATCGTGCGTTACAACAAGTACAGCAACCTTGAACTTGTGTCCAAGGTCATAAAGGAGTTTGTCGATATGACGGGCAGTCACAGGGTCGAGGCCGGTAGTCGGCTCATCTAGCAACAGGACCTCCGGCTCATGTATCAATGCTCTCGCGATGGCGACACGCTTTCTCATTCCGCCCGAAAGTTCGGCCGGAAACATTCCGCCGATATCGCCCAGCTCGACATGTTGCAGCATTTCCGATACAGACCTTTCGATTCTTTCCGTTTCCGTAATTCCCTTGCAATATTGTAGAGGAAAGCCGATATTCTGTCCCACCGTCATTGAATCGAAGAGGGCTCCATTCTGGAAGACCACGCCGAGACGCCTCCTGAGGGGAACGATATTTTTTTCCGGTGTTTCGGGGAGGATTTTTTCCCCGAAAAGAGTGGCTTCTCCGCTTTCGAACCTCTGAAGACCGGCAATAACACGAAGAGTAGTCGTCTTTCCGCATCCCGAGGTACCCAAAAGGCATGTCGTTTCGCCGCTTTGCATCTCGAGGTTTACATTGTGAAGTACCCTCTTCCGCTCAAATGAAACAGATACCTTTCGAAGGGAAACGATCGCTTCACTCATCAGGCGGCACCTCCAAAAAGAAGGGCCGAAAGAATGTAGTTGAATACCAGTATCAGCATGTTGCCCCAGACAACCGCCCTCGTGGTTGCGACTCCGACCCCTTTGGCGCCCTGGCTGGTCATGAACCCCTGGGAGCAGGCTGAAATTGAGATGAGCGCGCCGAAAACCAGTGCCTTGACCAGCCCCCCCCAAATATCCGATGGAACCATCAGCGCTTCAATGGAACGCCGGAAAACATGAAGATTGATGCCATGAGCGGCAACATAGACCGCGCCGCCACCAATTCCGATGAAAAAAGAAAAAGCGGTGAGGACAGGGACCATGAGGAGACTTGCAAGAACTCTGGGTGCTCCGACAAAGACGATATCATCAAGTCCGAACGCCCTGAGGGCGTCCAGCTGCTCGGTGACTTTCATGGAGCCGATCTCGGCGGCCATAGAGGCACCGACCCTTCCACTCACGACGAGACCTGTGAGGACAGGTGACATTTCTCTCACCAGGCTCAGTGCGATGACACCACCGATATAGCCGGAGGCTCCGAAACGAACGAACTGGTCAAGTGTCTGGACGGCCATGACCATGCCGGTAAAGGCACTGGTGATGGAAACCACCAGTATCGAGTTGACGCCTATGCGTTCAAGCTGGTCGAAAAGATCCCGCCTGCTCCAGGTGGCCCCGAAAACACCCCGTGTGATTTTCCAGAAAAAAATCCCGTAGGTACCAAGTGTTTCCAGAAGGTTCGTCACATTCTTCCCGATCCACGTCAAAAGCCTCAAGGGAGGACTCCTTCCCCGTTAAAAGGCCTCCTTCTGCTCCGCTGCGACGTGGATATCCCTGCGGAGGAGGCCGTCAACGTAATAGTTGGAACGGAACACCCTCATGATCCCCTTTTCCATTTTATCTTTCTTTATCTCGCTGAGAAGCCTGAAATCCCGTTCCTCAGGCGTTTTTTTCCAGGGAGGTACCGGGCCGGCATCACAATTCAGTTCCACGACGACTTCATTGTTTCTTTCCATGGCGTCGATCTCCTGAAGGAGACCTTCAAGAGTCCTGATCGTCCTCCTTCCTTCAAGGAGCGACTCCTGCACTGGTTCGTCGATGCCGCCCCCCCTGACGACAACTTCGCAAAGGCCCTGTGCATCTTCCGGCACAGTCAGGCTAAAAGTCTTTTCTTCAACTTTTTTCCTGTAAGGTTGAAGCGTGACCTTCACATTGAACTTGTCTCCAGGCTGCAGAGGAGTTTCCGGAACAGAAATGTCCTCGATGAGAAGAACCCGCGGCCTGCGAGTCATTTCAACATCGATGTGAAGTCCCAGGGGGCTGATTTCACGGAAGGGATTCAGTGTGACGGCTTTTACGAGTTCACCGGTTTCACGGAGCATATCCTTGGTGATATCCTTTTCGGAGTAAAACATGTTGGTCCGTTGCCAGCCGGAAACGAGATTGCCTCCCTCCACTTCGAAGGCAATTCTCGCTGTTCCCTCCCGTTTTTGCCCCCAGGTGTTGTCGACAAGCCCCATAACGAGATCAGGAAAGATCTCGGCCACGAGATACGGGTCGTAAACCATGTGGAACCGTTTTGTTTTTTCTCTAGCGGCATCCACGTCTTTCAGGGTCACCGAGACGTCAACGGTCGGTGCGAATTTTCCGATTTGTCCGCCGATGCCTTGTGGCCTGTCCTGGGTTACGATACCGATGATTGCCCGGGGCGACCCGATTTTGAAGGGAGCCTGAAGGCTCGGAATGACGTCATGCACCCATGCTTCCGCCAAAGGGAAGGAGACATTTCCTCTGCTCATGAATGGATGGGCGAAAGCAATGAATTTGCCGTCATCGGATAAAGCCGTCACCGTTCCCGTTGCTGAAACAAGGACGTCACCCCACGCGACCAGAGCGCTGAC
>CAZERC010000027.1:0-18225 GCA_964515395.1 uncultured Synergistaceae bacterium | reverse complement strand
TCCCCGATGGGTTCCATCTTCGCTCTCTGCGCTATCTCAATGTCCGACAGCATGAAAGTCACTCCTTTTGCGGAAAATAGATTCGTCTCTTTTCACTCCATAAACGCAAGATTTACAAAAAATGCTAAGCACACCTGGCTTTATTAGCGATGACCAGCCCTTTATTAATCCTTATTCTGCTCCACACACACAAACCGGGAATGACTTTAGTGCGGGGAACCCTGAAATAGGGTCATTTTCTAAATCAGGAGTGACATTGTTGATGTTGTCTTGAGGAAAACCATGCAGGCTATGTACACAGCCTTGAATAATTGCTTCGGCGTTCACAATACGCAACTTCATTTTTACCGAGCCATATTGGGATGTAATGAGAACCCTTTGTCCATCCACAAGGTGCAGAGAAGCGGCATCTTCCGGGTGCATCTCCAGTTCGGCTTCAGGACAAAGCTTATCGAATTTAGGGAGATTGTGATATCGGCTATGCACGAAAAATATTTTTCGCGCACCTGTAGTCATGACAAGAGGATAATTTTTATCCGGTTGATCACGATATTTCGGTGGGACATACTCGGGCAATTCATTCAGCCCGAAACGTTTGAGATATGCCGAAGTAAACTCCACTTTGCCGGATTCCGTATTAAGTGGGGCATCTTTCCATTTTTCAAGCCTGAACGGCTTATAGGGTACCCCCTCGGGATGAGAAGAGAGATCTTCGACTGTAAATGGAGTAGGTTCAAGGATCCAGGAATTGAGTTCTTCTTCATTATCCCAGGGAAAGTATTCTCCTGCACCAAGACGATGTGCCATGTCGTGCCAAAAGGTGTATTCATCCTGTACTCCCGGGATGGTAAACACACGCTGTGAAAGAAACAGCCTTTGCAACGATGAATGGCAAAAGATTTCCGTGCGTTCCATAAAGCTTGCTGCCGGAAGAATATAATCAGCCAGTTGTGCTGTTTCGGTCATAAACAAATCTCTTGAGACCAAAAGATCAAGGCTTGAAAGAGCTTCTTTCACTTTTTCGAGGTTAGGATTCGTCGAAGCAGGATTACCAGCTGTAATAATCATGCCCCGCAACGGATATGGTTCTCCGTTCAGTATAGTCCCCATTGCTGTCATGGTATGGCATTCCCGGCGTTGGTCATAGAGCACCGGGAAGCGATCAGCACCAATGGGGTTCAGCTGACTGAGAGGCCTTTTATCATACAAAGTAAGATCCCGCAGGTTGATTCCATCAAGGAGAAGGCTACCTCCCTTGCGATCAAGTGCCCCACAAAGGGCGAGGAGACAGGCTACTGCGCGGATCGTATTAACACCGTTAACATGATGCTCGAGACCTACTCCCATGTAAATCGATACATGAGGAGATGAATGATAGAGAATCTGTGCCATTTCTTCGATTTTCTCTGGAGTGATACCCGTCTCTTTTGCTACGGTCTCTACATCAAAACGGGCTGCGTAATCTTTGAACTGTTCAAATCCAATGGTGTGGTTTTCGATAAAATCAGTATCATACCACCCACGTGAAATGAGGATATTCGCAAGACCCAGGGCCAAAGCTCCATCCGTCCCAGGCATGACTCTCATGAAGCGATCCGCCTGATGAGCAATGTTGGAGAGTCGGGGATCGATAACAACCATAGTGGCTCCGTTTTGCTTCCCTTTTACGATACCGTGACACATAAACGGATGCGTTGAAGGAGGGTTGCCTCCCCAAATGAAGATAGCTTTAGCGTTCTTAAAATCGGGGAAAGGATAGGCAGAAGTACCAAATACAAAACGGTACCCCATGAACCGTGAAACAAAGCACTGAGAATCACAGGAAAAATAATTCGGCGATCCGATTGCATGACAAAAGCGTCTTGCCAACTCCTCTTCCTGGTTAAAACCGATGGCTTCGCCCTTCCAGATTCCGATACTTCTTTCTCCGTACAGATCCTGAAGTTTTTTGATTTTGTCGGCAATCTCATCGAGGGCTTGTTCCAAAGGGATTTCTTCCCACCCTCGAGATGTTTTTTTAAGAGGTTTGTAAATTCTATCAGGAGCGTGGACAAAGTCTGCGGCAGCCTTGCCCTTAACACAAAGAGAGCCTTTATTCCATGGATGGTCAGGGTTGCCCTTCACTCCGCTCACAAAACCATCTTCTACCGAGACCTCCATTCCACAGTGATCATCACACATTCGGCACAACGTTTTGACAGTCTTTTTTGCCACAACTGGTCCCTCGCCTTCTTGCTTCTCCCGTTGAAGAAGTCACGCAGCAAATTCTTCAATAAAATAAATACTGATTATTTTCCAGCAATCTGAATGACAGTTACACGATTTTTCTCCTCTGTTTCCAGGCATTTCTTTCTTCTTTTGAGAATTTGGAGGGGAGCTCCCGATTTTCGGCGGGGATTCCCGCAGAAAATCGGGAGCTCCTACGACCCGGTTCAAAACGGAGATAAACCGGTTCTTAGGTCCGTTCGCCAGTTTCTTTGCGGTAAAACATGAAGATACCCAAATGACTCAGGATAATTGAAAGTAACGGGTTTATCCAATTAAGCAACGCAAAGGGAAGATAAGATATCGTCGGCACTCCCAGAGTTGCTGCCATGAAAGCCCCGGCGGTTGTCCACGGGATAATGGTTGTTGTCAGGGTTGCACCTTCTTCAGTGGCCCTGGAAAGCATGCTTCGTCGTAGTCCCACTTTTTCGAAAGCCTTGTGGTAAAGCCTTCCGTTCAGGATGATAGAGAGATAGGCTTCACCCATGGCCGCATTTCCGACAATCGCAGTAAGCACAGCGGCGGTCATGAGCCCTGCAGCTGACCGCACCTTGGAAAGAATCCCTTCTACGATGACGCTGAGATAACCCATTTCATCCAACGCTCCTCCAAGGCTGAGGGCAATGAAAGAAAGCGAGAACGTCCACATCATGCTCTGAATCCCGCCTCTATTGAGCAAATCATTTACAGCGGCCACGCTGCTTTCTCCGCTGAAGCCATAGTTTATCGCTGTCAAAGCTTCAGCAAGGCTGGCATCCTGGAGAAGAAGAGAAAGCAAGCTCCCGAGAAAGACACCTGAAATCATTGAGGGGACTGCGGGGACTTTCATAATGCTCAAGGCAATGACAAGAACCATTGGGAGGAGCACAAGGGGTGTAATGTTGAACTCTGCTGCAAGGGCACCTTGAATGCTGGCGACTGCTTCTACGTCAAAGGCTCCTCCAGAATACTTCATGCCAATAATGCTAAATGCCACAAGAGCAATCAGAAAAGAAGGTATGGTTGTGTACATCATGGCCCCGATGTGCTTGTAGAGATCAGTATCAGCAGAAACAGCAGCAAGGTTTGTCGTATCAGAGAGGGGAGACATTTTATCTCCCAGGCAAGCTCCCGAAATGACCATGCCAGCAGTGACGGGTGCAGGGACGCCAAGTCCCGATCCGATTCCCATCATGGCCAGTCCGATAGTTCCGGCAGTCCCCCAAGAAGTACCTGTTGCCAAGGAGGTAATCGAACAGATCACCAATCCCAAAGGCAGGAAAGTCGTTGGTGTAAGGAAGTCGAGACCATAGTAAATAACTGCCGGGACAGCACCGCAATGAATCCATGAACCAATAACCATCCCAATCAAAATAAAAATAAACATTGCCACCATGCCGCGAGCGACACCGGCACCCATGGCCGACTGAATTTCATCCCAGGTATAGCCCAATCTCTTTGAAACAAGAGCAGTCAGCGTCACACCAATAACGAGAAGCACATGGATACCTACCTGGAGATAGAATATCCCCACGATCAAAATACCTACAATTGAGAGAAAGAGCCCCACAGACACCCCAAATGACGGTCTTGTCTTTGGTGACATAAAATCACACCCTTCAGGTTTTGGCGTTTCTGCAACTTCTTTTCCCGAAAAACCAACGGGACTTCCTACCGGGGATTCGTTGGTTATCCCATTTCTGCTTCAATGAAATGTCGACTTCTTTTGCATAGGTTTCCAGGCTCAAAACATATATGGCTCTGTCAAATCGAAGGTTGATATCGAGTCTCTGCCCCTGCATTCACCGTCACAATCATTTCCTTATGAAAACTGTCATGCCCGGAAATATGCAGCACCATTGCGTAACCGGTCAAGACACCACATATTTCTTTTACGAAACCGCTCCGGCCTCCCTGAGTTGATTTGATGAAAACGGCACCATGAGTTCGATAATTGTCAGAATGTCGGTTCACGCTCGCAAAAAAGATATTTTGCAGAAGCGATCTCCTGATTGAATTGCATTCTGTTCGCTTTCATACTCAGGTTAGAAGGGCTAATCCCGTCGGCTACTCTGACTGACAAAAGCCAGAATCCAATTTATCGTTTATTCCATTAGCAATTCCTCCTTTTCCCCGGTATATTGAGCAAAGACCACGGTTTTCCATCTTCCTGAAACAACTGATCGTCGAACGCCTTTCCTGCAAAGTTAAAAAACTTGCTCAGGTTATGTTATGCATGCACAGATTTGCCGTATCTGCAAAAAATGCACTTTTGCCTGATGCCATCTGCGGATTTTTCCTAACATCAGCATCACAACTCAAATTCGCACCTCCAGGATCTGGAGGCCCGCTTCAGAAAAGAGCCGGGGGATATCTTCGGGCTTTCGATCCTCCCTTATGAAAACCCCGAGATTCTCGCCGGAATGGCGTGTTTTGCGGAAAGGGGTATATTGCACCGACGAGCCTTTGACGAAGTCAAAACGCATCCACTTCCCTGACTCTTCCTCGAAAAATCCCTTTGCTCTCACCACATCCGTCGGCATCTTACCCAGGAATTTACGAAAAGCTTCAGGAGGCCCTTTCCAGGTAATGCACTGGGCAAGGAGAGCGTCCGGTGGCTCAAGGTGTGCGTCGGGATCCTGCAAGGTCTTCTCGACGTAGTTTTCAAGATCATCCATGGAAGGCATTTCCTCCGGACTCTCCAGATCTTCGAGGGCCTGTCGCGACTTCAGCAAAACCCACGGGATACGTCCAAAGGACGTTTCGTAAATTCGGGCTTTCATGTTGAGAGTGGCAATTTCCGAACGGAGTTCCTGCATCACCATTTCATCCACAAGATCCCGCTTGTTGATAACGATCACAGTTGCCGTCTGGATCTGCCTGGAAACGGCATTGAAGTGGTCCGCCCATTCGGTGAAATGTTCCGCGTCGACTAGGCAAATGTTGTCAGCCAGTTTATAAAAGTCTTTGAGGGGACCCAGAGCAAGATCGCGCTCGATGTCCCTCGTATCGGCGATGCCACTGGCTTCTATCAGGAGGACAGAAGGCTTCCACTCACGAGCGATCGTGTACAGCCCCCTCATAAAATCGCCTTTGGCACAGGCGCAGAAGATAGACCCCTGATTGATCTCGAGGATCTCCAGACCCTCCTGACTGGTGATCTCCCCGTCCACGCCGACCTGGCCGAACTCGTTCATCAGGACGGCAAGGGTTTCGTCTTCCGGACGGGTTTCCAGGAGGTGGAGCAACATCGTAGTTTTGCCGCTGCCTAAAAAGCCTGAAATCAAAAAGACCCTGCATTTTCCTGATCTGGCCATTTTTTTGTCCTCCTTCCTGCGAGACGGCTGCGCGAACATCGTTCCTTCCTTCCGCTCAAAAGAACATGGCTTTCATGAAACGCTTCTGAAAATCTTCCAATGTCGACAATTCGATGTAATGCATCTTCCGGGCCACCGAATGCGCCGTCTCCAAAAACCGAGCCGAGGCAAGGGCTGCAACGGCACCGCGGCCGGCGGCATTGCGGACCCCGCAGATCTTTTCGAGGGGCACGGGGGGCAAAAGACCAACCCTGACCGCACTTTTCGGATCGATATAGTTGCCGAAGGCTCCTGCAAGCAACACTTCATCAATTTCATCCAGGGTCAGCCCGGCCCTTTCGAGCAACACTTCAATCCCGACTTTGACGGCCCCCAGCGCCAGCTGGACTTCACGAATGTCCTTCTGTGTGATGTAAACAGGCTTTTCCCCTTCAGCCAGGAGGATGCGGAGAATACCATCAGGGCCTCGGTCCATTCGCTCCCGGATCCAGGGATCTTCGCATTCTTCGGGATAGACCATCCTCCCTTTCCGGTCGACGATGCCGTCTTCAAGGAGCACGGCAACAGCGTCTACCAGCCCGGAACCGCAGATTCCCCTGGCTGGTGCATCTTCAATGGTCTTGACGACGAGGCGATCCTCGTCGCGATAGACTTTTTCGATCGCGCCCGGGGCGGCCATCATGCCGCTTCCTATCCGGGCCCCTTCGAAGGCCGGTCCGGCGGCGGTGGCACAGCAGTATATCGCTTCACTGGAACCCAATACGATTTCATTGTTTGTCCCCGTATCCACAAAAAGACGGACAGCCGGGGAATCGGCGATTCCGGTTACGGAAACACCGGAAACGATATCGGCGCCGACATACCCGGCCACATTCGGAAGGAACTTGATTTGCCCTCGGGGGTGAATTCTCAGCCCCAGAGAGGCTGCTTCCCTGGGCGGCAAAGAAAGGAATTCCGGCTTGTAAGGACTGACGCCTATGCTTTCCGGGGATATGCCTGCAAGAAGATGTTCCATGACGGCGTTGCCGACAATGGTGATCTGGCACACTTCGTGGAGTTCGATGTCATTTCTCGAGGCCATCTCTTCCAGCCGCTTGTTCATCTCGTCAACCATCACTTTTTGCAACCGGAGAAGGCCACCTTCCGAGGAGGAACAGGAAATTCTCGAAATGACATCCTCCCCGTAGGTGATTTGAGGATTTAAGAAGGAAATGCTATCGATCAGGCGGTGTCTTTCAAGATCGAGGAGATAGGCGACAACAGTAGTGGTGCCTATGTCAAAGGCTGCTCCATAGCCTTTCGAATCGGGTTCCCAGGAAAGCTGTTCTTCGGAAATTTCGGATAGAATCTTTGAGCCCTTGTTGTCGACTTCGTCCAGAACGAGGATTTCACCTTCCTCCGAAATCCTGGCCATGCAGGCGAGGCGTATTCCCTCGTCAAGGGAGTCTTTACCCAGCACCCTCTTTTCGGTCGCAGTGGGAGGACCAACACAACTTCCGGCCCTGACGCGACACTTACCGCAAACCCCTGATCCACCGCAAGGGCGAGCTATCCGGACTCCTCCTCTTGCGGCAGCTTCATGAACTGTCTCACCGCTTCGCGTGTCGACGGTGATGCATGAAGGTTTGAAGGTAATTTTGAAGGATTTTTCGCTCATGGACGTCCCTTCCTTAATGTTCCACCCCGCCGCGGGGTTTTTGTTGTTTTCCTGCGGCGGGGTGAATGACTTTCTCGAGCTTTACTCGAGCCTTTTGTCGATTTCTTTCATCAGTTCTTCCGGAGTCGGGACGATATTGTCGAAGACCACTTCATTGTTTATAAGCATTGTGGGAAGTGTTGACACACCCAGTGCCTTGGTCCGCATGATGCCCGCCGCACTTTTGATGAGGGACTCGCGCCATGTGAGTTTGTCGCCATAATGGGGCGCAACCTCGGCGACGGTTTCACACATGTACTGACAGGGCGCGCACCCCTCGGAATCGAGGGTGACGATTTCAACAAAAACCTTGCCAGGTTCGATTTCCACATCCTCAAGGACTTCCCCGGATTCTTCGGCATGAGCAAGGGCATCTTCAAGGGAGAGAAACCCCTGGGTTTCCGAGGGCTCTTCACCCAGCGTTGCATAACGTCCCACGGCTTCGAGATTGTAGATGGGAGTATCGAAGGGAAGGTCGCAGCCCGGAGAGAGAATATAGCCTTTCCTGCCTCCAGTCTCCATGCGGTGGCGGGCGTCTTCCACACATTCCTTGGGCGATCCGAAAAGAAGGGTCGTTGTCAGGGGGATGTTCCCTTCGAAAGCGACCTGATACTTGTGGGCAAGGTCTTTGACAAAATCCAGGTCTACCTGCTCGTCAAAAGCGATAGCGTGCGGCTTCGCCTGCATCATCAACTCGATGTTCTTCGTCGCGTTGCCACAGCAGAAAAGGGTCACGATGCCGCCCTTGTTGTTGACTTCATCTATCACAGGCTTGACATAGGGAGTCACGAAGGTCTCGAAATGCTTGGGGGAAATCTGGCTTGTCATGGGATCCACGACAGCCACGACGTGCACACCCGTCTCCATGTACCATTCGCCCATTCTGCGCGTGATCTCGGCACAATGCTCAAGGACCTCTTTGGCCTTTTCGGGCTTTTTCACCATATCCATAATGAACGCCGACCCCCTGAGATGAAGGGCCAACGTAAAAGGACCGCAGCAGAGACCGAAAACGGCCGTTTCATCTCCGATCTCCTGCACAAGACGACGTGTCGCCTCGAAAACGATGGGAAGGCGTCCGTCCTCTTTGGTAAATTCCGGAAGATCTGCAACTGATTTGTCGGCCAGGACATGACCGACCACGGAAGGAGGATTGTTTTTTGCCCACCGAAGTTCGCACCCCAAAACCTCCGCTTCGATCTGAAGATCGAAAGCCGAGCAGACGCCATCAGCGCAATAGCGTTCTGCGGCTGTTTTCACGCCCTCCACAAGAACGTCGGCATCCTTGAGAAGCGTTTCCGCATCGGTGTCCACCAGCTTGGCGACATGCACTCCCGTGAAGGGCACCCAGGGCACCCTGTCGACGTCCTGAAACTGAAGGGCGCGAAGCACTCTCTCTTTTCCCGTCATCGTCATGGGTTCTCACCCCTTGTCGTATTCTGGCAACGCGAAAGGGGGACTTTCAGGAAGTCCTCTTTCGCGTTGTCCCTGCTGCTATAACGTATCCGTCGGCTTCCTAGTACGGAAACTCGACTCCCATCTTGTTGAGCTCATCTTTCATGCGATAGTACTGATCAAGGTATTCCTGATGCGGGACCAGGCGTTCCATGTCGTAGACTTCCTGGATCGTTTTGCCGTAATTGTCAGTGGGGATAAGGGACTCGTATTTCTCCATAATCTTCTGGCACACTTCGTCGGCCTTGGCCCGATCGAAGCGCATCTTGAAGGAGGCTTCGGAGCACTCGTGGTAGAACCGTGATTCAAGCGGCGTCGCGTGGTCGGTGAACTTGTTGCGGCAAGTCGCGGCACCCCAGGGGTTGCCTCCGGAACTCTCCGTCGCGATGGCGTGGTTGGCGCATTCCCAGTAAAGCTGATCCGTTCCGGGACCCGCATTTGCAAAGAGGTTGTTGAGGTAGATAAGGTTGGAGTTTCTGGACATGGCCTGGCTCAGCATGCTCTGGATCCAGAGAAGGGCCCTGGTGGTCGTCGACTGCCATTTGAGGTGGAAGGGGAAGTTGAGCGCCCAGTTTGACCCGTAGAGACAGGCTCCCTGAATGTTGTAGGCTGTCTGGAGAACCGCGGTGGCTTCCGTGCCGCCCGCGTGGCCGCCGAAAATGGCGCCGCAGAGGTTTCCGAAAACATTGCCGTAGGAACGGTAATGAAGCGACTTGTTCAACATTGCGTCGTTGGTGGTCATCTCCGTGAGTATGGAAACCATGCGTCCGTCAAGATGGGACTGGCGCACTCCCCAGGCCGGGTTTGCCGCGGCGATCTGGGCCTGGTCGGTCTCGGCGGTCCCGACGGAAACGGTCCAAACATCGGGTTTTCCGACAAGGCGCTGCGCGTCCCTGAGGTTCATGGCATGTTCCATGGCGGCCGCAACTTCGGTGGGGCTCTGCGAAGTAGCCTTGCGGCCCATGAAATCCTCGATCAAAGGCGCACAGAGACCGTCAAGCATTGGTTCTTTCAAATAGGCCATGCAGGCTTTCTTGTGAATGTCGGTGCTGAAGTTCGCATCGGGGCTGAAGAGATGGAAGGGGCGTTTCTCGCTGTCTTCCACGGAACGAACCCGAAGCCAGCGCTGGTCATGACCGGCACCGACCATGTAACTCGGCTGTTTCGTGTAAAGCACTTCATCGACCTCGGACTCGGTGAATTTCATCACCCTGTGATGATCTGCGTGATAGACACCCACGGAGATGAAGAAATCTTTCGCAGCCGCCCAGAGCCTGTCGGCAAGGTCATCGTCGCAGTTGACGATCGTTTTGCCGTCCCATTTGATGTCATGCTCCTTGACAACCCTTCTCATTTCGGGGATGAATGATTTCATCATCCATTCGTTCTGATTCTTGTAAAACGGTCCGTCTTCGACCTTGGAGAAAACCTCCCACATCCTGAACGTAGACATATTGACACCCTCCTTAGTTTTGCTGGCAGAAGTTCCTTACAAAGTTACCCGCTGAGTCTGACGTGCTAGCGGTTCAGAGCAGCCTTGAGCTTCTCGACGAATTCGAAGGCGTCAAAAGACCAGAGGTCGGCACCGATTCTCTCGGACCACTCCGGCGATGTCGGGGCTCCACCGATGCAAACGAGGTATTTGTCTTTCTCTCCCGCCTCGGCGAGAAGTTTGATGAACTCTTCCTGGTTCGGCATGGTCGTGGTCATCAAAGCCGAAAGACCGACGGCCTCGGCGTTGTTCTTCCTTGCCTGCTCCATGTATTCAACGGGGTCCACGTCGACACCCAGGTCAACGACATTGAATCCGTTTGCCTGAAGCATGATCCCGACGATATTCTTTCCGATTTCATGGTAGTCACCCTTGACGGTTCCGATGACAACCGTGGCCGGGACCCGATCAGTGTCCCTTGCGACAAGATGCTCCTTGAGGACATCCATGATCTGCATGAAGGTATCTCCGGCAACCATGAGGTCGGGGAGGAAAACCTCGAATTTTTCAAACTTTTCACCCAATATTGCCATTTCTTCCGTCAAACCATCCATGATCTCATGGGGGTCCGTTCCCTTATCTATCAGTTCCTGGACAAGCGAGCTGGCGCTTTCCCCTTCCCCTTCGACCATGAGCTGACGAACCTTTTCGATAGACATGTTGACATCCTCCTTGATGGGATTATTTGCGTATCTTATGAAGGAACTATAATGGCTGTCCATCAAAGGAGTGCAAAAAATATTTTTCCCGGGGGAAATTACCCCGGGAAAAGGCCGTTTCGTTTATGGTTTTTTTGCGGAATTACGGAATTACAAAGGAGGAAAAGGAGAGTTCTCTCGTAAAGGGATTCCCGGCCGCAATGGATCAGTGGATCCAGCCGACACGGGATCCAAGCTGTGCTACCTTGTTGCGATAATGGGCTTCTTCCTCACCGAGAACGGCGGAAACAAAATCGGCCGGAATAGACCTCCCGCTCTTGACGAGTTCGGCCTTCGCCCAATAGTAAATGGCCAGCCAGGTCGGTCGTCTCGCCTGGGAGAGCAGTCGTTCCGTAATTTCGAAGTATTCACGGCTTTTGGCCCAGTCGCCCTTGAGACCTGCAATCAAAGCCAGAAGACTGAAGGCTATGCCGCCGCCCTGCAGACCTCCATCCTGGTCGGAGTTCAACTGGAAATAGAACCCTTCAAGTCGGCGAAGCATCTTTTCGGCTTCTTCAAACTCTCCAAGCAGGCAGAGGCAATACCCCGACTTCGCCAGGGAGAGCCCCATACCCCTGTGGATGCCCAGGGACTCACCCATGCGGACACAGTTTTTGTAAAGTTCCAGGGCTCCTGTCCTGTCTCCTTCAGCCATCAGAATATCCCCTCGAAAATGTTCGGCCGCAATGAGAGGCAACGTATAGCCTGGACCTTGTTCCTCGATTTTTTCGAAGACCTTCGTGGACATCCTGAGCAGTTTTGAGGCGACCTCCGGACGAGTGTTCATGATCTGGGCGATCGCAAGAAATCGCAAAGCCGTTCCCATGGCAACGAAGGACCGATGTCCCAGAGCAAGACGGTACATCTCACGGGCAAAGGGAAAGAGCCTGGTCACGTCGTCGGTCTGGATGGCGAGATAACACAATTGCTGAAGGACTTCCACCTGTTCGTCGGCATTCCCTTTTCGGGCTCTGCGGTACGCTTCGGAGAGCGTCTCCAGCGCTTCATCGTACCGGCCGCTCCACCACAGGTATGCCCCTTCGAGAACCAGCAGCTCACGCTCCAGGGCATTGTATTCCGGCGTGTGCCCATAATGCCGGACCTGCCTGTCGAGAAGCGAACGCACCTCCGAAATGGAATATTTCGTAAAATCCGTGTCTTCTGCCATGGGGACATGACGTTTCAATTCCTGATCTGTCAACGAGGGGAAGACTTCATGGGATGTCTTGAAATGCACTTTCAGCTCCCTGATGCGCCAGAGTATCTCCTTGTACCGGAGGCCTCCCTTGCGGCAGAGCTCGGCAATCCTGGCAAAGGCCGTCCCGTCTTCTTCTCCGTCGGAAAACTGCTGTTCGAGAATCTCAACGGCTTTACCGATCAGCGCGGCCCGCCTGGTGGGCTGCATCTTTTCCAGCAGGGCTTCCCTGATTTTGGGATGGGCAAAATAATACAGGATTTCCCCACCTTCTTCCGGATGTTCCCGCAAAAGGCCTTGCAGCTCGACTTGTTCAAGCCGGGTCGAAACATCGATGCCCGAAAGATCCAGAAGGTCCGTAATCTGGGAAAGAGTCGCCGGTTCAGGGAAAACCGCCAGGCCTTCGAGAAAGAGCCTGTCATCGCCGTCCAGCATTTCGATCCTGGTCTCGAAAAGATTCGTTGTCTGGGGAAAATAGGTATCTCCCTCAAATGCGGATTCGGGAATTTCCTCCTGAGGCGTCAACAGTTGCCTAATGAAGAAAGGGGTCCCCTGAGTCTGACTGTATACTTCTGCAACGCGTTGTTCCGACCAGACCAGGTCTGGACGGAGATGCCGGCAGATTTGCCCCGTCTGTTCGAGATCGAACCTGTCGAGATGGATTTCCAGCGTTTCGATCGGTTCTCCTGCGATCTCGGTGCGCAACATGAAGGTCGATCGCACTTCCTCGTAGCCCGAAATCAGGAGTTTCCTGGAAAAGGATTCATTCCAGATGATGGATTCAAGAATCATCCAGGAAGCCTTGTCCATCCACTGAAGGTTTTCGATCACAAGGATTCGCTGGTCCTCAGGGCCTCTTGATGCAAGACGTTCCAGAATGCGTTCCGCAACCCGAAAGTACGTCAGATCCGTGGGGGAAAGGTTTTCATCATCGGGAAGCCGGCAGCCGAGTCTCCGAAGAAGATGAAGGAAAGGGGCCATGGGACGTGCCATTTCTTCCTGGTAGCAGCGGACCGTCAGGCAGGTCCATCCATTATTCTCCAGACGGTTTTTGACCTCGTTGAGAAGCGTTCCTTTGCCTATTCCTTCTTCGCCCCAGACAAAACCGCAGAGAGACTTGTCCGCATTGTCGCCGCGGCAGAAAAAATCCAGAAGCTTGAGAACCTCTGAATTCCGCAAGAGCGGATTATCTTCGGCCAGTTTCGTCCTGATCTTCGATCCCTTGACACGGCGTGCCTGCCTGTCTCCGGACAGAACCTCCTCCAGATTCGACTGGACACCCAGATCTTCTTCGACTCGTCTTGAAAAGTTTCGTGCAACACGGACAGCGTCGATTTTCCGGTCAGCCTTGATGTATAGATGAGCCAATTCACCATGAATATCTTCGTCGTAAGGTTCCAGTTCCGCCAGTTTCTCGAAGCACCTGACCGCATCCTGGAAGGCGGCATCGGCTCCCTTGCTGCGCATGAGATCGGCCCGTTTCTTGATGCCTTCGGCGAGCATTTTGCGATACCTGCTGCGGCGGTCACGAAGCCACTCATTGAATACCGGCCAGTCATCAAGCTCGGGGAGATCCAGGTAGGGTCTGCAAAGACATTCAAGATCCTCCCAGGGGAGCTGGTCCACCTTTTTCAAAAGGTCGAGGTCTTTTTCTATCTTTACCTTCGGATCCAAACCGATGGATCTTCCACGTGAAATGAAAACAGGTGCCAGATTGCGGATTGCGCTCAGGGCATTGCTGAGGTTCCGGCGTCCCGCATCGGTTGTCTTGTCTCCCCAGAGGAGGGAGCTGGCGCGGTCACGATGCATCGTGCCCTCTTCAACCAGCAAGAGTGCAAGGATGCGGGCTTTCAGGAAAGGAAAGGACATTTCTTTCCCGTCCGAGAAAAAAGCCGGAGTTCCCAGAAATTTCGCCTGATATGCCACGCTTTTCCCTCCACTCCATCAATCTGCGACGGAGGATATGAGGTGCCGTTTCACTTCCTGCAGTCTGGCATCACGGATCCATTGTATCCGATTTCCCGTAACGACAAATGCCCGGTCATGAGGAGGAGACCGGGCATCCCATTTGCGTCATATTTTTGCCTTGCCGGCCTCCACAAAGGCCTGAATGTTCTCGTGGGCTGTTTGTCGACCACTTCGTCGAACTTGACCGCGGTGTCGAGGCTCAAACCTTCAGCGCCGGTGGCAGCCATCTCCTTGAGAAAGTATGCCCTGTTCCCGCAAATATGCAAGACCGTCATGCACTCGGGCAGGACACCGAAAATCTTTCTCACGTCCCCCTGGCTGATAGAGGTACCCAAAAACTTGAGTCCCGGGAACCCCGAAAACGGAATGACTGGCGTCCTGCCAAGTTCGTTGACATATTCGAACATTTTGTTCATGGGGGGAATGCTCCATTCTCTTGTTCATGTCTTTTCGGCATCCAGAAACAAAAAGCCGATTTACCTTTCCTATCAGTCACACAGATTCGATTTGTGGCGAACACAACCGTCTTTAAAAAATTCGGAAGTCTTTTCGAAAGAAAAGCACAAGGTGTCAAAAACCGTACATGCCTAATCAGAAGCTTTTGCGGCCACAGAAGATTTTATGCATACATCAGATCATCCATTTTGCACTTATTTTGGACTCTCTTCTCACACTGCAAGTTATGCGAACTATTATTCTCCTTCAAGAGTCCGCTTTTGAAGTTGTCCTGTAACTGCGCCAAAATTTCGGCGAATATGATTCTGAAATAAACCTTATGAGCTCTAGTACACCGTACCCGGGCAAAACAAGGCGTTATACCTCACGAGCGGATTTATTACAGGGGAAATACGATAACCGAGGCTTTTCCTGTGCACCCGTAACCGGGTCCGAATTTACAGCAGCTCTTTGGCTTGACTGTAGGCTGGAGAACGCACTGCAAGGGCGCACTTTCCGGGGCACTCCTCTATAATGGGTCTGTCGATCAAAAACGTTACCGTCCACTTCCGCAGGCGGGAAATGCTTGTCAGACCCAGGGATTGCAACGGGAGGACCCCAGGAGGGAAGTCGGAAATGAAGGATTTTTCGATCTGGCTGCAAAACCACGACGGACAAAAACCCGGAAGCTGTGAAAAACTTGAGAACCTCCTGGTCAAAGTCAATCTGGGGAGACTGGAAGAGCAATACAGCAAAAAGAGCGCCGGGGCTCGAAAGGCCTTTGACTCCTTTATGGAGTTTTGGCAAAGCCCAACCTGTAATGAACTGCTCCAGCCCAGGGGACTGATCGGTTTCGTCCCGATAGAGGTACTCCTCGAAAGATTTGGAAACCCCATCGAGTCGGGAACGGGACCTCATTTCAAGGAGTCTTTGGAAAAGAGCTCGAAAACGGCCTTGATGGCCTGGACCATCGGCGACGCAATCGAAAAGAAGGTTACGGAATTTTCAAGGGGAGGCAACAACCTCAAGGCTCTCCTGATAGATGTTGCCGCATCACTTTTGTTGAACGAGATGCACCTCAAACTCCGGGAAATCGTCAAGGAAAGGGCAAAATCGGCTTTCGGGCTCTATCCAATGCTGGATCACTACCCCGGCGGTGGAAGAAAAGGCTCGGAACTCATTCCGGCGGTCTTCGACCTGACCAGTGCAAGCGAGGTCCTCGGCATCCACCTCAATGACCAGAATATTATGCATCCGAGGAAATCGGAATGTTCGATCCTCCTTTTGGGAGACGAGGAAATGGAGCTCCGGAACACCCCGTGCACTCCCTGCCTGGGAAAACGATGCTTCTATTATCAGCTTGGCGGGTGCCACGCGCCGGGCAAGGTCGACGAAAAAGTTACATCCTGATGTCAGCAAAAAAGAAGGTCCCGGCCTCCAGAGGCCGGGACCTTTCCCTTTCGTCTACAACAATTCTCCGATCTGCTCTTCAACGGCTTTAAGAACATCCCCGTTTTTGACCAGCTCCACGGAACGCTTGATTAGCGGATGGAGGAAAGCATCTTCCTTCAAGTAGGGGACTTCCTTCCGGAACTTCTCATGGGCTGCCCTGGTCCCGGCTCCGGCCGTAAGGGGAGCCGAAAACTCGATACCCTGACAGGCTGCCATGACCTCGATGCCGAGCACCTTGAAGGCGTTCTCCAGAATCTGTGACGCCTTGCGGGAAGCCCAGAACCCCATCGAGACGTGGTCTTCCTGGTTGGCCGACGTGGGAATCGAATCCACCGATGCCGGGTGTGAAAGGGTCTTGTTTTCGGACACGATGCTTGCACAGACGTACTGGGGAATCATGAAACCGCTGTTCACACCGCTGTCTTCCACGAGGAACGGAGGCAGCCCCGAAAGCTTGTGGTCTACAAGACGGGCGACCCGGCGTTCGGAAATGCCGGCGATTTCAGCCATGGCGATGCCAAGAAAGTCCATTGCAATGGCAATGGGCTGTCCATGGAAGTTGCCGCCACTGATGACATCCTTGTCTGCAGGGAAAATGATCGGGTTGTCCGTGACGGAATTGATCTCGATCTCGAGTTTCTCGATGACGTATTCAAGGGCGTCCCTGGTTGCCCCGTGAACCTGGGGAACGCAACGAAGGGAATAGGCGTCCTGAACCCTTTCATGTTTGTGCTTTTCGATGATCTCGCTCGAGTCAATCAACCGTCGCACATTCTCGGCGACGTTCTTCTGTCCCGTATGCGGGCGGAGCTCATGGGTGCGCTTGTCAAAGGCAAAGGGCACGCCGTGAAGCGCTTCCAGCGAAAGGGCCGCCGAGATGTCGGCCGTTTTGACCAGCTTTCCTGCATCATGGGCAACGAGCACCGCAAGAGCGGTAAGCGCCGTCGTTCCGTTGTTCAGCGCAAGCCCTTCCTTGGGACGCAGCCTGACGGGTTCGAGGCCTGCTTCCTTCAGTGCGGTTTCGGCTGGCATCCTGCGTCCCTTATAATTGACATCCCCGATTCCGAGAAGAGATACGGCGAGATGGGAAAGGGGGCAAAGATCGCCGCTGGCACCGACGGATCCCTGGTTCGGAATGACGGGATGGATCCCGAGATTCAGGTAACTGACGAGCTGGTTAAGCGTCTGGAGGGAAATGCCGGAAAATCCCCTGATGAGGGTGTTGACCCTCAACAGCATCGTCGCCCGCACCACTTCCTCGGGCAGGTCTTCGCCCACGCCGCAGGCATGGCTCTTGAGAAGGTTTTCCTGAAGCGTCCTTGACTGTTCGGGAGAAATGGTGACATTCGCCAGGTCGCCGAATCCCGTGGAGACGCCGTAAACGACCTTTCCGGAATCGACCCACTCCTGAACCATTTCTGATCCACGTCTGACGAAGGATGCGGCTTCGCTGTCAAGCTCCACCGAAGCGCCTTCGCGGGCGACTTTCACAATATCCTCGATTGTCAGTGAATGCCCCGTCAAAATGATATCTGCATGACTCATTCGAGATTACCTCCAGGCAAACAGAATTTGGCCATACCCAACCCGCTTGATTTGATTCATAACTCACAGCGGAGACACTCAAATTTACCAATGGGCAAACCTTGACTTGCACCTTCGACACATGTACGAAATACATGAAAAAGCATCAGTCCAAATTCAGCGCAAAAAGGCCATGGACAAGTCTACGTATAAGTAAGCAAAAAACATCTGGGGCTTCATGGGATCCTGTAATTTTATGCATACACTAAACTCTATCCACTTCCCTGTCAATATAACCCCTTCGACTTTGCCGGTCGGGACGTTTTTGTTTGCGCAATCCACGTGGATTCTTTCAAAAGAATCCACGGTTATGAAGTACACTGAAGCCATCACCGGAAAGGAGGCACATATCAATGAATTCAGGCAACTCAGAAGAACTTTTGGTCCTCTGGACCACGGCTGAGAGGGATACGGTGGACAACATGGTTTTCTTGTACACACTGAACTGCAAGTTACAGGGATGGTGGGAGGACGTCACCCTGCTCGTCTGGGGCGCGGCGACAAAACTGGCCGCCGAAGACGAGGCCATACAGGAGTCGCTCAAGACTTTCAGGGAAAAGGGCATCAGGACCATTGCCTGCAAAAAATGCGCCGAGAACCTGGGCGCCGTGGAAAAACTTGAACAAATCGGCGTCGAGGTCTTTTATACCGGCAAGTTTCTCTCGGAATGGATGAAATCCGGCAAGGCA
>CAZERC010000026.1:0-20358 GCA_964515395.1 uncultured Synergistaceae bacterium | reverse complement strand
CGAGGTCTTTTATACCGGCAAGTTTCTCTCGGAATGGATGAAATCCGGCAAGGCAATGCTCTCGGTGTGATCCGGAAAAAGCCGCCAGATTCAACTCGGGAGGGGCAACAACAAAACACGCGAAGCCCCGACGGTGCCGCCGGGGCTTCGCGTGCAGCCAGCGATGTCCGATGCACCTTCAACTAGAGGATCAACTAGAGGATTTCAGCGTACTGCTCAGGCGTCTGTCCCGGCCGTATTGAACCGTCGGTGTTGACATAGACGCACACGCTCGACGACAGCACGATGCAGCACCTGAATCCGGACTTTTCCACAAATTCCATCACATCGAGAACGACGGAGGCATATCCCTCCCTGGTGAGGTATTCCCCTTCATAAGGACGGGAACATGCGACGATAAAGCCGTTCTCGAGGGGATCCACATAATGCCCCAGAAAGTCCACGAACTTGACGATTCGCAGCACCGGAACAGGGCTTTCTATCATTACATAGGGATACCGACCCCGCGTCACAAGCTGATATTCCCCGGTCGCGGGGTTTTTGGCCACTACATAAGTCGTTCCGCCTGTGGTCATTCTACTCGCCATCGGAGTTCCCTCCCCGCAATTCCGCGACCAGTAAGCCTTCTTGACCGAAAGACATACCTTTTATCCTAGTATAGTAATAGAGTATCCTTTTGCACTTTCACTGTCAACGTCCAAAGCTCCCGGTAAATTCCGTCATTTCCCCACTTTCGGCAAATCCTTTGCGATATCCAGGCCATGCTCCCGGACGTCTCCACCAAACCGGACTTTTCACCCGTCAGGAGGCCGACGGGGATACAACCTCCGAGGGCATGCGTGTCTTGGTATATTTGTCTGCGACCTTGATGGTCGTGCATTCGGGTTTGAGGCGGCAGGTGTATCCATAGGCGGTCACCATGCCCACGATGGCACGGATGACCTCCCGCGAAGAACCGTTTTCTCCGATGTCGGCATCGATTGTCAGGCATTTCACGTCACCGCAGATTTCGCATTCGAGCTGGACGCCCAGCTCGTTGATGCGCTGCGCCATCTGAAGGCTCCGGTAAGCCTCCTCAATGAGGCGGTCCCGTATGGTGAAGTTCTTCTCCGTCAGCCTGCTGTTGATGAAGAAGATGGCCCCCTTTGTCACCCTGTGCACAACAATGGAGGTGACAAAAAGCGTCTTGCCGTTGACAACCTGGGAATCGGTTCCCACAAACAGGTTGTATTCGCCCTCCTCTTCTGAAAAATCACGTATTTTCAGGATGGCTTCTTCAAGGGTCAACCTTCCATGAGTGCAGCTGTAGACGTGTTTCACCGGCCTCACAACCCTGTAATGGATTTGCCTGACGGCTAAAAAGACGTGCAAGGCGACGACTGGAAGGGCATGTCAGGAGAAATGAAAACGCAGCGTTCCGGGAGTGTTCACGTGATGGATGCACGTTTGCAAAGATTATACACGCATTCTGCTGATTCCCCGAAATATCAAGGCTACGGGTCGATGACAACCACGGTGCCTTCGTCCACGTTTTTTACGATCTCGAGGAGATGCTCATTTTTAACCCGGATGCACCCCTCGGTCGTCATCGTCCCCAAAGTAGCCGGGTCATGGGTGCCGTGAATGCCGATTCCCTGCCATCCAGTCTTCAGGCGGATAAACCATGGCCCGTAGGCCCCTTCGACAGGACCTTCCCCGAAATCATGAACCCAGGTACTCGAATCATGCAGGCTTTCCACAGTAAAAATCCCCTCGGGTGTCCTGCAGTCTCCCACTTCCTGCTTGTCTCCGGAGTTTTCCCCGATGGCGATTTCGTACACAGCGACTCTTTCGGTACCCCTGAAAGCCGAAAGGGTAAATTCCTTCTTGACGATCCAGAGCCAGTATTCGTTCTGGAGCCCCTTGTCACCGACAATCTGCTGAACCCTGGTCTGGTATTCGGGGGGGAGTTCCGGCAGTTTCGCCTTCCCGGTCACAGTCTTCTCCGGCTTGTCCCGTTCCAACACGGAAACCATGGCGCCGAACTGCGTTTTGGCGAGATATACGCCCAATCCGGCCACGGCGACAACCAGAAGGAGCAACAAAATGCGCCTCGGCCATGGCGAACGTCTTCTGAAATTCACGGTAGGTCGTCTTCTGAAAAGTCCCATTCGGAGAACCTCCTCCCTTCGCAGCCATTATAATCGCCCCGGCCCTATTCAAAAAACGCGGATACAAAAAAAGGGGGGGAAGACGCAAGGGTCCTCCCCTCCTTTTTGCTGTTGTCGCAATTGCAGGATTCTCGAAACAGGAGTTACTGCGTCACCAATTTCAGCGGAACAGGGACATTCTCGGGAATATCCTCCCCATTCAGATACCTGACGGCGTATTCGACGCCCATCAAGCCCATTTCCTTCGGCTGCTGGGCTACGGTGGCAGCCAGGCTGCCCTCTTCAACGGCCTTGACGGCATCATCAATGGCATCAAAACCGACGAAAACGATCCCCTCCCTGCCTGCAGCTTCAGCTGCGGCTATGGCTCCAAGGACCATTTCATCATTGTGCGCGAAAACGCCGTCGATCTCAGGCTGGGCCTGAAGGATGTTTTCGAAGACCGTCAGTCCCTTGTCCCTGTTGAAGTCCGCTGCCTGGGAAGCCACGATCTCGATGTCGGGATACTCTTTCATGGCCTCGTGGAAACCCTGGCCGCGGTCCCTTGCAGCCGAGGTGCCAGGAATGCCCACGAGTTCAACCACCTTCCCGGCTCCTCCGATCTGTTCGGCCAAAAATTCTCCGGCCATCCTGCCGCCTGCCACATTGTCACTGGCAATGTGGCAAACCACTTCACCGGAGGATGCACCACGATCGATGGTGAATACGGGGATCTTCGCGGCATTGGCCTTCATGATCGATGGAACCACGGCATCCGCGTCAGTCGGATTCACAAGTATGGCATCCACTTCTTTCTGAATCAGGTCCTCCATGGCCGAGGCCATTTTCGCAGAATCGTCTTGAGCATCATAGATGACCACGTCCACGTCCAGCTCCTGGGCCTTCTGCTCCGTACCCTCTTTCAGCGTTACGAAAAAGGGGTTGTTCAGGGTCGAAATGACCACGCCCAAGGTTTGCCGGGCCGATGCCGCCAGCGGAAAGGCGGCGATCAGCAGTCCAACAAGTACCAAGAGTAGCAACCGTTTCCCTTTCATCATGTCCCACCTCCACAAAATTTTCAGATTACGGTTTTACCCGCTCCCTCACATCAGGCCGCCTCGCGGGCGGACAGGCGGCCGTAGAAAACGAGCGCCGCTGCGATAACCAGGCCCCTGACGACCTGTTCATAAAAGGGGTTCACGTTCAGAATGTTGATCCCGTTTGAGATGATCCCCATGATGAGCACTCCGAGGATCGTCCCGAAAAGTGTCCCCTTGCCTCCCGAAAACTGGGTCCCACCCAACACTGCAGCGGCAATGGCTCCAAATTCGTACCCGAGTCCCGCCGTAGGCTGAGCTGCATCGAGCCTTCCGGCGAGAACCAGTCCAGACAGCGCCGAAAGGACTCCGCTCAAAACAAAGACCGACGCCGTGATCCTGGGGACAGACATGGCCGACCCCCAGGCGGCGACGGGGTTCGAACCGATGGAACGGACCTGCTCTCCCCATATGGAGCGTTCAAGCAGCAGGTAGAGCACGAAAAACACTCCACCAAAAACCAGCACCGGGACGGGAACTGCCGCCAGCCATCCCTTTCCGAGCACACGAAAGGCATCGGGAAAACCGCTGATGGGCGCCCCTCCCGTAAAAAGCAATGCCGCGCCCCTTGCGGCACCCATCATCCCCAAAGTCACGATGAAGGGCGGGATTCCCAGCCAGCCGACCACAACCCCGTTGATACCCCCGCAAATGGCTCCGACGAGAAGGGCTACTCCCCATGCGACGAAAAACGGGAAGCCGGCATGAACAGTAGCGGCGCCCACCAGGGACGACAATGCCACGATGCTTCCCACGGAGAGGTCGATTCCCCTGACGAGGATGACGCAGGTCATACCCAGGGAGATGATGCCGATAATGGCTGACTGGCGAAGAATGTTGAATATGTTGCTGACCGACAGGAATCTCGGTTCGAGAAAGGTCAGAAGGATACAAAGGGCCAACAGGACTGCCCCGAGGATGGCATAGGATTCCGTAAAAATCTTTCCTGAAAACCTCTCCCGAAGGGACATTGTCAGAAGAAAACCCCCGAACGCAGGATGACGTTGGAAAAGGGCGTGCACTCCCCGGTCCTCACGACAAACCTGACGGAATGCAGCATATCCTTGAGATCCTCGTGAGAAACCGTCTCAAGCTCACACTCCCTGCCAAGCCGCCGACGGAGGACTTCACGCCATTTCTCCGAAGATTCCCTGGCGCAAAAGGCCTTCTCAACAACGGTCTCCTTCAAAATCGCATCGACGACCTCGTCAAATGAAAGCCTTCCAGGCACCAGGGCCAACTCCACCCGCGGCACCCCGTCGGGAATGGGCAAACCGGCATCGGCCACACAAAACAGGTCCGTATGGCCCAGAAGGGATAAATACAAGTTGAGATCGGGATGCAGCAAGCCGCCTTTTTTCATGTCCTTTCCACCTCCCCGATGGCCCGATCATGCCTTCCCGGAATTCCCCCTGAGAAAGTCCTCCACCTGCGTCCTCCCCGGAAGCCCAGGCTGCGCCCCTGTAACCGTACAGGCAAGAGCCCCCGCCGCCGAGGCGAAACGGACGGCATCCGCGAGGGGGCGCCCTTCGGCAAGGGAAACGGCGAGAGCCGCCGAAAAAGCATCACCGGCTCCTGTGGCATCAACGGCATCTACTTCCATGGCAGGCAGACGAAACGACGTTTCACCGTCAAACACGAAAACGCCATGGCTTCCCAAGGTCGTCACTACCGTGGGCACTCCCATGGAATGGAGTTTTCGAGCTCCCTTTTCCAGGTCATGGACATTTGTAAAAGCTTCCAGCTCGATCCTGTTGGGAACTGCAATGTCGACGTATTTCCAGATTTCCACAGGGAGCTTTTCATATGGAGCGGGATCAAAAACCGTCAGGGCACCGGCCGATTTGGCGGACTTCAGGGCACAGAACACGGTCTCCATCGGCAGTTCAAGTTGAACGAGCAGGACATCGGCATCGTCGAGGACCCCGGTGTTTCTTCCGATATCCTCAGGCTGCACCGTGTCGTTGGCACCGGGAGCGACGATGATTGTATTCTCCCCTCCCGGCAGCACGGTAATCACGGCGACACCGGTGGCCTGGCTGTCTTTCACCGACACACGACTGCAGTCGATACCTTCCGCCTCCAGGGCATTGCGCATGAGTTCGCCGAACCTGTCCGAGCCGACGGCTCCAACCATGGAAACGGAGGCTCCGAGACGAGCGGCGGCCACCGCCTGGTTGGCGCCCTTGCCTCCACCGGCGGTGCTGAAGCGTCCTCCCGAAATGGTTTCCCCGGGACGGGGAAGCCTTTCGGTCTCAACGACCAGATCCATGTTCACGGACCCGACGACGACGGCTTTCACCAAAAAACAGACACCCTCTTTCTCGTTTTTTGTCCCGTAACGGTTTTTGTCCGTCATTGCAGACGGGGTATACTTTACTATAGCTATTGTAAGCCCTTTTGATAATACTATGCCAGGCTTTTCACGGCTTCTCAATGGGAAGGATGACCGTCCTTGAAAGAACTTCTCGGCGTGAAGGGAATCCACAAGTATTTCCCCGGCGTCCATGCCCTCGATGACATCGCCTTCAGCGTCGGAACCGGTGAAGTCCACGCCCTGGTGGGGGAAAACGGGGCGGGGAAGTCGACGCTCATCAAGATACTTTCGGGGATCCACAGGCCCGATGCGGGCGAAATCCGCCTGGACGGCAATCGGGTGGAGTGGAAAAGCCCCAAAAACGCACTCGAAGCGGGAATCGCCGTCATCCACCAGGAGCTCAGCCTGGCGCCACACCTCACCGTGGCCGAAAACATCTTTCTCGGCCGGGAACCTCGAAGGGGCCCTTTTCTCGACCGGTCCACCATGTACAAGGAAGCACAGCACATCCTCGATCGTGTCCACGCCTCTTTCGACGCCGGTCGTGAAACGGGAACGTTGACGACAGGCGAACAGCAGCTGGCGGAAATCGCCAAGGCTCTTTCGCTGAACGTGCGTATTCTGGCCATGGATGAACCCACGTCAAGCCTCTCGAGCCAAGAGACGGAGACCCTCTTTTCCCTCATAGGGGAACTCCGTGAACAAGGTGTGGGAATCATCTACATCTCCCATCGCCTTGAGGAAGTTTTCCGGATTGCCGATACGGTTTCGGTGCTTCGTGACGGGACTTACGCAGGTGGCGGACCCATCACCGATTTCAGCGAGGAAGACATCGTCCGCCTCATGGTGGGACGCAGCGTTGAAAACCTGTTTCCCCGGGAGGCTCCGCAACCCGGTGGTGTGGCTCTCGAAGTCGACGGACTTTCCAGGCAGGGTGTGCTGGAAGACATTTCTTTCAAGGTCCTGGAGGGAGAAATACTCGGGTTTTCCGGTCTGGTAGGAAGCGGCCGGAGCAATGTGGCGCGCTGTCTCTTCGGTCTTGAACCCTTCCAAAAGGGACACATTCGCATCATGGGAGAGAACGCATCCATAGAGCGCCCTGCCGACGCCCTCGATCTCGGACTTTTTTTGGTCCCGGAAGACAGGAAGCTCCAGGGCCTTTTCCTCAATCGCTCCGTAGAAAGCAACGCCACGGTACTCCAGCTTGTGAGGCACCTGTTGGGCCGTTTCTTCGTGAACCGGAAAAGGCAACGGAATGAAGCCGAGCGACTCACGAGCGAACTCAACGTCCGGTTTGCATCCCTGGACCAGCAAGTGAACAACCTCTCGGGGGGAAATCAGCAGAAAGTGGCCATCGCCAAGGGCCTCAGCGTCACCCCGAAGATCCTGATCCTCGACGAGCCGACCCGAGGTATCGACGTGGGGGCCAAGGCAGAAATCCACCATCTCATGAACCGGTTGACCCGGGAGGGAATGGCCATCATCATGATTTCCTCGGAACTCCCCGAAATCCTGGGAATGAGCGACCGCATCGTGGTCATGCGTCAAGGGCGCATGACTGCAACTTTCAGCAGCGCCGAGGCAACCAGCGAAAAGATCATGCTGGCAGCCGCGGGAGGTGGGAACAATGCCCGCCTTTAACTGGAGAAAGCACGGCAACATTGTCGTGCTCGCCGCTCTCCTGGCTTTTTTGGCTTTCAGCAACTCCGATGTGCTTCAACCCTCCAACATCGCCAATGTCATCGGCCAGGCGGCCGTCATGGGCACTTGCGCCGTGGGCATGACCTTCGTCATCCTCACCGGCGGGATCGATCTTTCCGTCGGAAGCGTGGTTGCCCTTTCGGGTGCCCTGGGGGCGTGGCTCAACGTCAATGCCGGACTGCCCTGGCATGCGGCATGGGTTCTCGCCATTCTTGCCGGGGGCATGTGCGGACTGGTCTCGGGGATCCTCGTCCAGTGGGGAAGGGTCCCGCCCTTCATGGCCACCCTGGCCATGATGGCCGCCGCCCGCGGACTTACCCTGCTCCTTACCCAGGGCAACCCCGTTTCAGGAACCTCCCCGGCTTTCAACTATGCCGGATGGGCCGCCTTTCTGGGATTTCCCGTCTCCGGATTTATCCTGATCGCCTGTGCGGTGGCCGCCTGGTTCACGCTACGGTTCACCGCCTTCGGAACAGGCGTTTATGCCGTAGGGGACAACCTCGAGGCAGCCCACTTCGCGGGCATACACACCGGAGCTGTCACCATAACCGTATACGCAATCAGCGGGATTACCGCCGGTCTGGCGGGACTCCTCATGGTGGGGCGCCTCTGGAGCGCCCAGCCAAGCATTGGCACGGGGCTCGAACTCGACGTGATCGCTTCCGTCGTCCTGGGAGGGACGAGCCTTTTCGGGGGTGTGGGATCCATCAGGGGAACCATGACAGGGATCCTGATCATGGGTTTCCTCGACAACGGCCTGCGGCTTTTGGAGATTTCCAGCTACCTTCAGCAGGTCATCAAGGGGGCGGTCTTCGTCGGTGCCGTGGTCCTGGACATGTATTTCAAAGGCGCCTACCGGAAGGGCAAAAGCCGGGACGCGCTCTAGTGTCCCTTCCGGCAGGCAGGTCGGGTCTTTCTAGAATGCCGGCACCACGCCGCCTTCGTACTTCGACAGGATGAAATCGGCCACTTTCTGCGATTGCAGGTGCTTCAGCACCACGGCGATACGCTCGTCCTCCTCGTCGCCTTCACGAACGACAAGGATGTTGGCATAAGGGGACTCTTCGCCTTCGAGAAGGATGGCATCCTCCGCGGGGTTGAAGCCCGCCTCGAGGGCATAGTTGCCGTTGATGACGGCCCCGTCGACGTCGGGAAGCACCCTGGGAAGCTGGGCGGCCTCAATGGCCTTGAACTTGAGCTTTTTCGGGTTTTCCACGATGTCACGCTCCGTCGCGGCGAGCCCCGCCTCATCATCCACAACGATCAGTCCATTTGCCTCCAGCAAGAGCAGGGCCCTGGCCCCGTTGACGCTGTCGCTGGGGATGGCGACGAGTGCCCCCTTTTCGAGATCCTCCACGGACTTCACCTTTTCGGAGTAAAGCCCCAGGGGCTCCACGTGAACTGTCCCTACGGAAACGAGCTTCGTCCCGTGTGTGGCGTTGAAATCCTCCAGGTACGGAAGGTGCTGGAAAAAATTGGCGTCCAGCTCGCCGTCGTTCAGGGCCAGATTGGGCTTGACGTAATCGGTGAACTCGATGACCTCGAGATCGACCCCGTCAGCGGCCACATCGTCCTTGATGAAATAGAGGATCTCCGCATGGGGGACGGGCGTGGCCCCTATCTTGAGCACGTCACCGGCAGAGGCCGCCACTGGTCCGGCGGCAACGGCGAACAGGGCAAACACCAAAAGCGCAAGAATCGTACGTTTTTTCATTCTCATCATTCCTCCAACAGATAAAGATATCTTCAGATTTCAGGTTTCAATTTCAGTGAGAAACCCGGCGCGCGAGAGCGTTTCCCGCGCCCTGGATCGCCTGGACCATCACGATGATCACGATGACGGCCGCGATCAGAACATCCGTCTGGAAACGGTGGAATCCATAACGAACGGCGAGATCACCCAAACCACCCCCCCCAATGGCTCCGGCCATGGCCGAATAACCGATGATGTTGATCACCGTCAGCGTCTCCCCCAGCACCAGGGAAGGTAACGCCTCCGGGACAAGGACCTTGAAGATGATCTCTTTCGGGCTGCTTCCCATGGAGACCGCCGCCTCTACCAGACCGTGGTCGACCTCCTTGAGAGCGCTCTCCACTACTCTCGCCACGAAGGGAGCGGCGGCGATCGCCAGGGGGACGATGGAGGCCGTGGTCCCGATGGTGGTACCCACCACGAACCTGGAGAGGGGAAAGAGAACGATCATCAGGATGATGAACGGGAAGGACCGCAAGACGTTGACGATCCCGTCCAACACGCGATACAGATATTCGTTCTCGAGGATTCCGTCCTTTTCGGACACCACCAGGACGATTCCCAGGGGGAACCCCATCAGTGTCGCGAAAAGGGTCGAAAAGAAAACCATGTAAAGCGTTTCCCACGTCGGGGTCGCAAGCAGTCCCGCGAGCTCGGCCAGATTATCCATTCCAGATCACCTCGGTTTCCACGTTTTGCGAACGGATATACGACAGGGCACCGGCGATCTCCTCTTCGGTCCCGGCAAGCTGAACCGTCAGGCTTCCCACCTGTGATGCGGGAAGGTTGTCGATTTCGCCGGAAAGAATGTTGATTTCCGCCCCCGTCGTTTTGATCGCCCTAGATATGATGGGCTGGTCCGCCGTCCCCCCGTTGAAGGAAAAGGTCACCACCGGCTTTCCGGGCTCCTTGGGGAGCTTGTCCACGTCGTAGCTCATCCGCGGAAGATGGCTCAACAGTTCTCTGGCCGTGCGGGACCCGGGCCTCATGAACACATCCCTGACGTTTCCAATTTCAGCCACCTTTCCCGCTTCGAGGACGGCCACCCTGTGGCAGATCTGCCGGATGACACCCATTTCGTGGGTCACGAGAACGACGGTGATGCCCATCTTCCTGTTGATATCCTCGAGCAGAGCCAGGATGGACTGGGTGGTCTTGGGATCGAGGGCACTCGTCGCCTCGTCGCTCAGCAAAACCGAGGGCTTGTTGGCCAGGGCCCTGGCGATGCCGACGCGCTGCTTCTGTCCCCCGCTCAGCTGGGAAGGGTAGCTGTCGGCCTTGTCCGAGAGCCCCACGAGTTCGAGCATCTCAGCCACCCTCCGGGATATGTCCTTTCTGGGCCATTTGCCAACCTCGAGGGCGAAGGCCACGTTGCCTGAAACCGTCCGTGACGACAGAAGGTTGAAGTGCTGGAAGATCATGCCAACTTTCCTCCTGAGGCTTCGAAGTTCACCCGGCCCCAGCTTCGTCACGTCCGTTCCGCCCAGGATAATCTCTCCCGAATCGGGTTCGCCAAGCCGGTTGACGGCCCGAAGCAAGGTGGATTTCCCCGCCCCGCTGAGGCCGATGATGCCGAAGATCTCGCCCGCTTTGATATGGAGGGAAATGTCCCTGAGGGCTTCAAGCCCTTTCCCTCCGGAATTGAACGTCTTACCAACGTTTTTGATTTCGATCATGCTCCGCACCTCCGGAATATCCGCCGCACCGCGGCCAAAAGACATAAAAAAAGCCGGGACCCTCAATAAAATGAAGGTCCCGGCCTGAAAGGTCTTACGACGGCAGCATCAAGCTGCGCCGATCACCCCAGGGGGACCGCCGCACATGCACATCATCATGGTGCTGGTAACTGCTGCCGGTGCCGTCGTCCGTTTCACTTTCGCAACCACTCTTTCCTGTCGGGGGCCTCGCCCCCGAGGTTGGCAAGTATGTTAACCAAGTTCCGCCGCCATGTCAACGATAGAATATTCAGACTAATTTTTCCCTGCACGCGCCCGGTCGACAAGGTCTGCCAGGATCTGGACTCCCGTGGACAGACAGGATTCGTCGAAATCGAAATACTCATTGTGGTGCCCGGCCGAAATATCGGATCCCAGTAAATAATAGACGGCCTTTCCGCCTCTTTCCTGGACCCTTTGCATCATCCAGGTGGCATCCTCGCTGCCGCCGAGCTTTCCGTACCGCCTGACTTCCGTTATCGTCTCGACACCGGAAGCCGCCTTTTCCACCAGATCGATCATTTCTTCATCACTGTCAGCCGCGATTCCCCTGCCCTGGATTTTGATGTCGTAATCCACCTCATACATCGCCGCACTCGACGACACGACCTTCGAAGCCCGGTCGAACATGTAGGAGTCAATGTCCTCCGTCTCACCCCGGGTTTCGGCTTTCATGAACGCGGCGGGGGGGATGACGTTGCGCCCTTCTCCGGCCTCGAGAATACCGACGTTGACCCGCGACGCACCCTTTCCGTGAGGTGCGATGGCATGCATGTTCAAGGCGGCGTTGGCGGCGGCAAGCAGTGCATTTCGGCCTTCATGGGGCGCCACTCCCGCATGGGAAGACCTGCCGTGGAATTTGATGTCGAGTTTCGTGGTGCAGAGGAACCCCGTGGCACCTGCTGCAATCATGCCGGTGGGATTTCCCAGTCCCAGGTGCATCCCGACGAAGAAGTCCGTGTCATCGAGAAGACCCTTTTCTACAATCGCCTTCGCTCCCCGCGCACCTTCCTCGGCAGGCTGGAAGATCAGATTGACCCGTCCGGTGAGACTGCCTTTCTTCTGTGCCAGGACTTTTGCGAGGCCCAGCCCCATGGCCGTGTGACCGTCGTGCCCGCAGGAATGCATGGCACCGGCGTTGACCGAGGAAAAGCCCTCCCGAAATGGACGATGGCCTTCGTCCTGAACCTCGTTCACCTCTACGGCATCGATGTCGAAACGCAATGTCACCACGGGCCCCGGCTTCCCGGTTTCGAGAATGCCGAGAGCCCCCGTGTAGTCGCCCATCCTTTGGAGCCATTTCTCCCTGGCTCCCTGGTCGAGGGCGCGCTTTTTCTGTCCGGATATCGCCGGCTCGTCACGACCCATGACGTTTTCTTCCTCGATGATTTCCTTCCCCACCAGGACCTCGTATCCCAATTCCTCGAGGGTCTCAGCGATTACGGAAGTCGTCCTGAATTCGAACCAGCCCGCTTCTGCGTACCGGTGTAAATCCCTGCGGAGTTCCACCATCCATTTCTGGAGTCCTTCCATGATGTCATCCTCCTTTTGGTGCTATGCCCCCGTCCACTCCGGCAAGTTCCAGAACAGCCCCGAGCAGTACTTCGGCTCCCAGGGCGATGTCGTCGAGCTCGGCCTTCTCCTGGGGGCTGTGACTGATCCCGTCCCTGCAGGGGATAAAGATGAGACCTGCGGGAGTCAGTTTCGCCATGTTCATCGCATCGTGCCCCGCACCGCTAGGCATCATCCTGTAGGAAATCCCCTGCTTCTCGCAAACATTCTGCAGGGTGTGAACCATCCCTTCATCCAGGACAAGTGGGTCCTCATCGGACAACTCATGCATCCTGTACCCCACGTGCCTGCGACGGGAAATCTCCTCAAGTTCGCGGCGAATGCCTTCAATCGTCCTGTTGATGCTTTTCTTGTCGATGCCGCGGACATCCAGTCCCAGACCGACATGACCCGGGATGACGTTCATGGCTCCCGGTTTGAGGTTTGCCGTGCCGATGGTCGCCACTGTCTGGTGGGCCGATTCCTGCCGCCCCAACCGCTCCACCGCCAGGATCAGCTCCGCCGCGGCGGGGAGCGCGTCGTATCGGAGGTCCATCGGCGTCGCCCCGGAATGGTCGGCACGGCCCTCGATTTCAATAAACCACCGTGTGGGGGCGGCTATCGCGGTGACGACTCCGATCTGATTTTGCGTCTCTTCCAATACGCGCCCCTGTTCAATATGCAGTTCGAGAAAGGCCTTGAACTCCTCGGGCCGCCTTCTGGCCGAGGCAAGGGCCTGAATGTTGGCACCGACTTGAAGTGCCGCCTCCTTGAGTGTCACTCCTTCGGCATCTCTCAGACCGAGCAGGTACTTCTCGTCTTTCAGACCGCACATGACCTTGCTGCCCAGGGTCGAGACGCCGAAGCGACTCGATTCCTCACCGACAAAGGCGATAACCTCGAGGGGATGTCGGGTCACCAGGCCCCTTTCACGGATCGCCTTCACGGCCGCGATCCCCGCCACCACTCCCACGACGCCATCGTAAATGCCGCCCCTGGGGACCGAATCCAGGTGTGAACCGAAGGCCACGGCAGGAAGCGAGACCTCGCTGCCCTCGAAACGGGCAATGAGATTGCCGATGGCGTCGCGCCGGATCCGGCCTCCAAGCTCCTCGAGCCACGACGCAGCCCGACGGTACAGCTCTGCCTCTTCAGCGCTCAGCGCCAGCCTCGTCACTCCGCCCTCCGGGTCGACTCCCACCTGGGCCAGGTCTGAAATATATCGGTCCAAATCTTCCTTTGCGATCATGCTCGCGGACAAGAATCCATCCTCCCGGTCTTGTGCGTGCAGTCCCTTTTCGATTTTTTCTCCGGAGACTTCGTCTAGCCTACCAACTCTTTCCGTCAGCCGCTACCTTTTCCGCGGATGCCTGGCATTACGGGCAAAGCGCCCCGTTTGTGATGCGGCTCTTTTTCTTGACACCATCCAATTGAGTATATACTGTAAAAAACCAGAGATAATGGGAAAGGGGAGGTCAATATGAAACGATCCATCGTCAGCGTGTTAGTGTTTCTTTTCATCATCATGACAGCTGGAATGTCTTTTGCGGCCGATGACGAGGTCACCTTGAGACTGTCCACCCACCATCCACCGGATGTCTACAGGAGTGTCGGTGCGAGACTCCTGAAAGAGGAAATCGAAAAAGCAACAGACGGCAAGGTAAAAATCGACATCTACTACAGCGAATCCCTGGCCGGCGGCGCCGAGGTCTTTGATTCCGTAAAGGCTGGAATCGTCGATATCGGGGATGTGAACCCCGCGTATTACCCGGGCAACATGCCCCTGCACTCCCAGCTTCTGGTGTTCACCGAGTCGCCACCGAAACATGACCAGAAGGTCGAGGTCATGAACAGGATCTACGAAAACTATCCCGCCGTGAAACAGGAAATCGAAAAACACAACCAAAAGATCCTCTGGCAATACTTCCCAACGCCCCTTGCACTCTCCTCCACGAAACCGGTCAAGACGATACAGGACTTCGAGGGGATGAAAATCCGGGCCTCCAGCGAAGCGTATCTGCGGATGCTTGAAGACCTCGGGGCGGTTCCGGTTTCGGTTCCTTTCACCGATTGCTACATGGCCCTGCAGACGGGAACCATTGATGCGGTCTTCACCAACATCGCAGCCTGCTCCGGCCAGAAATTCTACGAAGTGGCTCCCTACACCTTCACTTCGCAGGAACTCGGTCTGTGGCTGGCTTTCACCTACACCATCAACCAGAAGGTCTGGGACGGCTTCTCCGAAGAAACACAGAACCAGATCCTCGCCGCAGTCAAGAAAGTGGACGAACGATTCGGCCCCATGTTCGACAGCGAGTACCAGAACCAGGTCAAACTCTTCGGCGAGAAGGGCAAAGAAGTGGTCATGGCAAGCGAAGAAGATGTAAAAGCCTGGCAGAACTTGCCCATTATCGACACCATGAAAAAGGAACTGGCCGAAAAGGCCGAAAATGCGGGAGTCGAAAACGGCGAGCAGTTCATCAAGGACATCGAAACGTACATGGAAGAAGCGAGGCAGTAAGACCGCACTGCCTTCGGTTACAGCGAGCTGCCTCACCCCCACGCGGGTGGGGCAGTTTCGTTTCTTGCGGTTTCAGGATATCCTTCTGTCATGGTTCACCCGGACAAAACACAGGCAGCGGCGTTAAAATACAGGATATGGACTTTCAGCAAAATCTCGCACACAATTGTTTGATACACGGAACTTTTGTTTCCATCCCGGCCGTCGTGCCGGCAAATTCGGGAAAACCGCTTTTGTGATCGTGAACTCCACTGAATGGAGGGAAAAACGGCCTTGAAACATCTTCTTGCCAGAATCAACGCGCTTTTTGCGGAATTCAGCACCTGGGCCCTGAGCGTCATCATGATCCTCCTTATCGTCAACCTGGTGTCCCGCTTTTTCGGCATCCCGATTCCAGGCCTTCTGGAGCTCTCCACCTTCGTGTTCGTCGCTGTTATTTATCTTGGCCTTGCTCATGCCGAAGAACATGACGAACATATCAAGGTCAACGCCATCATCAGAAGACTCCCGCCCGGCATCGCCAAAACCCTGAGGATATTCAACTACGTCGTCGCCGTTTCCATCGGCGGCATCATCACCTTTGCAGCCGGAAGAATCGCCATCGACGCCTATGTGAGCGGCGAATCCGTGCCAGGGACTTCGCCCCTTCCCACCTACCCCGTGAAAGTTACGATTTTTATCGGAGTCCTGTTCTTCGTGCTGCAGTGCATCGTCATTCTTGTTGGTGTTTTCAAAAACGGGAAGAAGCAAAGCGCCTAGGCTGAAAATCCCGCGACACCGACACCCTTTTCGAGGCAGCCAGACAAGGAAGAAGGAGGCATTACCAGATGTCCATCGGCATGCTTACCGTACTGGCCTTTTTGATACTTATCATGACGGGCTCGCATATCTTTATCATCTTTTTCGCAGTCGGACTGGCGACGACGACGGCAATCATGGGATTCGACACCGCCGTTTCGATGATCGGACAAACCATATACCACGGCGTAGCGACCCCCACCTACACGGTTCTGCCCCTGTTCATCCTCATGGGGTCCTTCGCCGCACGTGCCGGTTTCGCAAAGGACGCCTATGACACTATCTCCATCTGGTCACGGAAGGTCCCGGGCTCGCTGGGAGTCGCCACATGCTGGGCCAGCGCCATGTTCGGTGCCATTTGCGGTTCCTCGCTGGCCGGCGCGGCGGTTTTCGGCAAGATTGCGCTCCCCGAAATGAAGGCCCTCAAATATGACAAATCCTTTTCCCTTGGATGCATCGCTTCCGCCGGAACGTTCGCATCCATGATTCCGCCCAGCAGTGTCATGATCATCCTCGCCATCCTGACGGATCAATCCGTAGGTATGCTTTTCATGGCGGGCATCGTTCCGGGGCTTTTCACCGCCGCCGTATACACGGCCTCCATCATCTACAGGGCTGCGAGGAACCCGAAACTCATGCCCCGCTCGACGGATCTCACTGAATACACCCTCGCGGAGAAGCTCAAGTACTCCGTGCGCATCTGGCCCATCGTGCTCCTCATTTTCGTCGTCCTCGGGGGAATCTATTCCGGATTCTTCACCCCCACGGAAGCCGCAGCCATCGGAGCCGCGCTGACGCTCATCATCGGAATATGGAAAGGGGACCTGAAAAAATTCTCCGTCATCCGTGAGGCCCTGCAGGATGCGGCCAAAACGACCTCCATGATTTTTGCCATCATGGTGGGCGCCCTGTACTTCGGCCGGGTCCTGGGAATAACCCGCCTGCCTACGAATCTCACGCAGTCGATCATCCAGATGGATATTCCGCCCATGGCCGTCACCATAGCCATCCTGATCGTCTTTTTCTTTTTGGGCATGTTCATGAATGCCTCGGCGTTCTTCATGTTCTCCTTCCCCATCTTCTTCCCGGTGATCGTCAAACTTGGCATCAACCCGGTGTGGTTCTGCATCGTGGCCATGAAGATGGCGGAAATCGGGGCCGTCACCCCGCCGGTGGGACTGAACGCTTTCGCACTGAAGGGGGTGGCCGGAAAGGATGTCACTGTCGAGGACGTCTTCAGCGGCGTCCTGCCCTTCATCTACGCAGACCTTGTGGTACTGGTCTTCCTCTTTGTCTTCCCATGGCTCGCCACATGGCTGCCCAACTTCTACATGGGAGGCTAGAACCCCACAAAAGGAGGCGTATCCGCGCACAATGAAATACACCTTGCTCCTGAAAAACGGACGGGTCATCGACCCCGCCAATGGAATCGACACATTTGGAGACCTGGGAATCCATAACGGCAAGATCGTGGATTCCGGGAAACCCCTTGAGCCCTCCGAAGCCCTTCAGGTAGTGGATCTCAAGGGACGCTGGATCATTCCGGGCGTCATCGACCCGCACATGCACGTCTCGTCCTGGATCGGCGGTGCCCCCGGCCTGAGAATGATGGCAAAAGAAGGCGTGGTCACCGCTATGGATATGGCAGGCCCTGTTTCGGACGTCATCGAAAACGTCAAAAACCATGGCTCCGGCATGAATATTCTCTGCCTCAACGCCTTCACCCGTGGGGAGGAACAAACTCCGAAGGTCGACTATTCCGATGCAGAAATCGAAGAACGACTTCAACACTCCCTCGAAGGGGGCGCCTACGGGGTCAAGCTCCTTGGGGGGCACTACCCCGTGACCCCGGACACTACGAAACGGATCATCGGGAAAGCCGCCGAAAAAGGCATGTACATCGCTTTTCATGCCGGCACCACCGAAAAGGGAAGCAACCTCGAAGGGTTCAGGGAAGCCCTCGAGCTGGCCGAAGGGCACCCGATTCACATGGCCCACGTCAACAGCTACTGCCGCGGTGCCGTCAAACCCGTCCTGCAGGAGGTACAGGAGGCTCTCGAACTTCTGGAGAGCCACCCCAACGTCTGGTCGGAATCCTACCTGAGCCCCTTCAACGGGACCTCCGGCAAGTGCGAACAAGGCAGGATCCTGAGCCAGGTGACAGGCCACTGCTGCGTCAGGGGCGGATACTCCGCCGACGAAACGGGGCTCGGTGAAGCCATACGGGGCGGTTTCGCACGCGTCGTGGCCTTTCAGGCCGGTGAAAACGTCCTCGTTACGAAAGAAGCGGGATATGCCCTCTGGAAGGAGCTGGGAACAGACGTTACCTTGAGTTTTCCCGTCAACGTCCTGGAAGCCCAGGTTGTCCTGGCCACAACCAAAGACGAGGCGGGAAATTTCCGCGTGGACGCCCTGTCCACCGACGGGGGAGGCATTCCCAGAAACACCATGATCCGACAGGGTCTGGACCTCTGCCGCTTCGGAGCCTTTTCACCCTCCGAACTGGCCAGGAAACTTTCCGTCAGCACGGCGGCCATGCTGGGCCTCGAAACCAGGGGGCACCTGGCGCCCGGAGCCGATGCCGATATAACCGTTCTCGACCCCGCTGAAAGCAAGGCCTACATGGCGGTTGCCCTGGGAAAAATCATCATGATCGATGGCGTGGTGACGGGTTCCGGAGGGACAATCATCACAACGGAGTTGGGAAAACAAAAAGTACAATCCGCCGGAGTTGCCTGCACCGTCGCCGATCCCAAAAAGGCGTTGCCAAAAAAACGGTGATAGTCCAACAGCCAGACGGGAAACAAAAACAAGGCCGGAACCTTGACAAGGTCCCGGCCTTTCGCGCGTCATGCGTTCGCCGGAGAAGCGAAAAACCCGGCTAGGCTCCGGCACCCGCCAGGAAGCCTTCCCTGGTGGCCTCCAGGGCGTTACGGGCCTTCACCGCGTCGCCCACGACGACCACGTCCACCTTGCCCTCAAGCTTTCCGACCAGTCCCTTTTCGGGAGTCATCCCCAGGGCGAGCACCACAGTGTCCGCTTCGATCTCCGTGGTATCCGGCCCCGTCTCGACCTGGACACCCGTATCGGTGATCATGGTGATCTTCGTGTCCGTCATGACGTTGATGTGCATTTCCTCGAACATCTTGAGCATCAGGACACGGCGGGTGAATTCCTCGTCGGAGGCCACGGCAGGAAGCATCTCCACGATGGTCACCTGCTTGCCCAGCGAGGCGAGGTAGGTCGCCGTCTCGCTGCCGATCATGCCGCCCCCGGCCACGACAACCTTCTGGCCCGTGGGGGCCCTTCCCCACAGCACGTCCGTGGCGGTCACCACCTTCGACCCGTCAATCCCCGGAATCGAAGGCCTGGAGTGCACGGCACCTGTGGCGATAATCACTTTGTCGGGTTTTTCCTTCTCGCACATTTCGGCCGTGTACTCCGTGTTCATCCGGATGTCCACGCCGAGCTTTTCCACCTGGTTCGCCGCCCAGGAGATATAGGCCATGAGGTCTCCCTTTACGGGAGGGATGGCCGCCGTGGTGAACTCTCCGCCGAAGCAATCCGTCTTCTCGTAGAGAGTAACGTCATGCCCAGCCAGGGCTGCGGTCCGAGCCGCTTCCAGGCCTGCCGGCCCAGCACCGACGACGGTGACCTTTTTCGGCTTTTCAGCTTTCTTGAGCTCGTCCTTGTACTCAAATCCCAGGGTCGGATTCACCAGGCACCGGATGGGCTCGTTTTTGAACAGCTCTTCCAGGCATCCCTGCTGGCACCCGATGCAGGGGCGGATGTCCTCGTAGCGGCCCACGAAGTATTTCTTCGGCATTTCGGGATCGGCAATAGACGACCGGCCCATGGCCACAAGGTCAGCCTTCCCGGAGGCCAGGATGCTTTCCGCCAGCATGGGGTCGTTGATGCGTCCCACAGTGGTCACAGGGATGTCAACCACCTTCTTGACCTCCGCAGCGAGATCCACGATCCACCCGTTGGTGATGTTCATGGGCGGAACGATGGCCCAGGTGCTCTCGTAGGTTCCGGCGGATACATTGATCATGTCGATGCCCTGCTTTTCGAGCTTCATGGCAACGGTCTTGGTCTCCTCAATGGTCCGTCCGCCATGAACTTTTTCGTCGCCCGAGATCCGGAAATCGATCAGGAAATCGGGGCCGCATTTCTTGCGGATGTCGGCGACGATCTCCAGGGGGAAGCGGAGCCTGTTCTCCAGAGTGCCCCCATATTCGTCGCAGCGCTTGTTGGAGTACTTCGACAGGAACTGGGCGATGAGGTACCCGTGGCCGCCGTGAACCTGGACGCCGTCAAAACCTGCCTTTTTCGCCCTCAGGGCCGTGTCTCCGAACTGGGAGACGATCTTTTTGATCTCCGGCACCGTCAGCTGCCTGGGAACCTCTCCCAGGACCGGGCACGGCAGCGGAGACGCCGAAACGGGCTGCTCCCCGATGACGGCCGAACTGGTCTGCCGGCCGCTATGGTAGATCTGGGCCACGATCTTCGCCCCGGCATCGTGCACCCGCTGCACGAGCTCGGCATGGGAGGGTATCTGCTCGTCCTTCCAGAGCCCCGGGGTCCAGAAACCCCTGCCGCAAGGATCCACGGCGTAGTCCTCGACGATGATCAGGCCCCAGCCGCCTTTGGCCTTCTCCTCGTGGTACCTGATAAAACGCTCTGTAGCCATGCCGTCCTGGTCACAGTACACGGTCACCATGGGGGGAACCACAAACCTGTTCTTGAGTTCCACATTCCCGACGGTAATCGGCG
>CAZERC010000025.1:0-20453 GCA_964515395.1 uncultured Synergistaceae bacterium | reverse complement strand
TCCCGCCCCTCTCGAGGTGAATTGCCGAAATTTTCGCTTTCTGGGAGAATTGACTCCCCTGAGCAAGGATATCCCCTCGGGGAAGACAAAGGATGCAGGTGATTCACGTGACGAAAACCGGAAGTGAAAAGACAGGACATCGGGACCGTTTCCTTCCCGTCAACCTGGAGGACATGAAGCGGCGCGGCTGGGATGAGCTGGACTTTCTGTTTGTCACAGGCGATGCCTACGTGGACCACCCCAGTTTCGCCCATGCCGTGATTCCCCGCGTGCTTGAATCCGCAGGATACCGGGTTGGCATCGTCGCACAACCTGACTGGCGCGATGCGAAAAACATCGCCCTCATGGGAAAGCCCCGCCTGGCCGTTTTGATTTCCGCCGGCAACCTGGACAGCATGCTTTCCAACTACACGGCGGCGAAAAAGCCCCGCCGAAACGACCGATACAGTCCCGGGGGAACCGGCGGCAGGCGCCCCGACAGGGCCACCATCGTCTACTGCAATCTGGCCAGGAGTCTCTGGAAGGATACCCCCCTCGTCATCGGCGGGATCGAGGCCAGCCTGAGGCGGTTCGCCCATTATGATTACTGGTCCGACCGCGTCAGGCGCCCAATCCTCGCCGACAGCCGTGCCGACATCCTGGTATGGGGAATGGGGGAGACTCCCATCCTGGAGATCGCCCGTCGCCTCGACGCGGGTGAAAAGCCTGAAGCGATCACCAACGTCAGGGGCACCTGCGTCATGACCCGGGAACCCGAAAATTTCCCGGACGCCCTGGAGATCCCCTCCTTCGAGGAAGCGGCCCGGGACAAAAAAGCCTTTGCCGAGGCCTTCCGTCTCGCCGACGGCGAGCAGGACCCGGCACGCGGCCGCCCCGTCGCACAAAAGGTGGACACCCGCTGGGTGGTGCAGAACCCGCCGTCATGGCCCATGACTCCGAAAGAGCTCGACGCCGTCTATGAACTCCCCTATACCAGGGAGTGGCACCCGTCCTGCGAAACGCAAGGCGGGGTTCCCGCCCTGGAGGAAGTGAAATTCAGCATCACCGCCCACCGCGGCTGCTTCGGAGGATGCGCCTTTTGCGCCCTTTCCTCCCATCAGGGGCGGATCATCCAGCCCAGGAGCCGTGCCTCGATTCTGCGCGAAGCGCGCCTTTTGACGAAACTGCCGGGTTTCAAGGGCTACATCCACGACATCGGGGGCCCCACGGCGAACTTTCACGTCCCGGCCTGCACCCGCCAGGACAAGGGAACTTCCTGCAAGAACAGACAATGCCTCTGGCCGACTCCCTGCCCCAACCTCAAAACCGGCCATGGCGAATATCTCGGCATCCTCCGCGAAGCCCGTTCCCTCCCTGGCGTGAAGAAAGTCTTCGTTCGGTCGGGCGTCCGGTACGACTACCTTTTGGCCGACGGGAACGAAACATTCCTGGAGGAGCTCTGTGCCCACCACGTCAGCGGCCAGCTCAAGGTCGCTCCGGAACATGTTTCAAAAGCCGTCACTGACAGGATGCGAAAAAGTGACAAACAGACCTTCCTGACCTTCAGAAAAAAGTTTGAGGAAGCCAGCAACAAGGCGGGGAAAAAACAGTTTCTCGTGCCCTATCTCATGTCCAGCCATCCGGGAAGCACCCTCAAGGACGCCGTGGAACTCGCGGAGTTCCTGCGTGACATCCGGTACCAGCCCGAGCAGGTCCAGGACTTCATTCCCACTCCGGGAACCCTTTCGACCTGCATGTACTGGACGGGCCTCGACCCCGTCACGGAAGAAGCCGTCCATGTTCCGAAAAGCCCGAAAGAAAAGGCCATGCAGCGGGCGCTGCTTCAGTACAGAAACCCGAACAACCGCAAGCTCGTGGAACAGGCCCTGCGCGAGGCGGGCCGGGAAGACCTCATCGGGAAAGGGCCGAAGTGCCTCATAACTCCGGCACCGGTCACCAAAAAAGGCTCGCGGCAGCGGGCAAAAAAACGTCCCGGGGCGCAGAAAAGGCGCCGCACAGGCGAAAAGAAGTCACCCGACCTTTTCACACCTCGCCGTAGCGAAAACAGTCGACGAGGTGATCGTTGACCATTCCAACAGCCTGCATGTGACTGTAGACAACGACGGGTCCGACGAAACAAAAGCCCCGCTGTCTGAGGTCCCTGCTCATCCTCCGCGAGAGCGGTGTCTCCGCAGGGACCTCGGAAGGGACCTTCCACGAATTGACCACAGGCTTGCCCTCCACGAAGCGCCACATGTAATCCGAGAAGGAGCCGAATTCCTCGCGAACGCCCAGAAAGGCCCTGGCGTTTTTCACGGCACCTTCGATCTTGCGGCGGTTTCTGATGATTCCCCTGTCGGTCAGGGCGCGGGCAATCTCGTTTTCACTCCAGCGGGCGAGGCATTCCGGGTGGAAACCCTCCAGGGCCTTGCGGAAATTTTCGCGTTTTTTCAGGATGGTCAGCCAGCTCAGCCCCGCCTGGAACCCCTCGAGGAGAAGGAATTCAAAAAGCTTCCGGTCGTCATGAAGCGGGAGACCCCACTCCGTGTCATGATACTCCCTGAGGAGGGGGTGTGCTTCGGCCCAGGGGCAGCGGTTCGGCATGGGTGAACACTCCTTGTGAAACATCTTTCCCCAAGTGTACCCCAAATACGACGGACGGCCCCGGGTTACCCGGGGCCGTCATCTATCCTGGAAACGAAAGGAGAGAAAGGAGAAGCAACAAATTTACAAATACTGGATCATGAGACTGGCGACACCGTAGGTCGCGCCCGTGATCGTTGACGCTGCAACGGCAAAGGTTCCCAGAACATCCTTGCCGGTGTTGCGGACTTCCTGTCTGAAATGTGCCATGATGTAACCTCCTGATATGGTTCGCACCAAATGTTAGTCATGGAACGCATTTCGTTACAGCCATTAGAATATCAAGTTTTTTATAATTGTCAATATACACACCACAATTCAGACAAAAGACTCAATATACTGTGTTGTATACGGTTTCCCCCTTCAAGCCTTCTCTGCAAAAACAAGGGGCGGCTCCCCTGGGGGCCGCCCCGTCACTTCTTTTCCTCAAGCCATCAGTAACGAAAGATGGCCGCAACATCAGCCCCGCCGGGGACGTCTTCGACCCCTACGGCATAGACCGTCCCCCCGTTTTGCAATGTCCTCGAGGCGGCGAGGTCGAGGAGGTCTCTTTCCGCCGTTTCTCCATCCGTCTCGACCGCATTGGAACTCTCGTCAAATCGCCCCATGATCTGGCGGCCGAGGGCCACAAAAAGCGTATCCACACGTCCAGAGGCGGCAGCCGGGACAACTTCCTCCAGCTGGTTCGAAGCCTTGCCCGTCCCCTGGAGGTTCCCGAATTTTTCTCTTGCCTCCTGCCGGGCCTTGTTGAAGATGGGTTCCACGATCTCCCAGGCTTTCTTGTGCAAATCCCCGGGGCTCGCATTCTCCGGGTTGCCTTCGATGGCCTCCTCCACGAGACCCTGATAGGTGTTCGCCTCCCTGTATATGGAGAGAATGTACGACACTCCAGCCAGCACAAGGGGACTTCCTCCCTTGAGGATGTCTTTCAGACCGTTGTCGACCTTTCTGAAAAACCGGAAGATGTTGTCCTTGAAATCCTCGTCGCCGGCTCCATGGACGTGGAACTGGCCTGACGTCCCGCCTCCGAACTGTCCCTGCTTTTCCAGGGGTTCGTACTGGAGGGCCTCGGACAGACTTTCCGGAACGCCTTCGGGCTCAAGCTCCCTGACGCTGTCCCTGGTGCAGTGGAGAAGCCGGATCTGCTTCTGGCTCAACCCCAGGATGTAAAATTCCTCATCACCACTCAGCAGCGAAAGGAGCGGCTTGATGTGGAAATGCTCCGAAACCATGACCATGTCGGTCACACTCATGGGGAGACGGTAAATCCTGGAAAACCCGGGTGCAAGAAACACGGCGAGTCCGGCGGACTGGCGCTCCCAGAACATGGAATCCGAAAGAAGCGCCCTCGCGGGTCCGATGATTTCATCTTTCTGCCGGGGCCTGAGGGGAGCGTCTTCAAGCCGGCTTTCCACCTCCTTGAGAAGGGACTTGAACCGGATCTGGCTCTTTTTGGGGTCCTGCGGTGCGGGGTTCGCCATGTACAGCGAGATGCTCGGCCCCCCGGCGTGCTCTGTCAACGTGAATACTTCATCTCTCGTCATTACGTGCATGGGCAACGCCTCCTTTATGATCACACAGGGGAGGATCATCTCCTCCCCTTTTCACGTGCCTGTTCGTTTTTCTTTCCGGGAATGGTCCGGGCTTCTTCCATAAAGATTCGGCCTCCGAGGTAATGCGTCGTTCTGCTAAATTATATCACCCCCCCGAGGGGGAACGAAAGGAGAAGGCTCCGAAAAGCCCGTTTCAGCTGGAGGTAAAGGAAAAGCCCTTTTCCCTGAAGAGAGAGAGGCAGGCCCTGACGGCGGCTCTGTCGTAGAGGGTCCCGCTGTGGCTTTCTATTTCGGCAAGGGCTAGCTCGATGCCCCGTGCGGGCCGATAGGGACGGTGGAAGGACATGGCTTCCACCACGTCGGCCACGGCGATGATCCTGGCTTCGGAAAGGATGCTTTCACCCTTGAGCCCGCGGGGATATCCCGATCCGTCGGGTCGTTCGTGATGCTGAAGGATTATCTCCGCCAGATCCCAGGGGAGATCGATATCCTTGAGGATTTCATACCCTGTCCGCGGGTGGGTCCTGATGATGTCCATCTCGAGTTCACCCAGGACGCCGGGCTTGCTGAGGATCTCCGTGGGGACGTTGATCTTGCCGATGTCGTGGAGCTGTGCGGCCAGGTCAATGGCCTTGACCTTTTCCTCACGGAACATGAGTTCCCGGGCGATGGCCACCGAGAGCTCCGCCACACGCCGCTGGTGGCCCGCCGTATAGGGGTCACGGGACTCCGCCACTGCCGAAAGAACTGACACGGTCTGTTCCCAGGTTCTCTCCATGTTCCGGTAGTTCTCACGGGCGGCGTTGCGGCTTGTGACCAGGTCCCTCTCCACGTTCTTGAGCTCCGTCACATCCCTGTAAATGGTGTAGATCGCCACGAGCCGCTTTTCGACATAGACGGGGACCGCCGACATGATGACATCCACCAAAGTCCCGTCCTTCCTCTGCCGGACCGTTTCAGCGAAAAGGTTCTCTCCCATGGCGCCCTTGGCATCGTATTCCCGCCCTTCCTCCAGCCGGTCTTCGGGAACGACCAGGTCATTGAGGGTTTTCCCTTTGGCCTCGTCGGCGGTGAACCCGAAAATCCGTGTAAAACCGGCATTGATCCTCTGGATGACGGAACTGTAGGGGTTCTCCAGGACCACGGCATCGGGGATCTCCTCGAAAAGCTTTTCCAGAAAGACCTTCTCCCGGACAAGGTCCTGCTTGCTCTTCAAAAGTTCCCTCGACCGGTGCCAGACCTGCCTGCGAAGCCTGAAACCCGCATGGGCGAGAAAAAGGACCAGAACGACAAGAAAGGCACCGCCCCAAAGGAGGTACTTGAGGTACTCCGGAGTTGTTTCCACCAGGTTGCCGCCGCCGACCCATTTCACAACGGACTGGTGCAAGACGGAATTCGGATCCCGGTTCATTTCTGCAAGGTGGAAGTCCAGAATCTGTATGATGACATTGTTTTTGTCTTTTTGAACGGCGAAACGAAGATCCACGGGGCTGAATATGAATTTGGTGGGATAGACGTCAAACAGGTCTTCATGCCTGGCCGCAAAGATCCGGTTTACCACGCCGGCATCGGCCCGTCCCGTGGAGAGGGTGCGAAAGACGTCTTCGATGCTCTCCATTTCGAGAAAGTCGCAATCGATGCCGAAATCGGCGGCAAGCCGCATGAACTCCTTCCCGAAAATGTCACCACGCTCCACAGCCACGACCCGCCCGTTGAGATCGAAGATGGAACTGATCGGGAGGGATGCCCGGGTGTACACGACGCCCCAGTTCGAGAGCACAGTCTGATTCGTGAAATCGAAGCGCTGCTCGCGTTCCTCCGACCAGGCAATGGAGGTCATGACATCGATTTCGCCCCGCTCGAGCCGCTCGAGGCACTCTACAAATGTTCCCGGGACATAGCGGATGGCCCAGTCGTTTTCCGCCGCCACCGCGCGGAGGACATCGGGATACACGCCCCGCCAGTTCCCGTTTGCGTCGGTGAAGATAAGCGGGGGGTTTTCGTAGGCGCCGACGAGGACTTCCTGCTCCGACCAGGCGGGCGAAGGGCAGCAAAAAGCGAGCATCAGAAGGAAAAGGGCGGGACAGGCCAGGCGCCGGAACACGGAACCCCCTCCTCAGGGCAGCACAGATACGGAAACATCCTGACAATGAATGGAGCACGGCATTTCCCTATTGTACAGCAGGATCGTTACGTATTGTACAATGTGATGTGTCAGGATTAAAAGTGACATCATTGGAACACAGGATTTTTCATCGCTCAGGAGGGATGCCATGACCTGGATCTGCGATGGAGACCAGAGGCAGGGAAGCCGGCGACGCCAGGAGGACCGCTGGAACATGTGGCATGAAGGAAACCGGCTGCTGGCCGTTGTGGCCGACGGCATGGGCGGCATGCCGCTGGGTGCCGAAGCCGCGGAAGAAGCCGTCAAAACCGCCGGAACCATCTTTCAGGAGAGATCTTTCCGGGAGGAAGATCCCGCAGCGCTTCTCTTTGCAGTCGCCTCGGGAACCGACCGCGCCGTCTGGGACATGGCGGCGAAAGAGGGACTTCCCGGATCCGTGGGAACCACCCTTGTCGCAGCCCTGACGGAAGGGAATTCTGCCTGGTGGGTCTCCGTGGGCGACAGCCGGGTGTACCTGTTTCGGAAGGGTCTTCTCAAACAGCTCAGCCGGGACCACACCGTCAAAGAGGAGCTCAGGGAAAGGCACCGCAGGGGAGACGCCCCCGAAAGGAATGCGCTTTTGTGGTCTCCCCCGGAGGCGATTACCAGCTTCATCGGGAGAGGGCGTCTCGAGAAGGTCTCGAGGTCCGAAAGGCCCTTTTCCGCCGGAGAGGGGGATTGTCTGCTCCTGGCTTCCGACGGCCTCTTCAACACCCTCTCCAGCCAGGCAATGCTCTCCTGCCTGAAAGGCGCCCCCACGGATGCGGCCCACGCCCTCGTGCGGGAAGCCCTCGCGGCGGCCAATCCCTACCAGGACAACGTCACCGCCGTGACCCTGACGTTCATGCCTTCATCACAGCTGTCCGAAACCGCTGGAAACTGAAAACATGGTCCCGCAAGGGCAAACGTTCAAGAGACCAAACTGGACGGATTTGAAACCGGGTTTCCTGTCTTTCTCGCACTTTGAAATGAGCTCTCCAAATCTGGAAAGACCGTGGCATATCTCGCGTAACGAGGTGAGCCCGTGCCGGATGACAGAAAAGGATGGCCACGAACCGGGTCCAGGACCTGAAGCCCTTTGCGTGTCCTTTGGTACCGTGTTTCGCTCCCGGTTTTTCAAAGTCCGTACGCGGAATTTCCGCGGGAATTTGACTGAACAGGCTTGCAACCTTTAGCATCGCTCTGTTCCCTCTTCCACGGGTTTTGTTCAAGATACACAGGTTACAGCCTTCTCTCTCCCAACCATGGTACATTGTATGTAGTATATTATTTATATTGGAGCAAACCTGCCGCTACAGACCCCGGAGGCGACCTGAATGTCCAGATATCTCGTTTTTTCCACCGTGAGCATTGCGCTGATCCTGGCAGCCATAAGCGGCACGTCCGTATCAGTAGCTTTTCCCGTCATTACCGCATCGTTCAACGTTTCATTGGTCCTGGCCGGGTGGATCATCAGTATCTACCAGTTGGGGCTTACAGCCACCATGCCGATCGTGGGGAAGATAAGTGACGTGATGGGAAGGAAATCCACGTTTATGGTCTGCCTGGTCCTCTTCATGCTCGGTTCCCTGCTATGCGCCATTGCCCCGAACGTGGAGTCGCTTATTCTTTTCCGCCTGATCCAGTCGTTGGGCGGAGGGGGCTTCATGCCTTCCGCCGTGGGGATCGTTGCGGAACAATTCCCACAATCACGGCAGAAAGCCATCGGACTTTTCAGCAGCGTCTTCCCCATCGGACTGATCATAGGACCTAACCTCGGCGGATGGCTCGTCAGTTCATTCGGATGGAGATCCATATTCTGGATAAACGTGCCTGTCGGTCTGATGGCACTTGTCGCCTCCGCCCTGTTGCTCCACCCAAGCAAGAAAATAGAAGAAAAGATCGACTTGATAGGAGCCGGCCTGGTGGGTGGAAGTATCTCCTCTTTCATGCTCGGCCTCAGCCTCCTGGGATACGAAAACATGAGGTTGATGGCCCTGGTTCCCTGTCTTGTCGCCTTCATCCTCATATTCCTGCTCATACGCCATGAAAAAAGGACGGAAGACCCGATCCTGGACTTCGAGGTTCTGGGCACCAAGCCCTTCATGGCTGCAAACACCTATAATTTTGTCTATGGTTGTGCCGTGATAGGCGTCATGTCTCTCGTACCCGTCTTTGCCGTCTCCGTATACGGGATGAATGCCCTGGAGTGCGGACTCCTCCTCACGCCCAGGTCCGTGGGAATGATAGTTGCTTCGACCGTAACGAGTCTTTTTATCGAAAGATTCGGATATCGCCGACCAATGATCGCAGGCACCACCCTGACGGTGGCGGGACTCTTGTTCCTGAGTTATGAACCCGGATCCATCACTGCCCTGTATGTCATCATGGGCCTCCTGGGATTAGCCGTGGGTGCTATTTCCCCCGCCGCCAACAACGCATGCATCGAACTGATGCCGGAGCGAGCGGCCACCATCACAGGCGTGAGGGGAATGTTCCGCCAGATCGGGGGTGCCCTGAGCATCACCGTCGCGACATTGCTCCTTCACACGGTCGGTGATATGGCTCTGGGCTTCCGGATCATCTTCATCGGCATCGCTGTGGCCTTCATCGCTGCCATCCCATTGATCTTCCTTATGCCCAGCTCACCAGGACACAAATGACATGGTTTCCCTTATAGAGAAAACCCAAGCCCTGAGCGAAAAAGCTCCTCGCAGCGTTCAACACCCTGTTGGGAAGATTCGTGTTGGCAAACCAATGATATCCCAAGGTTGCGGGAGGCACTTTTAATTTCTGCAATAAGCTGCAAAAACCTGTTTTGGACCAGTCTGTGCCTTCATGAAGGATCTTCATTTTCCCCTTCTGTTCCATCCGGGCCGTCTCCGTCGAAAAGATTCCCTTCTTCAGTGCTTTCCGGGCCGCTCCCGGCCCGCAGGTTTTCTATCCGCTCGAGAGATCTGTCCAGTCCCCGTCGTCTGGTCGTGATGAGGGCATCGTATTCCTTCTGGGCGTCGAAAAGCCGTTTGCCCAGGACATCGAGCTTGTCCATGAAAGCCTCCCATTGCTTCCGGAAAACGCCATACAGGGAAAGGATCTCACGGGAGGTTTCCTCCAGGGCGAAATTTTCCACGGCCTGACGGACCACGGCCAGCACGGCGTACAGTGTCACCGGAGAGCACAGGACGACCTGCTTCGCCAGGGCGTCATCAAGAATGGAAGCATCCTGTTCGTGTATGAAGGCATACACCTGCTCGTTGGGGATGAAAAGCAGGGCATAGTCGACGGTTCCGTTTTCCGGATCGATGTAGGCCCGGGATGCCACTTCCCGGATCCTGGAACGGACATCTTTCAGAAAGGCCCTGCAGGACCTGTCTTTCGCTTCCTGGTCGTTCGCCTCGAGATACCTGAGATAGTTGTCGTAGGGGAACTTCACATCCATGTTGAGCAAGAGTCCCTTGGGAAGCATGAAGGTAAAATCGGGCCTCGTCCCCCCCTCCAGGGTAAGTTGCCGCTGATAGTTGATCCCCTCGGCGAACCCGGCGGCCTTCAGGACATCCTCGGCCATGCGTTCGCCCCATTGCCCCCGGGCCTTCGTATTCGCCAGGGCGCGCCGGAGCGTATCCGTCGTCTCGTTGAGCTGCGCCGTGCTCCGGGAAACCTCGTGGAGTTTTCCCGCCAGCTCGCCGAATTTCTCGACACGATCCTTCTCCAGTTCACCCACAAGGTCCGAAAGGGATTGCATCCTGGATGACATGGTCTCCAGCTGTCGGTCGATGAGGCCCTTTTTCTCCTCCAGTTCCCTCGATCCGAGTTCCCGTTCCGCCTCCATCCTGGAGCGCGCAAGCTTGAGAAATTCTTCAGTGGAGCGGGAGAGAGCTTCCATGGAGAGGCTCCCGAAGGCGTCCTTGAGATGGTCCGTGATCGTTTCCAGTTGTTCCCGCTTTTCTTCCTCGCTTTCGGCGAAAAGTTCCTCCGCCAGCTCCCGTGCCGTTTTTGCCTGGATGATTCCAAGCATCCACGCCGCCGCAAGGCCAAGCAGAAAGCCCGCGACGAGAGTCGCCGCGAGGGGAAAAAGCTCAAGCGGCATGTCCATCGGTACCGTCCACCTCCCCTGGGTCTGCCCCATGTCAGGATCAAGACTATATCCACGGCAGGCCCTTGTCCAACGGAATCGTTGGTGTACCTGCTACAATGTTTTCAGGATCGTAATCCTGTTCAGGGAGGGGTCTTCATGAAGGTCATCGGCTTCAACGGCAGCCCCCGTGCGGAGGGCAACACGGACCATCTGCTCCGGCGGCTCTTTGCCGGACTCGAAAACGAGGGCATCGAAACGGAAAGCGTCCAGATCGGCGGAAGGCTGATCCGGGGGTGCACCGCCTGCAACCAGTGTTTCCATAACCGGAACGGCCGCTGCATCATCGAGGAGGACCCCGTCAACGAATGGATTGAAAAAATGAGCACCGCCGACGGGATCGTCATCGCTTCACCAACCTATTTCGCCGACATCACGCCCGAGACCAAGGCCTTTATAGACCGTGCCGGATTTGTGGCGAGAGCCAACGGGGCCCTTTTCGCCCGCAAGATCGGGGCTGCCGTGGTGGCCGTCCGCCGCTGCGGAGCGATCCACGCCTTTGACAGCATCAACCACTTCTTTTTGATCAACCAGATGATCGTTCCGGGCTCAAGCTACTGGAACATGGGAATCGGAAGAATGGAAAAAGACGTGGTGCACGACGGCGAGGGACTGGCGACCATGGATCTTCTCGCGGCCAACATGGCCTGGCTTCTCAAACGTACGGCAGGGGGGAATGCCTCCTGACACACCGCTGAAAGGAAATCCTCCTGGCGGCCGGCTTCGCCCGCGCCTTCGAAGTCTACGGCGGGCAGATCGCCGATTTCATCCGTTTCCGGGCGCTCATGGACTTCATTTGCCCCGCCTCGGCCTGTCCATGGAACTGAACTTCACCGGAGGAAACGCGATTACCGATATCCTTATCCGGTTTCCGTCCTCTTCCTGAGGCAAAAGACCAGTGTACTGCCTCTGGCGCCTGTCTTGTGATACTATGTTAAAAAAATATGCGGCAGGATATCTCCGCCGCAGGAGGTTACCTCCGGATGAGAAAAGGCTTTCTGCCCGCTTGCGAATCGGACAGGAAAAGAAAAGGGTTCACCCTTGTGGAGCTTTTGATCGTCATTGTCATCATCGGCATCCTGGCGGGGTCGATGTTTCTCGTCGTCGGTCCGGCGAGGGAACGGGCAAGGGCCTCGCGGATCGTCTCGGACATGAGGTCCCTGAAGGTGGCGGCCGTCATGTACTACCATGACAATAATCATTTCCCGCCTGAGGGTAAACCGGAAGATTCCTTCCTGCAGGCCTACTTCGGAGGACGGCAGGTCCCCGCGTCGGGAGAGGGGACGGCCTGGTACGCTTTTGAAACCGAAAGCAGCAGAGATTGCCTCGTAGCGGTCAACCTTCCGGACAATGCGGACCTGAGACGATTCCTCGGCAAACTTGCTGCGGGCAGCGGCCTTTACCAGGATACCAGCGGAACCGAACCCTATGGCTCATCGGGAACCTCCGACAAAGCCTATATGCCCGTGGCCCTCCCCTAGAAAAAACCACAAAACGGCAGCCTTTCCCCGGGCGTTTAACGCCGCCGATGCGTGATACAATCGTTTTCGCGGAAGTCTGCCTTCCCCATTCCAGACTGCATAACCGCAGCCGCGGCAGGGAGGACGAAAAATCGATGGCCAGGGAAACATCAAATAAGAAAATTCGCCGGCAAACCCCGGAAGACATGAGGTTTCCAGGACTTCTCGTTGAAAACTCCCCCGAAGGCATGATCATCTGCGACAAAAAAGGCAGGATACAGCTGGCAAACCCTGAATTCTGCCGCATCTTCGGTCACGCGATCGAGAACGTCCTCGGGCGCGACATCGACGAAGCCGTTTCCAGATCCCCGGAAATCCGCAAAAAGGCAAAATCCCTTTCGGCGCGGGCGCTCAAAACCCCCCTCATCCTGCCCGAAGCCACCCTTGAAAAAACAGATGGATCGAAGGTCTTTGTTTCCGTCATGGCGGGTCCTATCAGGGAAAACGGGGAAATTGCGGGCTCCTACCGTATCTACAGGGACATTACACAAAGGATGGACACTGAAAGAAAAATACGGCGTGAAAAGGCCTTCTTTGAAAGCCTGTTTCAGAACTCCCCAGGGGCCATCATCATCTGTGACGAAAGGGAGCGCATCGTCGAAGTCAACAGGGAGTTCTGCAGACTTTTCGGGTATACAGAAGAAGAAGTCAAGGGAAAAAACGGAAACGAGGTGGTCGCGCAGCGGCCCGACCTTTACCGGGAGGCTGAAAAACTCGACCGGGACATGTGGGCCTCGGGGGACAGGGTCGCCCTGGAAACCATCCGCACACGAAAAGACGGAAGCACCATGCCCGTTTCCATCGTCCAGGTCCCTTTCTCTCTCGAGGACGGCACCATGTACGACTACAGCATCTACACGGACATCACGGAGCGCAAGCTGACCGAAGAAGCGCTGGAAAAAAGCGAGAAGAGGTACCAGGCCATCGTCAATGACCAGATCGAAATGGTTGGACGCTTCCGTCCCGACGGGACCCTGATCTTCGGGAATCCGGCCCTGGCCGAAAGCTTCGGCCTTTCAGCCGACGAGATGGAAGGCAAAAACCTTTTCGAACTGTTGCCCCGGGAGGTCGCCGTACCCCTTCAGGAGGACCTCGCCGAGTTATCCCCCGAAAACCCCTGCATCTTCCGCGAACATGAATACAAGACGCCTTCGGGCCGGATCCGGTGGGAACGATGGTCCGACATCGGCATTTTCAATGAACGGGGGGAACTCGTCGAAATCCAGGGTGTGGGCCGGGATATGACGGAGCTGAAGCGTTCCCAGGAGGAGCAGGAACACCTTAACGCCGTGCTCAAGTCCATACGCGGCATCAACCGGCTCATCAACAAGCAGAAAGACAAGAGGCGCCTCATCCAGGGGATCTGTGCACACCTCATCGAAACCAGGGGATACGGCAACGTCTGGGTGGCCCTGCTGGAAAAGCGCGGCAACCTGGCAACCGTTACGGAGGCGGGAATCAACGAACAGGGGCGCCCCATGGCGGAAACCCTCGAACACGAGGAGCTGAACGAATGGGGCCGCAATGTCCTCAAGACGCCGGGAGTCATTGTCAGCAAACACGCCTCGCCCAGAACGGACTGTCCCCTTCTGGACAATTACAGCGAAAAGGCCATCATGACGGCGAGACTGGAACACGGCGGAACCGTTTACGGTCTCATCTCCGTTTCCCTGCCGGAAGGATTCAGCGCCGACGACGAGGAGAAAAACCTCTTTCTCGAAGCCGCCCAGGATATCGCCTTCGCCCTGCACGCTATCGACGTTTACAAGGATCGCGAAACGGCGCTTCAGGAGCTCCAGGAAAAGGCCCGACAGGTCGAGATTCTCTTGAAAGACCGCCCCGAGGGGCTCTGGGTCTGGGACAGGGAGGCGGACAGACTCTTTTTCAACGAAAGCTACGAGAAAAACCTCGGCTACGAACCTGGAGAGCTCCAGCCGTCGCGCTTTCGGTGGGAAACGATGATCCACCCCGATGATGCCGAAAGGATAAAGGCTTTCATCGCAAGCCACCTGGACGACCCTTCGAAAGGCAACACGATCGAATATGAATACCGCATAAGGACAAAACAGGGTTTCTGGAAATGGGTGACCGACAGGGGCCATATCGTCGAGCGGGACGAAAACGGCAAAGCCGTCAGGATTTCAGGCACCCAGACGGTCAGGGACGGAAGCTTTTGCAACATTCCTTTCCGCGAAAGCTGCCAGAACCTGGTGGATGTCCTCTGCAGGAACCCATCGGAGGCCGTGATCCTTCACTGGGGCAGCGATGCGCCGGAGGGGGACAGGATTTTCGCGGCCAGCAAGGCAGCCTGCGAGGTGACGGGGTTCCCCGCAAAGGAACTGATCGGGAGAAAACCTGCGGACCTTTTGATGCATCTCGACGAAGGTGACACTTCCCGAGCGGCCATCAGAAACAGTGAGGGGCATCAGCTTCCGGTCACGGTGAAAACGGTTCACTTTCATGTCCTGGGCCACCCCGCAGCGGCAACGTTTTTGAAAATCAAACCCCATCAAAAAGAGAGGGTGCTGCAAAATCAGACTGACTGACGTTATCGGACCCGTCATGACAGGTCCGTCATCAAGTCATACCGCCGGGGCCGTGAAGCTGGCGCGCCTTGCGGCCTCGGTCTGGAATCGCCCCGTAGGCAAGGTCGAGATCCATCTCAGGGGCAGTTTCGCCGCCACATGGTGGGGTCATGGAACCGACAGGGCACTTTTGGCCGGTCTCGCCGGGCTCCTGCCCGACGACCCGCGCGTCCCGGACGCCTATGAGGAGGCCGGGAAAGGGAACATCCAATGGTCCTTTTACACCGAGGACATCGACGGCGCCCATCCGAACTCGGTGAGATTCCGTTTCCACGAGGACGAAAAGGTAATGGATGTGGAAGGCGCTTCCGTCGGCGGAGGCGCCATACGACTGATTTCCATCGATGGATTCCGTTTCGACCTCACCGGCGAATTGCCGTCGATCATCACCTTTCACAGCGACACACCGGGTGTGGTTGCGGCCATCGCAGGCACCCTCGCTTCCCGGGGCCTGAACATCGCGACGCTCTCCCTTCACCGCCAGGGGCGCGGCAGGGATGCCGTCATGGTGGCCGAACTGGACGAACCAGCACCTGAGGCGGCCGTTCAGGCTGTCCGTTCCTGCCACCAGGGCATACACCGGGTTCTTGCCATTGACGGAGGTGACGGCCGATGAAGGCATCTTTCGAAGAGATCATTACCCTGTCGGAAACTGAGGGGCTTTCTTTTGCCGGGGCCGCCCTTGAGCTGGAAAGCCGCGCTACTGCCGTCCCCGTGGAAATAATCCGGAAGGAAATGACCTCCCGCTTGGATGAAATGGAAAAATCGGCCCGGGAAGCCCTCGAACGAGACGGCAACGGGAAAATCGTCAAGGCCGATTCTCCCTTGCTGAAAGCCTACGGGAAGGGCTGCGCCCCCTTCGCCGGGCGGCTGGCGCTTCGCGCGGCTGAAATCGCCCTGGCCACAGCATCATCCAACGCCTGTATGGGTCGCATCGTGGCCGCGCCGACGGCCGGAAGCTGCGGTATCCTTCCCGGGATCCTCCTTGCGGCGGGCGAGCACCGCGGATACAATCGAAAAACCCTTCTCGAAGGGCTCATTACAGCGGGAGGCATCGGCAAGGTCATCGCCTCCAGGGCCACCCTCGCCGGCGCCGAGGGAGGATGTCAGGCCGAATGCGGCGCCGCGGCGGCCATGGCGGCTGCAGCCCTCGTCGCCATGGAAGGTCATGGTGCCGTAACGGTGTCCCATGCCGCAGCGTTGACGCTGAAATCGATCCTGGGCCTTGTCTGCGATCCCGTGGCCGGCCTCGTGGAGGTCCCCTGCATCAAGCGCAACGGTGCCATGACAGGGCTTGCTGTGGTTTGCGCCGACATGGCCGCCGCAGGCATCCGGTCCGTCATACCACCAGACGAAGTGGTGGATGCCCTTTTCAAAGTCGGCAAGGCGCTTCCCGAATCCCTGCGCGAGACGGGACTCGGGGGCCTTGCGGCCACTCCTTCGGGAAAGCGGATCGCCGAAGAGCTCGGGAAAAAAGCCCCGAAACTGGACCAGGGCTTTTGATGCAAAAAGGGAACGAGGAGGAAACGATGCGACGCAAAGACAAGGAAATTACCGACAGATCACGGATCGAGGACATTCTCAAAAACGGGAAAATCTGCAGGATCGCCTTCTTCGATGAAACCTACCCCTACATGATTCCCCTCTGTTACGGCTATGAGGACGGCGCTGTCTACTTCCACGGCTTCCGCGAAGGGCACAAGATCGACTGCATCAGGAAAAACCCCCACGTCTGTTTCGAGGTTGACGCTGATACCGAAATCGTCGAGAACGCCGACCCCTGCGAGTGGACCGTGAAATACCGGAGCGTCGTCGGTTTCGGAAGGGCGACCATCCTCGAAAGCCTCGAAGAAAAGCGTCACGGCCTCGACGTCATCGTCAGGCAGTTCGCCGGGAGGACTCTTTCCTTTCCCGACGAAGCCATGGGAAAGGTCGCTGTCGTTCGCATCGACATCGACTCCATGACGGGCCGGAAAAACGGCTTCGGGAACTGCTGAGGGCAACCGGCGGTGGAATATCTCGAACAGTTTGTCCCATGGCTCGTGGAGGCCATCGGCTCCATGGGCTACCCCGGCATTGTGGCCCTGATGTTTCTGGAATCCTCCTTTTTCCCCTTCCCCAGTGAAGTCGTCGTCCCGCCCGCCGGATATCTTGCCGCGGCAGGGCAGATGAACCTGTTTTTCATTATTGCCGCCGGCATCGCCGGAAGCATCATGGGCGCCCTTTTCAACTACTGGATCTCCCAGAAATTCGGACGCCCCTTCTTTCAAAGATGGGGGAAATACTTTCTCGTCAGCGGGAAAACCCTCGACAGGGCCGAAATCTTCTTCGAAAAGCACGGCCATGTCAGCACCTTCATCGGACGCCTCATTCCCGGCGTCCGCCAGCTCATCTCTCTCCCCGCTGGCGTTGCGAGGATGCGGATGGATCTTTTCCTCCTCTACACGACCCTCGGATCCGGAATCTGGGTAACCGTTCTGGCCTTCATCGGGTACTGGGTCGGCAACAACCAGGAACTCGTCAGGGATTACCTCGACAGGGCCACCATGTGGATGGTCGCGGGATGCGCTGTTTTGGTCATCCTCTATGTGATCCGTCACAGAAGAAAACAACGTCGAAAAAGGCCCTGAACCGCAGCCGCCGGCCCTGCCGCGGCCTTTCCTTTGACACAGTACGAAATTTCATTTACCATATCGAATGAACCTTTGTGCGCCTGAAGACACAGACGCAAGGTTTCCTTCTTGATTTCTGTCAAAAAACCCACGACTTCCGCACCATGTGCTTCCGGTCGGCACCTTCAGGCGATACGTGTCTTTTCCTGACCCACAGGGCACACAGGCCGATACGCATAAAGGGAAAACGCGAACTTTTTCGTTCAACGGGCAAGGCTTTTCGAAGGACTTGCTGCTGTTGATTTTTTGTGTCTTTTCAGGGGACACAGCCGTGAAGCGATTTCCGGCGAAACAATTTTCAAAAAAGAGGTGATTTCGTGCAGCAAAACGGAGCCAGACGCGTCGTGAAGGCCCTCGAGTCCTGCGGCGTCACAACGATATTCGGAATTCCGGGAATTCACAATCTGGCTATCTACGAAGCATTGATTGGCAGCTCCATACGTCATGTCACGGCCCGCCACGAACAAGGTGCCGGCTTCATGGCAGACGGCTGGGCCCGTTCCACGGGCGAAACGGCAACAGCCCTGGTCATCTCCGGACCTGGCCTGACGAATATCCTGACGCCCATGGCCCAGGCCTGTCATGATTCCATCCCCATGGTCGTCATCTCCAGCCAGATCCCCACGTCATACATCGGGCAGGGCGCGGGTTTCCTGCACGAACTGAAAAACAGCACGCTGCTGGCCCGTTCCGTTTCAAAGGAAAGCCGGAGGGTTGAAAGCCCCGGCGAGATTGTCCCGGCCCTTGAAGCCGCATACAGACTGGCCGAAACGGGCAGGCCTGGGCCGGTACATGTGGAGATCCCCATGGACATCCTCGCCATGGAGGCTTCGGAAATTCCGAAGCCCTCCGGTGCGGGACGAAAAACCTGGAAACCTTCGCCGGATCTGTCGGCCCTGCGGGAAGCGGCTGAAGCCCTTGGCAAGGCCCGAAACCCCGTGATGATTCTCGGGGGCGGGTGCAGGCAAGCCTCGAAAGAAGCCCTGGAATTTGCCGAAGCCGTCGGTGCCGCCGTCATTGAAACCTGCGCAGGCAAGGGCGTCGTCGATGAACGGCATCCTTTCTGTCTCGGGGCACGGGTGCATTTTCCTTCCGTCAGGACCTTTCTCGAATCAGCCGACGTGATCGTTGCCGTGGGGACCGAACTGTCACCCACGGACCTCTGGGAACAACCTCTTCCGAAGAAGGGAATCCTGGTTCAGATCGATCTCGATCCGGCCAATTTCGGTCGGAACTGCACGGCCGATATCGGAATCCGCGGTGATGCGGCCGAGGTTCTGGAGGCCCTGACAAAAGCCCTTGGGGAAAACACTCCCTCCATGGACGACCGTACCGCGCAATTATCTGAAATCAAAGACCGGGCCAGGAGCGAACTCGGCCCCATCACAGGCATGGGGAAGGACCTGGCAGCAATGGAAGAACTCGTCTCGGCCCTTCGTCGGGAAATCCCCGATGACGGTGTCCTGGTGGCCGACATGACGGGACCCGCTTATGTGGCCATCAGCGAATACCCCGCACGCAAGGCTTCCACGTTCCTGCATCCCGTCGGTTTCGGAACCCTCGGGCTCGCCCTTCCGGCGGCAATCGGCGCCAGGCTGGCCCGCCCGGATACTCAGGTGGCCGTCCTGACTGGCGACGGGGGATTCCAGTTCACCATGGCCGAAGTGGCCGTCGCCGTCCAGGAAAAGATCTCCTTGCCCATCGTCATCTGGAACGACCATGGGTTCGGGGAAATCCGCAGGAACGAGAAAAACTTCGGGTACCCTTCACTGATCGCCGTGGACAACCCGGCACCGGACTTCCGGGCCCTGGCGGCTTCCTGGGGCGCCGCCTATGCACGGACCGCGACGGGCCGTGAAATCGCCGAAGCCCTCCGGCAGGCCTTCGGGGAAAGCCGTCCCTCAATCATTGAAGTGACGCCCAAAGAGAGGACGGACCGCTCATGACAGTCAGAGGATTGCGCCGTGCCGTGAACGGCCTTCAACCCTACGTACCGGGAAAGACCATCGAGGAGGTCCGCCGCGACCTCGGACTCGATTCCATCATCAAGCTCGGATCCAACGAGAACCCTTACGCCCCCTTCCCGGCGGCCCTTGAGGCCATGAACCGCGAGCTTGGAAATTCCAACCGCTATCCCGACATCGCCTTCGAACAGATCAAGGGACTCATCGCCGGCATCCACGGCGTCGGACCGGAAAACATCGCCATATCCCACGGCGCCGAAGGCATGCTCCAGGCCGTGGTCAAAAGCTTCCTCGAGGAAGGCGACGAGGTCGTCATCCCGGCGGCAACCTACAATCTCTACAGGGAGCTCTCGAAGCTCATGGGGGCCGTCGTGGTGGATGCGCCCATGAAGGACCGGGCCATCGACCTCGAGGCCGTCAGGGCCGCCGTCGGTGAAAAGACAAAACTCCTCTGGCTCTGCAACCCCAACAACCCCACGGGGACCTGTTTCACCCACGAAGAGCTCCTGGACCTCATGAAGGACCTTCCCGAGCACACCTGGGTGATCCTCGACGAGGCCTACGCAGAATTCGGACCGAAGGGAAAGCTGCCCGACAGGGGAAAGCTCATCCGCGAGGGATACAACATCCTTTCGGTACGCACTTTTTCCAAGGCATACGGCCTTGCCGGGCTGCGTCTCGGATACGGGATGGCCAGGCCCGAAATGATCACCGTCATCGACACCGTAAGCGAACCCTTCAACGCCAACAGGATCGGCATCGCCGCCGGCGTGGCCGTACTGACGGAAGACCGTGAAGCCTGCCGCAGTGCCATGGGAAAGATCATCCGCGACCGCCGGCGCATCGAGCGGGAACTCCAGAACATGGGCTGCCGGGTCATTCCATCGGCGACAAACTTCGTCTTCTTCGAAACCTTTGCCGACTGCAGGACCGTCTCGGACATGATGCTTGGAAAGGGCGTGATCGTCAGGTCCTGCGACATCTGGGGCTACGACAACGCCATCCGGGTCACCGTGGGGACCACCGAAGAGGTGGACAGGTTCCTGAAAACACTCCGCGAGGTTCTCGCAGAACTTGAAGAACGCAATCCGGTGGCAAGGGGAGATGATGCCCATGGTGCTCTTTGAAGAGGTCAGCAAGATCTACGAGGACGGGACGAAAGCCGTAGACAAACTCGACCTCGAAATCGCCAAGGGGGAGATCGCCGTTCTGATCGGCCCCTCGGGCTGCGGCAAGACGACGACCCTCAAGATGGTGAACCG
>CAZERC010000024.1:21077-24066 GCA_964515395.1 uncultured Synergistaceae bacterium | reverse complement strand
CTGCCCGACACCCTGAGGTCCACCCAGTCGCCGCCGAGACGCCGGATGGCCTTTTGCTTGGTTTCGGGGCAGACGCCGGGAACGCAAATGGCGGCTTTGACACCGAGCATCGAGGCCGCCATGGCGATCCCCTGGGCGTGGTTTCCGCTGGAGGCCGTGACGACCCCCTTTTTCCTGTCTTCTTCGCCGAGGCTGAACATCTTGTTGAGAGCGCCCCGGATCTTGAAAGATCCCGTGATCTGCTGGTTTTCCCACTTGAGGAAGACCTCGCCCCCGGTTATGTCGGAAAGGGGAAGGGACTTTTCCGTGGGCGTCCTGCGGATTCTTCCTTCCAGAAACCTGTTTGCGAGCAGAATGTCGCTTGCGGACGGGTTGATGAACACCGATGACACCTCCTGTGACGTTTTGGGTCCTCTCGAGTATACTCCTTGGCGTGGACCCTGATTCGTGCAACCACATACACGTCACAGGATGACGCGAAAAACGGGGGAGTGCAATGGATATCCGCATGATCGTTCTCGACATGGACGGGACTCTTCTGACGACTCAAAACACCCTGACGGAACGCACCGTCAGGAGCGTGGCCGCCTGCGTCGGCCGGGGCTTTGCCGTTACCGTCGCCACGGGCAGGGTTTTTCATTCCGTCCTGCCCTTCGCAAAAGTACTGGGTCTTTCGGATCCGCTGATAACGGCCAACGGAGCCGAAATCCGTGCGCCGGGGAGGGAAGACGCCCTCTTTTACCGGCCCATCGAAAAGGGCCTGGCGAGGGAAGTCCTGGCCTTTTTCCGCGAAAAAGGATGGTATATCCAATCCTACCATGACGGCAGGCTTTTCGTGGACCACGCCGATGACAAGGCCAAAGCCTACGGAAAACTGACTTTTCTCAAACCGGAGCCTCTGGGCGAGGCCCTCTACACCATGGACATAGAGCCCGTCAAGCTGCTTTCCATCACCTCAAGCCCGGAAGAGGCGGTGTCCGTCCGGAAAGCCGTGCAGAAACGCTTCGGCGGGGCCATTTACGCGGCCGTGTCGAACAAGCTCTTCGTGGACATGGCACACCCCGAGGTAAGCAAGGCCGGGGGGCTTGACATCCTGATGGAAAAACGGGGCGTGACGCCCCTGCAGACGATGGTGGTGGGGGATTCCGAAAACGACCTGCCCCTTTTCGAGCGTGCCGGTTTTTCCGTGGCCATGGGAAACGCCCGCGGGGATATCAGGGAGAAGGCCGACACCGTCACACTCTCAAGCGATGAGGACGGCGTGGCCCTCGCCCTGGAACGGTTCGTCCTGAAAGGCTGATGACGGGACCGGACCGCACCGGTCCGGTTTTCCCGGCCTCACAGAAGGCTTTCCAATGCCTTCAGGACGCTTTCAATCTCTTCTTCAGTGTTGAAATATCCCACACTGATCCTGAGCGCTCCTTGTGGGAAACTCCCCAGGGTCTTGTGGGCCAGGGGCGCACAATGAAGGCCGGGACGCGTCTCGATGCCCCATTCCTCGGCGAGGCGCATGGCCAGGGTCCCGTTGTCGCCGTCGGGCGGATTGACGGCAAACACCGCCAGGCGCCCTTCCATGGTGTCCTTGCCATAGGTTGTAAGTTTTTTCATGCCCCGGAGCCCCTCGAGCAACCGGCCGCCGAGTTTTTGTTCACGTCGGCGGATCTTTTCACATCCTCTTTCGCGGACCCAGTCCAACGCGCTCAAGAGTCCGGCGATGCCCGGAAGGTTGGGCGTTCCCGCCTCGAATTTGTCGGGCATGGTCACAGGCTGACGCTCCTGGTCGGAGAAGCTGCCCGTCCCGCCTTCCACGAAGGGTGTTACTGATTCGGCGAATTCCGGTTTCCACAGGATGCCGCCAATCCCCTGGGGTCCCAAAAGCCCTTTGTGTCCGGTAAAGCAAAGTGCCGCCAGGTTCAGCCTTTTTGCGTCGATGTCAAGCACCCCGCCCGTCTGGGCCGCGTCCAGGACAAGGGGCACACCGTGGTCGCTGCAGATGCGGGAGATCTCCTCCAGCGGCTGGATGGTTCCACACACATTGCTGGCATGGCTGGTCACGACCATGTGGACTTTCTCCTTTTGCAGAAAACCTTCGAGGACCGCCGGGTCGAGTTCTCCGGCAGTGGAGCAGGGGAGTATGGAAAGCCTGACGCCTTCTTCCTCGAGGCGGCGCAGGGGCCTGATGACGGCGTTGTGCTCCATCGACGTAGTCGCCACATGGTGCCCCTTTCGAAGGTATCCCTTGAGAATGACGTTGAGGGACTCCGTCACATTCGCCGTGAAGGTGACGTACCGCGAATCGCCGCCGGCATAGCCGCCGAAAAAGGCCGCCAGCTCCTCCCTGGTGGTGGTGACCATGTCCAGGGTCCCGATGTCGCGTCTTGCCGCCGACCCCCTCGCGAGGTTGGCGCCCCCGCCGGTGAGAAAGTCATACATGGCCCGGGGGACACACTCGGGCTTGGGCCACGTGGTGGCCCCGTTATTGAGGTATATCTCCATTTTTGTTTCCCTCCTTTCTTTTTGAGAATAAAAACATTCCCATTTTATCACCCCCCTACGCCTGATTGCGGATGCCACAAAACCGCTTTTGGCTCTACAATTCCCTTGATACTCCCTCGCGAAGTGATCGAACTGGGAGGACTCGATCCGGACATCCCGAAAGACGTCCCCGTCAAGGAAATCGAGGGCGTTGACGACGAGACACTCCGCGAAAACCTTTCCGAAGCCCTTGAAGCCGGGACTCCTCCGGGGCAAGAATCGGCGCCCAATCCCGACGAACTGCGGGGATCGGTCACCATGGAGGAAATCGAACAAATCTACGGCGTCGACGGACAAGAGCTTTTCCGGAAGGCGGGTTGGCCCGCCGACGGGGACAAGGCGGCCAAACTGAAGGATCTCGCCGAGGAACATGGCAAAGAAGTCGGCGAAATCCGGGAGGCCCTCAAGGACCTGCTGTCGCAACAGGCAATCTCCAGGGATAGGGGAGGCGACA
>CAZERC010000024.1:1404-20977 GCA_964515395.1 uncultured Synergistaceae bacterium | reverse complement strand
GCCCTCAAGGACCTGCTGTCGCAACAGGCAATCTCCAGGGATAGGGGAGGCGACAAAGAGGCTGACAAATGTTGACTTTTATGTACCTGCCATGCTCTGCATCAGGCAACATCGATGAAAAGCGTGCGCCTTGTGGATAACCGTGGAAAACCATGCATCCCCTGTGAAGTCTTGCAGGATCAACTTTCACCTTTCATGGCATCCGAAAAAAGGTCCCCCAGGGTCTGTCCCGTTCCCTGCCGCTGTTCGTCGGCGGTACGGATTGCGGATTGAAGGGACGTGCGGATCTGCTCCGGGTTGTAGTGAGGAGGAAATGAAAGGGCTGCCGCATCGCCGTGTCCACCTCCTCGGATCTTGCTCCCGTCTTTCAGAAGTGTGACGATCCGGCCCGCGAGACCGTCCCTGCTCCTGAGGGAAACGTTCCAGTCTCCCGCGAATTTCCTGTTGCAGACCGCCGTCAGCCTGGGAGGATGATCCATCCTGTCCAGGACGAGTCCGCTGAAATCGGAGACATCCCCGAACTCGAGCAGTCCCGGGTCCACGAAGAGGAGGTCCGTCCCTTCCCTCTGGATCGATTCCAGGGCCACCCTGAAACGCTCCTCCTGTCGCGTCACAAAATCCACCGCCGCTTTTTCTTCCGCGGGATGCAGTTTCGGTGAGGGGTCGGCCACAAGGCGGCAAAAGACGCTCCACTGACCGGAAAGTGTGACCAGGGCATGCCAGAGTCGTCCCTCTTTTCTCTTTCCTATCCACAGATCCCTGTCGTTGGCTATCTCCACAAGATCATCCATCCCGCAAATCCGGTCTTTCGCCGCCTTTTCGAGGCGCCCCGACTCGAGGAGCCATCGGTAATAGACCTTGGCGGCACAGCAGGAGGTATCCACAACAGCCCAGGGCCTGTGTCCATACCTCTCAAGGATGGACTTGTGATGATCGAATATGCGCGGTGTGTCTTCGTTGGTGAAACGTTTGTCCATGGCATCGACGGTCTGCTGACGACGACAGAAAAGATCCATTACGATGAATTCCTCGTCGTTTTCCAGACATTCCATGATCAGGTTATCCACATCGCCGTAGCCGGTGAGGCTTACTATCAGGGGCCTTCTTTCTGGAAAGTTCGCATGCCATCCCAGGGCGGCAGCGACGACACCGTCGAGATCGGTATGGCTGATAATGTGAAAAGGGGACGAAGGCATTGGAGGACACTCCCTTGTACTCAAGCATTCTAAAGTCCGGTTTTTCCCATTATACCGTCTCCATGACAGCGAGGTTATCCACACCGTGGATAAGTATGTGTATAAATCAGGCTCGTCTCGCCGACGGTTTTGTCAAATTTGGTCATTTCCACTGCCTCTTTGTCATGTCCGAAAATCCGGAGTTTTCGAGTCGTCTTTTTTTCCACATACCCATCCAGGTCGATGTGCATATGTGGATAAAAACTGTGGATATTTCTGTGGTACTATTGTTCTCGCTCACCGGAATTCCTACGAAAAGGACGAGGGGGAAGAGCAAATATGAAAGACACGACCGCCCAGGCATGGGATACTTTGCTGGCCGACGCCCAGGAAAAACTTCCCAAGGGGGCGACGGATATCTGGCTGAAAACCTGCCTGCCCCTTTCCCTCGAGGAGGGGACCTTCGTTCTCGACGTTCCGAATGTTTTCGTCAAGGAACAAATCCAGAACCGTTTTCTCGAAAAACTCGAAGAACTGGCCAAAGAACGGAACATCGCCCAGAAGGTGGTCCTTCAGGTGGGTTCCGGCGCCCGAAAGGACGAGATCCAGCGTGCCGAAAAGCTCGGGCGCATGGCTCCACGGCCCGTCAACGGCCTGAACCCCGACTACCAGTTCGATTCCTTCGTCATCGGCAAATCGAACAGGCTTGCCCATGCAGCGAGCCTGGCCGTTGCCGAATCGCCCGGCGTGGCCTACAATCCCCTGTTCTTCTGGGGTGGCGTTGGCCTCGGGAAGACCCATCTCATGCATGCCATCGGAAACTACGTCCTCCGCAATATCGAGGGGGCAAAGGTCGCCTACGTAAGCTCTGAAAAATTCATCAACGAGTTCATCCTTTCCATTCAGAACAACAAGACCCACGAATTCAAGCAGAAGTTCCGGAACGTGGATGTCCTTCTCATAGATGACATTCATTTTCTGGCCAACAAGGAAAGCACCCAGGAGGAGTTTTTCCACACCTTCAACAGCCTTCATGATGCAAAGAAGCAGATCGTTATCAGTTCCGACAAGCCGCCAAAAGACATTCACCATATCGAGGAGCGGCTCGTCAGCCGTTTCGAATGGGGACTGGTGACCGATATCCAGCCTCCTGACCTGGAAACCCGCATTGCCATTCTCAAGAAAAAGGCGGCCATAAAGAACTACGAGGTCCCCGAGGATGTCGTGGACTTTCTCGCCCAGAATATTCCAAGCAACATCCGGGAACTTGAGGGGTCCCTCAACAGCGTCATGTTCTTTTCGGACCTCAACAACGAACCGGTGACCGTCGAAAATGCCTCGAAATGGCTCAAGGATGTCATCCGTCGAACTTCCAGGGGTCCCGTCAGCATCGAGATGATCCAGCAGGTCACCTCGGAAACCTTCGGCATCCCCATCAGCGCGCTTACCAGCAACAAGCGCACTTCGGAAATCGCCCTTGCCCGCCAGGTGGCCATGTACATCAGCAGGGAACATACGGACTCAAGCCTGCAGCATATCGGCTACGCGTTCAACAGAAAGGACCATACCACCGTTCTTCATGCCTGCAAGAAAATCAATGAAGCCTGCAAGAAGGATCTTCGCGTCCGTCATATTGTGGAATCAATCAGGGAAAAGTTGTGAAAAGAGCCGGGTTTTCTGTGGATACGGGTGTATAAAAAGACACCCTTTTTGGAGTGCCGGGTTTCGTCGGGGAAAATGTGCATAACCGTCCCTCGAAAAACGTTCCTTTTTCCACACGTGATTTGCCCGGCTTTTTCCCTTTTTTTCGGCTTATCCACAGTTTTCACACCCTTACTACTGGACCTGCTCCTTTTTTCAATATATAAGAGAATATAAAAGAAGGGAGTGATATCCATATGAAACTCCTCATCAACAAACCGATCTTTCTCCGAAGCTGGCAACTTGCAGAACGAAGCGTCGGCTCTCGAAGTGCCCTCACCGTTCTTACCGGCGTCCGCTGCGTTGCAGATGATGAAAAAGTCACCCTTCAGGCAACGGACCTCAAAACCTCAATTACCTGCAGGGCCGATGGAGTGGATATCGAAAGGGCAGGTGAATCGGTGTTCCCCGTACGTGTGGTAGGGGAGCTTTTCAAAAAGGCGCCTTCCGAGACCTTCTCGGTGGAAATAAAGGACGGGAAGGCACAGATTATATGCAGCGAAAAAAACAAATACACCTTTACAACCTATCCTGTCGGGGAATTTCCAAAACTTCCCGTCTCCGACGGAGCCTCTCCCTTCTTTGAAACCACGGCCGGAGAGATGAGAAGGCTTTTAGAAGAAGGGACCTTTGCAGGATCGCCGGGTGAGGAATTTCCACAGTACCTGAGTGCCGGACTCTTCCAGGTGAAGGAAGGTACCATCCGGGTCGTCTCCACCGATGGAAGAAGACTTTCCCTTTCCCAATCCCCCGTCGAGAAACCGGGAGAAAACGAGCAGGTCCTTCTGCCGCTGACGGGGTTGAAGGAATTGATGAGGGTGCTGGCGGCACAGGACGAGGACCTCCAGGTGACGGTAAAGATTGACGACGCCCAGGCGTATTTCATCGCCGGGGAACTGGAGTTTGCCGTCAGAAGGGTGGAGTCGAGGTTCCCTCCCTATGAGAAGATTCTGGCTCCTGAGAAGACAACCTGGATGATCGTCGACAGGAACCAGTTTATCGAGGCCCTGGAGAGGGCGGAAATTATCGTCAGGGACTACAGCAGGATGGTCATCTTCAATCTCTCACCAGGGGGTGCGTTGCAGGTGGAATCACGAGCACCCGAGATCGGTGAGGCCGTCGAAGATGTGGCGGCGGAAGTGGACGGGGAATCCCTCAGGGTCGCCTTTAACGTGAAGTACCTTCTGGAAGGACTCAAGGCCCTTCACGGGAACGTCGCCCACCTGACCTTCAACGGGCCCAATGGTCAGATGCTTTTGTCCAAACCCAACGAAGACAGCTTCATGTACGTGCTCATGCCCATCACGCTGCCGGAGGAAGAGGAGTCAACTCCAGAATAGATGATCTGCAGACACTTGCAATGGAAGAATTTTCGCAATCTGAAGCCCCAGCGCCTGGAATGGGCGAAGGGGCTTCATTTGCTTATAGGAGAAAACGGGGCGGGGAAGACCAATTCCCTTGAAGCCCTGCACCTTTTGACGGGATGGGGCGCCTTCGGGAAAACAAGGATCAATGAGTTGCCTTTTTGGGATGGAGCGGAGGAATGTTTCCTTGGAGCCCGTTTTGAAGGCGAGGAGACCGTCGAGGTGGGTGTGGGGATATCCAGAAAGACCCGTATCAAGCTTGACGGAAGGACATGCAGGGCGACGGATATCCGCATGAAGGTTCCATCCTTGTCGTTTCTCCCCGGCGACATGTCGCTCATCGAAGGATCCCCGTCGGTGCGACGACGTTTTCTGGACAGGATATGTGCCCTTTTGTTCCCCTTGTACGCACCGCGACTTCATGAGTACCGGAGAGCCGTCAGGCAGAGGACGGCGGCAATACGGTCAGGACGGGGGATCTCGGCGGCTTCACGGGCCATGGCACCCCTGGCATCATGGATATGGAACGCCAGGGCGGCGGCGACGGATCTCGTAAAATTGGGGATGGATGCCTGCAGGGTCCTTCTTCCCGCCGAGGTGGAGATTCAACTTGTGCGGGGGGGGGCATCGGGATTCGAGGACGGGATGGAAGACTTCTGGAAAAGCCTTCACCGGTACATGGACAGGGAGAACAGGCTGGGCGTATGCCTGGTAGGCCCGCACCGTGACGACCTTCTTGTATCAAGTGGAGGACGTCCTGCTTCTCAGACCTTCAGCAGGGGACACCGGAGGCGCACCGCCGTCGCACTTTTGGTAGCGGCGGGTTGGGCCGTGGAAAGGAAGACCCGGCGCAAGCCCATACTCCTGCTTGACGAGGTTATGGCGGAACTGGACATGGATGGACGGGAGAGAATGATAGAAGCCCTTACGGCAAGGGAGTGGCAGGCATTTGTCACCACAGCCGAGGATTGCACGCCGGTGTGGCCTGGATATGTGTGGAAGGTGGAAAACGGGCGCGTCGTGCCCTGTGAGGAATGAATAATATCATGAAAAACCATGAAGATGAAAGAAAATATGATGTCATTGTTGTCGGAGCCGGCCATGCGGGATGCGAAGCCGCCCTGGCGACGGCGCGCATGGGCGAAAGGACGCTCCTTCTGAACCTGTACCTGGACAATATGGCCCTCATGGCCTGCAACCCGTCCATAGGAGGTCCGGCGAAGGGGCACCTGACCCGTGAAATAGACGCCCTCGGCGGAGAGCAGGGACGGGCCACCGATGCCGCCACGTTGCACATCCGGTGGTTGAATACCTCCAAGGGGCCGGCGGTGAGGACCCTCAGGGCGCAGTGCGACCTCGGAGCCTACCACCGATGGTATAAAAAAGCCTGTGAGGATGAACCGCACCTGTGCCTGAGACAGGAACAGGTGACGGACCTCTGGGTGGAGGACGGGAAAGTCCGCGGTGTGAAGACGCAGCTTGGCACCATCTACGAGGCGCCGGCAGTCATTTTGACAACGGGAACCTATCTCGGCGGGAGGGTTTTCATCGGTACCGCCTCTTTTTCCTCCGGGCCGCTCGGCCAGATGGCGGCCACGGAACTGACGTCATCCCTCGAAAAGGCAGGACTGCATCCGGGCCGTCTCAAGACGGGAACAACGCCGAGGATTCACTCCGGCACGGTGGACTGGAAAAGCCTCGACCGCCAGGACAGCGCCCAGGAACCCTTGAGGTTCAGTCATTGGGGTGAAAAGAAACAGTACGAGGGGTTCGCCTGCTACCTGACGCGGAGCACCGGCGAGACTCACGAGATCATACGGGCCAACCTGGACCGCTCACCCCTTTTTACAGGAGTGATCAAGGGCGCGGGTCCAAGGTATTGTCCTTCCATCGAGGATCGTGTGGTGCGGTTTCCCGACAAGCCGGGCCATCTCGTCTTTCTCGAGCCAGTAGCGGCCGAAAGCGCCGAAATCTACATGCAGAACTTCACCACGAGCCTGCCTTTCGACGCCCAGGTCAGGATGGTCCGTTCCCTCCCCGGTTGTGAGAGGGCGTGGATCATGAGGCCCGGGTACGCCATCGAGTACGACTACCTTCCGCCGATACAGCTTTTCCCGTGGCTCGAGTCGAAATACATTTCTGGGCTGTTTTGTGCCGGGCAAATCAATGGGACCTCGGGATACGAGGAGGCCGGAGCCCAGGGAATCCTGGCCGGGATAAACGCCGTGCTCAGGCGTCGGGGAGAAGACCCCCTGGTCCTGGAAAGGTCCCGGGCCTATGCCGGTGTCCTGGTGGATGACCTGGTCACGAAAGGAACCGAGGAGCCTTACCGGATGCTGACGAGCCGGTGTGAATTCCGCCTCCTTCTTCGTCATGACAATGCCGACAGGCGCCTGGCCCCGATAGGGCGTAAACTGGGGCTGATAGACGATGACCGGTGGGCTGAACTTGTCCGGCGATGGAAGGACATGGAAGGGGAAATGGAAAGGTTGACCCGGGTGAAAATCCCCGCCGACGGGAGGACGAATGCCATCCTCGAAGCCGCAGGGTCATCTCCACTGGAGGAGTCGGTCAAGGCGTCTGAGCTTTTGAAACGGCCGGAAGTGACGTGGGAAATGATCGCGGAGGTGGCTCCGCCGTCGAATCCCCTGGACGAGGAAACGAGCCGCGCCGTCGCGGTGGAGATAAAATACGAAGGGTACATCGACCGGCAGAAACGACAGGTGGAGCGCATGAAAAAGATGGAAAAGGTCCTTCTTCCCCAGGATTTCGACTATGAAGCCGTTTCGGGCCTCCTGTCCGAGAGCCGTCAAAAGCTGAAGAAACTGCGCCCCAGGACCCTTGCCCAGGCGGGCCGGGTGTCGGGCGTCACCCCGGCGGATCTTCACATCCTCTGGATAGCCCTGGAGCGCAGCAGACGTCAAGGGAAGGACGAAAACGATGCGCCGCTGGAAGAATGAACCCGATCAGGCCCTCAGGCCGGCGAAATCGGTTTTGGATGAAGCGCTGACACCGGAAATCCGGCGGGGTCTGGCCGTCGCGGCAATGGCCTCCGCCTGGGCCGAAATCGTGGGAGAGAAACTCGCCGGGCGTACGGCGCCGGAATCCATTGAGAAAACGGTCCTGACCGTTGTCGCATCAAACGGTGCCTTTGCCCAGGAAATTTCCATGCGCGGTGGCTCCATCGCCAGGGAAATAACCTCCCGATGGGGCATAGAGGTCACGTCCGTCAAGGCCAGGGTCGGTCATCTGCCGCGAAAGAAAGGGCGCGGGAGAACGGGGACGAGGCGGAAGGCGACGATTCGTGTACCCGAGGAGGCGCTGGAAGCTTCCCGGGAGGAGGTCCACAAGACGGTAGGGCGTGAAGACGCCGAGACGGCATTGGCGAGGCTCATAGCGGTCTACCGGACGAGGTTCGGGAATTTCAAGGCACGGTAGGAAGACGGTTTTGACCAGATTCCCGGAGGGAAGGGCGGATAGCCATGGAGACGAAGGACAGGGGTATAACGGGTGGGTTGATGTTGCTGGGGTTTTTCCTTGCCGTGGGGCTGATCGTTTCGGCCTTTCTGGTTTCGGGAACGGTGGAAAAGGTGAAACTCGCCAATCAGACCATCACCGTGAAAGGGTTCGCCCAGAAGCTGGTGACCTCCGACGTGGCGACGTGGTCGGGCCAGATCACCGTCAGGGCGCCGGAGCTGGTTCAGGCGTCGGAAAAGCTCGAACAGGACAGGGCGAAAGTCCTTGCATATTTCGGGGAATACGGTGTTTCAGAAGAGCAGCTTGCCCTTTCGGGCGTGATAACCATCCCGAGATACCGGAGAAACCAGGAAGGCCATGAAACCAACGAGATCGACCACTATCAGCTGCAGCAGACGGTGACGTTGCGTTCCGGAGATGTCCGGCTCGTGGCCGAACTGGCGCGGTCGTCCTCGAGGCTTCTCGGCGAGGATGTGGAGTTTTTCGCCTACGCGCCACAGTATTTTTACAGCGGCCTGGAAGAAGCGAAGATCGAATTGTTGGGTGAAGCGACGAAAAACGCAAGCCGGAGGGCCCGACAGCTGGCTGAAGGAAGCGGGGGCCAGGTAGGGGAACTGCGTTCGGCGAGCCAGGGCGTTTTCCAGATCACCCAGCCCTATTCCACCGATGTGGAGGACTACGGCATGTACGACACCAGCACCATAGAAAAGGCCATTAAGGCCGTTGTGACCATCCGGTACACCATCCGGTAGATAAAAAGATAAAAGATCTGGAAGGGCAGGAAACCTTGAAGAGGAGGTGCCTGAAAATGAATAAATGGAGAAAGTCAAAAAGTCAAGGTTTGACCCCAAGGCTTTGGGTTTTGGTTTGTGTTGCGATGCTGCTGGTGATCCCTGCAGGGGCCGTTCCGGCGGAGGCGTGGACCTGGGAGGAGCTCGTCGAGGTGTACGGCGAAAAGGCTGAACTCCAGCCCGAGGCGAAGGCCCTTCGCGGGGAGCTTTTGTCGGAGGCCGGTGAGCTCGAGGGTGTTGCGCTCTGGAAAAAGGTCGTCGACCCCAAGACGCCTGCCCGGCAACGGGCTGCCGGTGGCCTGAAACTGGTGGAGGAGCTTTTTCCCGCCGGAAATCCCGGACGATGGGACGAGGTGTCGGGTCTCTGGTACCCTTCCATGGTCCCGAAGCCGCTTGCCGCTTTCGACGCCGTCTATTATACGGTTATCGGTCTTCTCGAACTGGACGATGCCGGGGCCCCGTGGCTGGCGCAACAGCTTCTGGTGAACCTGAAAGGTTCGTCGCGGGCGGCTCATCTTGCCCTTCGTGAGGCGCCTGTCGAGTATGAAACCATACTGACCCGGCTGAAAGCAGCGGCGGGACCGCCCCCTGTGGGCGGCTGGCCTGCGGGGAACCTGACGGGCAACCTGCCCTTCGCCAGGCCCGTCAGGTTTTCCGTCAGCGAGGGCTATGCAATGATGAAGGGGATGATCTTTCTCAACAAATCCGGGGTTCCCGTCTCCGGCATGGGTCCTTTTGCATGGGACAGGGAAAAAGGGCGCATATACAGGGTCATCAGTCGTGATGACGATGTTTCCTGGACCTGGGGGTCCTGACTGGTGGGGTTGACAGAATCCGACATATTGCTCATCATTGATGAACAGCAAAAGGTCGCAAAAATGATGCCGGAGCTGCGACGATGAATCCCGAGGCGAGGGAGCAGGAACTTTTCGTCCTCCGGCTCCTTGGGGAAGCGGAAAGCCCCGTCGGTGCCGGGACGGTGCGGGAACATCTCGCATCGAAGGGATTTTCCGCCAGCGAGGCCACCGTGGGACGTCTCCTCAGGGAGCTGGATCGTCGTGGCCTGACGAGCCGTGTGGGGTTTCAGGGACGGGTTCTGACCGACCTGGGCTCCAGGCGCCTGGCGGAACTTTCCGAGGCCAGGGAACAGGAAGCTTCGGCGGAAACCCTCCTGGGAAGGATCTATTCCGGCGGGGAGGAAGCCGCCCCGGAATTGCTGGTGGCCAGGAAAGCCGTCGAGGGAGAACTTGCACGGCTTGCGGCTGAAAGGTTCACTGGAGAAGCCGAAGAGGGACTGCTTTCCGCCATCGAGGACTGGAAAAAAAGAGCCCGATGCCCTGAAAACGGAGACGTCGAGGCATACCGGGCCTTTTTCCTTGTTTTGGCACGAATCGCCCAAAACGGGATTCTTTCGGCCATTGACGAGATTCTTTTGGGAAAGGTAGAAAAAGATGCCTTTGCGGGGATGGAAGGCGCCGTGGCCGAAGACTTTGAGGCTCTCATGAAGGCCTTGCTTGAGAGGGATCCCGATGCCGCCGAAAAGACCGCCCGGAATCACATTGACAGGTTCGTGAAACGCCGGGGGAAGCAACACCCCTGAAAAAGCCACCGACGGCGTTTCCCGGCGGCGGGGTTTCAAAAGACAGTCGCATGAGGAGGGAACGCCGGATGGAAAAACGTGGAAAAATCCGAGGTTTGATGACGGCCGCTCTGGTCACCGGAACTCTTCTGGCCTGCAGCGGCCTTGCTTTCGCCTCCGACGGTTCGGGATCGGCTTTCGGAGCGCTCTCGCTTGTGCCGCCCGTGATCGCCATTGCCCTTTGCATCATCACCAGGGAAGTGATCCCGTCGCTCTTTCTGGGGATCTGGTTTGCCGGGACCATGCTCGCTGGCTGGAACCCCGTGACGGGTTTCGGCAAGGCCGTGGAAGCGCTCTGGAACAATCTCGGCGACCCGTGGTCCGCCAGGATCGTCCTGACGAGCCTGACCATGGGCGGACTCGTCGGGATCATGAAGGTAGGCGGCGGAATAGACGCCATCGTCCGATGGATCACCAGGAAGATCACCAGCGCGAAAAGCGCCATGGCCTTCACGGAAGTGGCCGGCTTTTTAATCTTCTTCGAGGATTACGTGAACACCCTCGTGGTGGGCACCACCATGAGCCCGATCACCGACAGGTACAGGATCTCGAAGGAAAAGCTGTCATACATCGTGGATTCCACGGCGGCGCCCATCGCCTGCATTGCGGGGATTTCGTCCTGGATCGCCTACATGGTGGGACAGATCGGGATCCAGTTCAGCGATCTGGGGATCACCCTGTCCCCCTACGTGACCTATCTGAAATCAATCCCCTTCATCATGTATAACCTCGCCGCCCTGGTTCTTCTGACCTTCGTCATCTTCTCCGGGCGGGATTTCGGCCCCATGCTGGTCGCGGAACGCCGGGCCAGGCGGGAGGGGAAGATCCTCCGGGATGATGCGAAACCCCTGATCAACCCCAACCAGGTCGAAGACGGACCGGACGAAGACACCCCAAGGCGGGTGATCAACTTCGTCCTGCCCCTGGCGACGCTGGTGGGGCTGATCTTTTTGATGCTCCTGGTGACGGGCGGATGGCCGTCGGTGGATGTGCCCACGGCGATCGGCGAGGGGAACAGTTCGAAGTCGCTGGTCTACGGGGCCTTCGGATCCGTCTTCCTGACGCTGATGCTCTACCGGATTCAGGGTATATCCAGCTGGGGGCGCCTTTTCAAGGGGTACATGGAAGGCATGCGTTCCATCTTTTACGGTACGCTGATCCTGATCTTCGCCTGGGGTATCGGCTCCATGGTGAAACAGGTGGAAACGGCGGGTTTCATCGTCTCCCTCACCCAGGACGTTCTCTCACCGGGATGGGTGCCTTTGATCACCTTCGTGACGGGGGCCGTCATCGCCTTCTGCACCGGGACCTCCTACGGCACCATGGCGGTGCTGATGCCCATCGTGGTTCCCCTTGTGCATGTCATTTCCGGCAACGCAGGTCTTGACCCCATGACCTACATGATCCCCACCATAGGCGCCGTTTTCGCGGGCGCCGTCTGGGGCGACCATTCGAGCCCCATCTCGGACACGACCATCATGTCGTCCATGTTCACCGGGTCGGACCACATGGATCACGTGAACACCCAGATCCCCTATGCACTCCTGGCTGCGCTTGGGGCCATGTCGGGGTATGCCGGCGTGGCCTTCGGCCTTCCAACCGTCGCTTGCGTGGCCGTGGCGGTGGCGGTACCGGTGGTCATCTTCCGGTTTGTCTCCCGTCCGTTGGAAGAGGGATAAAAAACCGGGGGATGATTCCAGAGTTTCCCCCGCAAAGAGACTGGTGAAGTACAATCCTTCTGAAAACAGCAAAAGACCAGACGCCGAAGGGGTGTCTGGTCTTTTGCCTGAAACGCGGGACATTCTTGCTTTTCCTCGCGATCTCTCAAAGGGGGACTTCAAGAGACTAAAAAGATGGTACGTATTATTGATTCTTCTGTCAATCAATGAAAGGGCTCTAAAGTTCCGGGCCGGCGATCTCCTTCCTGAGGTCGAGCAACCTGTTTCTGTCGACGATGATGATGAGTTCGTCGCCCTCTTCGATGACATGGGAGCTTCCCGGATTGTAGAGGTAATCGCCTGACTCCTTCCTGACGGCGATGACCATGGCGTTGTACCGGGAACGCAGGGGGGATTCTGCCAGGGTCTTTCCAATAAGTTCACTGTTGCGACGGACCGGGATGGAATCGAAGGCGATGTCGAGGTCACGGGAGATGTTGACCATCTCCAGAAAGCTTGCCACGGCAGGTTTCACCGAGGCCCAGGCGATGGCGGCCGCTCCGGCGATGACGGGGTTGATGACTTTTTCGGCCCCGGCCTTGTAGAAAACCCCCATGGACTTGCGGTCCGTGGCCCTGGCAATGACCCGCAGGTCCGGGTTCAAGGATCGGGCCGTAATGATCACGTAGACGTTGTCGGCGTCATCGGAAAGGGTGGTGATGAGTCCGGCGGCGCGCTTGACGCCGGCGCTCTCGAGGGCTTCCTCGTCCCTGGCGTCGCCCTGCTGGACGACCCATCCCCGTTCACGCGCCCAGGCGACCTTCCGGTCCGCCACTTCCAGGGCCATGCAGGGGATGTGGTCCCTGTTGAGATGTTCAATGACTTCTGTCCCGACCCGTCCGAGTCCGCAGACGATCCAGTGTTTTTCCATCCTGTCCACGCGGGTGTCCCTCCTTTTTCCCAGTGCCGACAAGAGCCGCTCCACCAGGAAGTAACGCGTGATCTGGCTGACGGCGTAGCCCGCCGTGCCGATCCCGAGAATCACCAGAAAGGCGATGAAGAGCTTTCCCGAATCGTTCAACTCCGGGGGCGCGTTATATCCCACCGTCGCCAGGGTGATGACCGTGTAATAGACGGAATCGATGAGGGAAAGGTCCGTCAGGGTATAGAACCCGACGGCGCCTACGGCGAAGACGGAAACAAGCAGAAAGAGCCATGCCCATGCCGGTCGGATCTGTTTCACCCTCTTCCCCCCTTTGCCCTTTGCGCCCTTCTGCCTATAGAATGAGTAAAAGATCATGAACGAAAAGCGGGTGACCGATATGAAGGGCTTCACGATCGCGACGTTCAACGTCAATTCCGTGCGCAGCAGAATGCACATTATCGAGCCATGGCTTCATGATAGCAGAGTGAGTATCCTCTGTCTCCAGGAGACGAAAACGAAGAACGAGGAATTTCCCGAGACGGCCTTCGGGGAGCTTGGCTACAAGGTCGCCTACTCGGGCGAAAAAGGATACAACGGCGTGGCCGTGGCATCTTTGGAGTCGCCCGATGAGACGAGCTTCGGCCTGGGCGACGGCGAGGAGCCGGACGGAACGACCCGGATGGCCCATTGCCGTTTCGGCGACCTCAACGTGATCAACCTCTACATTCCCCAGGGAAAGGCCATCGATCACCCGGACTACCCCATGAAGCTCCGCTTTTTCGAGCGGCTTGTGGAATACCTGCACAAAAACCTGTCACCGAAGGAGAAGCTCGTCATCGTGGGCGACCTCAACGTGGCGCCCACGGACATGGACGTGACGCACCCGGAACGAAAGCGAAACCACGTCTGCTTCCACGAGGACGTCAAAAAGGCCTTCCGGACCCTTCTGGAATGGGGCCTGGAGGATGTCTTCAGGAAACACCGTCCCGGGGAGGGGGAATTTTCCTTCTGGGATTACAGGGTGAAAAATTCCGTGGAACGCAACATCGGCTGGAGAATCGACCATGTGCTGGCCACGCCTCCCCTGGCGAAAGCATCGAGGGACGCCTGGGTGGACAAAAACCCCAGGACCTGGGAGAAGCCCTCTGACCATACGCCGGTGGTGGCCGCCTTCGACCTGCAGTGAAGCGCCGTGAAAGAGGGGAAAGGAATGAGATCTCCGCGAAGGTTTTTGAAAAGGGGTGCGCCCACCCCGGGATTGCCGCCGGGAACGCTGGTCCACGTGGGGGAACGGAAGACCGAAGAGGCCAGGATCACCCTCATCGACTACTCGGGGGACAGGTTTTCGTCGGAGCAGGTGGACAATGCAAAAGTGTGCCGGTCACGACTCGGGGCAGAAGGTGTCCTGTGGATCAACGTGGACGGCATCCATGACCTGGAGCTTCTGGAGTCTTTCGGAAAACACTTCGGAATTCACCACCTGGTGCTGGAGGACATCTGCAACACCGGCCAGAGGCCCAAGACGGAGGACCACGGGAAAAGCCTCTATATCGTCCTGAAGATGGCGGACTACAATGAAGAAACAAAGAGAGTGGACATGGAACAGGTGAGCCTGATTCTCATGCCCGGCTGCGTCATCACCTTTCAGGAGAAGCCCGGCGACGTCTTCGACCCCGTCCGGGAGAGGTTGCGAACCGCCAAGGGGAAAATCCGCAACAAGGGAGCCGACTACCTGGCCTACGCTCTCCTTGACGCCGTGGTTGACAGGTACTTTCTGCTTCTGGAAAAACTCGGCGACGACGTGGAGGAACTGGACGAACAGATCCTCACCGACCCCGGAGAAGAGGCCGTTTCAAATCTCCATGCCCTCAAGCGGGAGATGATCTTTCTCAGGAAGGCCGCCTGGCCCATGAGGGAGATCGTGGGGCGCCTCGAGAGGGGCGGCAGCGACCTCGTAACCTCCGACACGGTCTTTTACCTCCGTGACCTTTACGATCACTCCGTCCAGGTGATGGACAGCATCGAAACCTTCCGGGACGTGCTGTCGGGCCTTCTGGACATCTACCTCTCCAGCGCCGGCAACCGCATGAACGAGATCATGAAGGTCCTCACCATCATCTCCACCATCTTCATTCCCCTCACATTTATCGCCGGGATCTACGGCATGAACTTCGAACACATGCCGGAACTCAGGATCCCCTGGGCCTATCCCGCCGTCTGGGGTGTCATGATTGCCATTGCCGGGGGGATGCTGGTCTTTTTCAGGAAGAAAAAGTGGATCTGACTGGCCTTGATTTCACTGAATGCCGAGTCAGCGAGTTATCCAGGTTGTCCACAGGATTGATGTGGATAACCTGACCGGCAGAGAGGGGTTCCCGCTTTTCGTTGTTCCGGGAACCCGGATTTTGCACCGGTTTCCGGGAACAAAGAGCAAAAGAGGCGATCATGCTTGATTGTGGAGGAAGCCATGAAAAGGGACCTTCTTTTTGCACTGAACAGGGAACAATTCGGCGAGGGGCCGGTGATCTCCTGGATGAGCCGCGACCAGCGGGTAGGGGACAACCGGGCCCTGGTCTTCGCCCGAAGGGGTCATGGAGACGGCGATAGAACTCAACGACAGGTATGAACCGGACAGGCTTGGCCCCGAACGGGTATGCCGGGGTGGCCTGGAGCATCGGCGGCGTCCAAGACAGGGCCTGGCCCGAGAGGCCGGTTTTCGGAAAGGTCCGGTACATGAACGCCGCCGGAAATTCGACGTCGATGCGTACATCGGGCGTTTCAGACGCTGAAGCCTGGAGCTAGATTTCCGTCTTGAGTCCCCAGTTTTTCACGTTTGTCCAATAGCGTGAAACCTTCGGCCAGTACCGGCTGACAGCGCCGCCGTAATAACGGCCCAAAGCCCGCTGGGTGTTCCCGTAATGGTTGAGATAGCGCGAAAGCAGCAGGGTTCCCGCAGCGATGCCCGTTTCGGGGTCATGGAGATCTTTCGCGGCGGCAATGCCGTTTGCCTTCAGAAGATGTTCGTGGACGTGCCAGGCGACCTGCATGACGCCCATGGCGCCGTAGCCGCTCGTCGCTTCGGACTTGAAGTGACTTTCGGTGTTTGCCACCGCTACAGCCAGCCCGAGGGGTACCTCGTACTTCCGGCTGTAGTGAACGAAGGATACGGCCTGTCTCCAGGTCTCCAAAGGCTTGATATCCCTGTTCTGGGAAGCGATGTAAAGGGCGATGACGGCGGCGTTCTTCTGGTCCCGGCGCTCCCATCCCCAGAGATAGCGGATGTTCGAAGCAGGGTGTTTCTGGGACCAGGCGAAAAGCTTCCGTGCTGAAAGCCCCGTCTTTTCGAGTGCGGAATGTACGGATTCATCGATGGCATCAAACATGATTGCCCTTTGTCGTACCTCAGCCTGTCTCGCGAAGACGGCAGGTGGAGAGTGGGTCAGGCTGCCGCCGGCAACCAGGCCGACGACAAGACACACAAGGCCGCCCAGCAGGACTGCCTTGGCGCATTCTCTCAGTTTGTACAGAATCGGAAGATTCCTCCTTGTCGGGAAAATATCCCTGTAATTTCACAGTTTTTGTAAAGGTTCCAAACCGGATACTGGATCATGGATTATACCGAATTGCGCGAAAGATGCAAGTATCGTATAAAGTATTGTCTTGAAGTGAAATATTGACAGTCCTGGAATCGGCGCGATTCCGCCCTTGATTCAGGGCTCTTGCATCCTCTCTCGATGTAAATCGCATTTCATGCGCCTGGTGTGCTACAATTTTATCTGAAAGCACGGGGGAGTCGGTGCGACCGGCTGAGAGGGGGTTCAAAACCCCGACCCCTTGAACCTGATCCGGGTCATGCCGGCGAAGGGAAGGCACATGAAAGATTCCCCCTTCTCCCCTTCTCCCGGGAATGGTCCGGCGGAGGAGGGATCCCTTCTGCAACAGTCTGTGCGATATTTCAAAATCAGAACCGTCACAACGGCAGGCCTTCTGTGTGCCGTGGCGGTGCTCCTTTCGGGGCTCTCCATTCCCGTGGGCCCGACGAAATGCTTTCCCTTCCAGCACGCGGTCAACGCCGTGGCCGGGGTTCTTCTGGGGCCATGGTGGGCGGCCGCGGCAGCCTTTGTGGCCAGCGTCATCCGGAACATGCTGGGCACGGGGACGCTCTTTGCCTTCCCGGGAAGCATCCCTGGCGCCCTCGCCGTCGGTCTCGCGTGGAAGCTTGTCGGAAAGGACCTGGCCGCCCTGGCGGAGCCGCTGGGAACAGGAATCGTCGGTGCCTGGCTCTCGGCGGTTATCATCGCGCCGTCGATGGACTCCGCCGTGGGCTTCGGCGTCTTGATGCCGGTCTTTTTGGCCAGCAGCGTCCCAGGGGCCTTCATCGGCCTGGCGGTGCTCGCCCTTTTGAAACGGACGGGATTCAGGAAGGAAGATGAGAAATGACAAATTCGGTTTTTTCCAATGGTTCCATGTACCGGGGGATCGCCCTGACCGTGGCCGGAAGCGATTCCGGCGGCGGTGCCGGGATTCAGGCCGATCTCAAGACTTTCGCGGCCCTGAGGGTTTTCGGGACCAGCGCGATAACGGCATTGACGGCCCAGAACAGCCTGGGCGTCCATCATGTGGAGACGGCCTCGCCGGAAAGCGTCAGGCGCCAGTTGGAAGCGGTCCTGTCGGACTTTCCCGTGGGGGCGGCAAAAACGGGCATGCTGGCCGAAAGTGCCATTATCGAGGCGGTGGCTTCCGTGTTCGAAGCATACGGTCCCGGGCATCTCGTGGTCGACCCCGTCATGGTGGCCCAGTCCGGCGACCCGCTTTTGGCTGAAAAGGCGGAGGAAACGATAAAAAACCGCATGATTCCCCTGGCCGAACTGGTAACACCCAACCTGCCCGAGGCCGAGCGCCTGGTCGGTTTTTCCGTGGCAAGCCTTGAACACATGCAGAAGGCGGCGGAAAAAATAAGGGAAATGGGGGCCGGGGCGGTCCTGGTCAAGGGAGGTCATGGAAGCGGCGAAGAGGTGACGGATCTCTACCATGACGGCCTTGTGCGGGTATTTCGCCATGAGAGGATCGCCACGTCCGACACTCACGGCACGGGATGCACCCTGAGCGCCGCCATAGCGGCGGAGCTGGCCGCAGGGTATCCCCTTGAAAAGGCCGTCGAGAGGGGGTTGACCTATCTTCAGGCTGCCCTGAGACAGGGTTTTCGGCCCGGCAGGGGGCCCGGCCCGGTAGGCCACGCCGTTTCGATGCCCTGGCTGGAGGATCACCGATGACCTGTCCGGCCGACCCAGGAAAAGTCTGGGAGCGTATCAGGAAAAAACGTCCGTTGGTCTATCAGCTTACCAATACAGTAGCCGCGCCCTTTCAGGCGGAGGTGACGGCGGCTGCAGGGGCCTCGCCGGTCATGTCCTCCCATCCTGAAGAGGCCCGGATGATTGCCTCCGGTGCCGATGTCCTCCTTCTCAACACAGGGATGCCCGGTGGGTTTTCTCCCAAGGCTTTCACCGAAGCCCTGTCAGGTTTGCAGCGTGGGAAACCCTGTCTGCTGGATGTGGTGGGATACGGTCTCACCCTGTTTCGGACGGACTGGATCGACTCGCTCCTTGCCAAGGGCCGAATCACCGCTGTCAAGGGAAACGAGGCCGAAATCGCCCGTCTTGGCGGGGCGTGGGGATCCATGAAAGGTGTCGAGAGTTCCGGAGCCGGAAAGATCGAAAAAGCATTGAAGGAGATCACAAGAGGGGAAAGGGCCCCGGTTGTCGTCGTTTCCACGGGGGCCGTGGACAGGGTTACTGATGGCCGCGCTTTATGGAAGATCCGCGGCGGGTCCGCACTGTTGCCGAAAGTGCCGGGAAGCGGCTGCGCCCTGGGAAGCGTCATGGCGGCCTGCATGGCCGTGGCCGATCCGCTTCCGGCCGCGGTGACGGCCCTTCTTGCGTTCAGGATCGCCGCAGAGGAAGCAGGGAACTCCCCCTGGCCGGCTTCCTGGAAGAACGCCTTTATCGATGCCCTTGCCGCCCTGGAACCTGAAAGGCTTTCCAGCGGTATGAACGAACGTGTGGAGGGCCCGTTCCCCCTGGAGGTTTTGCCATGAGAACCCTTGCCGCCAGACTGAGGCTGTACGTTATTCCGGATCCCGTCCAGGGATCCGGCCGAACCATGGCAGAGCAAGCCCGGCTGGCCCTGGAGGGCGGCGCCGGGGCGATCCAGCTCCGCCACAAGGAGGCAACCTCACGAGACCTGTATGACGAGGCGCTGGAATTCCGGAAACTCTGCGATGCCCATGGCGCGCTTTTCATCGTCAACGACCGCCTTGATATCGCCCTTGCCGCCGGGGCCGACGGTGTTCACCTCGGGGCGGAGGACCTGCCCGTGGCCGTCGCTCGTCGTCTTGCTCCGAAAGATTTCATCATCGGGGCCACGGCACGGACGCCGGAAGCGGCTGTCGAAGCGGAAAAGAACGGAGCCGATTACCTTGGCGTGGGGGCCGTCTTTCCGACACGGAGCAAGAGTGACGCCCGGGTCATCGGGCCTGAAGGTCTCCGGAAAGTCGCCCGGGCCGTGTCGCTCCCCTGCGTCGCAATCGGGGGCATCACCGTTGAAGTCGTGCCTGAAATCCTCGGCGTCGGCGTTTCGGGAGTGGCCGTCATCGGCGCCATCGTCGGGGCTTCCGACATCCGCGCCGCTGCGGCGAATTTCAGGCACAAATTGCAAGTATCATAAAAATTTTCTGAGCAGTTTTGTTGAATGCCTCAGCAAGGATCGTCATATATAGTTGCATTATACAACTGTTGCATATAACATATATTCCGAGGTGACGATCATGTCTGAAGACGTTCAGGT
>CAZERC010000024.1:0-1304 GCA_964515395.1 uncultured Synergistaceae bacterium | reverse complement strand
GTCAGGGCCATGGGGCTGCTCGAAAGCGGCCGGGCGGAATGTTGCAAATTGACGATCGCCGAATGCCACTGCCTGACGGTACTTGGGCGGGCAGGGGATCTCTCGGTGACGGAACTGGCGGGCATGCTCGGTGTGGACAAGAGCACGGCGAGCCGGCTTGCCGATTCGCTGGTATCGGAAGGGCTCGCGGAACGTCACCCGGGGAATCCTGACCGGCGGTATGTGAGGTTGGGCCTGACCGACGCGGGACGGGAGCATTACGAAGGTGTCGAAAGGCTTATGGATGGGTATTTCCGGCGGGTTCTGCAGGAAATCCCGGAAGTCGTTCGAAAGTCACTGTCCCAGTGCCTGGGATTCTTGGCCGATGCCCTTGAGGATGTTGATCCGCCTGAAGGCAAGGCGCAAAGCTTTTGTTGTTCGAAAGGGGTTCGATGATTCGATGAAAAGAATGGATAATCTCAGGGAGGAAATCAAAAAGAAATACGCCGAAGCCGTAAAGTCGGGGACGTCCTGCTGCGGATCCGGCGAATGCTGCTCCACCGGCAGTGATCCCATAACGGCCGATATCTACGACGAAAAAGAGCTTTCGAAGATTCCCGAAAATATGCAGGGTCGGTCCTTCGGGTGCGGCAGTCCGACGAAGAAGGCCCGCCTTCGGAAGGGGGAACGGGTCCTCGACCTGGGGTGCGGCACGGGGTACGATGTTTTTCTGGCCGCACTGGAGACGGGGCCCGAGGGAATGGTGTACGGCCTGGACATGACACCTGAAATGCTGGAACGGGCCAGGGCCAACCAAAAGGCGTGGGGGATCGAGAATGTCTCCTTCATGGAGGGGTACCTGGAAGACATACCCCTTTCCGACGACAGCGTCGATGTGGTGATTTCCAACTGCGTCATCAACCTGTCGCCCGACAAGGAGAAGGTTTTCCGCCAGATTCACAGGGTGCTTGCGGCGGGTGGAAGAATGGCTGTCTCGGACATGGTCTTCACGAAGCCGGTGCCCGTGGAAGTCCGCAACAGCCTGTCCGCATGGGCCGGCTGCGTGGCGGGGGCTTTGCCGGAGGAAGACTATCGCCGAATGCTTGAGGAAGCCGGCTTCTCTGTTGTTTCCGTCGAACGCGAGCGGGTTTTTACCTTTTCGGAAGAAGAACTCCAAAACCTGTTTCCCCACCTCTCGGCCGAGATTTCCCGGAACGTCAGCGGCTCCCTGGCGAGCGCCTTCATTTCGGCGAGGAAGAACCCTTCCTGATTGTCCGGGTAGCTGCAACTGTCGGTAGAAAAGCCTTTGCGAGGCGGTCACGTCG
>CAZERC010000023.1:6101-24471 GCA_964515395.1 uncultured Synergistaceae bacterium | reverse complement strand
ATCACGTCTCGTACCTCCCGTCCGTTCGCCTGACGTCCCCTAAAGGACGATGTTCCGGCAATGACACCTTGTTTCCCCTTTCGGGAAATCTTATCTATTCAGGATATCTATCCCCGCAAATGCGTAAAAGGCAAAATAGATCGCCCCGGCGAACACAAAACCAAGCAGTATGCGCAGAAAAAGGATCGTCCCGGCACCACCCGGCCACTTGCCCTCTCCAATCCTGACGACGGCCCTGGAAATCAACAAGGCCAGAAGGAAAAAACCGAGTGCCATGAAGGCCTGGACATTCGCTGGCGACATAAGATTCCTCCCGCTTCTTTTCTGGCAGGGTTGCACAAAATGCACCGCCAAGTATTGTAACAGGAACGACCAGCAAGGAAACGCTTTCCGATGAGAAAAAGCGGCCCTTTCGAGCCGCTTTCGTCTTTCCTGCCGCGTATTGTCTGAAAACCTGTAAATTGAAAAACCGAAGGCCTACTTGCCGACGGTCTCCTCGTCGTGAAGCTGTCCCGCAGGAAGATGAATCTGTTTGAGTACGGAAATGGCAACTTCCAGTGCTCTTTTCCCGTCCATAATGCCCACAAGCGGCTGGCGACCTTCCCTCACACAGGTGACGAAATGCTGCAATTCCAGCTTGAGGGGCTCGCGCTTCGGAAAAACGGGATGCTCGATCACTTCCATCAGGCTGCTCCCTTTTTCCCTGATGCAACGATGGATTGAAACATCCTGGGTTTCATAATTCAGGGAAATGAATCGCTCGGGCTCCATGATCTCCAGTTGCCTCAGGCGTCGTTCGGCAACACGGCTGACAAGGATGTGGGCCAGCGTGCCGTTTTCGAAGGAAATCTGTGCCGTTGCCACATCCTCCAGTGGAGACCTTATGGATCGCCCCATTGCCATGATGGAAGTAATCTCCGAAGGAACAAGGGACAGAATGATATCGATATCGTGAATCATCAGGTCCAGGACGACTCCAACATCGTTGATACGCGAAGAAAAAGGTCCCATCCTTCGTGACTGAAGGAACAACGGCTTCTTCACGATATTCCGGACATGCTGGACGGCGCTGTTGAAACGCTCGATGTGTCCGACCTGCAGAACGAGGTTCTTCGAGGCCGCAAGCTTGAGGAGGCTTTCCGCTTCCTTGACGGTTGATGTGACGGGCTTTTCTATGAGCACATGGCACCCGGTTTCAAGCGACATCCTGGCAATTTCATAGTGATCAACGGTGGGAACCACGACACTGACCGCATGAGGCCGGGCTGTTGCAAAGAATTTTTCCACATCGGAATAATGCGGGACGCCAAGCATTTCCCCGATGGATGCCGCCCTCTCTTCATTGACATCCACCACGCCGACGAGATCAGTGTTCAGCAGCTCTGTATAGACTCTGGCATGATGATAGCCAAGGTGGCCAACCCCGATAACGCCAACACGCAAAGGTTCCATCAATGATCACACTCCAGAATTGGAATTCCTTGAAACCCCTGGACCACTACAATTATTCTCCCGCATGTGGTCCAGTTTGTGGCCTGGTTCGAGCATTCTTGCCAAAAGGAAGTTCCGATGGCGATCACCGGCACGGTAAGAATAAAACAGGTCATTTCGGCAACGGGTGCAAAAGGGTATCCGGAAAACCGCGTCTTCGGAGATTCCAAAATCGAGAAGCTGTTTCTCGATCATCCCCGGGAGGTCAAAATAAACCTTCTTGTCCTTTAGAATAGCATATTCGCGCGGAAAGACCTTCTTCCCCCACTGTGTCCAGGGATCATCCAGCCTTCGGCCGTAGCAATTCCCGCAAATCCCGGGTCCAACCCATGCGGTGACGTTTTCAAGAGATTGCGAACCCCAGGTTTTCAGGGCATGCGACAGCATGGCAGAGACAATGTTTTTGCCCGTTCCCGCAAAGCCTGAATGTCCGAGAGCAAGCCAATCGCAAGGTGAACGCCCCCATATGACAACGGGGACGCAATCTGCGTACTGAAGGCTTCCGATGATTCCCGTTTCATCCAGAAACAGTCCGTCCGCCTCGGGCCTCTCGGGAAGACAAAAACTCATCTTTGCCCTGATGACGGTGTTTCCGTGCACCTGTTTGGGAGCCGCCACCGGAAAGGTTCTGATTTCATCTGCGACCTTTCTTGCGAGTACGCGGGGATCGCCTTCGGACTTTTCCGTCAGGGGTCCCCTGCCGTAAAGCTTGATGAAAGCTCCAGAACCATCTCCATAGGACAGAACCCATTGTCCTCCCGATTGATCGATGGACCATGGGGCTGGTTGCGCCGGCATCAGGCAACCTCCATGGGCTCGATAAGCTCAAGGATTGCCGCAAGCAGGTACAGGCTTCCGCAACAGAGAACGGTTCCGTTTGTTTTCAAGGCCTCTCCCAGCGCATGTTGCGGTGATTCCATCACCGTCACCCCGCCCGGCCATCCCGATTGGTTCTCGGCGGCTTCAAGCAGGTGCCCCGGGTTCGCAGACCTTTCCATTCCCGGAACCTGTGTCAAAAAGAGGTCACTCTTCAGGTTTCTGAGCAGGTCCAGGGATTGACGGTAATCTTTGTCGCCCATGGAGGCAAATACTATGGAAATCCTCTCTCCCGGAAACACCTCGGACACGGTTTCCACCAGTGCGGCTGTCCCCTGCGGATTGTGGGCGCCGTCAAGAATGATGGTGCCGTCCTTTATCTTTCTGATGTCAAATCTCCCGGGCAATCGTGCTTTCCTGAAACCTTCCCGTATCTGTTTTTCCGAAAGGGGTATGATTTCCCGGGGAAGAAGAAAAAGCGCCGCCAGGGCATTCACCGCGTTTGCAGCCTGGTGCCGCCCAATAAGGCCTGTCTCGAGGTCCCGGTATGCATGACTTGGGAGGACAACGTCGAAAACGGTGCCTGCCTGATTGATTTTCTTAACCGACCAGGCGGCGGAAGAGGAAAGGTTCATACCCAGGTTTTTCAGAAAGGCGCACCGTTCCTGATACATGCTTTCCAGCTCTTCGTTCCCGCCCGCAAAACAGCTTCTCCCTGCTGGTCTGAGAACGGCGAACTTTTCAGCTGCCACCCCGGGAAGACTGCTTCCCAGGTATTCTCCATGATCCAGGCCGATGGTCGTGAGCACCGAAACAAGGACACGGGGAAGAATGTTCGTTGCGTCCAGCCTGCCGCCAAGGCCCGCCTCCACGACGGCAACCTCCGTATTTTCGGAAGCGATGAGCAGGAAGGCCGCCGCCGTGGAAATTTCGAAAAAAGTCGGTGCTTCTCCCGTCTCGTGAAGCGCCGCCTCTACTGCATCAATGGCATGATGCCATGATTCGGGATCGACAAGGCGCCCGCCCATCCGGAGCCTTTCTCCGAAATGATGCAGGTGAGGACTTGTGTACAGCGCCGTCTTGTACCCCGTGTACCTGAGGACAGATTCGATGAGAACCGACGTAGACCCTTTTCCGTTTGTCCCGACGACGTGAATGGCGGGAAAGGAGCGTTCCGGATGCCCAAGAACCCCAAGAAGTCGTGCGATCCTGGAAAGGCCCGGCCTGATTCCCGGATACGCCAGGCCGGACATGCGTTCCTCCACTTCATCAAAGGCGGACGCCGCTTCACCCCGCTGTCTCATTCAAGACGCCGATCCCCTCGCTGGTTTTAACCTCCGCCGCTATGCGCGTCTGAGGCTTTCAAGATTTCGTTCTATATTCCTGATCCGCTTTTCATGTTCCTCAAGCCTGTTTCTTTCTTTTTCCACGACTTCTTCAGGCGCGTTCTCGAGGAACTTTTGATTATCCAGTTTCTTTCGGCATTTCTCTGCAGCTTTTTTACTCTTTGCCTTTTCCTGTTCCAGGCGACTGATTTCTGCAGACACATCGAGCACGTCCCCGACAGGCAGGAAGATTTCGCAAAAGGGCAACACCGCCGTCAATGCCTTGGAAGGTTTTTCTCCGTCAGAATGGAGGAAGCCCAATTCGTCTATGTTCGTGAGAACGGACAGAAGATCGGTATTCCTTTCCATGATGGAACGCGCTTTCCGGTCCCTCATGACAAGAAGGCCCCTGGCGAGTTTCTTCTGCGGAGGAAATCCGGCTTCAGCTCGAAGGTTACGGAAGCTCCTGACGACTTCCTGAAAAACTGACATCTTTGCTGTCTCTTCATTTTCATCGCAAACCTGATCGGGCACAGGCCAGTCTTCGTTTTCCATGGATCCTGTACCGAATTCGAACAGATGCCACAATTCCTCTGTAACAAAAGGAATAAAGGGATGGAGCATTTTCAGTACATCCTTGAGTATCCCGGCAAGCACCCACTGTGAAGCCTCCTGCCGCTTCGAGCCTTCCTCGCCCCGCAGGGCGGGTTTTGCCATTTCCAGGTACCAGTCGCAGAATTCGCTCCAGACAAACTCGTAGAGTGTCCTGGCCGCTTCGCCGTAATGATATGTGTCGAGGTTCCTGGACACATCCTTGATGACGGCATCGCGCCTGGCCAGAATCCACGCATCGTGATCACGGAGAAAAGATGGTTGCGGTTTTTGCAGTCCCTTTCCGCCGTCAAGATACATACCCGCAAAACGGGCGGCATTCCAGAGCTTGTTCAGAAAATGGCGGTAAGCTTCTATCCGTTCTTTGCTCAGGAAAATATCCCGTCCCTGAACTGTCAGAGCCGCAAGGGTCAGGCGCAGGGAATCCGCACCGTAGTCCTCGATGATCTCCAGTGGATCGATGACGTTACCCTTTGACTTGCTCATTTTCCGGCCTTCCTCATCGCGTACCAAAGCATGGATATAGACGGTGTGAAAAGGAATCTCCTTCATGAACTTCAGGCCCATCATAATCATCCTGGCAACCCAGAAGAAAAGGATGTCGAAGCCCGTCGTCAGAAGGTTCGTCGGATAATAGTACTCAAGATCCCTGGTCCCGTCGGGCCAGCCCAGGGTGGAAAAAGGCCAGAGGGCACTGCTGAACCACGTGTCGAGAACATCCGCCTCCTGATGAATGTCGGCGCTTCCGCATGCTTCACACCTGTCGGGGTCATGTTCGGAAACGGTGACGGCCCCGCAATCGTTACAGGTCCAGGCCGGTATCCGGTGCCCCCACCAGAGTTGCCTGGAAATGCACCAGTCCCGGATATTCTCCATCCATTGGAAGTAGGTGGTCTCCCAATGTGGTGGGATGATCTCGATGTCTTTTTCCCTGACGACCCGTATCGCTTCTTCTGCCAGTGGAGCAGTTTTCACGAACCATTGTTCCGACAAGAAGGGTTCTATCATGGTCCCGCAGCGGTAACACCGTCCCACTGAATGCTCGTGACGTTCCTTGCGCACCAGATGCCCTCTTTCAGAAAGCAATTCGACGATTTTTTTCCTGGCATCGTATCGGTCCATGCCGACAAAGGGCACCCCCGCCGTGTCATTCATCTTGCCCTTTTCGTCGATCACCTGGACGGGTTCGAGTCCATGCCTTTCCCCGACGAGAAAGTCATTGGGGTCGTGGGCAGGTGTTATCTTCACCAGACCAGTCCCGAATTCCGGATCGACCATATTATCCTCGATGACAGGAATTTCCCTGTCGCAAAGGGGAACGCGAACGCGTCTTCCTATGAAACGGGTGTTTTCTTCATCCCTCGGATGCACGGCAACGGCGACGTCTCCAAGAATCGTTTCCGGTCGTGTCGTCGCCACGGTAATGCTTCCGCTCCCGTCCACGAAAGGATAGCTGACATAAAAAAGCATGCCTTCCGCCGGCTCGTGTTCCACTTCCAGATCGGACAAAGCCGTCTGACATCTCGGGCACCAGTTGATGATGTACTTCCCCTTGTATATGAGCCCTTCTTCGTACAATCTCACAAACACGGCCCGGACGGCCCGGGAGAGCCCCACATCCATGGTAAAACGTTCCCTGCTCCAGTCGCAGGAAGCTCCCAGCTTTTTCAGCTGGTTGATAATCCTGTTGCCGTACTCTTCCTTCCATTCCCAGACTTTTTCGACAAAGGCCTCTCTGCCGACGTCATGGCGGGACTTGCCCTCTTCCTGAAGCTTGCGCTCAACGACATTCTGCGTCGCTATCCCGGCATGGTCCGTTCCCGGGAGCCACATGACGTTCTTTCCCCTCATCCGCATATACCGGCAGGTGATGTCCTGCAGGGTAGTATTCAGGGCATGCCCCATATGAAGCGAACCGGTCACGTTGGGCGGCGGAATCACGATGCTGAACGGTTCTTTCCCTTCATCGGGTTCCGAGTGGAAAAGCCCTGTTTCCAGCCAATACGAATACCATTTGTCCTCTATGGGGAGGGGATCGTAGACTTTACCTATTTCAAGGCCTTTGTCGGTCATTTTTGCGCGTCCTCCTTTGTATCCCTTCATTCCTGGAAAGGTGTGTCACTGCTTCAGGGTTTTCAGGAAATCCCCGGGCAATCCCGCCAGAAAATCGTCAATGCTTTCCCTGAGTTCGTCAATGGCAATGTCTTTTTCCGTTGAGACATACAGGGGAGCTCCCGCCGTGGCAGGAAGGGCCTGCAGGTGTTTCCGGTATACCGACGCCCGCTTTGTGGTCGGAATCTTGTCGGCTTTCGTGAAGACGATCAAAACAGGTACTCCGTTATCCGAAAGCCATCGCTGGAGTTGCCTGTCATTCTCCAGCATGCCATGGCGAAAATCAACGAGATGAACCACAAGGGCAAGCGATTTCCGTTTTGCGATATACCCCTCTATAAGAGCGGCCCATTGTGCCCGTTCCTGTTTGCCTCTCTTCGCAAATCCGAAGCCCGGGAGGTCAACAAGGTGAAAGGTCCGTTCCGCTTCGACGACATAGAAATTTATGCTCCTTGTCTTCCCGGGTTCACGGCTGACCTTGGCAATACGGCGTTTCAGGAGTGCGTTGATCAACGAGGATTTTCCCACGTTCGAACGTCCGGCAAAGGCTATTTCCGGTAAATGACCTTCCGGGAGCTGGTTCTCGTTATAGGATGTCGCTACGAGCGTTCCGGACCACACCAAACCAGTCATCCCTTCACGCGCTTACGGCTTTACGAAGAACTTCCAGTACATTGCCCGGAAAAGAGAGGTTTACTCCCTTTATGACCCAGGAAGGCATCTCTTCGAATTCCATCTTGTTTGCCGAGGGGAAAATCACTTCAGCCAGACCATGCCGTTTTGCCGCCAGAAGTTTCTCCCTGACCCCGCCGACCGGAAGGATCTCGCCGCGAAGAGTAATCTCTCCGCTCATGGCAATATCGCTTCTTACCGGCTTTCCTGACAATGCTGAATACATGACCGTCGCCAGGGCGATTCCGGCGGAAGGCCCGTCTTTGGGGATGGCGCCCTCGGGGACGTGGACGTGGAGGTCCGTCTTGTCCCAGCTGACATCTTCCAGTCCGAGATCCAGGGCATGCGCCTTGAGATAGCCCAGGGCCGTCTGGGCGGATTCCTGCATGATTTCCCCGAGGTTTCCCGTCAGGACGACCTTTCCCTTTCCTTCCATTGCCGCGGACTCAATGACGAGGACGTCGCCTCCGGATTCAGTCCATGCCAGGCCGACAACGGCTCCTCTCTGAGGTTTTTGCGGGAGCCTGGCATCATAATGCTTCGGCGTCCCGAGATATTTCCGAAGGTCTTTCACCGTCACCTTGACGGCTGAGGACGCCTCTTTCTTGCGGTCCCTTTCTTCCACCAGTTGCCGCGTCACCTTTCTGGCAATCCGTGCCAGCTGCCTTTCCAGCTCCCTGACTCCTGCCTCCCGGGTATATTCATTGATGGTTCTCTTGATGGCGTTGGGTGAGAAGCTCAGATAATCCTTTTCAAGACCGTGCTCGGCAAGCACTTTCGGAACAAGATGGCGTTTGGCGATCTGATATTTTTCCTCAGCCACGTATCCGGGGAGGCGAATGATCTCCATCCTGTCCTGCAGGGGCTTTGGGATCGTGTGTGTCACGTTCGCAGTAGTGATGAAGAGCACCCTGCTCAGATCAAAGGGAACTTCAAGGAAATGATCGGTAAAACTGTTGTTCTGCTCCGGATCCAGGACCTCAAGAAGCGCTGCAGAGGGATCACCCCGGAAATCAGCTCCGACCTTGTCGACTTCATCGAGGAGCATGACGGGGTTGTTCGTCCCTGCCTGCCTGATTTTCTGGATAATCCTTCCAGGCAGCGAGCCGATGTAGGTTCTCCTGTGCCCCCTGATTTCCGCCTCGTCACGTATGCCTCCAAGGGACATGTTGACAAAATTTCTTCCGAGAGCCCTGGAGATGGATTTTCCCAGAGATGTCTTTCCGACTCCAGGGGGGCCAACGAAACAGAGAACCTGCGATTTCATACGGCTGCCGGCCTGTTTCCTGACCGCAAGAAATTCCAGAATCCGCTCCTTGGCTTCTTCGAGTCCCCAGTGATCCTCGTTGAGAACCTTTTCGGCGAACTTGATGTCGACGGTGTCCCGCGAATGTTTTCTCCAGGGGAGATTCACGAGCCAGTCCACATAGGTCCGCACCACCGTCGCTTCCGCGGAAAGAGGCGGCATCTTCGACAGGCGCTCCACCTCGTACAGGGCTTTCTCCTGTACGTCAGCGGGCATTTGGGCTTCCTTGACCTGTTCCTTCAGCTTGTCGATCTCCGAAGATTCGTCGGTCTGTCCAAGTTCATCCTGGATGGCCTTGAGCTGCTCCCTCAGATAGAACTCCTTCTGCCCCTTCTCGAGTTCCTGGCGGACCCGTTCGTGAATGGACTGCTCCACTTCAAGAATCTCGATTTCCCGCAAGAGGATCTTCAGGACCTTTTCCAGTCGCTCTCCCGTATCGGATGTTTCCAGCAGATCCTGCCTGTCGGGGATCTTGACCTGGAGGTGGGAGGCGATAAGATCCGCCAGATAATCAGGATCCTCCACATTGGCAAGGGACATCATCACTTCACCAGGTATCCTGGGATGAAGAGACACGTATTTCTCAAACTGCGCGGAGACCGAGCGCTTGAGCGGTTCCAGTTCCTCATCTTTTGCCGATATCCAGGAGGGCATCCTGGAGTACGTGCATTCAAAAAAATCTTCCTCCACGTACAGGCTCTCTATCTTGAGCCGCATCAGGCCTTCGACGAGGACTTTTGTGGACCCGTCGGGAAGGCGGACCATCTGAACTATTGAAGCTTCAGTGCCCACCCGGTACAAATCCTCCGGCTCGGGATCATCCTGGGTCATGTCTTTCTGGGTTATGATGCAGATCTTTCGATCCTGTTCGGCCGCCGCTTCAAGGGCCCTCCGCGAGCGAGGCCGCCCGACAAACAGGGGGGCCACCACTCCCGGGAAAAGCACGAGATCACGAACGGACAGTACCGGAAGAATTCCCGGTCTTTCGTCCTTGTCAGGATTGGTCAAATCATGCGACCTCCTCGTCATCTTTGATGAACTCCATCTCCGGCGCCCCCTTGCCGAGAACGAAGTCCTCGTTCAGGACAACTCTCGACAAGGTATCCGCCTGGGAGGGAAGCTCATACATGAGGTCAAGCATAATGGATTCCATGATGGACCTCAGTCCCCTGGCTCCCGTTTCCCTTGTGGATGCCTTTCTTGCGATGGCCCTGAGGGCATCCTCGGTAATTTCCAGGAAAACGCCTTCCATCATGAACGCCTTCTTGTATTGACGGATCAGGGCATTCCTGGGTTCCGTCAGGATACGGACCAGGGCATCCTCGTCGAGCCCCTCGAGGCTTGCAGTTACCGGAAGTCTGCCAATGAACTCGGGGATAAACCCGAAGGTCATTAAATCTTCAGGCTGAACTTCCTTGAAAAGGGCCGATTTCTGACGTTTCCCTTCTTCGATGATGGCTCCCCCGAAACCAATGGTCTTCTTGTTCACACGCCTGGCGATGATGTTTTCCAATCCATCGAAGGCTCCGCCGCAGATGAACAGGATATTCTTGGTGTTGATCTGGATGAATTCCTGGTAGGGATGCTTTCTGCCTCCCTTGGGCGGAACATTTGCGATGGTGCCCTCAATAATCCTGAGAAGGGCCTGCTGAACGCCTTCGCCTGAGACGTCACGCGTTATCGACGTGGATTCGGATTTTCTGGCAATCTTGTCTATTTCGTCCACATAGATGATGCCTTTCTCGGCGCGTTCTACATCGTAATCGGCGGCCTGAAGGAGCCGGACGAGAATGTTCTCCACGTCTTCGCCGACGTATCCGGCTTCTGTAAGGGTTGTCGCATCGGCAATGGCAAAGGGGACCTTCAGCTGCCTGGCAAGGGTCTCGGCAATCAGCGTCTTTCCCGAACCGGTCGGTCCGATGAGAAGGATGTTGCTCTTCTGCATTTCCGCATCGGTGCCGTCCTCAATGGCCTCCACCTCTTCCTTGATCCTCATGTAGTGATTGTAGACGGCCACAGACATAACCTTTTTCGCATGCTCCTGACCAATAACATACTGATCGAGGAAGGTTTTGATTTCCTTCGGCCTGGGCGGATTTTCGATGACATCCTGGATTTCTTCCATAATGGAAGAGCCGGCCTCTTCCTCTTCCGCCGGTTGAACCATCATGGACTGCGTCCTTGTCAAAGAATCCTGGTTTTCCTGAAGTATGAGATTGCACAGATTGACGCATTCGTTGCATATATACACGCCAGGGCCCGCAATCAGCTTCAGGACTTCTTCCTGGCTTTTTCCGCAGAATGAACACCGGGCATCCCGGTACTCGTCGCCTGAATTCGACATGCAGGACATCCTTTCATAATGAGATTTCCGGCCGGCTGCCCGCGATTTTTTCCTGCAGGCACCGGCCGGCTTGCCTTTTACATTTTGCTGTTTTCCGGTTTCAGGTCAAAAGCTAACGTTTCTCTATGACCTTGTCCACTATTCCGTATTCCACGGCTTCCTCGGCGGACATAAAGTAATCCCTGTCGGTATCCTTCTCGATGCGCTCGCGGGGCTGCCCCGTATGATGCGTCAGAATGTCGTGGAGGCGCTCCTTCATGCGCAGGATCTCCCTGGCGTGGATCTGGATATCCGTCGCCTGGCCCTGGGTCCCGCCAAGAGGTTGATGCAACATGATCCTGGCACTTGGAAGGGCTACGCGCTTCCCATCGCTTCCGCCGGCAAGAAGGACAGCCGCCATGCTCGCGGCCTGACCGACACAGATCGTGGCTACAGGACATTTTATGTACTGCATGGTGTCGTAGATTGCAAGCCCTGAGGTGATGACACCTCCCGGGCTGTTGATGTAGATATGTACATCCTTTTCGGGATCTTCGCTTTCAAGAAAGAGCATCTGCGCCACGACCAGATTGGCCAGATGATCGTCTATTGTCTCCCCGATGAAGATGATCCTGTCTTTGAGCAGCCGGCTGTAAATGTCATAGGCCCGTTCTCCTCTTCCGGTCTGCTCGATGACCATGGGAACAAGCATCAGGCGTCACCCTCCCCGTCATTATTTGTCTCGTTGCCTGCATCCTCCCGGGCCTTTACCTCGTTGACCCTGACGGATTCAAACAGGCGGTCTACGGTCTTTCTGTAACGTATTCTCCCGAAAAGCTGTCCAAGACGTTCCTTGTCGTTGGCCAACATCTGCTGGACCTTTTCGGCTTCGGCTCCAACGGATTGTGCCAGTTCATGGATTTCCTTCTGAAGATCCTGCTGCTCTACCTGAATCCCCTCCCGATCCGCAAAGGATTCCAGTACCAGGGATCGTTTCACCATATTCTCGGCGTGTTGCCGCAATTCCTTTTCATGTTCTTCCTCGTCGATGCCGCTTTCCTTGAAATACTCTTCGCGTGTCTTGCCCGTCTGCTGCTGTATCCGCTGCTCTTCGTCCTTCTTGATGCTTTCCATCTGCTGTTCGATCAGCTTCTCTGGAACTTCCACCGAAGAAGCATCGCAGAGCTTCGCCACGGCTTCCTCACGGCTGGTCTCCAGGCTCTCAGACTCGAATCTCGACTCCAGTGCCTCACGGACTTTCTCCCTGAAAGCCTCTACCGTCTCCACACCTTCGCCGAAAATTTTCGCGTAGAGATCCGGCCCAAGCTCAGGCAGTTTCTTTTCCATGATCGAGAGAATCTTCAGATTGTACCGAACGGTCTCGGCCGGTTTCTCCGGATCTTGCGGATCCTGGAGCGAAATTTCCACCGTCGCCTCTTCTCCGACATTCTTGCCCGTCAAAGCCTCTCGGAACTCTTCCCTGACGTTTCCCTCGGACAGATCGATGTCGGTCTTTTGAGGTTCCCGGGGCTCTTCGGGATCATCGCCCTGGGTGTACTCCACCTGAACGACATCATTTTCCCCGACGGGCCGTTCCGTCACAGGCTCCTTTTCTGCGAAGGACCTGCGAACCTGGGCGATTGCCTCATCGATCATCTCTTCATTCACATCAACCACACGTTTCTGAACGTCGAGCTCCGCCGCATCCCCAAGCTCCACCTCAGGCCGGGTCTCGAAAGTGAAAGTCAACTCCAGTGGTTTATCGTCCTCGAGAGTTTCTATATCCACCTTCGGCCGGTCTATAAGCTCAAGCTCATATTCCTCGACGAGGGTATCAATCGTTTTGGGCAACAGTTTTTCAAGAGCTTCTGACTGGATTGTCTCCTTGCCGAGATGCAGCTCAAGGATATTCCTGGGCACCTTGCCCTTCCGGAACCCCTTGATTTCCGCCTTTTCCTTCAATTCCGCAACGGCTTTTTCCATTGATTCCCTGAATTCGCCTTCAGGAATTTCCGCCTTGATTTTCACTATGTTCTTTTCCTGCGATACTATTTCCGAACGCACTTCGCGACAACTCCCTCCGAGCCTCGTTTTCCTTTCACCGAAGGTTGTCTCACCTCCTGAAAGGATTTTTTCGATATGTTCCTTTCCCGGCAAACTCCAAAATACTAGCATAAGGTGCAAAAAGGTCAAACCGTTTTGCGTTGCAGTCTCTTTTTCCTTGAGCTGCAGCTTCCCCTGCACAACAGTATACCCCCCGTGCCATTCGTCGGGGGGTATCGGAAGTTATTCCAGCAGGCGGATGTTTCATGATAAACACTGGTGCGAGAGAGGGGATTCGAACCCCTAAAGCCTTGCGGCTACTGGATTCTAAGTCCAGCGCGTATGCCAGTTCCGCCACTCTCGCCTTTGGGAAGAATGGTGGGTCATATAGGAATCGAACCTATAACCCCCTGATTAAGAGTCAGGTGCTCTGCCAGTTGAGCTAATGACCCACTTTGATTTTCATACCTTCCGGCGGAGAGGACTGTCATTTGGTGGGCCATACAGGAATCGAACCTGTAACCCCCTGATTAAGAGTCAGGTGCTCTGCCAGTTGAGCTAATGGCCCACATCCGCTTTGTTCTCCGTGCGTCCCGGGTTGAGATGCTGGCGCGCCCGGCAGGATTTGAACCCGCGACCAACGGATCCGAAGTCCGCCGCTCTGTCCACTGAGCTACGGGCGCGAGTGAAAATGGGGTGAGCGAGGGGACTTGAACCCCCAACCTCTGGAGCCACAGTCCAGCGCTCTAACCGGTTGAGCTACGCCCACCATCTATACGGCCCTTTTCATGCGAATCGATTGTTGTCTGGCGCGCTTGGCAGGATTCGAACCCGCGACCTACGGATTAGAAGTCCGTTGCTCTATCCAACTGAGCTACAAGCGCGTGCTTCAAGCAACTGGAGCGGGAAACGGGATTCGAACCCGCGACCTACGGCTTGGAAGGCCGTCGCTCTGCCAACTGAGCTATTCCCGCCCGTGTCCCTTTCGTTTCGTTGGTCGGGGCGAAAGGATTCGAACCTTCGACCCCCTGCTCCCAAAGCAGGTGCGCTAACCAGACTGCGCTACGCCCCGATATTCTATATAAAAAAGCTTGCTGGGACAAGCATGAAGCTGGTGGAGCTGGGGGGACTCGAACCCCCGACCTCTTCCGTGCGAAGGAAGCGCGCTCCCTCTGCGCTACAGCCCCTTTTCCGAGTGACGGCGACAATTCTAGATTCGTAACAGAACCTTGTCAAGACAATATTTGCGAAACCGGTTCTTTTTCAGGAAAAAGCGAAATATTCCGCGAAAATCAGGAATGCTCCCTTCCTTCTTCAGGATACCTCACCCTTTCCTGTACAATATTGCGGGCACGAAATCAAAAAGGGGGAACGGGGCATGGCTGTTGGTCCCGAGATGGTCTGGGCCTGGAGCAAGGAAATCACATCGGATTTTGTGGGAAAACGCTGTACTGGCATCGAAACCGGATCGGCGTGGACCGCCTTTTTGTTTTCCGCAACAGGCGGAATGCTTTGCTCCCTGCACCACGGACATTACGGCTGCTGCAGAATCGAAAAAAAGGACCTTCAAGACCTTCGCGAAAGGACCCGCAAAATGCCGCGTTTCGAGGAAATGCTCAAAAAGCATGTTACTGGAGCTAAATTGGCTGCAGCTGAACAGGTCGGCTTTGACAGAATTTTGAAACTCGCCTTCGACAAGGTACTCGGTGCGGGATTCATTCAGCGGTCTTATGTCATTTTCGAGTTCATGGCTCATCGGAGCAACCTTTTCATCACTGGCGAGGACGGCAGGATTATCGAAGTTTTCCGGCCAATACACCCTGAAGACCAGCAACCGAGAACGGCTGTCGCAGGGGAATTCTATACGCCTCCACCACCCGTTTCCGCCAGGACTCTGCCGGAACTGCTGGATCATCTTTCATTCGACAAACCCGTCGCCGGTTTCGGGAAAGACCTCTCTGCGGCCCTGAAGAAAGCCGTCGAAGAACAGCCTCGGGATACCCTCAAAAAGCATGTGTCGGTCTTCCTGGGACATACGACGGAAGGAATGCGCTTCCAGTGGATTGAAAAGACACTGACCCTTTTTCCGGTGCTTCTTCCGGGCGCCGCTTCTGCCGAGGGCGAAAACGCCCTCGATGCAGCCCGTGAAACTGTTCTCACCCCGCTGACTGCCGAGGAAATGAACAAATTGAAAAAGAAGATTCTCGACGCCCTGCGGAAAGAGCTGAAAAGCACCAGGGCGAAACTGAAAGGACTGGAAACCCGGAAACGCCAGGCGGCGGAATCCTGGAAATGGAAACGTGCGGGCGAATTGCTCCTGGCCTGGCAACACAGCATTCCTGACAGGACACAGGAAGTCCAATTGCCGGATTGGGAAACAGACAGGACGGAACCGGTGACAATACGGCTTGACCCCGAACTCTCTCCCGTGGAAAACGCCCAGTCCTATTTCAGGCTTTTCAAGAAAAAGAAAAAGCCCGCCGCTTCAGTGGAAAAAGACATCAAGCGCCTGAAAAAACAGGAGAGGTCACTCCGAAACATGATTGCAGAAGTGGAAAACACCAACAGCCTGGCATCCCTGAACCGTCTTGCAGAGGATTTCGGGCTGTTGCAACCGGCCGGCAAACCCCGTGGTCGTCGCCCGCTTCCATTTCGGCGCTTCGACCTCGACGGCGCAATGGTGCTCGTCGGAAAAAACCAACGAGGAAACAGGCATGTAACCTTCGACCTGGCCAAGGGGCAGGATCTTTGGCTGCACGCCAGGGACGTTCCCGGATCACACGTCATTCTCAGGCGTCTCGACGGAAAGGAATCGTCCTTCTCACCCGATGACCGCAGATTGCTTTTTGCGGCATCCCTGGCGGCGTATTACAGCAAATACAGGGGGGCCGGCAAGGTTCTGGTAGATTACACCGAGCGAAAACACGTGGCGCCCCAAAAAGGCGCCGTCGCAGATGTCACCTACTCACAGGGCCGATCGGTCAATGTTTCTCCCCTTTACTGGAAAGAATATTTCGAAGAAACTCCCTGAGATCACTGGGGAGAACGGACCGGAAAACGACCATCTCACCGGTGTCCGGATGGGGAAACGCCAGTTTCCAGGCGTGCAAAAAGAGCCTTCCTGACGGAAAAACCTTTCTGCGACGCGGTGCATACAACCCGTCCCCGACAACAGGACATCCTATTGATTTCATGTGGACGCGGATCTGATGTGTCCTGCCGGTATGTATCCTGCAGCTCGCCAGAGACATGCCGTCATGGGTCCAAAGCACCCTGTAATCGGTTATGGCCCGTTTCCCTGAAGGTGAAACATCCATGCGGAAACGATTTCTTCGATCACGCCCGATCGGCAGGTCTATCCGACCTTCCGGTCTTTTCGGCCTGGACCATAAAAGGACCAGGTATTCCTTGTCCACGGTGCGTTCCTTGAAGGCCCTGGCAAGATTGTCGAGGGCCTGCGCATCTTTTGCGACGACAAGAAGGCCCGAGGTCATAGCATCGAGACGGTGAACTATGCCCGGCCGTATTACGCCGGTACCTGCACTGATATCGGGGTACCTGTAGAGCAAACCATGAACAAGCGTTTTCCGCCAGTGTCCGGGGGAGGGATGAACGACAAGGCCGGCGGGCTTGTCAATTACGAGGAAAGACGCATCCTCGTGAATGACATCAAAATCCACCGGCTCAGGTTCCACTACAGGCAGCTCTGCTACGGGAATACTCACAAAAATTTCTGTGCCTTCAGTAATGCGCGTCGAGGCCTTCGGAGATGTTTTCCCCGAAATCTGCACCCTCCGGTCCTTCAACAATCCCTGGACAAAGGAGCGTGATCTCTCGAGTTTCTCCGCCAAAAACACGTCAAGACGCGCACCCTCATCATCAGGGCCGACGACAAGCCTGGTGCTGCTTTCCTCCTCTTCCGTTTCCATGCCGTCTCCTTCGGGAAAAGGGGTTCCTTCGGTTGGGACACCCCCTGGAGAAGATTCCGTTTTCTTTTTCCGAGTCATTTCCGTTTTGCCAGGGACTTTTCATATTTCGTCCTGCAATCAAGACAATACCGGGCCCAGGGTTTCGCCATCAGGCGCCCTTCTTCAATGGGCATACCGCATTTTTCGCAGGTGCCCGCCTTCCCGGGGCGGGTTTCGATCTTTTGCAACGCGTGATCGATCTCGGCGAGGATATGGCGCAGGGACAAGATTTCGCCCGCCGTATACTCCCGTTGAGAAAGATAGGACGCATACTCCGCAAGATGATCCGAGTGGTCCGGGCCCTCGGGCTCGACACCCTCTTCTTCCAGCGACGCGATCAGGTCCGTCACACGTTTCCGCTCGTTTCTCAACCTGGTCTCAATCTCTTCAATCCCTGCTGCCATGCTCCTCCACTCCCCTGCATTGGGGTTTTGGAATATTCTATACCTTTTCCGGATGATCGACCTCCAGGACCTTGCGACATCTTTCGCAAAGCCCATTTTCATCGACATCCACGGAATATTTCCAGCACCTCGGACACTTCGATCCGGGAGCTTTTCCGATCTCGAGGTCGATTCCGGTTTCTTCGTCCTCAAAGTGGACAAACTCTCCTCCTTCTGCTGCTGCACCAAGTTCAAATCCGGAAGTAATGGCGATGGTTTCCCACTCTTTCTCCGACAGGGACTGCAGCGTCTTTTTGTAGGCACCGGCACCGATTACCCTGATGCGAGCCTCAAGAGGGTGACCGATGTGCCCCCGGGTTCTTGCGACCTCCAGTCCTCTGCTCAGCGCCCCCCTGACTTCCAGAACACCGGCCCAGAATTCTTCAAGCCCGGTGTCGGCAATTTTCTGGTCCGGATGGGGCCAGTCCGTGAGAAAGACACTTTCAGGCAGGCTTTCGTCAAGTTTTCTGATTTCCTGCCAGGCTTCCTCGGCGGTGAAACTGAGCACCGGGGCGAGCATTTTCACCAGCGACTTCAGGACACCCCACATCGCTGTCTGGCAACTCCTTCTTTCCAGGCTGTCAGTTGGTTCAGCATAAAGCCTGTCCTTGCTGACATCCAGATAGAAAGCACTCAAATCGTTGACGCAGAAATGGTGCATATTGTAGTTCGGCAGGTGGAAGGCATATTCGTCGTAACCTTTCGTCACCCTTTCCATCAGCCGCTGCAGGCGGGACAGGACCCACCTGTCAAGTGACGGCATCCGCTCGAGGGGCACCGCATCCTTATCGGGGTTGAAATCATTAAGGTTCCCCAAAAGAAAACGCAGGGTGTTCCTGATTCTTCGATAGGATTCCACCAGGTTTTTCAGGATGTTTTCCGAAATCCTGATATCGTTGCGATAATCGGTGGACGCAACCCAAAGCCTCAAGATGTCGGCTCCGTAGCGATTGATGATTTCCTGGGGAGCAATCACGTTACCCAGTGATTTCGACATTTTCCTGCCTTCGCCGTCTACGATGAAACCATGAGTCAAGACGGCGTCATAGGGGGCCTTGTCCCTCGTCGCTACGGAGGTCAGAAGCGAGGTCTGGAACCACCCGCGATGCTGGTCGCTCCCCTCAAGATAGAGGTCGGCGGGCCACTTGAGATCCTTGCGGGTTTCGAGAACCGCGATGTGGCTGCAGCCCGAGTCGAACCAGACGTCCATGATATCCGTCTCCTTGCGGAGGTCCTTGCTCCCGCATTCGGGACAGACG
>CAZERC010000023.1:0-6001 GCA_964515395.1 uncultured Synergistaceae bacterium | reverse complement strand
TTCAATCTCCCGAGGAGCCGGCCCCGTTCCTCCAGAATTTCAAAAATGCGCTCGTTGGCCTTTTCCAGCGGAAGGCCGCCGACAAGAGGCGTGTCATCCAGGAAAACGCCCTTGTCGTCGACGGGATTCAGGACCTCGAGATCATACCGGATCCCCGTTTCATAGTCTTCCACACCGTGTCCGGGAGCCGTATGAACGCAGCCGGTCCCCTGATCCAGGCCCACATATTCTGCAAGAACAAGGGTCACGAGTCTTTCGTCGTAGAAGGGATGTCGCGCCTTGAGGTATTCAAGATCCCTTCCCTTGACTTTCAAAAGGGGTTCCCCGAAAGCGATGCCCGTTTCCTTCTGAACCTGTCCAATAAGACCTTGTGCAACCAGGTAAACCTCACCATTGTGGGAAGCTTTCACAAAGACGTAATCCAAACCGGGATGCACGGCGATGGCCATGCTCGCCGGCAAGGTCCAGGGAGTCGTCGTCCAGACGGCGATATTCACCGTTTCACCGGCAATCACCGGGAAGCGGTTTTCCTCGTCAACAAGAGGATAGGCCACGTAAATCGAAGGAGAGGTCTCGTCCTCATATTCGATTTCCGCCGCGGCCAGTGCTGTCTGACAGTCAACGCACCAGAAAACCGGTTTCTTTCCTTTATAGACAAGTCCCCGCTCCACCATGTCGGCGAAAGCACCGATCTGCGCCGCCTCGTACTGGGCCTTGAACGTCACATAAGGATCTTCCCAGTCTCCCAGTACACCAAGTCGTTTGAATTCGTTTCTCTGCACGTCGATATAGGTTTTGGCATATTCCATGCAGTAATCCCTGAGTTTCGCAGGCTCAATGGATTCCTTGTCCTCACCGCGTTCCCTGAGGACCCTGAGCTCTATGGGCAATCCATGAGTATCCCAGCCAGGGACATAGGGTGCACGATATCCCCGCATCCATTTATATTTTGGTATGAAATCCTTGAGAATCTTGTTGAAGGCCGTTCCGATATGAATATTCCCGTTGGCATAGGGAGGGCCGTCGTGGAGTACGAAGGTTTCCTCGTCCTTTCTGGATTCCATGAGGGACTCGTAAAGCTTCACGGAATTCCAGAACTCCAGCCACTCCGGCTCCTTCCTGGAAAGATTGGCCCTCATGGGAAAGGATGTCTCTGGAAGGTTCAGCGTTTCTTTATAATTGTCCGGCATTATGCAAATATCCTCCCTTCAGTGTGCAGCGGAGCCGCCTCGAGGAGGCGGCTCCGCCAAAAAAGCAGAACCCTGCCTGGATTACCCGCTTTGTACGGGTATCAGCCTCTTCAGAAAGCTGTTTCCTGTGTTTTTCTCGCCTTCATTGTCTGCATCAAATGCATCGTCGCGAGCACTGCCAGGCCGATGACGTCCGAAGTCAACCCCGGCACCAGGAGTGTCAACGCGCCGCCGAGGGCAAGTATTCTCTGCCAACCCGCCATCTTGACCTTGTAGAAACCGATGGACCCCATCCCAAGCAGGAATACGCCCAAAAGGGCCGTGGCGATGGAGAACGTGAAGGGCACGGCTTTGAAGTTGACAAGGACCAGCATCGGATTGAACACGTATATATACGGTACCAGGAAACCGGCCAATGCAAGTTTTACCGCTGTCGCCCCGGTTCGCATGGGCTCCGCACCGGCAATACCTGCACCGGCATAGGCCGCCAATGCCACAGGCGGGCTCAGGTCCGCCGCAATTCCGAAGTAAAGGACGAACATATAGGCCGCCATGGGCGCAACGTCAAGCTGAAGCAATGCCGGCGCCGCCATGGTGCTGGTGACGATGAAATTGGCAGTCGTCGGAAGTCCCGCTCCAAGCAGGATACAGGCAACCATTGTCAAAAGAAGCGAAACAAGGAGAATTCCTCCGGAGAGGGCAATAATTGCACTGGCTATCCTCAGTCCGAGACCGGTCAGCGTCGCCGTTCCGACGATGATCCCTACTGTGGCGCAGGCGCACGCGACGCCGAGGGCTCCCGTCGCCCCGGCATACAGGGCATCCCTGAGCTTCGGAATGGTCATCCTCGTCTGTTTGTTGAGAAAGGAAACGCCAATGGTGAGCAGGATTCCGTAATAGGCAGCCTTCAGCGGCGTATACCCCGAAAGCAGGAAGTAAATGATCCCTGCCAGGGGGACAAGGAGGTGCCCCCTTGATTTCAGGAGAGGACCGATCTTGGGGAGCCTCGCCCTCGGAAGCCCCTTGAGCCCGAGTCTCGTGGCCTCAAGGTGAACCTGGACGATCACGGCGAAATAATACAGGAAGGCCGGAACGATCGCCGCCGCCGCAACATGCAGGTAGGGGACTCCAAGGAACTCGGCCATGATGAAGGCCGCGGCGCCCATGACAGGCGGCATGATCTGCCCTCCCGTCGATGCAACGGCCTCTACGGCTCCAGCAAAATAGGGTTTGTACCCCACACTTTTCATGAGAGGAATGGTAAACATACCCGTTGTGCAGACATTTGCCACGGAAGAGCCCGATATGGATCCCATCAGTCCTGAACTGAGGACAGCCACCTTGGCCGGGCCGCCTGTGGACCAACCCGCAAGGGCCATGGACAAGTCGATGATGAAACGGCCCATCCCCGTTTGCTCAAGGAATGACCCGAAGAGTATGAACATGAAGACAAAGGTGGCTGAAACTCCCAGCGGAATTCCGAAAATTCCTTCCGTCCCCATGTACATATGGTTGATGATCCTGGTGATGTTGAACCCCCTGTGGGCGAACATGGACGGGAAATGCCTTCCGGCATAGCAATAAAAAAGGAAGAAAATGGCAATGCTCGGCAGTATGGGATTGGAAACTCTCCTTGTTGCCTCAAGGAGTAATATGATCCCGATAAAACCCGCCGTCAGGTCCATTGTCGTAGGGAGGCCGGACCGTGTTATGAGGTCATCAAAAAAGATTACGTGGTACAACACCGCGTAGGCCGCCAGTCCCGCAAGGGCAAAATCATACCAGGGGATACCGCCTGATGTGGCCTTCTTTTTCGGAGGATAAAGGAAATAGACAAGGACCAGAACCATAGCAAGGTGAACGGAACGTTGCTTGATGGCCAGCAGGAGCCCGAAACCGGATGTGTACAAATGAAAAAGCGAAAGGGCTATGGCAAGGATTGCAACAAGTTTACCCTGCCAACCTTCAAGAAAGCGCGTATTGGCCTCGGTATCAAATTTTCTTCGAAGTTCGTCGAGGTCGATCTCGTCCGGTGCCGGCATTCCTGATTCGGCCTGTTCCTCGGGCATCTGGTCTTTTTCTTCATGTTTTTTGTTGTCTTCTGTCACGTGGATCCCTCCAAATCACGTTGTGTCGTCACGGGCAAAACATGCGATATCGCGGGCTTCGAGGCATTCAGTAAAAAGACGGAACGATTGTATCACAGCGTATTACCATACGGGTATACTTCTCCGGACCATCCCCTCTACGAACGGAAGTTCATAAATCTGCAGGAAGAGAACTCTGTCCGGCAAGATCCTGAACAGTTCATACGAAACCTCCTCCCAGGGTCGAGAGAATTCTATTTTGTTTTGCCCGATACGTTCCGTTCCCACACGCAATAACAGGGTTTTCCACTTCATCCCGCCTCCCCGGAAGACAAACCAGTCCGGGCCGGCACTGAATTCACCGTTCCGTGGGGATTCCGTGGGAAGCCCTGCGTTGTGTGACTTGACACGTTCCTGCCACTGCCAGATCCATCCGTCCGAAACGACATATTCGTCTTCCACCGGTGTCTTCTGAACAGAATGAATATATGTGGTGGTCAGGCGCTGTCCAAGAGGAACAGGTATCCGCATCCAGGTCCCCCTTTCTTCAGAAAGGGCAACCACCGAAACGGGAGAGCAAAAGATTACGGCACAGCTGGAAAAAACCAAAAGCAGTACGAAATAGGCGCGAAGGCTGCGAAGCATGTTCACTCTCCATCTCCATGGAAGTTTTCGGCCCGTGCGGTTCCGTCATCGTCCTCTTTATCAAGCAGCCCTGGAAGAAGGGGCACGAAACGGCAATAATCATGCCACGTATCCTTCCACCCCGTTTTGCTCCTCCTTCGGAGAAGCAGTCTTTCCGTCCCGTATGAAACCTTGACCGGAGCCAGGATCATGCCGTCCATATCAAGTTGCTCTTCCCATTCGTGGTGGACCTCGCCGGCGGCAGCTGTAACGAGAACCCGTCCGTAAGGAGCGAATTCCGGCAGGCCCTCCCTCCCGTCCGAAACCCTGACAACCACATTGTACCCGGCGTTGAAAAGATTCTTTTGAGCCTGACGGGCAAGGGCCGGTATCCTTTCAATGCTGAAAACACGTGCTCCCATCTGCGTAAGTACGGCTGCCTGGTAACCAGATCCGGTTCCGATTTCAAGCACCTTGCAACCTGGATGGACATCCAGCAGGTCCGTCATTCTTGCAACCATGTAGGGTTGTGAAATAGTCTGCCCGTGCCCGATGGGCAACGGATAGTCCTCATAAGCCGAAGCCTCGTCTGCAGGTTGGACGAAAAGATGACGCGGCACATCCATAAAGGCCTGGAGGACTCTTTCTTCCGTTATGCCCCTTGGCACGAGCTGGGTTTCAACCATCCTTCGCGACTGTTCCCGCCATTCTTTCATCTGAACATCACCACAAAAGACATTTTACCAGATCGGTCTCATGCCACCGGACCAAACGTGAAGGAAGCGACTGTAATTTCTTTCAGGCCGCAAAAAACCCGACGGGCAAAAACCCGTCGGGCTGGTGTTATTTGGCGGGCCTGGCCCGATTCGAACGGGCGACCTACGGCTTAGGAGGCCGTTGCTCTATCCCCTGAGCTACAGGCCCGGAAAACAGAGGATATATTACCATGGTCAGAGGTTGAGTTCAATGCTTCAAGTGCATTTTTGCAAGGGTTGACGGGGCTTCCCCAAATTTTTGAACTTGTAATCTGCTTCGATAGGAAAAAGCTGAAAAGTACCGAGGCCGTTGCTCTAAAAATTGCCTGTCTCCGAAATTGATGGGTTAACATTATGGAAGAAAGAGCCCCTATTGTTCTGTTTCGGGAAATGTTCGGATCCTGGGAGGAGGCCCTTGAAGCGTTCATTCTTTTCAGGAAGGCTGAAGGGTTTGCCGACAGGACACTCAAGGATTACCGCTATACTGTCTCCCGTTTTTTCCGGGAGCATCCCAAGGCATGGGACCCCTCGACCACCCGGGGCGCTGTGCTATCCTTTCTCGGGCAAGACGGGATCGCTCCGGCGACCTTCAATATCAGGAGAAAGTATCTGAAAGCCTTCTTCTCATGGCTTGTGGAAGAAGGAGCCTTCCCGGAGAACCCGGTTCGGGGCATCAGGACCAGGAAGGCGGAACCCCGTGTTGTACAGCACTCGGCAGATACCCTGCAAAAGCTTCTCCGCCTTCCTGACAAGTCTACATATTGTGGTAAGCGTGACTATGCGCTCATGTGCCTGTCCCTTGACACAGCCGTTCGTCCTTCGGAAGCGCTCTCGCTTCGAGTCGAAGATGTGAACCTTGAAGACATGGTAGTCAATATTCGAGCCTCCATAGCAAAGACTCGCAAGAGCCGAGTACTGCCCTTCTCCACAGAAACGTCAAAGTCAATTCAGACCATGGTCATGGCTCAGCCGAAAGGATGGGGCTCACCTTTTCTTTTTACCAACCACGAAGGGAAGCAATTCAGTCTTTCGGCATGGACACAGAGGCTGAAAAAAAAGTATGCTCCGAAGCTCGGCCTGAAAAGGCTTTCGCCCTACGATCTCCGTCATGATGCCGCCCTTCATTCGCTTCGAAACGGCATGAACCCTTTTGCCCTTCAGGCTCTCATGGGACATTCTGACCTCGAAACCACCAAGCAGTACATAGCCCTTCTAGAAGCAGATATCCGGGAAGCCCACGACAAGGCTTCGCCTATCAAAAAACTGCTTGAGAAAAACAATAGGGTACGATAGTGGGTAATATTCCGTGATAGGCCCACGTGTGTACTCCAAGAGACCCACGTGC
>CAZERC010000022.1:0-24556 GCA_964515395.1 uncultured Synergistaceae bacterium | reverse complement strand
CTGAAAGGAAAGGTTCAAACTCTTAGACTTCCCTTCAGAGTCGGGAAATCCGTTTTTTGGCTGGAAAGATCAGATAAAGGACGGTCCGGACAAAAACAGGGACGGGGGAACGTCTTTCACCGGAGCGGCTGAGACGCCCCGGACTCAAGGGGGGGACAGAGGTGTTCAGAAACACGAAAATCGGCCAACGCCTTGTCATCGGTTTTTTGCTCGTCGTCGCCGTTTTCGCGGGAGCCAGCATCTATTCATGGGTGAGTTTCAGAAAGATTGAAATGGACACGGGAGAGCTGGCGGGGCGACGGTTTCAGGAAATCAGCCTTGCTTCCGAAATGCAGCGCACCCTGCTCGAAGCTTCGGCTTCATACACGCAATATGCCCTTTCGGGTGAGAAAGCCGATTTCAACAGGGGCCAACGAGTGATCGGTGAAACGGAAAAGCTTGTGGCCGAAGCTACGGGACTTTCCATGGAGCATGAAGATATGGAAGAGCTCAGGCGGGGAGCCATGGAGGTCTCCGGCGCAGTGGGACTGTTGAAAAACGGAGCCGGAAAGATTTCGGAAGCCATGGACGGGATGAACGCAAGCCGGAGAGAAATGGAAGAAGCCCTGTCCGTATTGGAAGAAAACATCGTCACCTATATTTCCGTCGAACAAAAGAAAATTCGCGGGCAGATTGAACTCGATCTGCCGGTGAAGGCCATCATGAACAGGATCGACAAGATCGGGAAAGCCCGAAAGGTGCTCCTTGAAGCCGAAAGGACAAACGCCGATTTTTACGGAGCCCAGGCCGCTGGCGACAGGGCGGCCGCCGCCGAAGCTCTGAAGAGGCTTTCCGGACTTGAAGAAACGTTGAAAGATCTGCAAAAGTCCACATACATGCTCGAGGCCAAGGACAGCCTCGATCGGGTCGTCAAGGCCATCGGCAGGTACAGGGAATCGGCGGGGGGATTTGTTGAAAGCTGGACGGTTCTCCAGAAATTTGCAGCGGACATAAAAGAACGTGCCAGGGGAGCCGGGCAGTCGGCCCTTGCCGTCAACGAGAAGGCCTTTGCCGTAGCCGAAGGCCTGGCCGAAGCCGTGTTGGATCGGCTTTCGCAAAACGTCAGGATGACTTTGGGCGTTCTCGTCGCCGCCGCAGTGATAGGTCTTGTTGTTTCCCTGGTTATCACGAAAAGCATCAGAAAGCCTCTGCAAGCCCTGATAGACATGGCGAAACAGGCGGGTTCCGGAAATCTGGCCGTGACGGTGGATGAGAGCCGGTTTCCCTTTGAGGACGAAGTTCATGAAGTCGCCCGGGAGATGGGAACGATGATTGCGGGACAACGCCGGATCATCGAGGCCATCAGGGACGAGGCCGCAAGAAGCGAAAAACGTGCCGGCGAGCTCTCGGATCTCTCCGGGACCGTCAGGGAGGCCATGGACCGGATTCAGAAAGCCGTCGAGGAGCTGGGCTCGCTGACCGAAACCAACGCAGCATCCCTGGAGGAAACGAACGCAGGGGTGGAAGAAGTCTCAGGTGGCGCCCGTCAGGTTGCCCAATCGGCGTCACAGGCGGCTGAACTCTCCGCCCGGACCAGGCGGATCGGAGAGGAAACGGCGGAGTTCATCCAGGGAATGGTCCAGGAGATCCTGGGCACGTCGGAGCAGGCGGAGACGGGTGCCGCATCAATGCAGGGGCTCCTCGATTCCGTCGAAAAAATCACGTCCTTCGTCAGCACCATCGGCACCATTGCCGACCAGACGAACCTTCTGGCCCTGAATGCCGCCATAGAGGCGGCCAGGGCCGGAGAACACGGCCAGAGTTTTGCCGTCGTCGCCGACGAGGTGAGGAAACTGGCAGCCGATTCCAACAAGGCCGCCAATGAGATCGGGTCGCTGATAGAACGTCTTTCGACGGAAACGCGTGAATCCGCGGAGACGATCACGGCTTCCGTCAAAAGCATGAAGGAAACGGCGCAACAGGCCGGGCGGACGGGAGAGAACATCAACACCGTCATCGAGCAAATCCGTTCCATAGATGAGGCGATCACGTCCATGGCCTCGGCGGCCCAGGAACAGGCCGCGGCCAGCCGGGAGATTGCTGGTGCCGTCGAACAGATTACCGGCGCCAACAATGAAGTCGTGGAAAAGGTGGAGGGCATTCAGTCCTCTTCGCAATCGACGAGCGAAACATCCTACAGGCTTGCGGAAGAGGCGCAGGGGATGAAAGAGAATTCCGATGCCTTGAACCGGCTGCTTGAGGACTTTACCCTCGGCGATGACGACGATGCCCAAATGGAGCAGTCTCAAGCCGGATAGTCCGGATATATTCCGGCGGGTCCACCTTACCGGCTGGAGTCGGATGCAGGCAGCCGGATAGTGAAACGGGCGCCTTCGGCGGAGTCTCCGACGATGATGGAACCGCCGTGGGACTCGATGACACGCCTCGCAATGGCCAGCCCGAGGCCGTATCCGCCGGTGGGGGCGCCTGCTCTCGCCCTGTCGGCCTCCGCCCGCTGGAAGCGTTCGAAGATGATCTCCTTCGCCTGGGGCGGGATGCCCATGCCGTTGTCTTCGATGACGACTTCCCAGCTGTCTTTCGAGCGCCCGAGGATCACGCGAATCTCACCGCCGGGGGAGTCCAGGAAACGCTTCCTGGTGTATTTGACGGCGTTGTCCAGGATGTTTCCGAAAGCCCTCCAGAGTTCCGTGGGCCGTCCGTTGACGGGCGCGGGCCCGGTGACCCGGCTGTCCACCTGGATCGACTCGGCCAGCGGGTTTGCGAGAACATTTTCCGTCAGCGAATTGAGGAGTCCCGCCAGATCGAGCTCTTCGGGTTCTTCGGAGGGGACCTCCGATTCCAGCCGCGACAGCAAAAGCAGGTCATCCACAAGGGTGGTCATCCGTTCCTGCTGGGTGATGATTTTTTCGGCGATGGCTTCCCGTTTCGTTTTGTCCATGTCCCGGGAGTCGGCCAACAGCTCTGCAGCGGCCCTGATGGCCGTCAAGGGTGTCTGCAGCTCGTGACCGGCATCGGCGACAAAGGCTTTCCGGGACTGCTCGAGGCGCATCCGCTCCGTCAGGTCGTTCAGGACGGCCAGGACACCCCAGTCGATCTTGACGACCTGTGCCTCGATGAAGATTTCCTCCCGGCCCCTGACTGAGAAGACCGCACGCCCGCCGTCTTCCCGGAAGGCTCTTTCGAGGAGTTCCAGGAGCTCCGGCGTCTTGATGGCCGAAAGGTAGGCCGTTCCCTCGATCTTTTCCGGGACGTCCCTGAGGAGTGAAGAAAGGGCAGAGTTTGCATAGCGGACCCGTCCGTCGTCGTCCACGACGAGGACTCCGACGGGAAGGGATTCCAGGAGGAAACGGAGATAGCCCTGTTCGCGGCGCAGGTTGCCCATGGCCGTATCCAGACGGTCCGACATGTTTTCCAGGGCCGATGCCAGCCGCTGGACCTCGAGAGTCCCCGATGAGGGAAACAGGGGCTTTTGGCCTTCCTGGAGGTTGAAGGCGGCACTGGTGAGATCCTCCAGGGGTCTTGTCACCTGTCGGAGAAAGAACAGTCCCGCCGCCATGGCGGCGCCGCCGGCAAGGAGCAGGGAGAAGAAAAGCCGAATCCGCGCTGCGTTGACAGCCTCACTGATGTACCGCAGCGAGAGGGAGGCCCGGAGGATCAGGGTGTCTCCCTGTGGATCGGCGCCCAGGCGGGCGACGTAAAGCTGTTCTTCGCCGAGGCTGCGGCTGTAGCGTGACGAGATGCCCGTGCCCGTCAGCATGGCTTCCCGGATTTCCGGACGGGAGGCGTGATTGTCCATGGTTGCCGGATCAGCCTGGGTGTCGAAAAGGACCTTCCCGTTCATGTCGATGACGGTGACACGGGTTCCCGTTTCAGGCTCGACATTCCCGAGAGCCTTACTGAACCCGTCGAAGCCCGTTTCGCCGAGGACCCCTGCAAGGAGTTCCATCTGGTCGAGGAGGGAGGTTCTCGCCTGCCGGTGCATCCGTTCCTCGATGCCGTTTCCGACGACGAACCAGCCTGCCAGCAAGGCCAGGGCAAGTACCATTGCCACAAGGTCGGTCATTCTCCCTTTCAGGGTTCTCATTCTTTGCCTGCCTCCCACTGAAGCCGGTATCCCCGTCCCCGGAGGGTGTGGAGCATTTTCGGGTTCTCCGGGTTATCCTCGATTTTGCGCCTGAGACGCCAGATGTGCACGTCCACGGTCCTGGTGTCTCCCGTGGAATATCCCCAGACCTTGCCGAGGAGTTCCTCCCTGGAGAGGACTCGACCTGCGGAACGGGCCAGCGTCTCCAGGAGCCTGTATTCCGTGGGGCTGAGTTCCAGGGGCTCACCCCGGAGGGTGACCGATTCCGCTTCGTGATCCAGGACCAGGGGGCCGACAGACGTTTTTTCCACACTCCCGACCTTCCGTCCGGTCCGCCGAAGCAGGGCCCGGACCCGCGCCAGGAGTTCCGACATGGAGAAGGGCTTTCGCAGGTAGTCGTCGGCACCGAGGTCCAGCCCGGCCACCACGTCCCGTTCATCTCGCCGTGCGGTGAGTATGATCACGGGAATCTCCCGGGTGACCTCGTTTTCCTTCATGCGCCGGCAGATTTCCCACCCGTCGAGACCCGGAAGCATCAGGTCCAGGATGACCAGATCCGGCAAGGTCCCTTCAGCCATGGCCAGTCCCTCGTCACCGTCCGGGGCGGTCTCCACCCTGTAGCCCCGTTGCCTGAGGGCGTCAGCCACGAGTTCGGCTATGGTCTGTTCATCCTCGATGACGAGAACCCGCCCGGCGCTCATGGGTCAGCTTTCATCCTCCCGGGGACGACGATAATCCGAAGCCTTGATCGTCCGGCCGGTGAGCACGTAGACGGTCTGCTCACAGAGGTTCGTCACATGGTCCCCTGCCCGTTCGAGATGCCGTGAGACGAGGATGAGCTGTGTCGCCTGCTCGATGTTCCGGGGGTTTTCCATCATGAGGGTCACCAGTTCCCGGAAGATCTGGTTGTCCAGATCGTCGATCTCGTCGTCCATGGCACAGACCATTTTGGCTTCTTCGGTGTCCTTGTTCATGAAGGCCTTCAGGGCGGCGTCGATCATCTCCCGGATGAGCTCGCCCATGCGGGGCACGTCGATGAGGGGCTTGATCAGCTTTTGCCCCGAGAGCTTCCTGGTGATTTTCGCGATGTTCACGCCGAGGTCTCCGATGCGCTCCAGGTCCGTGGCCATGTGCAAGATCGCCGAAACGAGACGAAGATCCATGGCCACGGGCTGAAAACGGGCGATGATCGCCAGGGCCTGTTCGTTGATGGCTTCCGTCAGGGAGTCCAGGGCGTCGTCGTTTTCCATGACCTCCATAGCCAGTGCGTTATCCCGTTTCTGCAGAGCCCAGATTGCCTTGCCGATGGCATCCTCGGCGAGGGTTCCGAGCTTCATGAGATTTTGCTCGAGCTGTTGGAGCTGTTCGTCAAAAGCCTTCCGTCCTGACAGGGTGTTTGTCATGTCCATTCCCTCTTTTCTTCTTGTGCAGACTCAAGCAGATTTCTATCCGAAACGGCCGGTGATGTAGTCCTCCGTCCGCCTGTCCTTCGGCGATGTGAAGATGGTCTGGGTGGGTCCTGCCTCGATCATCTCCCCCATGAGAAAGAAATTGGTGACGTCGGAAATCCTCGCGGCCTGTTGCATGTTGTGGGTCACTATGACCACGGTGTAGGTCTCGCTCAATTCCCTGACCAGCTCCTCGATCCGGGCCGTGGCCATGGGGTCCAGCGCGGAGGTGGGTTCGTCCATCAGAAGCACCTCGGGTTCCACGGCGATGGCCCGGGCGATGCACAGCCGCTGCTGCTGGCCCCCCGAGAGAGAGAGGGCTGGGCCTGAGAGCTTCTCGCGGACCTCCTCCCAGAGGGCGGCCGCCCTGAGGCTGTTCTCAACGATGGGATCCAGTTTCTTTTTCCCCTTGACGCCGTGAAGCCTCGGACCGTAGGCAACATTGTCATAGATGGACATGGGAAAGGGATTCGGCCGCTGGAAGACCATGCCCACGTCCCGTCGAAGGTTGATGGGGTCCGTCCCGGTAGCGTAGATGTCCTTTCCGTCCAGGTAGACCTTCCCCTCGATGCGGCAGTTCGGGATGAAGTCGTTCATCCTGTTGATGCACCTCAAAAAGGTGCTCTTCCCACAGCCTGATGGCCCGATCAGTGCCGTGACGGCCTTCTCGGGGATACTGGCGTCGATATTCTTGAGGGCATGATTGTTCCCGTAATAAAGATTCAGGTTTTCGATGACGATTTTTTCCGACATGGTGCAATCTCCTTCCAGGGTATCAGCCCCGGGCCCGCTGGCGGAGCCGGGCCCTCCAGAGAACGCCGAAAAGAGTCACGCCCAGGACAAGGGCCAGCAGGACCAGGACGGTACCGTACTGGATGGGTCGTGTCTTTTCAATGTGTGTCCCGGCCGTGGCCAGGACAAGAATATGATAGGGCAGGGCCATGATTTCGTCGAAAAGACTTTTGGCGATTCCCGGCGTGAAAAAGGCTGCGCCCGTGAAAATGATGGGCGCCGTCTCTCCGGCCACCCTGCCGACGCTCAGAACCGCCCCGGTAATGATGGAAGGGAAGGCCGCCGGCAAAACGACCTTTCGAATGGTCTGCCAGCGCGTGGCCCCCAGGGCGTAAGAAGCGTCCCTGTAATCTTTCGGGACGGCCAGAAGGGCCGATTCCGAAGCCCCGACGATGACGGGAAGGACCAGGCAGCCCAGCGTCAGCCCTGCCGAGAGAAGGGAAGAACCGAACTTTAAAAAGATCACGAAAAAGGTCAGGCCGAAAAGGCCGAAGACCACCGAGGGCACCCCGGCCAGGCTTCTGACGGCAAGCCGCAGAAACCGGGTGAACATATCGTCTTTGGCATACTCCACCAGGTAGACGGCCGTGAAGACGCCAACGGGAAAGGCAAAGGCCATGGATACGCCGATGAGCTGCAGGGTTCCCACAATGGGTGTAAGGATGCCGCCGGCGGTCATCTGGTCCCGGGGCGGCCTTGTCAGAAATTCCCAGCTGAGGGCGCTCCAGCCCTTGGCGATGAGGAAGGCCAGAATGCCAAAAAGCAGCGCGCAGGTTGCCGCCATGACGATCCACAAAAGCAGGGTGGCAGCACGGTCTTTGATGTGTCTGGCCGAACGGGGCATCAGCGCCACATCCTTCCCCGCTTTTCAATCTGCAGGGCGATAAGGTTGAGGGCGAGGGTCATGAAAAGCAAAAGCAGGCCGGCGAAAAACAGGGCGTGGTAATGAGCGGTTCCGACGGGTGTTTCCCCCATCTCCGCGGCAATGGCCGAGGTCAGGGGCCTGACGGGGTCCGTGAAGGCCACCGGGATGATGGCGGCGCCGCCTGCGGCCATGAGGACCACCATGGTCTCCCCAACGGCCCGCATGACGCCCAGAAGCACGGCCTGGAGGATCCCGGGGAGCGCGGCGGGGATCACCAGCCGGGAGATCGTTTCGAGCCGGGTGGCCCCCAGGGCGTAGGACGCGTCGCGGAGGTCTTTCGGGACGCTCCCCAGGCTGTCTTCCGCCAGGGAGGCCACGATGGGGACGATCATGACGCCCATGAGAACCGAGGCATTGAGCAGGTTGAGCCCGGTGAACACATCGAGGGCGGAAACCATCCAGGGGGCGATGATCACCATGCCGATAAAGCCCAGCACCACAGAGGGGAAGAACCCGAGGATTTCCACCACGGGTTTGAGAACCTCCCGAAGGGTCGGCGGGCAGACTTCGGACAGAAAGACCGCCAGAAAGAGGCTGACCGGAACGGCCAGCAATGAAGACAGCAGCGTTACCGAAAGAGAGCCCGCAATGAGGGACAACATGCCGAATTCGGGGGGGTCGTCGGTGGGATACCACTGGGTGCTGAGGAAAAGCTCCTTCACCGAGGTCTCCAGAAGTACCGGGTAGCTTTCCTTTACGAGAAAAAAGAGGATGAAGATCATCACAGCAACGCCGGTAGCTGCTATGGCGGCGATAATCAGCCTGGGAAGTCTGTCACCTCTGAGTGTCGTCTCCATGATCCGTTCCTTTCATGATATCTGTCTGATCCTTTTCAAAACCGCTTTCGGCCCCGGTTTGGCATATCGGGGCCGAAAGCGGCGCAAGAAAAAGCTGCCCTTCCCGTCGTGGCTCGACTAACGCAGTGGCACGAAGCCCGTGGAAGCCACGATCTCCTGGCCGGCGTCGCTCAGGACGAAATTGATGAACCTCATCGTCTCGCCTGTCGGCCACCCGGAGGTGAACATGAAAAGGGACCTCGAGATGGGGTATTCGCCGCTGACGGCGTTTTCGGGGTTGCCCTCGATGCCGCCGACCGACAGGGCCTTGACGGAACTGTCAAGGTAGCCGATTCCGATGTAGCCGATGGCCGACGGGTTCCCGCTGACCGACTGTACCATGGCGCCGTTGGAGGCCACCACCTGGGCCCTGGGCATGATCCTGTCACCGTCCATGATCTTCTCTTCCCAGACCTCGAAGGTCCCGGAGCTGGTGTCTCTGGTCACGGCGAGGATTTTTTTATCGGGTCCACCGACGTCCTTCCAGTTGGTGATCTTGCCGGCGTAGATGTCGTGAAGCTGCTGAATCGTCAGGTCTTTGACCGGGTTGTCGGGGTGCACCACCGGAAGGAGCGCGTCAGTGGCCACGGCGAAGGGAACGGGATAGGCTCCGCCTTCGACGGCCGCTTCCACTTCCTTGTCCTTGATGAACCGCGAGGACATGGCGATGTCGGTGGTCTGGTCGATGAGTGCCTTGATGCCGTTTCCGCTGCCGCCGCCCGAGACGGAGATCGACGTGTCGGGATGGGCTTCCATGAATTTTTCCGCCGCCGCCTGGCCGATGGGAAGCACCGTGGTGGAACCCTTGATGACGAGATCGCCGGCGAAGGCAGCGCCCGCGATCGCACCGACGACAAGAAGTGAAACCGAAAGAAGCAAACCAATTCGTTTCATAAACTATCCCTCCTGATTCGTAATGGCCCGGAATACATCTGAACGGACCTTTCACGGTGGAGTATAGGTACGGGCCGTAACGGGCGTCTTACAGGAATGTCACAGTTTTGTTACAGCCTGGATGCCTTTCCTGTGATTCATCTTCACCTTGATTCCATTATAGCAGCAGGGATATGTCAATCGTTTGATTATCAGAGGAAAGCGAAGTTGACAGAAGAGGGACAAGTGGTATGATTTTATGCAGGAAATCCTGCATAAAAAAAATCGAATGCAGGTTTTACGCATGTACGAAAGCTTTTCCACGGAGGATCTGGATGCTCAGAAAGCTGGTTGCCGAAAAGATGCATGACCTGACGCCGGGGCAGCAGGAAACGGCCAGGTTTCTGCTCGAAAACCCGAAGGAAGCGGCTTTTTTGACGGCGGCCCAGGTCGGAGAAAGGGTGGGTGTCAGCGAGTCGACGGTGATCCGTTTCGCCTCGGCCCTGGGATTCGACGGCTATCCCGGTCTCCGGGCGGCCGTGAAGGATCTTCTCATGGAACGTTTGTCCACGCTGGAACGGATCGGGGAGTACTCCGCCCAGGAAGCCGGAAGCCTGGTCCACAAGGCCATAGAGAGCGACATGGATTCCCTCGGTTCGGCACGGGCCACGGTGGATGTGGAAGCCATCGAGCATCTGGGCGGTGAAATCGCCGGCGCCGAATCGGTCTTCATCGTGGGGCACAGAAGTTCCAAAGCTCTTGCCTATTACCTTTTTCACTACCTTTCCTGGCTTTTCCCGACAGTCGAACTTCTGGGCTCGGAGACGGCACTGGAAAAGATCACCGGCGCGGGCAAAGGAACCCTTGTCATCGGGATCAGCTTTCCCAGGTACACCACGTGGACGGTCCAGATGCTCGAGTACGCAAGGGAAAAGGGTCTGAAAGTCGCCGCGGTGACCAACAGCTACTCGAGCCCGTTGGCCGCCCCCTCGGAGCTCGTGGTCACCGCCCCCTGGAACCCGTTGTCCTTTATCGACTCGTTCACGGCGCCCATCAGCGTCATCAACTGCGTCATTCTTTCTGCTGCGCGGGAACTGGGCGATGACGCCCGGAAAAAGCTGGCGGAACTCGAGAAGGTCTGGAAAGAGACGGGAGTTTACCAGGAAAGGGAGTGGCAGGGCGACCGCCGGGAGATCATCAGAAAACAGCCAAAAGACACAATGATGGAAAGAAAATCGTAAATCCATACGAATAGGGAGATGAAAGGATTGGAAACAGGTCGCGTGTTCCCCAGGGCGTTCAAGAAAGATATGCCTCTTGCCGTTCGCACCGAAGGGCTTTATATCCATGATGAAAAGGGCAACCGGTACATCGACGGGTGCTCGGGGGCGCTGATCTCCAGCATCGGCCACAGCGTCCCCGAGGTGGTCGAGGCGATTTCACAGCAACTGGCGACCATGGCCTTCGCACACCCGTCACGCTGGAGAAACAGGCCTTCCGAGGAAGCCGCAGCGGAAATCGCTGAAATCACCCCCCGGGATCTAGACTGGGTCTGGTTCGTCAGCGGAGGGAGCGAGGCCATCGAATCGGCCGTCAAGCTCGCCAGGCAGTACTACGTCGAGCGGGACGGTGCAGGCTCGCAAAAGCACCTGATACTTTCCCGGTACAACTCCTACCACGGGAGCACCCTCGGCACCATGGCCGTGGGCGGCAACATGCCGCGCCGGCGGATGTATTCCCCCATGTTCAAGGACCACCCGAAGGTGGACACTCACTACTGCTACCGGTGTCCCTGGGACCAGGAGTACCCTTCCTGCGGCCTCATGTGCGCAAGGCAGGTGGAACTGGCGATCAAGCGGACAGGTCCGCAGTATATCGCCGCCTTCCTGGCCGAGCCGGTGGTCGGGTCCACCGTGGGCGCCCTGAATCCGCCCCCGGAATACTGGCCCATGGTCCGGAAGATCTGCGACAGGTATGACATCCTCCTCATCGCCGACGAAGTCATGACGGGATTCGGCCGGACCGGGAAGGCTTTCGCCGTCCAGCACTGGGACGTCGTTCCAGACATCATCGCGGCGGCAAAAAGCATGGCCGCCGGATACATTCCGACGGGGGGCATTATTGTCAAAAACGACATCGTGAAGGCCATCAAAAACGGGAGCGGTGCCTTCGTGCACGGCCATACCTACAACGGCAACCCCGTATCGGCGGCGGCCACGGCGGCGACGGTACGGTACATGAAAAGAAATAAGCTTTTTGAAAACGCCGCGAAACAGGGTGAACGCCTTGGTGAAGGCCTGAAAAAACTGGAAGAGATTCCGATCGTGGGACAAACCCGCGGACTCGGCCTCATGCGCGGCGTCGAAATCGTGGCCGACAGGAAGACGAAGGAGCCCTTCCCGAAGGCCGCGGGGGCTGTGGGCGTTGTTTCCGAGGAATGCACGAAACGGGGTCTGATTATCTACCCGGGTTCGGGCATGGTTGACGGCATCGACGGCGACAGTTTCATGGTCGCGCCGCCCCTTGTCGTCAAAGAGGAGCAGATCGACGAGATTCTCGCGATTCTCGAAGAAAGCCTCGAGGCGGCCTCGACGAGGCTTCTGGACTCATCCCGGTAATTGAAAGAATCGAGGGAGGTGAGACCCCGCGCATTTCCGAGTGAACCATTTGTAGTCGGAAAGAACGGGCAACATCGGTAGTCACCCGATGGATCGGGTGAAGCAGAGAAAAGGAGGAGTGTGCAGGATGAAAAAGTTTCTCGTACCTCTTGCAGTCGCGGCGGTTCTTGCGTTTTCGGCGGCGGCCTTTGCGGTGACCTTCGTTACCATAGGCTCCGGCGGCGTGGGAGGCACCTACTATCCTCTCGGCGGCGCCATGGCCGAGGTCCTCAACAAGGCCGGCATCGACGTGAAGGCCACATCCAGGACGACGGCGGCCTCAAAGGAAAACTGCCGCCTCGTGGCGTCAGACAAGGCCCAGATGGGGATGTCCATGGGGTCCACCCTGTGGCAGGCCTACACCGGGACCGAGGCCTTCGAGGAAGACGGAAAACTGCCCCTTGCGATCCTTTTCAACATGTACCCCGCACCGCAGCATCTTCTGACCATCAAGGGAACCGGCATCGAAACTTTTGAAGATCTCAAGGGCAAACGAGTCTCCATCGGGGCCCCGGGAAGCGGGAACCAGGTGCTGACCAGGATGATCCTCGATGCCGCGGGCATCGACCCTGAAGAGGACTTCGACATGGCCCAGCTGACGCAGCCCGAGGCGGCCATGGCGCTCAAGGACGGGAACGTGGATGCCGTATTCTGGAACTTCGCCGCTCCCGGTGCCGCCGTCATGGAAGTCGAAGCCGTCCGGAAGGTCCACTTCATTCCGCTGCCGGAAGATCTCGTCGACAAGATCGTCGAGAAGAACCCCTTCCTCATGCCCTACACCCTCAAGGCCGGCGTCTACACGTCCATCACCGAGCCGGTTCTGACCATCGCAGACGGAAACTACATGGTGGTTCACGAGAACATGGACGAAGAGCTTGCCTACAATCTCGTCAAGACCCTCATCGAAAACAAGGACGCGTTCATGGATGTGACGCCCCAGGCGGCCCACTTCGTTCCCGAAGAGGCCAGCAAGGGTATCATTCCCTTCCATCCCGGCGCTGCCAAATACTTCGCCGAACAGGGCTACGAGACCAAGAAATAGCAGAGCGCATTGCAGCAGGGGCGGGCTTTTTCGCCCGCCCCTTGCCGGGGCGGTATTTTATTCGTCTTTTGGGGGGAACAACATATGACCGAAGAAAAACCGAAAGAGACACAACAAGCCGAGCCTGTCGCCGACGAGGAAATGTTGCGGAAACTCGAAGGCGGGAAACGCCAGCTTGAAGGGTGGCAGTACTGGACAGTGGCCGCCCTGGCGATTGCGGCTTCATGCTTTCATCTGTACACGGCGGCCTTCGGGCTTTTTTATGCCATGATGCAGCGGGGCATCCACTGGATGCTCATGGGGACGATCATTTTCTTGCTCTACCCTGTTTCGCTGAAGCGTCCGGCGAAAAAAATCGATATCTGGGACTGGGTCCTGGCGGCGCTTTTGATATACGGCTGCATGAACATCCTGATCAACTGGGAAGCCATCGCGAACAGGGCGGGCGCCCCGATACAATCCGATATCGTCCTGGGCGTTATCATGACGGTTCTGGTCATTGACGCCACCAGGCGCACCGTGGGATGGCCGCTTCCCATCGTGGCGATCGTCGCTTTGGCCTACGCCGTTTTTGGTCCATACCTGCCTGGGATGCTGGCCCATCCGGGCTTTCCGATCAGTGAGCTGGCGCCCTTTATGTACCTGAGAACCGACGGGATCTTCGGCGTCCCCCTTGGAGTTTCGGCATCGTTCATCTTCTTGTTCGTCCTTTTCGGGGCGGTGTTGAACATATCGGGTGCCGGACAGTTTTTCATTGACCTGGCCTTCGCCCTGACAGGCAGAAGCCAGGGAGGCCCGGCAAAGGCGGCCATAGTTGCCAGCGGCCTCATGGGGAGTGTTTCGGGAAGTTCCGTGGCGAACACGGTGACCACCGGGTCCTTTACGATCCCGCTGATGAAAAGCGTGGGCTATCCGAGCCATTTCGCCGGTGCCGTGGAGGCCGCCGCTTCCACGGGCGGCCAGATCATGCCTCCCGTCATGGGCGCGGCGGCCTTCGTCATGGCGCAATTTCTGGGGATCTCCTACTGGACGATCGTCGTCGCGGCGGCGATCCCCGCCCTCTTGTACTTCTTTTCGATTTTTGCCATGGTCCATTTCAGGGCCGGTCGTGAAGGCATCAAGGGCATTCCGAAGGACCAGCTCCCGAAGGCCGGGGAGGTTCTCAAAAAAGGGTGGCACCTTCTTCTGCCGGTGGTGACGCTGATCCTTTTCCTCGCCTTCGGGTATTCGGCCATCAAGGCCGTCTTCTGGTCCATCGTCCTGCTGGTGGTTGTGAGCTGGATCGGACCGAAAGAGCACCGGATGACCCCCCAAAAGATCCTCGAGTCCATGATCGAGGGCGGCACTTCGGCTGTGGAGGTGGCCGCCGCCTGCGCCTGTTCGGGCATCGTCATCGGCGTGGTGGGCATCACCGGTCTGGGCCTCGCGTTCACGTCTTTCATCATCAGCCTGTCTCACGGCATCGTTTTTCTCGCCCTGGTCCTGACCATGATCGCCTCCATCATTCTCGGCATGGGCCTGCCGACGACGGCAAAGTACATCATCCTCTCCACCCTGGCGGCTCCGGCCATCCACAGGATGGGTGTTCCCATGCTGGCGGCGCACCTGTTCATCCTGTATTACGGCGTCATTGCGGATATCACGCCGCCAGTGGCCCTGGCGGCCTACGCTGGAGCCGGTATCGCCAAGGCGAATGCCATGCGCACAGGCTTCACCGCTCTCGGGCTGGCTTTGGCCGGTTTCATTGTCCCCTTCATGTTCGCCTATAACCAGGCGCTTCTTTTCCAGGCCGAACTGTGGCGGGTCCTTTTGGCCAGCAGTACGGCGATTCTGGGAGTCATCGCCCTGGCTGCCTGCGTGCAGAATTACTACATCGCGAAACTGAACGTGGTTGAACGCATTCTCTTCGGGGTCACCGCCCTTGCCCTCATCAAGCCCGGCTTCGTGACGGACATCTTCGGCATTGCCGTTTTGGGCGGAGTCCTCTACCTGCAGAGACGGAAGGCAAAATCCGACAAGGCGAAAATGGAAACATCGACGACAGAACAAAAAACAGACTCCGAGAAGGAGGGATCATGAACACCATGCCTACGAAAATCATCAAGCCCGTCACCTCGGCAGAGGAGGCGGTGGCCCACGTCAAACCGGGCAGTTCCGTCATGATTGGCGGGTTCAACTACGGCGGCATTCCCTATACTCTCGTGGATGCCCTGGTGGAGGCCGGCACGAAAGACCTGACCCTTGTCGCCAACGACACCGCCTATGACGAGGTGGGACACGGGAAACTGGTGACCGCCGGACAGGTCAGGAAGGTTATCGCCTCCCATGTGGGCCTCAACAAGGCGACCCAGCGGCTTTTCAACGAGGGGAAACTGGATCTGGAACTCGTTCCACAGGGGACCTTCGTCGAAAGGATCCGGGCCGGAGGGTTCGGCCTCGGCGGCATCCTGACTCCGACGGGTGTGGGAACGGTTCACGAAGAAGGAAAGCAGGTTCTCGAGATCGATGGCCACAAGTACATCCTCGAATTGCCTCTCAGGGCCGATGTGGCCCTGATTCGGGGCTACAGGGCGGACCGCTACGGCAACATCGTCTATTACGGGACGAACCGGAACTTCAACCCTGCCATGGCTGCAGCGGCGGATCTGGTCATCGCTGAGGTAGACGCCATCCTGGAAGTGGGCGAACTCGACCCCAACGACGTGGTCACGCCCGGAATCCTGGTGGACATTCTCGTATTGAAGGGGGATTCCTACTATGCTTCCCGTACTTGATGAAGAAGTCCTGCGGCATCGGATCGCGCGACGGATCGCCCGGGAGTTCGAGGACGGCGATGTGGTGAATCTTGGGATCGGGATCCCGACTCTGGTGTCGGATCATATTCCCGAGGGGGTTCGTGTGACCTTCCAGACTGAAAACGGTGTCGTGGGCGCCGGGCCCAAGCCGCCCGAGGAGGACCTTCGTTTTATCGGCGCCGGTGGGCGCTGCCTGTCAGTTGTCCCGGGAGGCGCCCTCATCGCCAGCGATTTCAGCTTCGGCCTCATCAGGGGCGGCCACCTGGATGCCACCGTCCTGGGCGCGCTGCAGGTCGACCAGGAGGCGAACCTTGCCAACTGGTGGATCCCCGGAAAGCTTGTTCCCGGAATGGGAGGCGCCATGGACCTGGTGACGGGGGCGAAACATGTCATCGTGGCCACCACCCACACAACCAAAAAAGGCGGGATCAAGCTGGTGAAAAAATGCAACCTGCCCCTGACGGGAGCAGGCGTGGTGAGCCTTGTCGTCACCGAGTATGCCGTCTTCCGTTTCGTGGATGGACAGATGGTGCTCGAGGAACTGGCCCCGGGCATCACGGAAGAGGACATCAGGGAAATCACGGAAGCGGAATATGTGACGAGCCCCGACCTCGGGGTCATGCAAGGCTGCGAGGAAGAACAGCAGGACTGAAAGAATCCATCGGGCCTTCGGAGAAGTTTTTTGAGGGACCCGGTTTCCAGAATGCAAGGGAGCGTGACGAAATATGGGAAAGGCTGTTTTGCTTTCCGCCTGCCGTACCGGAGGCGGGAAGTTCGGAGGAACTTTGTCGTCCTTTGAGGCTACGGATCTCGGCGGGTTCGCCATCGCCGAGGCCATGAAGCGCTCAGGCGTTTCGGATGAAAATATCGCAGAAGTCATCATGGGAAACGGCTGGCAGGCCGGCGTCGGGGCGAACCCGGCCCGAATCGCCATGTACAAGGCGGGACTGCCGCAGAACATTCCGGCCTTTACGGTGAACAAACGATGCGGCTCGGGGCTCAGGGCGATCATGCTTGCGGCCGACAGGGTGAGGCTGGGTGACATTCAGGCCGCCGTTGCCGGTGGTATGGAAAGCGCCTCGAAGACGCCCTACATTTTGCCCGATGCCCGCTGGGGGCACAGGATGGGGGACAAGACCACCCTGGATGTGCTGCACAAGGACGGTTTCATGTGTCCCCTGGCGAACATGATGATGGGGGCAACGGCGGAAATACTCGTCGACGAGTATGACATCAGTCGCGAGGAACAGGACGCCTTCGCCCTGGAAAGCCACAAAAAGGCGCTGGCCGCCGTGGAAAAGGGGCTTTTCGAAGAGGAGACCGTCCCGGTGACGGTCAAAAAGAAAAAGGAAACCATCACCTTCGCCACCGAGGAGATTCCCAGGGCTGATACGAGCATGGAAAAACTCGGCCGCCTTCCCGCGATTTTCCGCGAGGGCGGGACGGTGACAGCGGGAACAAGCTCTGCCCTGTGCGACGCGGGAAGCGCCGTGGTCGTGGCGGACGAGGACTGGGCCAGAGCTCAAGGACATGAGCCCCTGGCCGAGGTTCTCGGCTACGCCAGCGGGGCCCTCGCCGCCGATCACATGGGGCTCGGCCCCACCGTGGCGGCGCCGAAGGCGCTGGAGATCGCCGGGCTTTCCCTGGAGGACATGGACCTCATCGAGCTTAACGAGGCCTTCGCGGCCCAGGTCCTCGCCGTCCACAGGGAGATGCCCTTCGACATGGGAAAATGCAATGTCCACGGCGGAGCCATCGCCCTGGGGCATCCCATCGGCGCCACGGGGGCCAAGATCCTGACGACGCTGATCTACGCCCTCAGGCATTATGACAAGGAGCTCGGACTGGCCACGGCCTGCATCGGTGGCGGCCAGGGAGTCGCCATGGTCATCCGCCGCCTGTAAAAGCCAGACTCCGGAGACAAAAGCAAGGTTCGGCGATTGAAACGAAATTGTGACGTTGCGGTAATACAAACGTGACAAACTCCCCCTATCATACGGGATGAGACTCAATCCAGAGGACAGGGGGAGTTTTCATGTACGGTATGTCCTGGAAAGCGCGAAGGGCGCTTCAGGGGGTTTTCCTTCTTGCAGTCATGGTCTTTTTTCTGGCTGTTTCAGGAAGGGCTTTCGCCGCTGCACCGAAGTATGTTTTTCTTTTCATCGGGGACGGTGTAGCGCTTCCTCAGTTGAATGCGGCGGAAATCTATCTGCAGGGCGGCAAAAACGATGAACCGGGGATACAAAAACTCAACATCACGCGAATGCCCTATCAGGGTCTTACGACAACCTATGCGGCCAATGCCTTCATCACGGATTCCGCGGCGGCGGCGACAGCTCTCGCCTGCGGCTTCAAGACCAATTCCGGAGTCATTTCCATGGATCCGTCAAAAACCCGGGAATACAGGACTGTGGCCGAGGCCGCCAAGGATAAGGGAATGAAAGTCGGCATTGTCTCCAGCGTTTCCATCGATCACGCCACTCCCGCCTGTTTTTACGCACATCAGCCGACACGAAAAAACTACCATGAAATCGGCCTCGAACTGGCCGAAAGCGATTTCGACTATTTCGCCGGAGGCGGACTCAAAAAACCGGTAAGCCCTGATGGTACTGTCGATGCGTACAGGGTGGCCATCGAGAACGGTTTCACCGTGACGCGGACCGTGGAGGAATTCATGGCACTGGAACCCGGAACGGGCAAGGTCTTTGCCGTCAGCCCCGAACTGGATCCGGACATGGCCCTCGACTATGCCATCGATACCCAGCCGCTGTCTCTTGCGGATTTCACGCAAAAGGGCATCGAGCTTCTTGACGGTCCCGAGGGCTTCTTCATGATGGTGGAGGGCGGAAAGATCGACTGGGCCTGCCATGCGAATGATGCGGTTGCAGCCATAAAAGACACGCTGGCCTTCGATGACGCCGTAGCCGTCGCCCTGGATTTCGCGACGGAACATCCCGAAGAGACCCTGGTGGTCGTGACGGGAGACCATGAATGCGGCGGCCTGACGATCGGGTTTGCCGGGACGAAATACGAGACCTACCTGGATTACCTGGGCGGCCAGACCATGTCCTACCTCGGGTTTGACAAGGAGCTGGACGAATACAGACGGCGCACGTCCCCCGAAAAGGCCGATTTGATGGACCTGAAGGATGAAATAGAGGATGCCTTCGGTCTCGTGGTCCTCTCGGACAAAGAGCGGGCCGACCTCGAAGACTTGGCAAAAACCGGGGACGAAAAGGCTGCTGACCGCCTGAACTTTGCGCTGAACGATCGGGAACTTGAAAACATTGAAGTGGCTTTCACCCGTTCGATGCATAAGGAAACGGAAAGGGCCGACGATGCCGAAACGTATCTCCTTTACGGGGGCTACGAACCACTCACGGTCAGTCTGACTCACATACTGAACAACAAAGCCGGGCTGGCGTGGACATCCTACTCCCATACCGGGGTTCCTGTTCCCACTTTCGCCCAGGGACCCGGAGCCGACTCCTTTACCGGTTACTATGACAATACGGATATAGGAAAGAACCTTTTGAACCTTCTGGAAGAAAAATCCCTGGCGGCGGCCGTCCGCTGAGGGAACCGGTCCTGGTTTTTGTGGCATCCGGGGGGACGGTGGTTTCGGACCATCGTCCCCCCGGATGCCTTGTTGCGGCAAAGATCTTTCAGGAGGTGGACGAAAAGATGAGCCACAAAAAGGAAAAAATATTCGTCCTTTTACTGCTCGTCTTGACATCCTCCCCGGCCTGAAGGCCGGAGATTCCTACGGCGCTCAAGAGCGGCATCGAGCCGTGCCTGAGTCGCTTCGGTGGGTTCCTGCTGCTGGCGGCATTGCTGCACCGCTCACTTCACAGGCGAACCGGGCGTGTCCCGCCCTTAGAACATTGATCGCGCCGACCACATCGGCGTTTTCCTCGAAGCCGCATTCGACGCAGAGGAATTGCGCCTGCGTCCGGCGGTTGTCCGCCGATACATATCCGCAGCACGGGCAGGTCCGACTGGTGTCCATTGGCGGCACGGCGACAAGCAAGCCGCCCCGCCAGGCCAGCTTGTAGTCCAACTGGCGGCGGAACTCGAACCAGCCTTGATCGAGGATGGACTTGTTCAAACCGGACTTGACCCGAACATTTCTGCCCGGCTGCTCGGTTGTGCCTGCCGCCGACTTTGACATGTTCCGCACCTGCAAATCCTCGATACACACGATCGCGTGGTTTTTGCTGATCTCGGTCGAGGTCTTGTGCAGGTAGTCGCGGCGGGCATTGCCGATCCGGGAATGAATGCGCTGGACGCGGGCTTTCGCCTTCTCCCAGTTGTTGCTGAATTTCCGTTTGCGGCTCAGCGCCTGTTGCGCCTTGCGCAAGCGCGTCTCATGGCGTTTGAAGCTGCCCAGCGGCGCGTAGAAGGTACCGTCCGAGAGGGTGGCGAAGCGGGCGATGCCCATATCGATGCCGACCGCATAGCCATGCGGAATCGGCTGCTCTACTTCGCGCTCGGTCTGGATCGATACGAACCACTTGCCACACGACTGGCTCACGGTGATGTTCTTCACCGTGCCGAGCACGGCCCGACTGTTGCGGTAGCGCAGCCAGCCGAGCTTGGGCAGAAACAGGCGGCTGTTGGCCTGATCGAGCTTGATCTGCTTCGGGTCGGGATACCGGAAGCTGTCGGACCGGCCTTTCTTCTTGAAACGCGGGAATCCGGCCCGCTTGGCAAAGAAGTTGGCATAGGCCCGCTCCAGGTCCTTGAGCGATTGTTGCAACGGGTGAACCGGTGCATCGGCCAGCCAAGCCGTTTCCGCACTGTTGCGCCACTCGGTAAGCCGTTTGCACAGCCCGGCATACCCCAGCTTCTTCTCACCCCGCTCGTAGCGTTCCTTCTGCAACGCCAGCGCCTTGTTATACACGAATCGGCACGACCCGGCAAAGCGGCGCATCTTGCGCTGCTGTTCTCCGGTCGGCATCAGTTCGTACTTGAAGGTTTGTTGACGTTTCATGGCTCAATTATATTCTTGGGCTATGAGCGATGACAACGACATTCGGCATCGAGCAGCAGCGGACCCCGCACTGAAACCCCAGGAACGGCTACGCCGTCCGCGCTATCCTTCCCCGCCCTGAAAGGCGGAGCTTGCCGCGCACCTCGTCACTGTCGCCCCCCTGACGGCCGTTATCGGGGGGCTTCTCTTTTCGGCCGGGGTGCAGCAGACGGGGAATGAACAAATGAGCACAATCGATGGGGCTCAGGCAGGTCTGGAAGCGAAAGGGATTTTTCAAGCCGAATGAGAGCGCACAGGCGGGCAAAAAGACCGCGTCACGGGTCGGTTTCCCGCGAGAGTCTTTTGGCAGGGCGGTGGTATCGGCGCCGTTTCCATTTACTCCCGGGGGATGTCCAATCTTTTGGGATGAAACTGAAACAGAAATGTCATAAAGCTGTTACAGAGCCCTGATAGAGTGAAGTCACGGCGTGTAAACGCCTTATTTTACGACGGAGTCCTCCGGGTTGTGAACCGGGAGGGACCGGAAAGGTGCCGCTGATGAAATCCTTGTTCGTGATTTACACCTCTTCGGGAAACGGCCACAGGGCTGCCGCTGAGGCGGTTTCGGAAGCCTTGCGGGACATGGGGAAAGAGCCGGTAACGGCAGATATCCTTCAGTTTGCCGACCCTTTATTCCGTTCCGTTTATTCCGAGGGATACCATCTGGCCGGAGAACATTCAAGGCCATTTTGTCGTGCAATGTACAGGATTACCGACAGGGACCGGTCAGAAAGCAAAATCGTCCAGTTGATCGACCGGTTCAGCGTGGATCGCGTAGCCCGTTTTTCGAGATTTCTTGAAGAAAATAATCCGGAATGCGTTGTGGCCACTCACTTTTTGCCGATGTATGCCGTCGCCCGGCAGAAGGCCCGCGGCCTGTACAAAGGGGAACTTCATGTCGTTGTCACCGACCTGGACGTTCACAGGATGTGGATCTGTGCCCATGTAAACAGGTATCACGTCCCGACTGATGCCGCCGCCCGAAAGCTGTGGATGATGGGTGTGCCCGAGTCGTGTACGAAGGTCACAGGCATTCCGGTCAAGCGGGCTTTTTGCAGAGAGCCTGAAAGGGATCCCGGAAAAGGAGATCCGCTCAATGTGCTTTTGCTCGGGAGTTCCATTCCGGACGGAAAAATCCTCCAGGCGGTAGCGGGGATACTGGAACGGGTGAAAAGGGTCAGGCTTACGGTCATAGCCGGGAGAAACGCCGGTTTGTTTGAACGGTTGAGAAGACAAAAGCCGGAAACAGGCGGGGATCAAAACCTGACGGTGTTGCCTTTCGTGAGGAATGTGCCCCCTCTTTTCGCGTCATCGGACCTTTTAATCACGAAACCGGGAGGACTGACAACGGCAGAGGCGGCGTGCTGCCTGCTGCCGATGCTTTTGGTGGCCCCCATCCCCTGTCAGGAAACAAAAAACGCGGAGATACTCGAAAAAACGGGTGCGGGTGAATGGGTCAAAAATATCAAGGAACTCCCGCAGAAGGTCATGGAACTCGATCGAAACCGGGGGCGCCTTCTGCAAATGCAGGAGGCCTGCAGGGGTATCGCCCGGCCTGAAGCTGCACGAGCTGTCGCTGCGGAGATCGTTTACGGCAAAAGCCCTCCCACGGTGGGTCCGATCCCGGTAAATGCGGGGGTGAACTTATGAAGAAAAGGGCCTACCGGACGGTCTTTATTTCGGATATTCATCTTGGAACCAGATGGTGCAAGGCGGAACTCCTTGTTTCTTTCCTGGGGACCATCCAGTGCGATAAGCTTTTCCTCGTCGGCGACATCATCGATGGGTGGAAATTACGGAAACGGCCCGTCTGGCCGCAATCGCACAACAGGGTGCTGGGCCGGATCATGAAAATGTCCAGGCAAACCGAAGTACTTTACGTGACAGGTAACCATGACGAATTCATGGATGAATTTGCCGGATACTCCTTCGGGGGAATCCGCCTCTGCAGAAAAGCCGGCCACAAAACCGCCGACGGACGTTCCTTTCTGGTCATTCACGGTGACGAATACGATGTTGTGGTGACCTGCAGGAGATGGCTTGCATTTCTTGGAGACAACGCCTACGGGGCGGCGTTGTACCTGAATGTCCTGACAGGCTGGGTACGGTCATGGCTGGGGCTCCCCTATTGGTCACTGTCAGAGTACCTCAAGAACAAGGTAAAGGATGCCGTGAAATTTATCAGCGATTTCGAAAGCACCCTTCTTGAAATCGCTCGAGAATCAGGTTGTCAGGGAGTCATCTGCGGACATATCCACCGACCGTCGATCAAGTGTCTGGACGACGTTCTGTATTGCAATACCGGTGATTGGGTGGAAAGCTGCTCCGCCCTGGTCGAGCACAGCGACGGGACCCTGGCGATCGTGCGTTGGGACGGCCGGCGCATCATCGAGGATATGTGCGAACGGCCTTTGCTGGATGACATACCTTCCCGCGAAAATACCCCGTGCACGGAAGTCCTCATGCCCGTTTAGCCCCAGAACTGTTTCAAAAAAGCTTTCTTTTGAAGTTTTCGCCGGTCTTTTTCGGTCCCGCCCTTTTCCCGTATTCTCGAAGGCATATCCTGCATGCCCTGCCGGCGGAACAAGATCCTCCGGGGACCGCCGCGTCCGGGACAAAGACGGCCATTCCGGAATGCGCGGAGCCACATTGTCAAACGGCCTTGTCCTGTGTGGTATCATATTCCCGATATTTTTCAACAGAAAGGAGGACTCGCCCATGGTATGCAGCCGCCGGTGAGGCCCGGCCGGAATGCGGGTTCCGCATTCACGCGCCCGGGGGTGCGAGAGCGCCTTCGGCACTCCGGGTCGACGGGACAATGCTTTTGCCCCATTGAAGCAATGCGGTTCGGGCGGGGACTCCTTCAGCCTTTCCCCGGTCCTTTCCTGAACTGACGTCAAGCCCTTTCGACAAACCAATTGAAACTTCCGTCTTTCCCGGAGTGCCGCTACAGGAACCGGCACCTTTCGAGCCTGTCCGGCCGTCGCCCGCGATATCGCGGTCGGTATTCCGCCTCTTGGCGGAAGAATGGATCTTCACACTTCGGGAAAGGTGGTTTTTGAATGTTCCAGTCACTGAATCGTTTGCTCATGTCCCGCATGGGGCCCATCCTGACGGGAGCTGCCGTCGGGATCCTCGCGCCGCTTTTGACGTACCTGGGGAACCCCGGCAACATGGGGATTTGCGTCGCCTGTTTCACCAGGGACATTGCCGGGGCCCTCGGGCTCCACAGGGCCGCCGTGGTCCAGTATCTTCGACCTGAACTGGCGGGATTCATCCTCGGATCCTTTGTTTCTTCCTTGACGTACGGGGAGTACAAGCCAAGAACAGGTTCTTCCCCGATCATCAGGTTTTTCCTCGGCGTCTTTGCCATGATCGGAGCCCTGGTCTTTCTAGGATGTCCCTGGCGGGCGTATATCCGCCTGAGTGCCGGTGACCTGAACGCCGTGCCGGGGATCATCGGGCTCGCGGCGGGAATAGCTATCGGCATCGCCTTCCTCTGGAACGGCTTCAGTCTGGGCCGGAGCTATCCCGTGAAAAAGGCCGCGGGGTACATCATGCCCGCCGTTGCCGTGACGCTTTTGGCTTTCGTCATCCTCAAGCCAAGCTTCGGCCCAGAGGGTGCTTCGGCGATCTTCTTTTCCGAAAAGGGGCCTGGCTCCATGGCGGCTCCTGTAGCCATCTCCCTCGGTGTGGGACTTCTTGTGGGCTGGTGGGCGCAGCGCAGCCGTTTCTGCACCGTAGGCGCCCTCCGGGACCTGATCATGCTCAGGGATGCCCACCTTTTCAACGGCGTTATGGCCTTTCTTGCCGCGGCCCTGGTGACCAACCTCATCCTGGGGCAGTTCAGGCTCGGCTTCGAAGGACAGCCCGTGGCCCACACCAACGTGCTCTGGAACGGCATGGGCATGGTGCTCTCCGGTCTAGCCTTCACGCTGGCAGGCGGGTGTCCGGGGCGGCAGTTTATCATGAGCGGAGAGGGTGACGGCGACGCGGCGGTTTTTATGCTCGGTATGCTTGTCGGTGCCGGAATCGCGCACAATTTCAGCCTGGCCAGTTCCCCGGCGGGGCC
>CAZERC010000021.1:17876-26242 GCA_964515395.1 uncultured Synergistaceae bacterium | reverse complement strand
CGGAAATTTCCTCGTACATGCTCGAAAGGATATCCCGAGACCGGTCAGTGCCCATGTGACGAATGGTCGCCGGAATAAGGCGCAATCCCGCCCCACTCGCCCTCATGGCAAGGTCCCTCGCAAACTCCGCATCCGGTTCGAAGACCTCCCGGCTCGCCCCGTGTCTGAGATACAGGCCGTCTACTTCCTCAATGAGGTCCAGCAGCCGCTGCCGACCGATGTACCGATCGAGGTTCCCCCCGAACTCCGGCGTAAGCGTCAGTTTGCCGTCGCTGTAGGCTCCGGCTCCGCCCCATCCACACATGACATTGCATGGATTGCAGTGCAGGCAGTGATCGACCTTGCCCTCTTTCAGGGGACATCTGCGCTTTTCGATCGCCTTGCCCTTGTCGACGATGACGACGTGAAGCCCTCCCTGTATGAGCTCTCTGGCTGCAAAAAGTCCTGCGGGACCTGCTCCGACGATGACAGCATCGTATTCAGATCTCACCATGCACTCTCCTTTTTTATCGAATTTCGTTCTTATTATACATTTCCGACGGCGCTTCGACGGCCTTCGGGAGTTAATGGAAGCCTCGCGGAGTCTTTTCGAGGTATCCCAAGAACCTCCCCCCAAAATCGCGGACATCCACCGCTGAGTCCCGCTAAGCCGCTGCGGGGCTCTCTCTCGCTGTTTGTAAGACCGGGCGGAAACGTATAGGGTTTTTAACAGCTTGGGATCAGCAACCAGGAGTGATCCAAAGCACAAAATCTGGAGGTGCACAGACGAAATGAGTGGCTTATTCGGTATTTGGGGTGACAGTGACGAGGTAACTTTTCATACCATGATGGAAGACCTGCGGCACAGGGGCCCCGACGCAACAGGAAACGTAACGGGTGACAATTACAGCGTCGGCCATTGCAGGCTTTCCATCATGGACCCCGAAAAGGGTGACCGCCCACTGTACAGTGAGGACGGAAACCTCTCGATCGTTTCGGATGCGAGGATCTACAATTCCCCGATTCTTCGTGACGAACTATCCAGGGATCACACCTTCAAAACGGAAAACGACAGCGAAGTGATCCTGCACCTTTACGAAGAACTGGGACCGAAGGCCGTGGAAAAACTCGACGGCATGTTCGCCCTCTGTATTACCGACGGAGATTCCCTTTTTCTCGCCAGGGACCCCCTCGGGATCAAGCCCCTTTACTACGGAAAGGATGAAAAGGGCGTTTTCCACTTTTCTTCCGAAATCCAGAGCTTTCCCCACAACGTCGGAGAAATCAAGGAATTTCCCACGGGAACCTGGTTTCACTCCGAGCAGGGTTTCCACAGCTATTACGAAATCCCCGATGTCAAACCGGAAATCGAAGCCGATGAAGATGTCCTGGTCGGCAAAATCAGGAAGACACTCAAGGAATCAGTGGAAAAACATCTGATGAGTGACGTCCCCGTAGGAGTTTTCCTCTCGGGCGGGCTTGACAGCAGCATCATCGCCGCCCTGGCGGCACAACATCTTGCCCCGATGCACTCCTTCACGACGGGGACACCGGACAGCCCGGACCTCAAGGCCGCGAAGGAGATGGCAGATCATCTCGGCACGATTCATCACGTCTACGAACTGACCGAAAAAGACATCGCAGACCATCTGCCCATGATCATTTCCAGACTTGAATCCTTTGACCAGGATCTCGTGAGGACCTCCGTGCCCTGCTACTTTACTTCCATGCTCGCCGCACGCTACGTCAAGGTCATTCTCACCGGAGAAGGCGCCGATGAACTCTTTGCAGGGTATACCTACTACAAGGACATCGACAAGCCGGAAATCCTGGCCCGGGAACTGCGGGCTTCTCTTGAAGGTCTTCACAACGTCGGGCTGCAGCGCATAGACAGGATGACCCTGTCCCATTCCCTGGAAGGGCGTTCACCTTTCCTTGACGGCGAGATGATTTCCCTTGGCCAGAGGATACCGCCTCACCTGAAACTTAAGGGCGATCCACCCATGGAAAAATGGATTCTCAGAAAAGCCTTTGAACAGGAGCTTCCTGAAAGAATCGCCTGGAGGAAGAAGGAACAGTTCGATGAAGGAAGCGGCGTTATCGGCCTGCTCAAGAACATCGCCGACAAGGCCTTCCCGGGGGACTCCTGGAAAGAATTCCGGGACTCGAGACCACAGGTCCAGCTGAGATCCGCTGAAGAATGTTTCTATTACAGCATCTTTGAAAAGGTTTTCGAGCAGCCCGAAACGGTGGCCGACATGGTCGCCCGGTGGAGCAAGCGGAAATTGCCGGCATAAGTGCCGTTTCCACCGTGTTCGCGCTTCGCAGAAGCGTAACGTTTACGCGATAGAGCGAGTAATATGCTATAATATGAAGCCGGTAGGAGTACTCCTACCGGCTTCATGTGACTTTCGGGCCCTTTTATGCGCACGATGGGTCATGATAATGGCAGCGCTTGAAAGGACATGTATGACGATTCCTTCACACTTTTGAATCCAGAGCAATTTTGCCCTTCCACTCCAATCTGCAAAGAAATGAAAACAACAGCATGTGTCAACAGGTTTCCTGTCCTTTCAAGACATGGTCCCCCGTCACCACGACGGAGGCACTCGCGGCAGCTTTTCGATTCCAAAACCAAGGGAGGCGATACCCATCGACAACATCCTGCTGTTTCTCAAGTACTACAATGATCGAATACTCTATGAGTTCCTGCAGCACCTCAAGATTATCGCCATCAGCATTCCCATCTCCATACTGGTGAGCGTGCCCATCGGCATTTATATCTCGTCCCGGCCACGGATCGCGAAGATCGTGATCTACATCGCCGGCATCCTGATGACCATACCCAGTCTGGCCCTCTTCGGGATCATGGTAGTCGCCTTCGCCCCGTGGGGCATGGGGCTCGGATTGGTCCCGGCCGTCACGGCCATCACCGTCTATTCCCTTCTGCCCATCACGCGAAACACCTATACGGCACTCAACAGCGTCTCGGAAGGAGTGCTCGAGGCTGCCAAGGGAATGGGCCTGTCGAAGCGTCAGACCTTGTGGAAGATCAAGATTCCCCTTTCCATTCCGGTCATCATGGCCGGTGTGCGGACATCGGTGGTTCTGGGCGTAAGCGTCGCCACCTTTGCAACGCTGGTCGGAGCCGGGGGACTGGGCTTCTTCATTTTTTCCGGCATCAGCAGGGCCAACTTTGCCATGGTTCTGGTCGGGGCCATCCTCGTCTCGGCCCTTGGAATCGGCATAAACTGGTTTTTCATGCGGCTTGAAGTCTGGCTGACCCCGCGTGGACTCAGAGTGGACAGGGAGTGAGAAAAGACCATGATCGAATATAAAAACATCACAAAACGTTTCGGCGAAAAGGCCGCCGTCGATAACCTGACATTGAGCCTTGAAAAAGGCACCATAACGATGCTGATCGGCCCTTCGGGCTGCGGCAAAACGACCTCTCTCAAGATGGTCAACCGCCTCGTGGATCCCGACGAGGGCGACATCCTCATCAACGGAGACTCCATATTCGACCTCGACCCGGTCACGCTGAGACGGGACATCGGTTATGTCATCCAGGAAATCGGTCTCTTCCCTCACTATTCGGTTTTTGACAACATTGCCACCCTGCCGAGACTTCACAAATGGGACGAGAAAAAGATCAAGGACAGGGTTTACGAGGTGCTTGACATGGTCACCCTGGACGAGACCTACGCCGACAAGTACCCCAGACAGCTTTCCGGCGGCGAGCGGCAACGGGTCGGACTCGCCAGGGCTCTTGCGGCGGACCCGGAAGTACTGCTCATGGACGAGCCCTTTGGGGCCATCGACCCCATTAACAGGCTCATCCTGCAGCAATCATTCCTCGAAATCCAGGAAGAAATCAAAAAGACCATCGTCTTCGTCACCCACGATATCAACGAGGCCATTCAGCTGGGTGACAAGATCGCCATCATGAACCAGGGGTCCCTGGTCCAGTTCGATACCGTTTCGGAAATCCTCGCGAACCCTGAAAACGAGTTCGTCGAAAACCTGCTCGGCCAGGACCGGAACCTGAAAGCACTCTCGTTGAAGAAAGCCAAGGATTATGCCGTCAAGGAAGGATACATCACCGTTACCGACGGCACCGAAAAGGAAGAGATACGCAAGGAACTGGAGGACAAGGACCTGATCGTGGCCTATATCCTCGATTCCAGGGACCGTCTCAAGGGGCGTTACTACATCGATAAATCGGCAAGAAAAGTCGAAGGCCGATACCCCATCGTGAGGGAAACGAAACCCTACCGCGTCACGCGAAACACAAGCCTGACGGAGACCTTGTCGAGAATGCTCGAGCACGGTGAAAAGAAACTGCCCGTCGTCACCCGTGAAGACCGTCTGACGGGCGTTATCGACCTGGACGCCATCTTCGAGGAAGTCGAACAGGCCGGCGCACCGAAGGAGGCGTGATAGCGTGGAATTCTTTACCTATATCGCCGAAAACTCGGACCTGGTAGTATCCTCGATCATACGGCATTTCGTCCTCTTCGCCATTTCCATGGCCTTTGCCGTAACGGTCGGAACGGGGTTGAGCATCATCATCACCCGGGAAGGCCACGAGAAAATGGGCCAAGTCATCCTCTCCGTTACGGGTGCCAGTCAGGCCGTGCCCTCGGTGGCAGTCATCGCCCTGGTCTTTTTGTTCATCGGCATCGGCATGAAACCGGCCATCATCGCCCTGGTCATCTACAGCCTGGTACCCATCGTCTTCAATGCGACATCGGGGATTTTGAGCGTCGATCCGGGAGTCATCCAGGCGGCCAGGGGCATGGGCCTGACCAGGACCCAGAGGCTCTGGCGCATCAAGATCCCCCTGGCCATGCCGGTAATCATGTCGGGCATCAGGAGCGCCGCGACCATCAACATCGGGACGGTGACGGTGGCCGCCATCATCGGTGCCGGAGGACTCGGCGACATCATCTACACGGGGCTCAAGCTCAACCGGCCCGAAATGATCCTTATCGGAGCGGGATTTGCGGCGATTATCGCCATCCTGGTCGACACGGTGCTCCACTACGTGGAGCAGAAGGTGACGCCCAAGGGACTTGCATAGGGAAACAAAAGCAAACAAGGAGGTAATTTCATGAGAAAATTTCTGACTGCTCTTCTTGCGATCTGCTTTCTGACCACAGCAGCCGGGGGAGCCCTGGCGGCCGAAACGATTCATGTGGGGGCGAAGAACTTCACCGAGCAGTACATCCTCGGACACATGACGGTCAAGCTCCTGGAGCACGCGGGCTATGACGTGAACTCCACCATGGGAACGGGCAGCACCGTGACGAGGAAAGCCCTTGAAACGGGACAGATCGACCTGTACCCGGAATACACCGGGACGGCGTGGATGCTGTACCTGAAGCACGATTCGGTGCTCACGGACCCTGAGGAACTCTACCGGAAAGTCAAGGCGGAAGATCTCGAGAAAAACGGCATCGTCTGGCTCGAGCCCTCTGAGGTGAACAACACCTACGCCATGGCCATCACCGAGGATGCCACCGACACGATCGGCACGACCCTCTCTGACCTCGCCGAGTATGTCAACGCCAACCCCGGCGAAGTAATTTTTGGCATCAACCAGGAGTTCTATGAACGTTCCGACGGATTCTTCGCCATGGCGGAACACTACGGCATGGAAATCGACAGGGATCAGGTCCGGGCCATGGATACGGGGTTGACCTTCGAGGCCATGGAACGGGGTCAGGTGGACGTGACCATGGTCTTCGCCACCGACGGCAAGATCAAGAAATACAACCTCTTCGTACTCGAAGACGATAAACATTTCTTCCCCGTCTATTCGCTGTCCGTTTGCATCCGGAAGGACGTTCTGGACAAGCATCCCGACCTTTCCGAAGTTCTCGCTCCGATGACCGAACTGACCGATGATGTCATGCAGGAACTCAATTATCGCGTGGACGTCCAGGGCCTGCCCGAGGAAATGGTCGCCGAGGAATACCTCAAGGAACAGGGAATCATCTAGCCACCTTGCAAGGAACAAAAAAGGGCGGTACACCCGTGTCATGGTCGCACCGCCCTGCTACCCACGATGCACATTCCGGAAGGCACGGAACCTTCCGGCAGATATACCAATTTTGAAGGAGGTCATATGATGAGGAAGTTTTTGACGGTGCTTTTGGCAATATGCTTCATTACCGCGGCGGGCAGCGCCATGGCCGCAGACCGGATCAAGGTGGGAGCAAAGAATTTCACCGAGCAGTACATTCTGGGGCACATGATCACCAAGCTGATTGAAGATGCAGGATACGACGTCAAAACCAAAATGGGGACCGGCAGCACCGTGACGAGGAAAGCCCTTGAAACGGGTCAGACGGACCTCTACCCCGAATATACGGGAACGGCGTGGATGCTGTTTTTGAAACACGACTCGGTCATCACCGATTCAAAAGAACTGTACGAAAAGGTCAGCGCCGAGGATCTTGAAAAGAACGGCATCGTCTGGCTCGAACCGTCGGAAGTGAACAACACCTACGCCATGGCCATCACCCAGGAGGCTGCCGAAACGATCGGCACGAGCCTCTCTGACCTCGCCGAGTATGTCAACGCCAATCCCGGCGAAGTGGTCTTCGGCATCGACCAGGAGTTCTACGAACGCTCCGACGGATTCTTCGCCATGGCCGAACACTATGGCATGAAGGTCGACAAGGACCAGGTTCGTACCATGGAAGTGGGCCTGACCTTCGAGGCCATGATGAACGACCAGGTGGACGTGACCATGGTCTTCGCCACAGACGGCAAGATCAAGAAATACAACCTTCACGTCCTGGAGGACGACAAGCAGTTCTTCCCGGTCTATTCCATGGCCGTCACAATCCGTAAGGACGTTCTGGACGCCCATCCGGATCTTCGGGAAATCCTTCAGCCGATGTCAGACCTGACTGACGACATCATGCAGGAACTGAACTACCAGGTAGACGTCAAGGGCAAGCCGGCGGAAATGGTCGCCGAGGAATACCTGAAAGAAAAGGGACTCATCTAGTCGGAAGCCGACAAGAAGACTGTCCTGAAAGGCGCGTCCCCGCGGGGGCGCGCCTTTTTTGTATCCTGCTACAATTGACATGAAGAAAATAATTACCGGGAGGTCGACCATGATGAAAGCCCTGAGGATTCACGAAACTGGAGGACCAGATTGCCTTACCGTGGAAAATGTGTCCGATCCCGAACCATCCAGGGGCGAAGCCCTGGTACGGATGGAATTTTGCGCCGTGAACCACCTGGACATCTGGGTGCGGATGGGAAACGTTCTTGTATCGCTGCCCCGGATTCCGGGTTCGGAAGGTGTCGGTGTGGTGGAAGCCCTCGGTCCGGAAACATCCTGGGACGGTGGCGCCGCTGTCGTCGTTACCCCCTGGGTTTATCCCGCCGATAACCGACATCAACCTTTGAATGCCTACGCGGGAGTTCTGGGCGTCGCCAGGGACGGCTGCTACGCACAAAAGGCCGTCGTCCCCGTATCATGCCTGCGTCCACTTCCCGCAGGGCTCGACAAGGAACAGGCCGCAGGCCTGACACTGACGGCCGCGACAGCCTATCACATGGCCATCACCCTGGCCGGGGTGAAGCCTGGAGAACGGGTCTTCATCGCGGGAGCCACCGGCGGCGTCGGACTTGCCGCCATCCAGATCGGCCGCGCCGCGGGGGCGACGGTTTACGCCGCCTCGAGGAGCCCTGAAAAACGGCGTCGCCTGAAGGAATGGGGCGCCCACGAAACCTTCGATACCTCCGGCGCCTACGACAAGGACGTGCGGGATGCAACAGACGGGCTCGGCGTCGACGTGGTGCTGGAGACCGTCGGGAAAAGCACCTGGGAGAAAAGCATCTCCATCCTGAAGCCCGGCGGGCGGATCGCCTTCTGTGGTTCAACATCCGGTCCCGAAGTGACGATGAACCTGCAGCGGATCTACAGGAACGAACTCTCCCTGCTCGGGTCCTACGGTGCCACACCGACGGAAACGGATGCGGTGCTGCGTCTCGCCGAAGAAGGGATCCTGAAGGGAGCCGTCGACCGCATCGTGCCGCTTGAGGAGGCCGCCGAGGCCCACAGGCTGATGGAAGAGGCCGGCCACTTCGGCAAGATCCTGCTGTCCATGCCGGAATAATCGGTGGAGGGGATCCATGACGGAAAAAGACCGGTTATGACGAACGGGACACCCTGTTTGCGCGCATGGCGTGGCGGAAAGATGGGCACGCCCGGGAAGACTATTACAGACGCAATCCCGACAAGAAAGCGACGGACGATGCCCTTCGCAGGATGCCCGACCTCGGCAGCTCCGAAACACCGACATGGAACCCCCTTGCCTCGGCCGTTATCGACAGCGTCTTCCGGCTTCTCGCCGACTGGCATC
>CAZERC010000021.1:0-17776 GCA_964515395.1 uncultured Synergistaceae bacterium | reverse complement strand
CCCCTTGCCTCGGCCGTTATCGACAGCGTCTTCCGGCTTCTCGCCGACTGGCATCTCCAGGTGGAGCGCCACCCGGGGAACCCGCCTTGTTCTGCCGGCGGAAGACCCCGGAGACTATGCACGCACAGTCCTCGCACCTTTGAAAGGTCGGCCCTTCAGAAAGGATCCGCCCCGCTGGCTTGAGGCCGACGGCTGAGACACCGCCCTGAAGCCACAAAAAATAAAGAGATAAAAAGGCCCGCTGACGAAAGGGATGATACCCGTGGCCGAAATACCCCCAAAGCTTCGCGAAGCCCTCCTGAAACTCCAGAAGACGGAGATCACGGAGTACCGGATCTATACGCGCCTTGCCCGCAAGATGGAAGGGGAAAACAGGAAGGTCCTGGAGCGCATCGCCAAAGATGAAAAGCGCCACGCCGATACCTGGCGTCGCTACACGAAGACGGAAGTCAGGCCGAATTCCCTGATGGTCGCCTTCTACATGGTTTTGGCCTTTCTCTTCGGGATCACCTTCGCCATCAAGATCATGGAGCGGGGGGAGGACTCCGCCGGAAAGGCCTACGACGCCATCGGCGACGAGATCGCCGAGGCCGGGAAGATCATGCACGAGGAAGAGGAACACGAGGAAGCTTTGGTCAATCTCATCGACGAGGAAAGGCTCAAGTACATCGGTTCCATGGTCCTGGGGCTGAACGACGCCCTGGTGGAACTCACCGGGGCACTGGCGGGATTCACCTTCGCCATGGCGAACGGCCGGCTTGTGGGTGTGGCGGGGCTCATTACCGGCGTGGCGGCCACACTTTCCATGGCGGCCTCGGAATACCTCTCCCAGCGCTCCGACGAAGGGGAACTTCATCCCCTCAAGGCCGCCGTGTACACGGGTCTGACCTATCTCGTGACGGTCACCCTGCTCGTGGCCCCCTACTTCATCGCAGCCAATGTCTACGTGGCGCTTTTGTGGACGCTCTTTGACGCCTTCTGTGTCATTCTCTTTTTCTCCTTCTTCGTTTCCGTCGTCAAGGACTCCTCCTTCAGACCGGCCTTTCTGGAAATGGCCTCTATCAGTTTCGGCGTCGCCGCCGTGTCCTTTGTCATCGGCCTGGTCGCCCGCCGGTTCTTGCCGGTGGATCTTTAAGGATTCACAGATCAAGGAGGTTTATCTTTCATGTCTGGATGCACCATTTCACCTGAAGTTATCGAGAAAGCTCAAAATTTTCACGGCCACTGGTGCCCCGGTCTGGCCACGGGTATCCGCATCGCCGAAATGGCCCTGCGGGAGGTCGGTTCAAGCGCAGATGAAGAAATCGTCGCCGTCGCCGAGTGCGACAACTGCTCCGTCGATGCCGTGCAGTTTCTGACGGGGTGCACCGCGGGGAAGGGAAACCTGAGGATCGAAAACGTCGGAAAAACCGCGTTCCGCTTCTACAGGCGAAGCGACGGGAAGGCCGTCCGGATCGTGCGGAAACCGCGCCCCCCGAAACAGGAAAACCCCCGTGAAACCGACCTCAGGGACAGGTACGCATCGGGAACGCTCACACCGGATGAACAACAGGAGTACCTCCGTATGCGAGAGAGGCAGTGCGAATCGATCATGGCGGCGGAGCTCGATGACCTCCTGGAGTGCAAAAACTGCGACGTGCCTGCGCCGCCCAGGGCGCTCATGACTGACAGCCTTGTCTGTGACACGTGCGGTGAGGAGGTCATGGAGACGAAGACCCGCAATTTCAGGGGGCGAATCCTGTGTCTTTGCTGTTTCGAAAGTGAAGCCGGAGTCTAGGAAGAGCTTCGGGGCGCCATCCCGGAGGATGGGCCCCGAGGCCTTGCGGGTCTTTGGATTTCACCCTTTCTTGCTGCTCCGGAGCTCTTCAGTCCAGGGCCTCGACTTTCACCTCATCGCCTTCGGCGATTTTCTTCAGGACCGAAAGGTCCCCTTCCATGCGACCAACCACCGTGACGGGGCCTGCGGGACGGATTTCCCCCGGAGCGCTCATGGGCGTCGCACCAAAAAACAGGCACAAGGCATTTCCCGGCGGCCAGTAGCCGATGTCTCCCATCTCCACCGTTTCCCGGCCGTTTTCGTTTTCCTGCTTCAGCGGAATGGGAAAGTAAATCTCATCGCCCCAGGTTCTGGCCTCACCCTCGAGGGGGAGCATGTCTCCTATTGCCGCCGCCGTCTTCGAATCCGAAAGCGTTCCCTCGACAACAATGTCACCGGATGTGATGCGGATTCGGGATGCCATAAAGCAGCCTCCTTTCGTTCTGTGCGACCTCGTGTATTACAACGTGTATTACAATCAGTATAGAAACTCTCCGAAAGGAGTCAAAAAGAAGGAGGCCAAAAATGGAAAAACGTGCCGTCACGAGGTTTCCCGTACACGAGCTGATCGAAAGGCGCTGGAGCCCCCGGGCGTTTGCATCCGGCCTCCCGTCATGGGAAGAACTGGGATCCATGCTTGAAGCCGCCCGATGGGCGCCGAGCTGTTTCAACGGTCAGCCCTGGCGGTTTCTCATCGGCCGGAAGGATCGTAAGGACCTCTATGAAAAAATCCTCTTTTGCCTGAGGGAGAAAAACCAGATGTGGGCGAAGCATGCGCCTGTTTTGGGCATTCTTGCCATCCGCCAGGACTTTGAATACAACGGCAAACCCAACCGCTGGGCCAACTTCGACGGAGGTCTCGCCATGGCGCAGTTCATCCTGCAGGCAGAGGCCCTCGGCTGGTCCGCCCATGTCATGGCCGGGCTCCACCGGGACAAGGCGCGGGAGGCCTTCGGCATCCCCGAGAACTTTGAACCCCACGTCGCCTTTGCCGTCGGCAAGGTTGGGGATCCCGATACGCTTCCCGATGATTTTCCGGAACAGGAACGACAGGAACGCGAGAGGAAACCGCTCGAAGACATCGTCTTTTCGGGCGCGTGGGGGAAACCGGCGGACTGGCTTTCCTCTTGAGGTATGTGCTTGACGCAAAGACTGAAAAGCCCTATTTTTGGATACGTTCCGCCGCCCCGGCAGAGTTCCGGAGGCGGCGGAATAACATAAAGATAACGGGAGAAGTCCTTCGGGAAGCCGGTGAAAATCCGGCACAGCCCCGCTACGGTAAGGATGACGACGCATGCACAAGCCACTGGCCCGAAAGCCGGGAAGGCGCATGCCTAGGATGAATCCGAGTCCGGATACCGAAGCTTCTCCAGGCGCCTTTACCTCCGCGAGGGCCAGGAGGACGGCGTTTGTGCACCGGCATGGGCCCGCAAGGGTCCATTTTTTTTGGCCCCAAACCACCTTGGAGGAGGGGCGGGAATGTTCGTGAACAAGGCGAAAGGGGAAACAGCGGCAATACTGGTTTCGGCGCTCGTGGCCGTTTCAGCCGCGGCAGCGGCATGGGCGGAAGACGTGGTCGTCCTTGAACCCGAAGTTGTGACGGGCTCGAGAATCTATACCAATCTTGAGGAGATTCCCTCGGCTACCTACGTGATTGACAGGCAGGAGATCGAAAGACGCGGAGCCTCGAAACTGAGCGAGATTCTTGAGGATGTCCCCGGTCTCTACTCGAGATCCCGTGCGGGAAGCGCCCAGGATGAATTCATCGAAATCAGGGGGCTCACGACGGAACTTTTGGTACTGATTGACGGCATTCCCTACTATAAAGCCAGCCACGGGGCTGACGCAGCAGCCGTAGACCTGCGCAGCCTGCCCTTGACGGATATAGAGCGCATTGAAATCGTCAAAGGGGCCGGGTCGGCTCTGTATGGTTCCATGGCGGCCGCAGGGGTCATCAACATCATCACCCGCGAACCTGAAGGTTCTGGGGCCTCGATTCTTGCGGAAGCGGGAAGCAGTGACTGGCGTCGGGGCACCGTCAGCGGCTGGACGACGAATGAAGATTTTAGGGCCAGGGTCTGGTACAGCCGTGAAGAGGAAGGCGAATCCCCCTTGCTGCAGTACTCGGGAAACGCCGGTACTTTTGAAGACAGGAACCTTGATTATACCGGTGATTTCGCGGGACTCTCCCTCACGGCCGGGCCCTTCGGCTTTTCCGCGAACCTGGGGGATTATCGCTCACGATGGACCTACGGCGGGTATAACCAGCTCCAGGAAAACGAGTTCGACAGGTTTTCCCTTAAATGGAAGGACACAAGCAACACGCTCATGCTGTACCGCATGACGGAAGACAGGAAGCTGATTCAGGACAGCGCCTGGGGTACCACGGAGACAACCGTGGACGACCGTGCCTGGGGGCTGGAATTCACCCGGCGGTTGACCTGGGGGGACAATCTGGTTTCATGGGGCGCCGCTTTCCGAAATGAGGACATGTCCTACAGCATGCCTGCCTATGGGACGCAATATGAGCGTTCGCGAAAAAACTATGCGCCTTTTGTCGAGATTTCCACGCCCGCCGGGAACCTTTTGGTGAACCTGGGGCTTCGCTACGAGATATGGGACCAGGACCGCTCTGCCGATTATGATGAACTGATCCCCAAACTTTCACTGATTTACCAGACCTATGCCGGCACCACATGGTACATGACGGCAGGCCGTTTTTTCGCCATGCCGAGCCTGTACGAACTCTCCTACTTCGCATGGCCCGCCACAAAACCGAATTCTGATCTCAAACCGGAAAAAGGCTATACCTATGAAATCGGGGCAAAGGGCCGGGACGCCGCCGGCAAATGGAATGTGGGGCTCTTTTACACAACCATGGATGACAAGATCGACATCGCCCCCGATTGGTCCGAATACGTAAACGTCGATGAATACAGGGCCTGGGGGATCGAGGCCTCCCGGAACTGGAGACTTTCCCGGTTCTGGAACCTGCGAATCGGCGCTGCATGGATGAACGCCGAGGAAAAGCCGGCCGGAGGCGGGTGGATCAAGGGAGGGGCACCCACACTGGATATTCATGCATCCATGGCTTATTCCGGCGGCCCCTTTACGGGAGAGGTCACACTCCGGCACCTGGGAGACCGCGACGATGAACGGCCTGGTATCGGGCCTCTTTCGCAAAAAGACGTCACGACCCTCGACGCCGTACTTGAATACTCCACAGGCAGCGATACGCTACGGGTATCGGCTTACAACATCTTCGACGAGGAATATTATCTTCAGGATTACACAAATTACGGGACCACGACACGATACTACGGTCCCGAACGGAGAATCTACCTCACCTGGGAACATGTGTTCTAGGCGGTGCAGAAAACCTTCAAACAGCGATCGAGTCAGGCTGGACCGCCCATAATTTCACACGCCGGACACAAAGCAGGCACACAAAGAGGCGCTTCGGTGCGCCTCTTTGTGTGCCTGATCCCGTCTGATACCCCTTTGTATCGGAGAAACTGTCCAAAGGGGTGTCCTGCCGGCGATTCCCGCCATGACGGTCACCTTTGCGGATTCCGGGACCCTTCTTTTTGCTTTCCCTAAAAACAACTCCTATTCCTTTTTCACGGCAAGGGGCGCGAAAACGGCTCCAACCGCTTCGGCAAGGTCTTGCGGGGCGATCAGAAGCTGGAGCCCGCGCATACCGGCGCTCACACAGATCTTTCCAAAACCCAGAGCACTTTCGTCGATAATGACGGGAAAATCCTTTTTCGTCCCCACAGGGGATACGCCGCCCCTGACGTAGCCTGTGAGGGGCTGGATCTCCTTCAGGTGGACCATCTCGGCCTTCTTGTCGCCGCACGCGAAGGCCAGGGCCTTGAGATCCAGTCCGGCGTCTCCCGGCACACAGGCCAGATGCACCCCGGTCCTGTCGCCGCGTGCCACGAGGGTCTTGAAGACCTGCTGCGGCGGAAGGCCGATCTTGGCCGCCACGGCTTCGGCCCCCGGATCCGCGGGATCGACGTAATAGGCCGTCAGTTCAAAAGGAACACCCTTGCTTTCAAGGATTCGTACCGCATTGGTCTTCTTTACGCCTTTTCCCATGCCTTGAAAGTCCTTTCCGCAAAAGTACACCCGCCGGCGGGATCGATTTCCTTGTCGAAAGAAAACCCCTGTCCGAATATTTCCACGCAGGCTTCCGCAACGTCCCTGTCGTAAAACCTTCCTGCGTTTTCCGAGACCTCGGTGATGGCCGCCTCGATCCCAAAAGCGGGCCTGTACGGCCGATGGGAGGACATGGCCTCCATCACGTCGGCCACGGCGAGGATCCGGGCTTCAGGAAGGATGTCGACGCCTGAAAGGTGGCGGGGATATCCCGAGCCGTCGAGCCTTTCGTGATGCTGATGAACGATTTCCGCAACAGGCCAGGGAAAGTCGATATCCTCAAGGATCTTCGCACCGATTTCGGGGTGACGCTGGATGAGCCCCCGTTCCACGGGCGAGATGGCCCCCGGCTTGCTCAGGATCTCCCCTGGTATCTGGATCTTGCCGATGTCATGGATCATGGAGGCCAGGTAGACTCCCTTCCGGAGATCGTCGGAAAACCCCATGACGCGCGCGATCTCCGAGGCAAGACCTGCGACCCGCCGCTGGTGTCCCGCCGTATAGGGATCCTTGGACTCGACGGTCCTCGCAAGAACGTAAACGGTCTGTTCCAGGGTCCTCGCAAGGGCCGCGTTGCTCCTTTCGAGCTCCTGCGTCCTCTCTGCGACGGCGATTTCGAGCCCCGCCTTCTGCTTCTGGAGTTCCTGTTCGCTCCGGTGCATCCGGACCATGGCCCTCATCTGGGCAAGCAGTTCGCTTTCATCGACGGGCTTGTTCAACAGGGCGTCGGCCCCGGCTTCGAGGGCCTTGACTTTCATCTGCGTTCCCGTTTCGGCGGCGGTTATCATGACGATGGGGATGGAATCAAAAGGCGGTGTGGACCTGATGCGCCTCGCGACTTGGAGGCCATCCATTTCCGGCATGAATAGATCGAGCAGGATGATGTCGGGGTTTTCCTCTTCCAGAAGCTTCAGGCCTTCCGCCCCTGAAAGTGCCGTGACCAGTTGGGCAGCCGGCATGATTCTCTTCAGTATCGCACGGTAGACAAGCACGTTGTCTTTCCTGTCATCAATGGCGAGAACTTTCATGTTTGTGCCCTCCGAAGCCTTTTCGGTTTGTCGTGGGAACCATCACCTGCGGCCCAGATACTTTTCAACGATTTTTCCCACTTGATCCCTTTCGATCGGTTTGGCGAGATAATCGTCGCATCCTGCCTCCAGGGCTCTTTCCACATCACCCTTCATGGCCTGGGCCGTTACCGCCACGACGGGCAGGTGCCCCTCTTTCTCGCATCGGCGGACGTCTTTCACCAGATCATACCCGTGCATGTCGGGAAGCTTCAGGTCAAGAAACACCAGCCCGGGAAGAGCCTGCCTGATTTTTTCGAGCCCTTCCTGTCCAGTGGCCGCCTCGTCCACCCTGAGGTCCGGAGGGAGCAGTGCCTTGAGGACAAGAAGATTATCGGGGTTATCCTCGATTATGAGCACGTCCGGCCCGCCGGGAAGCTTTTCAATGGGCAGGTCGGGGCAGGTCGGCGCAACCGGCTCCCCGGGTTCCAGGATTTCCCGCACCCTTGCGACCAGGCCGTCCCTGTCGATATCCCCCTTGATCACGTACTGTCTGACATGGTTGGTGCTGAGACGGTTTCTGTCGTCGGCGGTCAGGTCCTTTGCGGTGATCACGAGGACGGGAAGCTCCCGCGTTTCTGGCTTTGACCGGATTCCCTCAAGGACGGCAAACCCATCGACACCCGGCATCATGAGGTCCAGGATCATGGCGTCGGGAGTTTTCATCTCGACGTACCGCAGGGCCTCCTCCCCGTTTGGTACGACATCGACGACGGCGAGGTTTTCTTCCTCAACGAGGGTTTTCACCTGCAAGGCGGCGATCTCGTTGTCCTCCACCAGAAGGATTGCAGGTATCGCAGCTTCTTTCACATATGCCTCTACGGCTGCGGCGATCTTTTCATAGCTGGTCTGTGATTTCCGCAACACCGCGAGGGTGCTGCCCCTGAGTTTTTCCTTTTCTTCGGCCGAAAGGTCCCTGGCGGTCGCCACGATGACCGGGAGGGGTTGCGTTTTCTCATCCCGGCGGAGCCTGTCAAGAACCTCGAAGCCGCTGACATCGGGCATCATCAGGTCCAAAACCACGAGGTCGGGGACGACGACGGCAGCTTTCTCAAGACCTTCTTCGCCTCCAGCGGCTTCCATGGTTGCAAAGCCCCTGTCTGAGAGCACCCGGACGATCTCCTGCCTGTCGACGGGATTGTCGTCCACGACAAGCACCCGTCTCGGCCTGTTTTCTACGAGGTTTTCGATTTCCGCGAAAAGCCGCTTCGGGTCGACGGGTTTTGTCAGATATCCTACGGCACCGAGGGCGAATCCAGTTTCCCGTTCCTCCGATACGGACACCACCAAAATCGGGATGTCCCTGGTCTGGTCAGCGGACTTGAGATGTTGCAGGATCTCCCATCCGTCCACATCGGGCATCACCACGTCGAGGGTGACCACGTCGGGACGATGTGTCCTCGCAAGCCTGATCGCTTCCTCCCCCGAGGCGGCACATAATGTCCTGTACCCCCGTTTTTCCAGAACCTGTGACAGATGATTGCGGACGGCCTCCTCATCGTCAACGATAAGGACGATTCCCTTTTTCTCTTTTTCCGGAATCGAAGGCCACCCGGGCTCGTTTCGGGGCGCGCCGGCTGACGATCCTGCATCTCGTGCCCGGTTTTCGAGCTGTCTCGGCAGGATCACCGTAAAGGTCGATCCTTCATCGACACGGCTTTGGACGGTGATATCGCCTCCCAGAAGCCGTGCCGACTTTCGGGCGATGGCAAGCCCCAGACCGGTTCCTTCGTAACGGCGCGCGGACGAGCCGTCGAGCTGCCGGAACTCGTCGAAAACCGTCTCACGTTGCTCCTCGGGAATGCCTATTCCCGTGTCTGACACGTCTATGCGAAGATGCTCCCCTTCAACGGAGGCGCGGATTCTTACCAGACCATCCTCGGTAAACTTGACGGCATTTCCGATGAGATTCCTCAAAATCTGGCGCAGCCTGGACTGATCGCTCTCCACAACAGGAAGGGATTCGTCGATCTCCTCCTCCAGGCCGATCCCCTTCTCCTCAGCCAAGGGTCTGAAGATTTCGACAACATCGCCTATGACGGAGGACAAGGACACTTCTTCCTTGCGGATTTCCAGTTTGCCCGATTCGATCTTCGACAGATCAAGGATGTCGTTGATGAGTTCAAGCAGTTGCCGCCCGTTCCGCTCGATGATGCCCAGATATTCGTGCCGCTCCTCGGGCGAAGCATCTTGCTGGTCCGTCATGAGCCGTGACAAGGCCAAAATGGAATTGAGGGGAGTCCTGAGTTCATGGCTCATGTTGGAGAGGAATTCACTTTTAAGCCTGTTTGCTTCTTCAACCTGCATCTTTTGCACGTCGAGCTCCAGGTTCTGTTCGTGAAGTTCCTCGGCCTGATGCTTCAATTGTTCCGACTGCGTCTCGAGCTCCACGTTCTTCTCGCGAAGCTCGTTGGTCATTTCCAGAATGCGCCTTGTGGCGAGAACACGTTCAAGGGTGGCGACGATTCCCGGGAGGTCCTGCCTGACGACCTCCATCTGTTCTTCCGTAAAGGGCGTCATGGAAGCGAGGGTTACCATGCCAAGGGTTTCCCTGTCGTTCGCAACGGGGATGCCCAGGATCTGCCGGGCTTCCGTCATCCCGAAGGGAGTTGAGAAGGCAAACAGTTCTTCGTCGATCTCTTCCTCGTCGGAGGATCGATCGAAGAGCATGAGGTCTCCCTTGACAATCACTCTTCCGACAAGGCCTTCCAGGGATGCGCTGTCTGCATCGCTCACCGTCTCGGGATCAAAACCCGCCGAGAACAGGTGTACGAAGCGTCCAGTCTCCCTTTCACGAAGATGGAAGGCCCCCATGGATGCGTCCAGGGTATCCATGAGACGCTCCGTGGCATTTCTGGCGAAATCTTCCACGGTACTCAGGGGCAAAAGGGCGCTCATGATGTGTGCCGCCTTGTCCCGTACCGCAATTTTTGAAACAAGGGTATCGGCCAGTTCATTCAATGTGGAGGCCAGTTCACCCAGTTCGTCCTTGCGGTCCAGTTCGATCCTTTCATCAAGCTCTCCGTTGCGGATCTTCGTTGCCGCCCGGCTCATGTGGACCAGCGGTTGTGCAATGTTTTTCGCCGCCACAAGAGCTATCAGAAGTGCGAGAACCACACATGCCAGACCGATCAGCACGGCGTTTTTGATGAGCCTGTACAGTGGACCGTAAATTTCCGAAACGTCCTGTTTCACCACCATACCCCAGCCCAGTTCCGGGAGAAACCCGTGGGCGGCGATGACACGGGCGCCCCGGTAATCTTCCGTCTCAAGGACTCCTTCCTTACCCTTGATGGCCATCGTCGAGGCTTCATCAGTGATACGCCTCTGCAAAACGGCATTCTCTTCCCAGCGGAGGGGGCTCAGGACCATCCCGTCCGGACCGACGAGCAGGCTTTCTCCCGTCTCGCCAAGGCTCGTCCGCTCGCGCAAAAGGGGATAAAGAAAGGACTCCAGATCGACGAGGCCCGCCAGAACTGCGAAAGGCTCCTTCCCGCCTTCAGCAAAAACCGGGACGGACATTACCATGGCCGGGCGTCCCTGCAAATATTGCATGTCCCTGATGCTGCCGGTGTATATGCCCCCCGATTCGAGGGTTTTGCGGAAGTAGTCCTCGTGAAGCCTGTTGAGGTCCTCCCGGGATTTATCGGTACATATTTCCACCATGCCCGTTCCCGCGTTGATGAACTGGAATTGCAAGAAATCACGTGTGAGCCGGCAGTGGGTTTCAAGGGCCTGCCTGGCCGCCAGGATCCTCTCTGAATCAGCTTCGGTCCTGTTTTCCTTGCTTTTGCCAAATGTTTCGGCCATGGCCGCGACACGCTGATAGTGGGCAAGGACACGGATATCCGTCTTCTTTTCTTCATGCCAGAGCCTGATGGCCCCTATTCTCCTGTCTCTCGCCCCTTCAAGGCTATACTGGAGGTCCGCCTTCTTTTCCTCCACCATGGTGATCCCGAGAAACAGGATCCCTGCAACCGCCGGGATCAAGGCTGCAAGGAAGAAATATACGAGAAGTCGCCTGGAAACGCTTCCGGCTCTGATCTTCGGGGACATACCGAATCACATCCTCGCCCTGGGGCAAAAGGTCAGATCTTTCTGTATACCCTGCAATGACGACAAACAGTATCGTACCATGCCGCATGCTGTGCAGGCACTTCCTCGGCCTCACCAAGGACGAGAAAACCTCCGGGCTTGAGGGCCCGGTCGAGGCGCTCAAAGACCTCTTCCTGGATCTTCGGCGTCATGTACACAAGGACATTGCAGCACAGGATGATGTCGAAGGCCCCGTAAACGCTTTCCGCCGGGGTCGCGGGTTCCATGGAAAGAAGGTTATGCCGGGAAAACCGCGTGGTTCCCCTGAGGCCTTCGTCTACCCTGTAGGATCCGTTTTTCCCATGGAAATATCTGGAGAGAAAACAGAGAGGCACCATTCCGAGACGTTCCGGAGGGTACCGGCCCTCCCGGGCCAGATTCAGGTCTTTCTCCTCGATGTCCGTTCCAAAGACGAGGAATCTGAAAGGCTCAGTCCGTTTTCGGAGGGCCTCTGCGATCAGGATCGCTATGGAATAGGCTTCCTCTCCGCTACTGCACCCCGCGGACCAGACCCGTATCAGGTAATCCTTTTTTGAGGCTTTGTTCTCGAGCATCGAGGGGATCGCAATTTTCGACAGGATGGTAAAAACAAGTGGATCCCTGAAAAATTCGCTGACACCGATGGTAAGTGAATCCAGAAGATTGTCTATTTCGCCGGAGTCGTTTTCGAGAAGTGTGCGGTATTCATCGATTTTTTGACACCGGCAAAGCTCCATCCGGTGACTGATCTCGCGCGACACAACAGACGGCCTGAAGCCGGAGAAATCGACCTTTCGCCTTTCGGCAAGCAGATCAAGGATTCCGGACAAGGCTTCTGTTTCTTCAAATCCGTTTCCGGGGAACGCCGACCGCATCCGCACCATGGCGATGCTCCCTTCAGACTGCATTACCATGATACAATTCCACAGCCGCTCGCGAAAGTCCCGGGGCAAAGGCCGCCGGACGCCCCGGGACACCGCCCGGGGCACCCGGCACGAGGGCTATCCGGTCACCTTGTCCTTCGTCCGCCTCTGTCGGCCGAATCCTGAACTTCCTTGTAGGCCAGGGACAAACCCTCGAAATCATATTCAGGATCAAGATGCCCTCCGGCACCACAAGGTCTGCGCATTTCTTCCTCGTTCCATCTCCGCTCAGTCATCACTTGTGCCTCCCCTTTCGCTGTTTATTTTTCGCCGCCGGCTTTGACCCGGACGATCCGGACAGCCTTGCCCGAGGACCGTTCCACCGTGCCCGGGTCTTCCAGGCGAAGTCCCACGCGGATTCCCAAAACCTCGTGCAAAGCCTTGCCGGCTCGTTTCCCAAGCTGCGTCTTTTCCTCGTGATCCAGAAAATCCTCATTCTCGCATACGACAGTCAGTTCTTTCAGACCCTTCTTTTCCGTAACCTCAAGAAAGTAGTGCAGCGTAACCTCAGGGATCTGGCCAAGAACGGCCTCTATCTGGGAGGGGAAAACATTCACCCCGCGGATGATCAGCATGTCGTCGCAGCGTCCCCTGACCCTTTCGATCCGGAGATCGTCCCTGCCGCAGGGACATGTCCCCGGGACAAATCTCGTCAGGTCCCTCGTGCGGTACCTGATAACGGGCATGGCCTCCTTGGTGAGCGAAGTGATCACCAATTCCCCTGTCTCGCCTTCGTCTACCGGCAGACCCGTCGCCGGGTCGACGATCTCGAAGAGGAAATGGTCCCAGTTGGCGTGAAGGCCCGTCTTTTCGGGGCACTCCATGGCCACGCCGGGGCCGATGACCTCGGAAAGCCCGTAGGAATCAAGGGCGGTGACACCGAGTGATTCCTCGATGCGGTCCCGCATTTCAGCGGTCCACGCCTCGCCGCCTAGGATAGCGAGACGGAGATTCAGTCTGTCCCGTATTCCTCTCTTTTCAATCTCTTCGGCAAGATAAAGTGCATATGAAGGCGTACTGGTAAAAGCCGTGGTTCCCAGGTCTTCCATAAGCATGATCTGGCGGCCCGTAAATCCACCCCCCGTGGGAATCACCATGGCCCCGAGACGCTCGGCGCCGTAGTGGAAGCCAAGGGCCCCGGTGAACAGCCCGTACCCGAGGATCACCTGGAAGACATCCTCTGCGGTCATGCCCGCCCTTTTCAGGCATTTGGCCATGCATTCCGACCAGGAATCCAGATCGCCCTGGGTGTATGACACAACCGTTGGCTTTCCCGTCGTTCCAGATGACGCGTGGACCCTCCGGACATCTTTCTTGTCACAGGCGAGGATTCCCAGCGGATAGTGGTCCCTCAGGTCATCTTTTGTCATGAAGGGGAGTCGCCGCAGATCTTCCAGGGACCTGATATCTTCCGGGGAGAGGTTTCGGTCCTCCATCCGCGCCCGGTAGAAAGGAACTCCCTCCCACATCCGCTTTACCGTCTTTTTGAGATTTTCGATTTGCCTTTGCTCTTGCTGCCTCATCATCAATTCGCTCCTTTCACCGGTGAAAAAAGAATAAAAAAAAGGCCGGGGTTCCCGTCCTTTTCGGGAACCCCGGCCTCGTGTCGGCTCACGGACGCCTACGCGTCGAACCGCAGAGGGGGTCCCACGCCGCCATAATAGTAAAAGCCAAACCAGTTCATCGAAAGGCCTGCGCGTTCCCTCTGCATGCCGGCGTCCTCCTTTTTCCGAAATTTGTTGTGCATCCTTATATCACTTTATTTCAGGGCCGTCAAGCACAAGGAGTCATTCCGACCGCGGTTTTTGCCCCGGGTTTTTCATGGCCTCCTGAAACAGCTCGTCCCTGAACGCCGGAGTATAGCGTCCCTTCCCCCGGCTTCGCTCGCCGAAAAGTATGGCGTTCACCGGACAGATGCCGATGCACCGCATGCACCGGAGGCAGTCATTCCCGCGAAGAAACTCCGCCTTGCCATCCCGCATCTGGAGATTGTCGTCGGGGCATTCCTTGACGCACCTTCCGCATCCGATGCACCTGGTTTTGATGACCCTGAAATCCTTGTAAAGGCGATTTTCCATCAGGTGGGTCGCCACGAAGCCCGTTATTTCGTTGATCCATCTCTTCCGGCCGGGGTCGTGAAAGGGGTCTTTACGGAAGGCCTCCACTCCCTGGTGGATTCTGTCCGCAAATTCCCCAATTTTCTGTGGGAGCCCCTCTTCGAACCGAACCATTTTGCGGTGCATGAAATGATCAGGGCTGAAGAAGGTCCGCGCCCCGTTCGATGGACATTTAAAACTCTGACGGGCGATGGTCATGTAGTTTTTCTCCCGCAATTTTTCAGCTGCACAAGTCAGACTGTCGCCGGAACTCCAGGCATGGGTCGAAAAAACAAAGGCTGGAACAGGTGTTTCACGTTTTTTCAAACCCGCAAAGAAGGGTTCGAGAATCCTGGGATAACAGAGCCCGTAGGAAGGGAAACCCACTCCCAGCACGTGGGCATCCACACCGGAGGGATCGACCCGTTCCACAGACCCGGCTTCCCCCGTATACCCATGTTGTTTCAGCTCTTCAAGGATTGCTTCTCCAACGAGCCTCGTATTTCCTGTTCCCGAAAAGCAGGCGACAAGAATCCGCATATCTTTTCCCATCCTTTTGTACAGGGTTTATTCTAAAGACACGGGAAAGGGTCTTCCTTAGAACGAAACACGCCTCGGGCGCTCTTTCCCGGCTGGATCTTTGGCCTTTCTTTATCACACCCCATTAATTCTGTAAAGGAGGATGTATCATGCCCGGACCAATCAGGGGAAAAACAATCATTTCCGTCATCGGTGCATCCAGGCCAGACGAAAAGATCTATACCCTCGCCATGGAGGTCGGCAGGCTTCTTGCAGAAAAGGGCTTCATCATTGCCTGCGGCGGATTGGGAGGCGTCATGGAAGCCGTCTGCAGGGGAGCTGCGGAAAGAGACGGCCTTTCTCTTGGATTCCTGCCCCGGGAATCCCACGCGGCAAATCCCTATGTGACGATCCCCGTTCCAACGGGGCTCGGTGAAGCAAGAAACATTCTGGTCGTTGCCTCCGGGTCGGCGGTCATTTCCATTGGCGGGGCTTTCGGGACTCTTTCGGAAATCGGATTCGCCATGAAACTCGGGAAACCGCTCGTGGGCCTTCACACCTGGTCTTTCATCGATAACGAGGGGAACAGCTATCCCGAAATGGCGGCATCCACGCCGCGTGAAGCAGTGGACATGGTGCTGCGGTGTACCGACGTTCAGGCCGGCGGCATCAAGGCGGGTCTGGACTGAAGGGGTTCCAGTCCGAAACGGGGGGTCCACCGCAGGATTTCCATCCTGCCGTCGAAGTGCTCCACCAAAACGGAACAGTGCTGTACCCAGTCTCCACAGTTGCAGTACATGAGGTCCCGGAGTTTCCGGAGTACCGGTAAATGGGTGTGCCCGCAGATAATTCCGTCGCATTCCTCGCGTTCCGCCTCGTCGGCAAGGGATTCCTCAAACTGTTCGATGATCCCTGCAGCGACACGGAAGAGGTTCTTCACGGTCCCGGCAAAAACCTTCCGGTGCATTCCCAGATGCTCCATGACGCTGTTCACTCCCGCATCCGCCCACAGGAGAAGGTTGAAGATCCTGTTGCCGAACGCCTCGAGACGGGCCGACTTCTTGACGAAACGGTCGAAGTCGTCGCCGTGGGCAACGAGGAACCGTCTGCCGTCTGCCGTCTCGTGAATGGCCCGCTCCCTGAGGTTGGCACCGGCGAAAAAACCACCGAACCACCGATCCAGAAATGCATCATGGTTGCCGGTAATGTAGGTAACAGGCGATGTCCGGGCATGTCGGAAGATTTCTTCGATGACCTTCCGGTGCGGCGATTCCGGCCTTTTCAGACGATCCGCTTTCTCGCTGTCCAGAAAATCGCCTACAAGGTACATGGCGTCGCAGGTAATGTCCGAAAGGAAAGCGGTCAAATCGGAAGCCTTGCTCCAACGGCTCCCCAAATGAACATCAGACAGGAAAACACTCCTGAAACGGGTCATTCCGACACCTCCTCCCGGATAATCAACCCATAATCCACAGGGCCGTCACATTGTACCACCCGCACGTGGCGGCACAAGAGGCAAAAGCAGGGGCCGGACGTATAAAACCGTCCGGCCCCACTCACTGTTGCCTTCTGCGCTGCTTTTAACATCTAGAACAGGTTCAGGATGTGTCCCTCGTCGTCCACGTCGATGACTTCCGCCGCAGGCTTTTTCGGCAAACCCGGCATGGTCATGATGGACCCGCAGATGGGCACGATGAAGCCCGCCCCCGCCGACAGCCTCACCTCGCGAACGTTGATCCGGAACCCCCTCGGGCGCCCCTTCTTCGACGGGTCGTCGGTCAGCGACATCTGCGTCTTCGCCATGCACACCGGCAGCTTCCCGTAGCCTTTTTCCTCGAGCTCCGCAATGGTCTTCGCCGCCGCGTCGGTGTAGTCCACCCCGTCGGCTCCGTAGACGTCTTTCGCGATGGTCTCGATCTTTTCACGGATCGGAAGCTCCAGCCGGTACAGCGGATGGTACCCGTTTTCGCCCGTCTCGATGGCTTCCAGTACGGCCTCCGCCAGCTCCTGTCCTCCGGCGCCGCCCTTTTCCCACACTTCCGACAGGGCGATCCGGGCCCCGTGGGCTTCCGCCGCCTGGTGCACCGCCTCGATCTCGGCCTCGGTGTCGGAGGTGAACCGGTTCAGGGCGACCACCACGGGGACACCGAACCGGGACAGGATGTCGATGTGGGCCTCGAGGTTTTCGGCTCCCTTTTTGAGGGCCTCGACATTCTCTTTGCCCAGGTCGTCTTTGGCAACCCCGCCGTGCATCTTGAGGGCCCGCACGGTGGTTACAAGCACCACCGCGTCGGGGTGGAATCCGGCGTGCCGGCTCACGATGTCGAGGAATTTCTCGGCACCGAGGTCGGCGGCGAATCCCGCTTCCACGATGGCGTAGTCGGTGAGCTTGAGGGCCATCTTCGTGGCGGTGATGGAGTTGGTCCCGTGGGCGATGTTGGCGAAGGGACCCCCGTGCACGAAGGCGGGCACGTGCTCGATGGTCTGGACCAGGTTGGGGTTGAGGGCGTCTTTGAGGAGCGCCGCCATGGCCCCGTGGGCCTTGAGGTCCGACGCGGTGACGGCGTCGCCGCTCCAGGTGTATCCGATGACGATCCGCCCAAGACGCGCCTTGAGGTCCTTGAGGTCTTTCGACAGGCACAATATGGCCATGACTTCCGAGGAGACACTGATGTCGAAGCCGCTCTCGCGGGGGATCCCGTGGGGCTTCCCGCCAAGGCCGATCACCGTGTTCCGGAGCGCTCGGTCGTTCATGTCAACCACACGCCGCCAGGTGATCCGCCTCGGGTCGATCCCGAGGTCGTTCCCCTGCTGCAGGTGGTTGTCGATCATGGCCGAGAGCAGGTTGTGGGCCGTACCCACGGCGTGAATGTCGCCGGTGAAGTGCAGGTTGATGTCCTCCATGGGGAGCACCTGGCTGTAGCCGCCTCCGGCGGCTCCGCCCTTGATGCCGAAGCAGGGACCCAAAGACGGCTCCCGAAGGCAGAGCATGGCCTTTTTCCCTTCTTTGACCAGCGCCTGGGTCAGGCCGATGGTGGTGGTCGTCTTCCCCTCGCCCGCCGGCGTCGGCGTGGTGGCGGTCACCAGGACGAGCTTCCCGTCGGGGCGCTCCGACAGCTC
>CAZERC010000020.1:0-30274 GCA_964515395.1 uncultured Synergistaceae bacterium | reverse complement strand
GGTGGATCTCGTATTTGGCCGCTATCTCGGCTGCGGTGTTCTGTTCCCGCAGGGCCTCAAGCACGACCTTGGCCTTGAATTTCGCATCGTAACGCTTTCTCATGACGGTTATTAGTCCCTCCCCATTTTGGCTTCCGCCGGGGCCATGGTATCACCTTAAGCCCTGGTCCAGTTTCTGGGGAGTAGCTCAATCTCCTTGGTTTTGACAATATCTCAAGCTTAACAACGGATATGTCGAATGCGTTATGCCGAATAGCAACCGGAAGCGGCATCCAGAAGCGGAAGCTATATACCGACAGCGGGCTTTCCTCTTTCGGTGGCAAGCGGCCAGTCGTCCTCAACGGCATAGGGGACCTTGCACACAGGGGTGACCTTGTCGACCGTGGAATCTTCGTGTTTTTAAAACAGCTCAAGGATCAAAAAATTTTGACCGAAGAAGAAATCAAACACAAGTGGAAAAAGGCCGCACCGAAAATCCTGGGAGGCCTTTTAAACGCACTCCAAGGGTGCATCAGAGGCCGCGAAGGAGTACAGCTGAAGGAAATATCCCGTATGGCAGATGCCGTCAAATGGGTTGAAGGAGCAGCTTTCTGTGGGATGGTGCCCTGGGAAGAAGGTCGGTTCTCCAGACTCGTGAACGAAAGCCGGAGGAAACAGGAGCGGGCAATCCTGGAGAATGATCTTTTGGCCAAGTACATCATGGACCGCTTTAAACAGGCCAATACGTTCACCACAACTGCAGACGAGATCTTGAAAATCCTAGAAACCGCCAACCTTTCCGTTGAGGCCCGGAAGCAGATTCCCCGGAACCGAACGCAACTTCATAAGAAGCTGAAGGAGCTTAAGCCATTATTTGCAAGGCATGGTGTGGTCTTCGAAAAAAGGCACACGGAAGCCGGAAACATTCTCGTGTTCGAATCACAAAAGCCCATGCGGAACAAAATCGAGGAGTATCACATAACAAGATCCTCGGAAGCAATAGGAGGGAAAGTAGCAATGTAAATCACGTAACCCCTTCAGTTCCTTCAAGAAGCCTTCAGGCGTGGATGCATTCACAGCAAAGGTTTAAGCGAAACCTGAAGGGACTGAAGGGGTTTCTACTCCCTTTGAAAAAAGAAGAATGAAGTAAGAAAAAAATATAGAATGTGGGCTCAAAAAGCTTCAGATTCTTCAGGAACACTATGAAAGCTGATGCGGCAAAGTCTCACGGCTGAAAGGCTGCTGAAAGGTATGAAGGCAGATTCTTGCCTTCAAGTTTTGAACTGCGAAAAGAAAGGAGGTGCAACAATGTCGAACATGGCGAAACAGGACAAAACCCGACAATTGAACGTGGAACAGTTGAACGCCATTGACCTTCTCATCCAGGGAAAAACCGACCGGGAAACAGCAGAAGCTGTCGGTGTGTCCAGGCAGACTGTGACGGACTGGAGAAATAACAACCCGACATTTATCGCAGAACTGAATCGGCGACGTGAAGAGATATGGGGCAGCCAGGTTGACAAGCTTCGTTCTCTTGTTGCAGAAGCTGTGAAAGTCCTGGAAGAAGATATGAAAAACACGGAAGATCTCCGGCTTCGTCAGTCCGCGGCAGTCTATGTGCTTCGGTCTGTGGGGCTTTATGGAGCGGAGTTGGAACCCGAAGGACCTACTGACAGCAAAGAAATCGAGATCCAGAAAAAAGAGAAAGAAGAGGATCTGGCGTTCCGGGAAATCACTGCTCTGACTCCGTAAGCTCCTAGTCATGAAGACTTGAAACGCCCGGGCCTTCTTACATCCAAGGCCCGGGCGTAATTGGAAAAGGAAATTGAATTGTTTTAGAAAAGATTCCTTAAACTCAATGTTATGCAACAGCCCATAAAGCCATAGGCAGACTTTTTATTGCTGATCAGTTTCTACAAAGTCATCCAAGATCTGTTCTAGCGAAATATGAGGATCATGATCATTTTCTTCTTGAATAATGGAAAGCCCTCTATCAATGAGGAATTCCAACAGTTTATATGGTGTCTGTATGTCCGGATAGACAATTTTCACTGCATCAACAAGCCCATCCTCCTCAGAAGCAATATTTCGGGCTGCCCATTTCGTTCGAGCATTTTTCAAAGGTTTGAATTCAGGCTTTTCCTTCAAAGCAAGTGCTAGGGCAAACCTTGCGGCGGCTTGCTGCTGATTGAACCATCCCTTCTCTTCCGTCAGTAGTTTTAAAGTTTCTTCCCCATCAGGAGTAACACCGATATCTACAACATCCCGAATTTCCTCCATATCTTTTCTCCTCCCTTTTTCCGGTCATCATAGACATGTCTTTTTATCACTTACGATACGAGATCTATTCGCGTCGATCCTTTTTGAGATTCCGAAGAATCTCCTCTGAAAATCCGAACAAGTTTATATTCCATCTTCAACTTGTCGCCCAGCCCTTCCCCAACCTTTTCGACAGGTAGGTCTCTTGGAGTTGCAAGTAAAAGGACCTGATCAGAAAGCTCTGATAATGCATCAAAAAAACTTGCGACATGTAAATCATCCAATCTAATTACAGGAGCGTCCATGACAAGAGGGCCTTCCAAAGGCGCATTCCTGTGCAGTGCGCCAATCAACGCCAGGGATGTTATGTGAAATTGTGCATCCGAAGGAAGGGGAACTATGACATTGTCCCACCGCACCATCTCTAAACCGAAAGAATCGTTTATCCGAAGACTCTTTACAGATTTGTCTTCTATCATCTTGACAAAGAACCGGGAAGCCGTCTCCTCGACCTGTTTTTTCAGGTTTGTTCGAAACTGTTCTATGGCCTCTGAAAACGTCTTGTGCAAAAAAACGCAGGTTTTGTGTTTAAGAAAAAGGTTCGCCATCTCTTCCCCAGTTCCATTCTTCTTTCCGAGTCTATTTATATTGTCCATGATTCTGTCCTTGGCTTTCCTAAGCTCATTCAGGCTATCCTCAATTTTTTTGAGGGTTTCTTCTGCATTTCCGCGGGCGCTCTCTTCTTGCGTCATTTGGTTGACCAACTTTTTAATATTGATTTCTATGTCAGAACCACCGATTTGGTCCTTAAGGTCCTCCCTTTCACGTCGAAGTCTTTCGTTCCGTATTTTCAGCCCGTTTATCCTTTTATTCAGGTCCAGCACTCTTTTTAGTGTACTTTTATGTTCTGTGAAATTGTTGATAACCTGAATTTGTCTTTGTATTTGATCTATGGATAGGAAAACCGTATGTTCATCCTCTTTGCCACTTGAAATAGAATTTAGTTCCTCTTGCATTCTATCTCTCATTTCTTGTGACAAGCGGGTGTCACAAAGCTCGCAGCGCTTCTTGTTAATGCTAGAATCAATCAAATTGATCCGAACCTTCCTCATACTCTCTTGTATGGATTGCTTCTCCTTATCACGAAGAAATTCAACGAATGGCTTGAGGACTTCCCCCAAAACTCCCTTCCAGAGGTCATTCCTAAGCAACTGGCTTTCGTCCTCGGTTTCTTTAATATCTTTTTCGTTATTTCCCATTTCTATATCTTTACTTTCAATCTTGCCTATCAAGGCCTGTGCCTTCTGATGCTCGTTTAAACGTACCTTGATTCGCTCTTCTTCTTCTTCCGCCTTCTCTTTTATATCCATCCAGTATTGTTTCTGCTCTTCCACTTCCTTTATATCTTCCGTGATTCGGCGTAAGCTTTCCTGGTTCTGTCCTATTTCTCTGTCTGTGTTTTCAACCGAACTGATTTGAGAACTCACGGCACTCTCTAGATACTCTGTATCCTTTGCGGCATTCCGCAAGTGCGGGATCCCCAGGATCCTTTCTATGGAATGTGCTATGATTCGCTGCTGGCCCTGTGCTTCATAGGTCAGAAGATCCCTGTATTCCTGCATTTGTTCACCGTCAAAGATAAAAAAACGACTGATTTCTTGAGGCAATATTTGGTTGATCTCGGATTCGACTTCTCCAAATTTGAGCGCTTCCCCATTCTTGAAGAAATGAAGAGTTACCTTGCAAGGAAGGTCCTCTGCGTCCCCATTGAATTCGGCCTGCGGGTGAATTTCTCTCACAATTTGGTATTTGTTCCCCCGACAAGAGAACGTAAGAGTGACCGAAGCCGACTCCTGATTTTGAAGCGCGTCAAGATGGACCAGCTTACCGGTGGGGATGAATTGGTTAGAGTGCCTGCGGTCACCGATAGACCCATATAGGGCAAAATGTATCGCCCTGGTAAGAAAAGTCTTACCGCACCCATTGTCACCATATACGATTGCAACTCCCTCGGGTGGGAAATGGATTTCTTGCTTCTCCAAGAAGGGACCAAATTTTTCTAGAGAGAGATATTCAAACTGCAGTGGTTTCGTCATTATTCTTTCCCTCGCATTCTATTGCGAACACTTCAACTAGCTTCTCTATTTCCTTTCTTCGCACCATCTCTCGACCGAAATGACGTTCCTCTAATTCGAGGATTTTTTTTATCAACTCCATCTGCTTTTCGTTAAGGTTTTCGACTTCCGTACAAGCTTTCAGAAGTGGATCCATATCAAATTCCGTCATCATTATCACCTTCCTCACCTTCAGAGAATTTCACAATGCTTTCTGGGTCAAGTCCTATTGATATAGCCATATCCTTCAAGCGTCCCTCCGCGTCCGCTCGGTTCTTGGCCCACTCTGCAAAGGAGATGCCGCGTGCAATTTCCCCAGCCACCAGAGAGTCCACAATGTCTTCTTCGTTGGTATTACTGTTCTTATCGTTTATCTCATTTGGAAGGGCAAGTACGTCAAAAATGACGGAATAAGTCTTTCTCGGAGCTTTACGTAGTATCCTTCCCCGGCGTTGGACGTGTTCCCGGGGATTCTTCGAGGAGGCCAAAAATAGAGCATGCGTGGCTGAAGGTATGTCTACACCCTCGTCAAGACAACGAATTGACACGATTATGCCACTATGCCTCTTAAAGTATTCAAGCGTTTCTCTACGGCGGTCTCCATCCATGTCAGAAAAATACCTAGAAATGGCAACACCATTTGGAAGCATATCCAGGAACTGGAGACCGTGGTAAACTTCGTCCATCTGCTGTGTGTCCTCGCAATAGATGAGCCAAACATGTTGGTCAACGAATTTCCTTGATACGATGTCTACTGCCGCCTTGACCTTGCTCACCGCTTTTTTGGCCACCCTGGCCCGATCGATGGAGGATCTTTTAAAGCGATACCGGAGTCGGGCGAGTCGCTCGGGGTTCGATTCCTGTCTTATCTGCGCAGCAAGCCTGGATAGTTTTTCGGTGTAATCATTCCATACCTCTTGCTCTTCCTCCGTTAAGCGCACATGGGACGGGTAATAGTAGTATGGCGTTAGGACACCTTCCTCGATAGCCTCCCGTAGTGAAAATTCCGGAGACAAGCATTCGCCGAAGAAATCAAATATCGCCTCCGTCCCCTCTTTGTCGCCAAACCGTTCAGGAGTAGCTGAAAGCCCGAGTCGGGCACCGCAATCAAGTTTCTCCATGATCTTTCTATGTTCCGTGCTACCCATTCGATGTACCTCGTCGGCGACGAGGAATAAGTGTGGTCCGTGACGAAGCCTCTGAAGGAAATCATCGCTCCGTGCCGTTTGAATGGTCGATAAGATGAGACGATTATCTGCTTTGGAATAAGTGCTGGAAAAATCCACCAGAAGATTCTGTGTTCTCCATGCGTTATTCGAATCTCCGCACTGGAGGATGTTAGTGTTTTGTATTTCCTTTTTGATCTCGTGTTCCCATTGAGAGAGAAGTGCATTGCTGGGAACCAATATGATCGGAATCTCCCGGTGTTCTAGGGCATCTCGAATACAGCATAGGGCCGTAAAAGTCTTACCGCTTCCCGTAGCATGCTTGATGACCCCGCGGCGCCCCTTGGCGTACCAGTTGTCAATGACGGCCTGCTGATGAGGGCGTGGTGTTTTTCCGGGAGTTACCATGGGCTTAATCCTATCGCATTCCTTTTTCAGTTCGTCGAGGATGTCGGTAAATTCGGAGTATGTTTCTGGCGCATTTCTGCGAATGATAGACAGTGCAGACTCCGGGAATGGATGGACCTGGACGCCAGGATATTGGTTTTCCCAGAGCAGCGCAAAGTGGTTGATTGATTCTCGTACCCGCTCTCCTTCTGAGGAGGGGCGGAAAGAGCAGAAGACATCGACAGATTCTATGTTTCCATCATCGGAAAGGCCGTAATAAGTTTCATTCATAGATCCCTTGAATACCACAGACTCCCCTTCAGCATCAGTGAAAATTCCCAGCTTGTCATGAAAGATGCGTTTGGTTACAGAACCTAGTGAAGAGGTATGTGGATCAGCAGTCTTGAACTCAACAACCCCATTAGCGACCAAGTAGGCAAGGAGGAGGCTTGGTTTTTCGAGATAGGGTTTATGCAGCATACTCTCGAATTCTTTCGCAAGTTGCAGGGCCTTTACTTCGTCATCTCGGGCCTCGTATCCGTCGGCCAGCGCGTCAGCGTCATCCTTGACTAGCCTTGGAGACGAGATGACATTAATCTTCCCTCCCCGCTCCATAAAAGACAGGATCTCACTCCAAGCGATAATATATATCGTGCTGGAAAAAAAACCCACGGCCCGGTTATAACGAACCGCGCTCCTGAGGCAGGGAAGGTAAAATTCGTTCGCTATATCATGCTTTCCCCGATAATATGCAAGTCTTAGGGGAATTTCCCGCAACCTCATGATCGCCCGAAAACCTCCGGAAAAGCACGTTCAAAACCCTGCCCGGATACGAAAATAAGATTTTTTACCTCCCCTTCTTTTTCGGGAACGGTGTTCGTGACGTAAGCCCGGGCCCATAGAGCATGGCAAAGCTTATTTTCAACTGCATTACAGGCAAGAATCGTTTCCTTTCGTCCAGTCTTCCTGAGTCGCCTGAATTGGTACGATATTCCTCTTGCCGTAGCTTCAATGATGGTTGAGCCTTTGACCTGGATATTTCGGTTGTATGAGATATCTCTGTATCCCATGGCATCCCATAACACAAAGACGAAATAATCCTCCTCGAAGCCGGCGAGTATTGGAGTCCTTTCTCCGGAATCATCGAAATTGGCCTTCGTGTTTCCGTTAGGCTCGTGTTCAGGTAGTTTGATCGTAATCTTGAACTCTACGTCATTATCTCCGTACCCTCGCCCACCAGGCGGATGACTAATTGTGTAAAGATACAGGCGAATCTTTTCCGGGAAAAATTGGGGGTTAAAATCAACTTCCATGGGCTTTTCCCTAATATCGGAATGTCTACGGATAATCTCCGAGGGTAAAGCGTCCAGGAAGAGGCTATTCAGAGTTTGTGCTTTGTGTCCTGCCATTCCATATGTCCTCGCATTACTTGTGTTTTCCGCCGTCTTGGGGTAGGGGCGAATCTTCTTCTCCAATCAGGTTAAGGCAAGGTGCAGGAGCTTCATAAAATGGGCGTCGCGGACGTTTCCCGTTCCCAAACAGAATTCTCTCTTTCTCGGCAGTGAGTGCCTCTTTAGTAAAACGGCCCTTCGCCCCCTCTAAATATTGTTTTTCCGTATCACAGCAAACCCATGATCTTTCAAAGATCTCAGCAGCCGCTCCTGTAGTGCAACTTCCGGCAAAGGGGTCAAACACGGTATCCCCCTTTTCAGTCAACATTCTTATAAAAATTGCCGGAATATCGACGGGAAACCTAGCAGGATGAGGTTTTATGTCCCTTGACTCACAATATTTAAAATATTTATCCTTGCTTCCGGTGTTTGGCAATGCAATAAGGTTGGAAGGGATGGATCCTCTATTGTCTCTTTGAAAGGACTTGGAAATGTCGTGTCCACTCGGTCGTTTTTTTGCCTTATATCCGTTTGACATAAGATCCAGCTGGTGCTTGGAATATGGAACAAGGACTCGTTTGTTCGTAGCTTTTGGGAAGGGACTTTTTGAGAGCCACCAGATGGTGTTTATTGCGTCCTTGACCCGAATTCTACGGATCGTCACCCATTCTGCGGGGGTGGGCAGTTTTGAAGGGTTCCACCAGTAAAAATCCTGTGCTAGATGAAACCCACACTCTTCGCACAGCATGATAAGGAGCTTAAACTGATAGAGATTTCTTACTGGAACCCCTGATTGCCAAGCACCTCCGAGGTCAATCACAAGACTTCCAGATTCCTTCAGAATCCGGTGAAATTCCACGGCAAACTCTCTGAGCCATCTGAGGTAATTGTCGGCAGTCATATTTCCGTATTCTTTCGGAGTGTTTAGGCAAAATGGAGGCGATGTAATGATAAGATCAACGCTTTTGTCAGAAACACGCTCTCTCATGAACTCCATAGAATCCGTTTCGCGTGCTTCCCCTAATCTGGTTTTGAATACCAAACCGTTGCCCATTAGTTTTTGTAACCTCTCTTTTTTATTTCCTTGTCTTTATTTCATCATACAATAACACAAAGGATTATGGAACGACATTTACAACCTCTTATTACTGTTATTTCAGCAGAAGAAAGGAGCGAATTGAGTGTTTCTGTTCTGTACCATCAAGTCCAATCATTGCAGTCAATTCTAATTTTGCCTTTACTTCTGCATTCCAAGGATCAATGATACCTATTATGTATTTACAACCTCCTTTATGTCCGCTGATTATATATCATCTGTCATTTACCCATATTTCCCCATAACCATGGCATTCTTGTTTTTCCTTATGTGCCTATTGTGTGCCTAGTGCATCTTAAGTACAATGAGAAAGAGCTTTTTTGAAAGGGAGGGGCTGAAAATGCCCGGCCAAATTATCAAACGTGGGAAGAACACTTGGCTAGTTCGCGTTTACATGGGACGCAATGCAGACGGGAAAAGGCGTTATCACAACAAAACGATTCACGGAACAAAAAAGGAGGCCGAGAAGTATCTAGGTCAGGTATTGCGGGACAGGGACATGGGCATTTACGCAGAGCCTAGCAAGCAAACCCTCGGAGAATACCTGGACCAATGGCTCGAAAAAGTAGCTAAGCCAAGGGTTATGCCACGGACTTTCAGCAGTTATTCGGGGCTCGTCAATAGTTACATCCGCCCTGGCCTGGGCGACCGGCGACTCGACAAGTTGAATCCCTTGGATATTCAGGAGCTGTATAACGACATGCAGGAACGCGGACTTTCCCCAAGGACCGTGAGATACGTCCATGCCGTTTTGCATTCCGCGCTGGATCAAGCAATGAAATGGGGACTCTTGGTTCGGAACGTGACAGAACTCGTAGACTTGCCTAGAAGAAAAAGAAAAGAAATGCGGTGTCTGTCCCCAGATGAGGCCAGGGCGTTTATGGAAACCGCAAAAGAAGAAAGATGGGGTCTTCTTTTCTTGCTAATGCTCACTACTGGCTTACGGCCGGGAGAAGCACTGGGTCTCAGATGGAATGACGTGGACTTCGAAAACAAGAGGCTCTATGTGCGTTACACCCTGGTGAGGGTTCGGAACCAAAAATCCTGGAAGCTTGAAGAGCCAAAAACGTCGAAGAGCAGGCGAACGGTCCCCCTGCCTGATAGCATTGTGAAGATGCTCTCCACGCACCAAAAAAACCAGGCAGAAGAGATACTGAAGAACAGGGGCTACAAGAACCACGGGTTTGTGTTTGCTTCTAACACCGGCGAACCTGTTATTGACAGGAATCTGCTACGTGACTTCAAGTCCATACTCAAAAAAACAGGTCTGCCGGACATCCGACTGTATGACTTGCGGCATACATGCGCCACACTTCTGCTCGTAGCCGGAGAAAACCCCAAAGTTGTGTCGGAGCGACTCGGCCATTCATCGGTCACTTTGACCTTGGACACTTACTCTCACGTGCTTCCGGACATGCAAAAAGCCGCAACCCAAAAGCTCGAAAACATGCTTTTTGTGGCCGAGGAGAGCTGATTCGCACACTATATGCACACAAAAGACGAGGCCAGCCCGAACATTTTGGGGCTGGCCTTTATAATATGTTGCTATTACCGGGTTTTCGTGGAGCCGGCGATCCGATTCGAACGGACGACCTGCTGATTACAAGTCAGCTGCTCTGCCAACTGAGCTACGCCGGCCTGGCGACATTGATTATAAAATGCCTTACGGTGTTGTCAACTGTCCTCTTCGTCTTCCAGGGCTTCTTCCGCCTCCTGGACCAGGGCCTTGAGTCCGGCCTGACGGACGTATTTCTGCTTTTTCAGTTCCTTGAGCTTCTCGATGATGTCATCGACACAGTCGCAGTCGTCGCAGATCATAAAGGCCCAGTTTTTTCCGGGAAAGACGGAAGTCCCCCAGTGGGTCTTGTCACCCTCGTTATCCTTGCCCAGCACATCGGTCCAGACAGTGTATGCCCTGGCCCCGGAGGAATCAAGACACTCCATGACTTCCTGGCTGATGCTTTCATTGCACAGGATCCAGAGCATTTTCATTGCTCCGTCACCTCCCTGGCCTCCATGAAACGAGGCTTCCTGCGGATCTTTTCCTCAAAAATGCTGTAGACCACGGGGACAAGGACAAGGGTTACCAGCATGGATACCACGAGTCCGCCCATGACAGAGACCGCCAGGGGACGCCACATCTCGGCCCCCTGCCCCTGGCTTACAGCCATGGGGGACATGCCGAAAAATGTGGTAAATGTGGTCATCAGGGCGGAACGGAGCCGGCGGACACCCGCCTGCAGCAGCGCATCCCGCAGGTAGGATCCTCTCGCACGGGTCAGGTTGATGTAGTCAACGAGAACGATGGCAATGTTGACGACGATCCCCACAAGCATGATGACGCCGAGAATCCCCTGAAGGGAAAGGTACAGCCCTGTCAATAGATATGCGGCGACGACACCCGTCAGGGCGAAGGGGATGCTGAACATGATGACCAGCGGGTCCAGATACGCTTCATACTGACCGGCCATGACCATGTACACCAAAAGAATCCCAAGCAGGACCAGGTACCCCATCTGGAGGAAGGCCTCGCTCTGCTCCTTGACCTGACCACCGAACTCGATCCTGACGCCCGGCGGCAAGTCCAGCTGGTTGAGTGCCTGCTGCACGTCTGCGGTGACCTCGCCAAGTGAACGGCTGTGGACGTTGGCTCCGACGGTGACGTAGCGCTGACGGTTTTTCCTGTCAATCTGGGGAGGTCCCTTGTCCTCTTCGATATCTGCAATGGAACCGAGTCGGACCGGACGTCCTGTCGCCGAAGGCACCATCAGGCGTTCGAGGATTGTAATGTCGTTTGCCTGGGACTCTTTCAGGCGAACGCGTATCGGGTAGCTGTTTTCCCCCTCCCAGTATTCCTGATCGGTGAGATAGCCATAGTAGTAGGTCCGCATTGTCTGTCCGACGGCAGCAGTTCGCACGCCCATGAGTGCCGCCTTGTCGCGATCCACGTCGATGCGAATTTCAGGCCTGGGCTGCTTCTGGCTGACAGATACGTCCACGGCACCTCTGACGGAATCGATCCTTCTTGCGATCTTTTCCGCAGTGGCCTGGACTTCATCCAGATTGTCCCCGTAGATTTCCACGCTCAGCGGTTTGGAACCGAGGAACATGGCCTTGATTGGCGAGCTGACCAAAACGGTCATCCTCTCGACGCCGGGAATGGTCCTCATCCATTGCCTGACCCCTTCGGCGATCTGGAAGGCAGAGCGTTCACGTTCGTTCTTGTCGACAAGCTTCATGCCGACGGTTCCGATGTTCGGGCCCGCTTCCTGGCCGACGGCAATGCTGAATCCTTCCTCCTCGCGGCCGTCGAAACCAAAGACATACTCCGCTTCGGGAACGTTTTTTTCGCAATACTCGATAATATCCTTGACGACCTTGTCGGTCTCCTCGAGGCGGGTCCCTTCAGGAAGATGAAAGGTTATGGAAACGTCACCTGTATCCGGGTCGGGTGTAAGCTCGGTTCCCACAAACCTGAACCCGAAAACGGTCATGGCCATCAAAAGCAGGGCAAGGGCAATAACCTTTTTACGATTGGAAAGGCTCCATTCCAGCACATCTCGATACCTGTTCTCCATGGCCGAGAAAAACCTTTCCGTCCATCTGTGGAGGAACAGTTTGCCCGGCTTTCCATGAAAGAACTGTCCGCCCATCATGGGAATGAAGGTCAGGCTTACGAAGAGAGAGGATGCCACTGCAAGAACCATGACCACCGTCAAGGCCTCGAAGAAGACACCGACGAGCCCCGATATGAAAGCCAGCGGTAAAAGAACCACCACGGTCGTTAAGGTCGACGCCAGAAGGGCCGGTCCCACTTCACCGGCACCGAGGATAGCGGCTGTTTTCTTCCGTTCGCCTTTTTCGATGTGGAAAATAATCTGATCTGTGGCGACAATCGCATTGTCTACCACCATGCCGCTTGCCATTGCGAGGGCGGAGAGGGTAAAGATGTTTATTGTATATTCCAACCCGCCCATGGCGATGAAAGTCAGTATCAGCGAAAATGGAATGGCCCCGCAAACTACCAAAGACGCCGGGAGGCGCTTCAGAAATATCCAGGTGACGAGAAAAACGAGCACAATACCTATAACAAGCGACATCGCCAGGTTTTTTATGGCACTGGTTATGAAGTCCGCCGTATTCATTACGATGTTATAGGTAACATCTTCGGGGAACCTTTCTTCTTTCAGTTTTTTCATCCGCTCGATTATGCCGTTGGCCACGTTGACGCTGTTGGCATCGGTGTTTTTCATGACTATAAGCACCAGGGCCTCGTGATCCCCTTGCCAGGCGTGCGTTATGGGATCTCTGAAGGTATCCGACACATCTGCTACTTCATCCATCGTTATGGGCCTGCCTTCGTGGCTGCCGACGACGACATCCCTGATTTCCTCGACTGACGAGAACCGTCCCGGGACACGGAGGAAATATTCCGTCTCCCCCCTGTCAAGAGAGCCCGACGGGATGTTGATGTTCTCGCTCTCGAGCACCCGGTTGATGGTCTCGGGGGCGAGGTTGTACCCTTCAAGTACCGAGGTATCCAGGCTGATCCGGATCTCCCTGGATTTTCCTCCGAAAATCATGACCTGACCGACGCCCGGGACTTGGGACAGCTCCTGGGCCACCACATCGTCGGCAAAATGGTACAAGCCGTCGTAGGTCTTTTCTGCCGTCATCGAGATCTCGACCACCGGCACCGTCCCTGAGGTAATCCTGAGGATGACCGGTTCCTCGGCATCGTCAGGGAGTTCGTACTTTGCCATGGAAGCGGAATCTCGCACATCCCCCGTCTTGACATCCAGGTCCGCGCCCCACTTAAACCGCACGGAAACCGCAGAGATGCTGTCCAGCGACTGGGATATGATGTCGTCTACACCCTCTATCATCGCGAGACTGTCTTCCATGGGCTTGGTCACACGCTGTTCGACGTCTGTGGCGGATGCACCCGGCCAGGAGGTCAGCACAGTAATGACCGGAGGCTCGATATCGGGCAGAAGGTCGAGCTTCAGGTTGAAAAAAACGATGCTGCCGATGACGATGACGCCCAAAAATACCATGAGCGTCGCCACCGGACGTCTGACGGATACTTCGGGAAGCTTCACCGCTCGATCACCTTGACTTTCGTACCATCCACGATGTTCCTGGAAAGCGTCGCGACCACATCTTCTTCAGGATCCACGCCTGAAACGATTTCGACCCATTCCCCCTGCTCTTTGCCGACCTCGATGTTCCTGAGCGAGGTTTCATCACCACGGAGGACATAGCACACAAACTTCCCTGTTCCTGCAAGGCGCTGTATGGCATCCCTTGGAAGGACCCAAACGTTCCGCTCGCCAAGATGTATCTCCACCCGGGCGAACATGCCCGGTTTGATGGTGCCCCCGGAGGGGAGTTTCACTTCCACGGTTCCGGTCCTCGTCACGGGATCCAATGTGGGTGATACCCGGGAAACACCAGCTTCGAATGTTTGGCCCGGCAAGGCGTCAAGGGTGACCGTCGCCGGCTGCCCCTGTTCGACCGAGGTAAAGGCGCGCTCCGTCACACCGCCGGAAACCTTGACACGATCCTGCTGAAAAATGATAAAAGCAGCCGTTCGGGAACTGCTCGTGTCCCCGGGATCGATGTTGCGCTGGGCCACGGTACCGGAAACGGGAGCTTCGATGCGATGATAATCCTCAAGGATCCGGACCTGTTCAAGGGCCGTTCTCGCCTGAATGTAGGTCCTTTTGGCGTGATCCAGGCGCTGCCTGCTGATGACTTCCTCCTCGTAGAGGGCCTTGTATCTCTCGTAGTCGGCTTTTGCCGTTTCGTAGGCGCTTTGCGCCTCGGCTATCTGCTGGTTGACAACGCTTTGATCCAAAACGGCCATGAGCTCACCTTGACGGACGGCATCCCCTTCGTCGACGAGAACTCTCAGGACGGTACGTCCGTCGACCCTGGCAACGACGGCGGCTTTTGATTCGGGTTCCACATTGGCCGTAAAGGTCGTTATTTCGTCAAGCACGCGTTTTTGAAGTCTCGTCACTTCAACCGTCGGAAGATCCTTCTCGGGCTCCACCTGTTCTTCCAGGTGTTGCTGGTATGCCCTGTAACCGACAAGTCCACCGAAAAGAAGAAGTATAAGGATGATCACAAGCCATTTTTTCACTGTGTCGTCACTCCCTGCCTGAGATGCTTGTCAAGGGGAAGCCCCATGGCGAAAACAAGATCGGCACGCGCCTGCAGCGCATCGTGCACGGCATCCACGTATTGAGTCCTGGCGTTTTCCAGGGCGACCCTCGCGTCCAGGACATCGATGTTGGTCCCCACCTGGGCGGAATAGCGTTTGAGCGCCATGCGGTAGTCTTCTTCAGCGGAGGTCACCTGGGCTCTGGCCACGTCCACCCTTTGCCTTGCTGCTTCCAGGTCGTTTGCAGCCTGCCGGACCTCCAGTTCAATCGAGCGACGGAAATCTTCGAGATTGTACAAAAACTCTTCGGCGCTCGCCTTTGCTTCGGCAGCCTGGGACTCGGCCTTTCCCCCGTCATACAAAGTCCATACAGCGGAAATACCCACCTGCCATTCATCTTGCGGATCCGAAAAAAATTCTTCGTCGGCCACATAGGTTTCACCTGTCAAAAGAATCTTCGGCCGTTTCTCTCCCATGGCGGCTTCCGCCATTGCAAGAGCCGACTGCCTGGACCGCTCGAGAGCCACGAGTTCCGGTCGATGTTCTATGGCAACATCAAGGGGATTCTCGGGCAGGGCAAATCCTCCGGGGTCGGCGGGTGGCTCTGGAAGACTGTACTGCTCCTCAAGCGGAACTCCTACGACTCGCTCCAGAACAGACCAGGCGGTGTCAAGCGCGTTTTTTGCCTGTATGAGCCTGAGCTTCGCATCGGAATGGGCGACCTCGACCCGGAGGACCTCGTTTTTCGCCACGATGCCGTTTTCGTAGAGGGCCCGTGTCTGTCGCAAATGTTCCGCCGCCAGATCCAGCGCCTCCCGGGCCACCTCGACCCGGGCGGCGGCACGCTGCAGGTTATAGCATGCCGAAGCCGTCTGGTTTTCGACACTCTGACGGGTACGTTCGAGTTCCGCTTCGGCGGCCTGTCGAGCAAGTCGCCTCGCTTCCACGGTGTTTTCCACGGAACCTCCACTGTAGATCAGGATGTTCATTGAGAGGGCCGCACGCCAGGTACGGCGGAAACCGGCCACGGCATAGTATCGCGTCGGCCGTCCCGTGACTCCGTCGACAACCGGGTATTCCGGGGCATGCGCATTCTCCTGGTACCCGAGGGATATGTCCAGCTGGGGCGATTTCGCCGAAGCAGCCTGCAGGATCCTCGCCTGGGCCTGCTCGATCCGTTTTTGGGCCGCACCGATCCGGGGATTCTCTTTTGCAGCGAGTTCAAGGGCTTTATCCAGTGTCAAAGGAGGCAGGTCCTGTGCCCAGGCCTGGACACCAAGGCCAAGGACTACCAGCGACAGGAAAAAGATTACGGCAAAAACAAACATCAGGCGTCTAGGAAACATAGTTTTCTCCCCCCTCGATAAAGCGGGTGATCATGAAACGCCAGTATTTCTGTGCCTTCTCGAGGTCGATGGTTATTCCCAGGTTTACCAGCAATCCGTGAAAACAGTAGTCCACGATGCGAACGAGGTCTTCCACTTCCAGGGTCTTCTCCTTCCCCTCGAGGCCGGGAAAAGAACTGGAAACCACGGGGACGACTGTTTCATAGGCCGAAGTCATGGCATCCCTGATGAACCGCGACAGCTCTTGCCCTTTTTCCCCTCCACGGTGGGATTCGAGGAAAAGATGGACCCAGATCAGGCGAAGGTCTTCGTCTTCCCAGAGGATCTCGAGATATTCATCGCCCCGACGTACGAAAAACTCGAGGGGGTTCTCCCCCATTTCGCCGGTTCCAGGAATGAAATGCCTGACGATCTCCTGTATCTCGGTTTCTATGACAGCCCTGAAAAGGGCTTCCTTGTTTTCGAAATGCCAGTACAGGGCTCCCTTGCTGAGCCCCGTTCCCTTGACGATGGAATCCATGCTGGTTCCATAAAATCCGGATCTGGCGAACTTCCTTCTGGCCTCCCCAAGAATCCGTGATCTCGTCTCACTGATATCAGCCATGTGACACCTCCAGACCGGTCGGTAGGCTCGGTAGACAGTACCACCGACCGAACGGTCTGTCAACACGTCAAAAAAGGCGCCCCTTGAGGGGCGCCCTTTTGAGCATGGATTCTGTAAGCACTCTGGTCAGGCAAACCCGAGAACGTGCCTGGCGATTTCAAAGTAGATGATGAGCCCCAGCACGTCCACGGTGGTGGTAATAAACGGGCCGGAAATCACCGCAGGGTCGATCTTGAACAACCTTGCAATAATGGGAAGGATAACACCCGCAAGATTCCCGACGATCACCACGGCCACGAGGGAAAAAGCGACGATCAAAGCCACTTCGGAGCCCGTGTCGAGCATGTAGGCCCGCCCGATGGCAAGGATGCCAAGGGGCAGACCGAGGAGAAAGGCTGTCACAAGCTCCCTCAAAAACACTTTTCTGAGGTTCTTCCACTCGATGTCCCCGAGGGTCATGCCGCGGATAATCAACGTGGAAGCCTGGTTTCCCACGTTGCCTCCCGTTCCTATGAGGAGGGGTATAAAAAAAGTCAGGGGGACGACGCTCTGGATCAGAAAGGAATAGGAATTCAGCACCGAGGAACTTAAGGCCTGGGCGGCAATACAGATGACGAGCCAGGGAAGCCGTTTTCGCGCGAGGGTTATAATTCCCGTTTCAAGGTAACGCTCTTCGACTGGCTGGATACCGGCCATCCGCTCAAAGTCTTCTGTGGCCTCTTCTTCGACAATGTCAAGCACGTCGTCGAAAGTCACGATGCCGACAAGTCGGCTCTCGCTGTCGACCACCGGGAGGGCGTGCAGGTCATAACGGGACATGATCTGGGCGCATTCCTCCTGGTCCGTTCCCGTTCCGACGGAAACCGGGTCCTCGTTCATGAGGGCCGAAATGGGCGTCTCCGGCTGGGCCAGTATGATATCCTCCAGGTCGACGGTCCCCAGCAGGTGCCGCTTGCTGTCCATGACGAAACAGATGTATATGGTTTCCTTGCTCCTGGCCTCCCGGCGGATATGCTGCAGGGCCTCTGAAGCGGTCATGTCCGCCTTGAGGTCGATGTATTCAGGCGTCATCAGGCGCCCCGCCGATGACGGCCTGTAATTGAGAAGGCTGTTGGCGATGGTGCGTTCTTCCGATGACAAGTGCTGAAGGATTTTTTTCACCGTCTTTGCGGGCAGTTCGTCGAGAAGAGCCGTCCGGTCGTCGTCTGACATATCCTCGATGATCTCGGCAGCTTCCCTGTCGGTGAAGCTGCTCAAAAGCTCCTCTCGCTCCGGGCCTTCCATGTGTTCAAAAACCTCGATGGCGAGATCCTTCGGCAGGAGCCTGAAGAGGAGCACCCTCTGGACTTGCGGGATGTCCACCAGAAGATCGCTGATATCCGCTGGCTCAAGCGTCGAAAGAAGCTCCTTGACCGCCAGGAATTTGCGCTCGTTCATCAGGGATTCCACTACTTTGTAGAGCAGTTCGAGACGTTCCGTCATCGCCGTCACCCCCGTCTCCATCACGGACCGGCAGGCACAATACCAACCGCCGGCATGGCGTCAATGCCGCTGCGCCGCGTGGCATTTGCCCGCAAAATCTGACCTGCTGAAATAAATTTCAAACTCTGGAGGGGGGATCCGAAAAAGATGGTTTCAGAAAACGGGAAGGACACAAAATCACGAAAGCCCTACTCGTCCATATTCACGTTTCCCCCCTCGCAATGGCACCTATCCCTGTTCAAATATTGATGAGGACATAAACTGTCGTCCATTTTCATCTCCTTCACTTCTTTTGCCTTCTTACAAACCATCCTAGCCTAAACAAGCGTTAACGGTCAATGCAGCAAGGTTTCCAGACTCCTCATCCTGATTGGGCTTTCAGAAAAAAAGGGGGACGCAGAAACGCGCCCCCCTTTCATCATGCGGATTTTCGAATCTGGAACATTTCGTCAACGCTTCGAGTATTGCCGCTTGCCTCGGGCGCCCTTCAGACCGAATTTCTTTCGCTCAACCATCCTGGGATCCCGGGTCAGGAGGCCTGCCTGCTTCAAGACAGGCTTCAAATCTGGGTTCAATTTAAGAAGAGCCCGCGCGATGCCCAGTCTGACGGCTCCCGCCTGTCCCGTCAGTCCGCCGCCGCTGGCATTGACGAACACGTCGATTTTCCCTTCCAGCCCGGCGATTCGAAGAGGTTCAAAGGCGTGATTCTGCCATACCGTCCGGGGGAAATAGTCTTCCGGCGTGCGGTTGTTGACCTTGACGGCACCGTCACCCGGACGGATGCGCACCCGCGCGAGAGCTGTCTTTCGTCTTCCTGTTCCCCAGTAGAACTCGCTGCCTCTCATGGGTTACCTCCTTTCCCGGCTCCTGCCGATCAAATCTCTATCTTTTCCGGTTTCTGGGCCGTGTGGGGATGATTCGGCCCCGCGTAGACCTTGAGTTTCTTGTGAAAAGCCAGCCTGTTTTTCGGGAGCATGCCCTTGACAACCTTTTCCACGAGCCGGTCAGGCGCCTTGGCCATGTATTCCCCAAAGGAAACCGCCTTGAGACTTCCCTTGTAACCGCTGTGTCGGTATACCATGGACTGCTGGGCTTTTCTCCCCGTCAGCTTCACCTTGTCGGCGTTCAGGACGATGACAAAATCGCCCGTATCGACGTGAGGGGTGTAGACTGGCTTGTGCTTGCCCTGGAGGATCTTTGCAATCTGTGCGGCAAGTCTGCCCAGGGGTTTGTCGGTAGCGTCTACGACGTACCACTTTCGCTCAATGCTGTTCGGTTTCGCCATGAAAGTTGTCTTATCAGGCATCTATTCCGTCACTCCCTCGCCCACACCGTAGGCGCAAGCGCAATAAATTCGCACCCTGCCGGAAGGCAGAGCGACAGTTATTCTAACGAAGGCCGGGTAACGTGTCAAGCAAATTCGGCGCCCGGCGTTCCGAATCACAGGACCTTTTCAAGCTTCGGGTTCTCGATGATTCCCGGGAACCTTCCCCGCTTAGCGACGGGCTTCCCGTCGACCATCTTGATGTCCATGGTCATGTCCCGGGGCGTGGCATGGGCAATGTAACTCCCGACACCAAAGGAATCGACCCCCGCCTCCCGAAGCTGGGCAATCGTTTCGGGTTTCAACCCTCCGGAGGCCACGATCGAGACATGACGAAAGCCCGCCTTGTCAAGCCGCCACCGGACTTCCCGCACTAAATCGGGTGATACGCCTCCCCGTTCCGAGGGAGTATCGATCCTGACTCCCGACAGTCTGCCTCCCAACGCGTCAGCAACCCTGAGGGATTCTTCCGCCTCGTCCTTGAAGGTATCCACGAGAACAAGGCGCTGTTCTCCTTCCTCAAGGACCTGGTCGTAAACCTTCGCCAGGCTGACGGTATCTCCGACGATGAGAATCGCCGCATGGGGAATGGTCCCCTTCGGCTCGATGCCGGCAAGTTTCGCTCCGAGGATGCAACTGGCCCCCGCACAACCGCCGGCGATTACGGCGGCCCGTTCCATGACGGGTGCCACCGAAGGGTGAACGTGTCTGGCCCCAAAGGACAAGACCGGTTTGCCCCGGGCGGCTTCGACACATTCCCTGGCGGCAGTCGCCCATCCCGTCGAACTCGCCAACAGGCCGAGGATTACCGTCTCGTACATGCCGAAAGCTGAATAGGGGCCTTCAATGCGCATGAGAACTTCCTTGGCCTCGAAGCTGTCGCCTTCCCGGAGGGAATGAATTTTGACATCCTTCCCGTCCAAAAGACGCAGTACTTCGGGAAGGCCTGCGAAAATTCCCGGTTTCCTCGCAAATATTTCCGCAACTACGGGTGTGTCCAGCTTTCCGGCTGCTTCCAGGACATCCCGCGTCTTGACGAAGTAGATGTCGGTGGTAAGTCCAGCCGCTATCTCCTCGTGTTCGGCACTGAAGTACCGATTTTCTCCGCAAGAGACGTTATGGACATCGGAAAGCCGGTCGAGCTGTCTGGGCGTCATCTTCACATACCTGAATCTACCTGGGCAAGATGACGAGTAACAAAGACGAAATCAGGAACAAGGCCGCCAGGAGAACGGTTACCTTGCTGAGCAGGGTAAAACGCTGCCATTGTCCACCTGCTGCATCAGCCTGGGTACCTCCTCCGAAAACGCCGGAAAAACCTCCCTGCTTCCTCTGCTGGAGGAGAATCACGGTCATCAGGGAAACGGCCAGTATGATATGGACGATCATCAAGAAAATTCCCACGCATCGCACCTCCCCGCGCGTTCATGACATGGAGCGAGTACACATTCTATCACAGAAGCCTTTTGATAGCATTCGGCGCAGCGAAAATGTCGCAACGGCCCGGTGCGAGATCGTCGATTTCACACCTTGACCCAAAACCGCAAAAGGCTCGTTGTATCCCTCGGGCACGAAGAGGGGATCGTAGCCGAAGCCTTCACTTCCGGAAGGCTCATTGGCAATGCGCCCCCAGCAATACCCCTTGGTCAGCCAGCACTGCCCGGCCCCCGGGAAGACCAGCGCCAGGCACGCGACGAATCTCGCCGCCCGGTCGGAAACATTCTCCATCTTCTCCATGAGCCACCGGATACGGGACGAATCATCTTGTGCGACCCGGGCAGACCCTGTTCCAGGGCCCCAGGACAGCGCACGGACTTCAAGGCCGCTGTCATCGGAGAGGGCGGGCATCCCTGCTTTGTCCGCCCACGCCCGCGCCTTCTTCAGCGCGTTATGGGCATAAGTGGATCCGTCTTCGACGATTTCAAGCTCACGCCCGAGAACGTCGGGACCGAAAAGAACATCCACACCCACTGGTTCAAAAAAATCCGAAAACTCGAAATACTTGTTCCTGTTGCCGCTGGCGAGGAGAATCGTTTTGCTCACAGGAAAGCCCCCCGTTCCTCTTCCGTCAATTCGAGGCTTTCCCGCTGCATGTCAACAAGCTTCGCGATGCCTTCCTCGGCGACGTCGAGAAGACGTTCGAGCTCATGTCTCGCGAAGGTACCAGATTCACCGGTCCCCTGCAACTCGATATATTCGCCCTTGTCGTTCATGACCACATTGCAGTCCACTTCGGCCGCCGAATCTTCCTCGTAGCAGAGATCGGCGAGGATTTCGCCGTCCAGCTTGCCCACGCTGAGGGCGGCCACAAAGGAGCGTACCGGAATGCAATCAATACTCCCGGAGCCGTAAAGTTTCCTGAAGGCATCCACCATGGCCACAAACCCGCCGGTGATGGCAGCCGTCCGGGTTCCGCCGTCAGCCTGGATGACGTCGCAATCAATCCAGATCGTTCGTTCGCCAAGTCTTTCGAGCTCCACTCCGGCTCGAAGCGACCTCCCGATCAAACGCTGGATCTCATGGCTCCTGCCACTTATGCGGCCCTTGACACTGTCCCTCAATGATCTGGTTTCCGTCGCGCGGGGGAGCATGGAATATTCGGCTGTGACCCAGCCTTGACCGCTTCCCCTGAGAAACACGGGGACCTTCTCTTCAACGGAGGCAGTGCAGATCACCCATGTATCTCCGAAACCGATGCGCACCGAACCTTCTGCATATTTTGTGTAATCCCTTTCGATAGTCACACTCCGCAATGCTTCCGGAGCTCTTCCGTCACATCGAGTCATGTCGCTGGGACCTCGTTTCTCTCTCGCCGCGCATCAGGAGGGCATCGCCCAGAAGGAAGACAGGTCCACGGGTTTGGTCTCCTTGACTTCCTTCCCGTTGATGAGAAAACGAACCCTGGTAACGGGCGAAAAATTATTCGAAATGGTGCTGACGATACCGGTAATGACTGAAACGGCCTTTTCTTTTGACATCTTTGAAATACTTTCGAGAAAGGGGGCGTTCAGATCAAGATAGACCTTGTCGCCGTTTCTGAAGACATGGAGCACCTTGACATCCCCGGAAAGGAGCTCTTCGTCGCCATAGGTTTCTATCAGTTCCGCAAGAACGTTTCTGAGGTCATCCTCAAGGAGCCCCGCTACAAGGGAAACACGTTCTTCCCGGAAGGAACCATCCGCAGGAATATAAAGCTTGAAGCGGTTTTTTGCGCCCCCGGCGGGTTCATTTTTCTCATCGTTTTTCGACGCGACCTGGCGAGCCTCGTCGGCGGTCTGCACGACCTGTTCGTCCACGATAACACCCTTGCTGTCAAGCCAGTCCAGGGCTATTCCCGACCCCCAGTACCCGACGGCGAAAAAGACGACGATTACCGCAGCCCAGACGAGGACACGCAATGCCAGGGGAGCCTTCCTGTTTCCTTCCTCTTCTTCGGTTTCTTCTTCTTCGTCTTCTTCCTCGTAGATATCGAAGTCTTCATCTTCTTCGGCATCGTACCGCCATGGGGCATGACGGCGTTCATCATCGTCCTTGAAAGCGGAAAACATCATATCCTGTCACCTGCCTGTTCCTGCACGGAAAGACCCGCGCTGGTTTTCTCAAATTCAGCCGAGTCCCAATTATATGTCATCGCCCGAGATAATCCATGATACCGACGGTTATGGACGAAGCGAGCTTCTTCTGGTAGTCGGTCCTCTTCAATTGGGCCGCTTCTGATGCTTCCGTGAGAAATCCCATCTCAATCAACACCGAAGGCATGGAAGCCCCACGCAAGACGTAGAAGGGAGCCTGTGCAACCCGACGCATGGTAAGACCCTTTTGCTTTCCTGCCGTAAAGAGAGCCTCTGCAAACCCTGTACTCTCCTGGATTTTTGCGTTCTGCTGCATATCCCCAAGGATTTTCAACAACATCTGGGTCCGCTTGTCCGCCGCCTTCGAAGCTTCCGACCCACCATCGGCCAGTTCCTTGTTCTCGATTCGGGCAAGCTCCATGGCCTGCTTGTCCGTCGGAAGCGCCATGAGATAAATCTCGACCCCCCTGGCGTGTCTTCCTGCAGGGAGTGCGTTGCAATGAAGGCTGACGAAAAGGTCCGCGTTTCGCTTCATTGCAATCTCGGTCCGCCTGGAAAGCTTCAGGTAGACGTCGCTGCTCCTGGTAAGCACCGGTTCGATGCCTTTCGATTTGAGGAAATCGGCCAGGTATTTCCCGACCTTGAGATTGATGTTTTTCTCGAGAAGGCCGTTGGCCACGGCACCGGGGTCCTTGCCACCGTGCCCCGGGTCGATGACCACAACACATTTCCCGTCATCATGAGGAGAAACCGCCGGCACAGTCGTCTGCCCGGGCAGCTGCACCTCTTGTTGGTCTTCGTGTTGCTCCTCTTTCACAGGCGCCTTCTCCTCCGGTTCAGCCTCTTCGGCCTGGACAAGAGAAGGGGCTTGATCATTCAATGGTTGCGGGTCATAGAAATCCACCACGTATCTCTGGGGGGTTTCCAGCCGGAAATGTTTGATTCTTTTGGCCCTGTGCGCGAAGGAAAAAAGGACCCGGTCACCGAACTGGGAAACCGAAGCGTCAACCCTGCTCGGATCAGGTGAAGACGAAACCGCACCCGGCAATGCTATCCCCTGAATGGTGACATTTACCCGACCGGACTGCGAAGCAACTTTGACCGCTGCAGATCCGCTATAATCAATCACTGCCCTGATGCCAAAATCCTGTATCCCCCAACGGAGCGAGTTTACTTTTCCGGACGGGCCGCCGGCTGACGTTCCGGAATTTGCCGTTTTCTGCGACCCGGAAGTCTCCTCCAGATGAAGGGGAACAGGTTCAGCAGTTTCGGCGGCACCCGAAACTCCGCCGTTGCTCCAGGAGAGGCTGACCTGCCGGCCCGTATCCAGCGCAATAAACCGCCCGAACACTTTCAACGCGTCGTTTTCTTCGATCCACCAGCCGTTTTTTTCCGTCATGTTGCGGGTCAATGCGATGATCTGGCCTTGAAGGATCGCGGCAGTCGCACCGGGGATCAATTTCAGTGTCGTCGTTTTTCCGTGCACCAGGAGTGAATCCCCTGTAGTTTCCGCACTGCATCCGAGTGAATCGGCCATCCGCCCCACGGGAACGAATCGTGCTCCCTCATGTGTCATCGCAGGAAGCTTCCCTACGGCCGAACCATCCTTGTAAAGCGTCATAGCCTGGGCATCCACCGCCGCAAAAAGCAGGAGAATCGTCAGGAAACACAGGAAGAGTCCTCTAAAGCCCCGCAACGGGAACATCTTCAATCACCACCGAACAGCCTCCCACATTTCCGAAAAAACGCAAATCTTCACCTACACAAGTAATTTTCATGAGAAGATCCATGAGATTTCCGGCGATGGTCACACCCGAAACGGCCTGGACGCGTTCTCCCGAGCTGTACAAGGCACCTTTCGCGCCAAGGGAATAATCACCGCTTACCGGGTCGATAGTGTGCACACCCATGAGATCGGTTATATACAAGCGCTTCCCGGAGACCTCAACAAAGCTTTTGGACGAACCAAAACCCGGCTCCAGGTACAGATTCGACAATCCGGCCTCTGGAAGGGATCCCGGCGAACGGACTGCATTGCCCGTAGGATCCACCCCGTCTTTTGAGGCATATTTCAGGTCATTGAGAAAGGCTTCAACTTTCCCGGCGGAAAGCAGGACCGTCCTCGTCTGCGGCACGCCTTCACCATCAAAAGGTGCAGATCCCGCTTTTCCCTGAAGAATCCCGTCATCTATCAGCGTCACCGATTCGGAGGCAACCCGCTTGCCAAGTTTGCCTCTCAGCATTGAGAGGTTTTTGTGGATATTCTGACTCAAGAAAAGGTCGCCTATGGTATCAAGAAGCATGGCCGTTACTTCGGGGTCGAGAACAACAGTGTATCTGCCTGTCGGGAGAGATTTTCCTCCCAAAGAAAGGCCCACCCTTTCAAGGGTTTCCGCCGCAATCGCCCGATGGTCAAGCTCATCAGCGAAACACGCCTCGAGACCGAATCCACCCATATCATAAGCGCCGCCCTGTTCCATGACAACGACGAGTCCGCAGGAAACCCCCGTCTCACGATGCCAGAGCCTGGCCCCCTCGGTGGACATGTAAAAAACCTCACCCCAGCCGTCGCTCCAGCTCGCGGTCCTGACGGACTTCACCCTGGGGTCACTGGAGGCAACTTCCATCATTTCGCCACAAACCCTCTGTCTCAGGGAAGAGGAAATTTCCGGAACGGACGGGTCGTAGAGGTGGAGATCCCGTAAGTCCACAGGGCCGGAATACAGGGGGACATCCTCTGTCTCAACGGCGGCACGGGAATTCGCCACGGCCCATTCGGCCATGGCCGTCACCGCTTCTTTCGAGAGATCGTTGGTGTCGGCGACGCCCTGCCCGCCTGAAGTGTCGATCACCCTGATGCCCATCCCCCAGGTGGCACCGCTCCTGTCGATTTCGGGCTCACCGTTCCTGAGTCCCCACTCCGTACCTGATCCGGCGGTGTAGTAAACATCAGCCCGTTCAACGCCTTTGCCTCGAACGGTTTCCAGGGCCTTCAGCCCGGCACTTTCGATCCTGTCCCTCTGCGGGAGAGGCCTCACCTGGCAGAGACCTCCCTGAGTATGCTTTTTGCGGCTATCTCCACATCGGCCTCGGTAATGCCGACATGGGTCACAAGACGGATTCTTCGATCGGTTATAGCGTTGAAGAGAAGACCTTCATTTTTGCAGGCCTCAACCACCGTATGGGCGTCAGGCCCTTCCTCGTCAAGCTGGAAGTAGACCATATTCGTTCGCCGCCCAGGTTTTTCGACGTAAAGACCGCCTTCTTCCAGCATACCTGCAAGCTTTTCTGCATTTCTGTGATCTTCAGCCAGCCGGGCGGTCATCTTCCTGATGGATATGAGGCCTGCTGCAGCCAGGACCCCCACCTGCCTCATTCCTCCACCAAGCCTTTTCCTCCAGTGTCGGGCCTCGGATATAAAGTCCTTCGGCCCGCACAAGAGCGATCCAACCGGCGCTCCAAGGCCTTTTGAGAGGCAAAACTGCACCGAATCCACCTGGCCCGTATACTCGCGGACATCCACATTCCATGCCGTTGCAGCATCGAAAACCCTGGCACCGTCAAGATGGACTTTCAGTCCCAACCCCCTGGCCGCCGAAGCGGTTTCCCTGAAAGCTCCTGGAGGAACCGCAGTTCCCCCCTCCCTGTTATGGGTATTTTCGAGACAGAGAATTCTCGCGGGGGCCTTGTGGACATCAGGCGGTAAAATCCATTTTTTGATCTCGTCGACAGAGATAATTCCACCGCTGTCGTCGGCAATGAGGGGCAAGATGCCACCAAAGACGGAGAGTCCGCCGGCTTCGTAATTGTAGATATGACAGTTGCTGCCGATGATGGCTCCGTCGCCCCTTTTGCAATGAGTCAAGAGTGCGGCCAGATTTCCCTGGGTCCCCGAGGTGACGAAAAGGCCCGCCTCGTGTCCGGTAAGAGCCGCGGATTCCTCCTCGAGCTCCCTTACCGTCGGATCATCGCCATAAACATCATCACCGACTTCGGCCGCAGCCATTGCGGCCCGCATTTCTTCCGTGGGTTTCGTAACCGTATCGCTTCTCAGATCAATGATCCCCATGTTTTCCCCTCCTGAAGACGGAACCGGGTTCCGTCTTTGTCTGCTTGGCGCCCTTCTCGCGTTTTCGCCTATGATAACATCATTTTTCCCAAAGATTCGGTGGTGTCCCCATGAAACCGTCAAAAAATCTATAGTGAAACGCCGAGCCGCGCCCAGGGCAGGAGATCTTCCGGCACTGCAACGCCAAGCCCGCCGGGGCGCGAGCCACCATGGAAGTCAGAGCCGGCCGTCCGTTCAAGTCCGTATCTCGCCGCAATATCCGACCAGTACCGGATTTCGGCTTCCGAATGATGGCCCGAAAAACATTCAATGCCCCAAAGACCGGCAGCGACAAGTTCTTCCAGAAGCTCTCCCAGTTTCTTCTGCGGAACACCCATGAGGCTGGGGTGCGCCAGGACCGCCAATCCTCCGGCATCCCTGATGAGCCTCACACACTCGGCGGGTGCAAGCCGTTTTCGGGCGACATATGCAGTGCCGTTTTTCCCAAGGTACCAGGAGAAGGCCGTTCCCTCATCGGGGACATATCCTTTTTTCACAAGAAGTCTCGCCATATGAGGGCGGGCAACGACCTCTCCGCCGGATTCCTGGGCAAGCTCCCCCATGGTCACGTTCATTCCCATGGCCTGGAGCTTTTCACACATGAGCCTGTTTCTGTCGTCCCTTTTTCGCCTGATGTCTTCGAGTCTTGATTCCAGAAGGTTGATATTCCTGTCGATTCTGTACCCGAGAATATGAAGGGTAAAATCGGCATCGGCAGAGAGTTCCGTTCCGGAAATGCACTGAATGTTCCATTTTCTGCAGGCTCTCCGGAAGGAGGGAATCCCCGCCACGGTGTCATGATCTGTCAGGCTCAGGAGAATAATGCCGCGCTTTTTTGAGCGCCTGACAAGGGTTTCGGGATCCGGCAACCCGTCAGAAAAGGTGCTGTGCATGTGAAGGTCGATGCGGAACATGACGCCGTCTCCAATCGCGAAAAAAGGGTCAAAAAAAGTATCCCATGGGGCAGTCCCCGTCGACGCCAGCCTCGACGACATCCCGGAAAAGCGAATACGCGGTCTGTTTCGGGCCGGTTCCTCCTCCGGCAACGAAAACGTCGCCAAGGATATCGGTGACAAACAGCATACCATTGGCGGCCCCGTTGACATTGGACAAGGGATGGGTTCCGGGAAGCACTTCAGGTTTGACGGTAATCTGCATCTCGCCTTCGTCCGCCTTGATGCGTGCCACAAGCCGGACGTTTCCCTCTGAACGTCTTGCCTTCTGGATCATGGCGCCCGAAACGTTTCGAATACCCTCCACATGGACGTTCTCCAGGCTCACCGGTGGTGACCCCATGAGTACCTGAGCGATGATGGCAGCCTTGACGGCGCTGTCGGTCCCTTCCACATCGAAAAGAGGTTCGGGTTCTGCATACCCCTTCCGCCTTGCATCCAGGAGCGCTTCATCAAATGACGACCCCTGCGCCATGAGATCGAGGATGTAATTGCAGGTGCCATTGACGACTCCCTCGCAGGAAATGATGCGGGCTCCCTGCAAACAGTACCTGGCAAATGAAAAGAAAGGCGTCCCTGCCAGAACGGTGGCTTCAAAGAGAAAGGGCACTCTCCGGTTTCGCGCCAGTTCCTCGAGTTCCCGGTAGCATAAAAAAAGAGGCCCCTTGTTGGATGTGACCACCGCCGCCCCACGATCCATGGCGGTTTCCATGAACTGAAAGGCCGTTTTCGGTTGGGCGATGTTGGTGGTGGTACATTCGACGAGCAGATCGTAATCCGCACGTTCCAGAAGATCCTGGGCCGAGTGGAAAGATCCACTTTCCGGTCCGTCTTCCAGGCGTCCCGTTGCCGCTACATGGCGGAGGACATCTTGCAGGGGCAACCCCTCCGGGTCGTAAAGACACCCCCTGGTCCTCGTCCCGATGCCAACGATTTCAGCCTGGACACCGAATTTCGTGTGCAACCAGGAACGTCGATCGGCAAAAAGCTCGCAAAAGGCCCTCCCCACATTTCCAAAACCGAGGAGCAGGATTCTCACCTGTAATCCATCCTTCCGTGGAGCAGTTCCACTTCCCCATATTCATCATAACATTGTCTGAAGGTGGCGATTCGTGTTATATACAGGACATCGAATCATTATGGCATATACTGGGACCAGTCGAAGGAAGGGAGCTATTAAAATGAATTCCGACGCCATGATGCCGAACATGGCCGAAACCTGAGCAAAGGTTACGGCGCGACTCGTAGAGTCCGTCTCACGAACTTCCCAGCTTGCCGCCGGGGCGACACCGGAAATGCAACTGCTTTTCGAACGGTGGCTCTCAATAGTGGCCGAAGAAATTTTACGAGAATCAAAACAGGAAGATGTGCTCACTATCAAAGACATCGCTGAACGGATAGGGATCGATGATTCGTCCGTCCTGTGCCTCATCCAGTACCTCCACCGGCAGGGCAAAATCTCTGTAACGGAAGTCAGAATCACGGAGGGAAACGGAGAAGACACGGAAATTTGCGGGTGTCTGAAGGAATGAGTGGTGCGAGATGACCGATATCGAAATGCTGGCACAGAAGGCCGGGATCAAGGCGGCACGGGCGGAAGCCGGGTTTTATGAAAAACCGGGAGTCGACGAAATACGACATTCCATAGATCATACGCTGCTTTCCGCCTCATCTACGGAAGAAGATATCAAGAACCTTTGCGGGGAGGCGGAGAATTTCGGTTTTGCCGCCGTATGCGTTCCTCCGCTATGGGTTCCCTATGCCAAATCCTGCCTTGACGGAAAGCCGCAGAAAGTCGTCGCCGCCATAGCCTTCCCACTGGGGACCCTTCCTGTTGAAGTCAAGGTCAATGAAATCAAATGGGCCCTCGAACATGGCGCAGACGAGTTCGATGTGGTGGCCACCATCTCGGACATCATCGACGAAAACAGGCCGTCAGTGCGGGAAGAATTTCGCGCTCTCCGCGAAGCCACATCGGGCAAATGTCTCAAGATAATCATTGAGACGCCCCTTCTGAATGACAAACAAAAATTTCTTTGCGTCAATATCGCCGAACAGACAGGAGTCGATTACCTCAAGACCGGCACCGGATTTGCCGGGCCAGCGACGTTCTATGATGTCGCCTTTCTCAGAACCGTCGCTTCCGACAGCCTGCATGTCAAGGCTTCCGGAGGCATCCGCACACTGGTAACGGCCGGCATCCTTCGCGCTCTGGGTGCAGACCGCCTTGGAGCCTCAAAGGCGACGAGCTTTCTCCCCCTGCCCGATTAGCAATTATTCCAAAGATTATGTCATACACGAAGCCCCGGGGCCAGGAGGTCCCG